>NZ_CP031194.1:603918-1207836 GCF_003344965.1 Streptomyces paludis | reverse complement strand
CACGATGATCCCCACGATGCCGCCCCCGACGGCGGTCGCCCCGCCGGGGATCCCGCCGCCGCGCTCGTCCTGGACCTCCGACGTGTCCAGCTCGGCGTCGTCATCGAACCGCATGTGCCACCACTCTCCGCTCCCCGACGGCCACAGCGGTCCGTCGGCGCGCGCAGAATACCGGCGCACGCGCCGCCGCCCCGTATACCGCCCGCGCACCCGGCGCCTCCGTACCGCCCGGGTAAAGCGGTTGCGGCGCCCGGTAGACTGCCCCCCATGGCATTTCTCCTTGTGCATTAGCCGGCGTCGAAGAATCCCTCCGCCCGCCCTCTTCCGCCGTCCATACCGCCCTGGAGTCTTTCCGTGATCACCGCAACCGGCGTCGAGCTGCGCGCCGGAGCCCGCGTCCTCATCGAGTCCGCCTCGTTCCGTATCGCCCGTGGCGACCGCATCGGTCTGGTCGGCCGCAACGGAGCCGGCAAGACCACCCTCACCAAGTGCCTCGCCGGCGAGGGCCAGCCGGCCGGCGGCACCATCACCCGCTCCGGCGAGGTCGGCTATCTGCCGCAGGACCCGCGCACCGGCGACCTCGACGTCCTCGCCCGCGACCGCATCCTCTCCGCCCGCGACCTGGACTCCGTCCTGCGCAAGATGCGCGAGAACGAGGACCGGATGGCGAACGGACAGGGCGCCACCCGCGAGAAGGCGATGAAGAAGTACGAGCGCCTGGAGACGGAGTTCCTCACCAAGGGCGGATACGCCGCCGAGGCCGAGGCCGCCACCATCGCCGCCGCGCTCGGCCTGCCCGACCGGGTGCTCGGACAGCCCCTGCACACCCTCTCCGGCGGTCAGCGCCGCCGGGTCGAGCTGGCCCGCATCCTCTTCTCCGACGCCGACACCCTGCTCCTCGACGAGCCCACCAACCACCTCGACGCGGACTCGATCGTCTGGCTGCGCGACTACCTCAAGACGTACCGCGGCGGCTTCATCGTGATCTCCCACGATGTCGACCTGGTCGAGACCGTCGTCAACAAGGTCTTCTACCTCGACGCCAACCGCTCCCAGATCGACGTCTACAACATGGGCTGGAAGCTCTACCAGCAGCAGCGCGAGTCCGACGAGAAGCGCCGCAAGCGCGAGCGCGCCAACGCCGAGAAGAAGGCCGCGTCGCTCAACTCCCAGGCCGACAAGATGCGCGCCAAGGCCACCAAGACCGTCGCCGCGCAGAACATGGCCCGCCGCGCCGAGCGGCTGCTCTCCGGACTGGAGCAGGTACGCCAGTCCGACAAGGTCGCCAAGCTGCGCTTCCCCGAGCCCGCCCCCTGCGGCCGGACCCCCCTCACGGCCGAGGGCCTCTCCAAGTCGTACGGCTCGCTGGAGATCTTCACCGATGTCGACCTCGCCATCGACAAGGGCTCCCGCGTCGTCATCCTCGGCCTCAACGGCGCCGGCAAGACCACCCTCCTGCGGCTGCTCGCCGGCGTGGAGAAGCCGGACACCGGCCAGGTGACCCCCGGCCACGGACTCAAGCTCGGCTACTACGCCCAGGAGCACGAGACCCTCGACCCGGAGCGCTCCGTCCTGGAGAACATGCGCTCCTCGGCCCCCGACCTCGATCTCGTCGACGTACGGAAGACCCTCGGCTCCTTCCTCTTCTCCGGCGACGACGTCGACAAGCCGGCCGGGGTGCTCTCCGGCGGCGAGAAGACCCGGCTGGCGCTGGCCACCCTGGTCGTCTCCTCCGCCAATGTGCTCCTGCTCGACGAGCCCACCAACAACCTCGACCCGGCCAGCCGCGAGGAGATCCTCGGCGCGCTGCGCACGTACAAGGGCGCGGTCATCCTCGTCACGCACGACGAGGGCGCCGTCCACGCGCTGGAGCCGGAGCGGATCATCCTGCTGCCGGACGGGGTCGAGGACCTGTGGGGCGCGGACTACGCGGATCTCGTCGCCCTCGCCTGACCCACGGCGATCACGCCCGATCCACGCAGATCCCTGCCTGAGCCGCGCCTGATCCACCCCGTATGGATCATTCGGCTCAGCAGTGATCCTTCATCTGAGTGAGTACGTCTCGTACCACCGGTGTGGTGCCCGACCGATCGGGCGGGTCGCCCCATCATCGGGCCTTTTCCTCCCCGTACCCCGGCTGACCTGGCCCTTCGTCCGACGCGCCGGACGGATGTGTCTCTCGTCACGTCTGGAATGCGCGGCTCCGCTCGTGTTCGAACGCGGTAGCCGGCGCAAGCTCTCCGTACTGACCTTGCCGAATGGGTGGCCAGGACGGCCGCGAGGGGTGATCATGAGAAGTCCAGAGCGCACTTCCCATGAGGAGGCACGGGTGGCCGAGACTCTGAAGAAGGGCAGCCGGGTAACCGGCGCCGCGCGCGACAAGCTCGCGGCAGACCTGAAGAAGAAGTACGACAGCGGTGCGAGCATCCGGGCACTGGCCGAGGAAACCGGCCGCTCCTACGGATTCGTCCACCGCATGCTCAGCGAGTCCGGGGTCACGCTGCGAGGACGCGGCGGGGCTACGCGAGGCAAGAAGGCCGCGGCGGCCTGACAGCCGCACGCGGTTCTCTCTCCTCCGGAGGCCACCGGTTCGGGTGACCACCCGGTCGATCCGTCGATCGCCCAGGTGGTTACTGTGCAGTCACTTAGCATCCTGAGGCCGACTGCCCGAACCGGAGGCACCCCATGACGCTCGAACCAGTGCTCGACAAGGACGGCGTACGGCTCACCGTCGAGGACGCGGTTGCCACGGTGACACTGACCAACCCGGCGAAGCGCAACGCCCAGTCTCCCGCTCTGTGGCGGGCGTTGACGCAAGCCGGCCGGTCACTGCCGGGCAGCGTGCGGGTCGTGGTGCTGCGCGCGGAAGGAAAATCCTTCTCCGCGGGGCTCGACCGGCGGGCGTTCACCCCCGAGGGATTCGACGGGGAGCCCTCCTTCCAGGACCTCGCACAGGGGTCCGACGAAGACCTCGACGCGACCATCTCCGCCTACCAGGACGGCTTCATCTGGCTGCGGAGCCCCGACCTGGTGTCGATCGCGGCGGTCCAGGGGCACGCCATCGGGGCCGGCTTCCAGCTGGCCCTCGCCTGCGACCTCCGGATCGTCGCGTCCGACGTCCAGTTCGCCATGCGCGAGACCAGCCTCGGCCTCGTCCCCGACCTCACCGGCACCCACCCCCTCGTGGGGCTCGTCGGCTACGCCCGCGCGCTGGAGATCTGCGCGACGGGCCGCTACGTCCAGGCCGACGAGGCCGAACGCACGGGCCTCGCCAACCTCGCCGTACCGCCGGCCGACCTCGACGCGGCCGTACGCGACCTGACCACAGCGCTCCTGGCGGCGCCGCGCGACGCCCTCATCGAAACGAAGGCGCTCCTCCAGGGCGCGACGTCCCGAACGCTCGCGGAGCAGCGGGCGGCGGAACGGGCGGCGCAGGGGAGGCGTCTGCGAGACCTTTTGCCTCCCGGCTAGGCCGGTGCGTCTGTGCTGGGCCGGTTGTCCCGGTGCCGGGGGCCGGGGCGGGGTCGCCTCCCGGCTAGGGGGCCGTGGGGCTTTGGCGGTACGGGGTGCGGCCGGCACGTCTGGTGCCGGGGGCCGGGGCACTCCGGAGGCGCATCCCCGGATGCATGCTGTGCTTTCCCGGGGGACACCCCCGGACCCCCGAACGCCGCGTGCGGCATATCGGCCGACTGCATGCGCGTTCAGCGGCACAAATCACGCTCTACATCCGGGGACGTCACCTCCTGCGACCCCGGCCCCCTCCGCCCGGTGGACGGCAGCACCCGGCCGGGTGATGGTGGCCGTATGCGCGTGTCCGACGGTCCGTGTCGGCGTTGGCCGGGAATGACTACTTTCCGCGGTGTACGCCGCGCGGCCGTCGCCGCCCTCTTTCTGTCGGCCCTGAGCATCTCCCTGACGCCCTCGGCCGTCGCCGATGTCATCGAGCCCCCGCTTCCCGTGGAGTACTTCCCCAGCCAGGTGAAGGAGGCTTGTGCCATCTGGAAGGAGCTGGACTGGCCCAAGGCGGCTCGTCCCACCGACTACGCGGTCGTGAACACCTCCCTCGTCATCCGCGGCAGCAACGTCTACGGCAATCGCAGTGGCGACCTCCCCCGCGCCGACGAGTACCGGGAGTACGACGTCAACCCGCGCCCGCGTGGCCAGCGACGCGACGCCGAACGCCTCGTCCGCGACCCGGCCACCCACGCGGTCTGGTACACGTACGACCACTACGACAACTTCCAGGAGATCTCCGAGGGCTGCTCCTGACCGTCCACCCCGGCCCCCGGCACGGGCACAACCGGGCCCAGCCCAAACCGACGCCCAGTCCACGGCCCCTTGGCCGGGAGGCGGAGGGCGGCGTCGACCCGGCCGGGGCGACGCGGAGGGGGCCGAGCGTCGCGCCCGGTACCGTCACGGCCGCCCGCAGCGCGGCCGTCGCCGCGGACTCCGCCAGCCACGCGCCGTCCGCCGCGTCGCCCAGGGGGAGCAGCCGGCCCAGGGCGAGCCGACGCCGTACGAGAGCGGTCCAGCCGTCGGTGTCGTCAGGGGTCGTCATTCCTCCACCCTGCCGTATCCACGGCGCGGGATGGGGCAAGCGCACCTAATGTGGGCAGCGGAGTCCCCCACCGCCCCGGAAAGGGATGAATGGCGATGACCGACACCGCAGCCCGTAACCAGTCCGCGCCCCCCGGCGGAGCCAGCCCCGTCACCAAGCGCGGTGGCGGCGACCCGGCCACGCGTGGCCGTACCACCATCGCGGACGGCGTGGTGGAGAAGATCGCCGGCCTCGCGGCCCGCGATGTGCTCGGCGTACACGCCATGGGCAGCGGGATCTCCCGTACCTTCGGCGCGGTACGCGACCGTGTCCCCGGCGGCGGCAGCGGCAAGTCCGTGAGCCGGGGCGTCAAGGCCGAGGTCGGCGAGGTGCAGACGGCGCTCGATCTGGAGATCGTGGTCGACTACGGCGTCTCGATCACCGAAGTCGCCGCCGCCGTACGGGAGAACGTCGTCGCGTCGGTCGAGCGCATGACGGGCCTCGAAGTGGTGGAGGTCAACATCGCGGTCAGTGACGTCAAGCTGCCCGACGAGGATGATGACGACGAGCCGGATTCCCGGCTTCAGTAACGGCCTTGCGTGACCGTGCCGTTCAGCCGAAGAGGAGCACAGCATGAGTATGGCGGTGGTCGGCCTGTTGGCCGGGATGGCGCTCGGTTTCGCCGGATACTTCGGTGGCTTCGGAGCCTTTGTGCTGGTGGCCGCGCTGGGCGTGGTCGGGTTCGTGGTGGGCAGGTTCGTGGACGGCGATCTGGAGCCGGGCGATCTCTTCCGTACGCGCGACCGCGACGACCGGCGGCGGTGACGGCGGATGGCCGGTGACGGGGTGCCGGCGGCCGACCGGGGGGCGACGACGATCGCCGACCGGGTCGTCGCGAAGATCGCCGCGCGCGCCGCGCGGGAGGCGCTCGACGGGGTGCCGGAGGGCGGCCGTCCGCCGCATGCGACGGTGACGGTGCACCACGGCACCGCCCGCGTACAGGTCGGCGTCGAGCTGGACTATCCGTCGGACATCGGAGCGCAGTGCGGTGCGGTCCGCCGTCAAGTGGTGCACCGGGTGAGGACGTTGGCGGACATGGAAGTGCCCGAGGTGGTCGTACGGGTCGAACGGCTGCACTCCGCGCAGTCGCGGACCGCCGAGCGGGGGAGGCTCCGGTGAGCGGACCCGTGCCCGAGGGGCGGGAGCGCGCGGGCGGCACCGCCGCGCTGGATCCGGCGGAGGCTCCGGAGCGGGAGCCCGTACCGACCCTCGCGGACTACGACGACGGCCCGGCCGCCCGCGCCACCCGCTTCTGGTCCGCCCGCCGGATCCCCGCCACCGTGGTCTCGCTGATCGTGCTGGGCGCCTCGGGGCTGCTGCTGTACGACATCGCCGCCGTCCGGGCGGGACATGAGGCGATGTCCTGGCGCCGCCAGCTCGCCCGCCAGCTGGAGCGGCAGCCGCTCGACCGGACCTGGGTGCTGGCCGCCGCCGCCCTCGCCATGGCCCTCGGGCTGTGGCTGCTGGCCCTCGCCCTCACCCCCGGGCTGCGCCGACTGCTGCCGATGCGCCGGGAGTTCACGCATGTCCGGGCCGGACTCGACCGGGAGGCGGCCGAACTCGCGCTGCGCGACCGGGCGATGGAGGTCTCCGGGGTGCGCTCCGCGCGGGTGCGGATGCGGCGGTCGAGGGTGCGGGTCCGGGTCCAGTCCCACTTCCGTCCGCTGGACGACGTACGGGCCGATCTGGAGCGGGCGCTCGGTGACGGCGTCCGTGGCCTCGGCCTCGACAGACGGCCCGCGCTGACGGTGCGTGTCCGCAGGCCCGCCAGGAAGGGATGACACGATGCTCCGGCTGGTCAACCGGCTACTGCTGGCCCTCGTCGGCCTGATCCTGCTCTGCGCGGGCGGGGTGGTGCTGGCGCAGGGACTGGGCTGGGCGGTGCCCTCCTGGTGGCCGTACGGCGGCCCGCACGACGCGCTGCTGACCCGCGCGAACCGCGAGCGCTGGCGCGGCGACGGCTGGTGGTGGCCGGTGGTCATCGCCGTCCTCGCGGTCGTGGTCGTCCTCGCCCTGTGGTGGCTGCTGGCGCAGTTCCGGCGCGCCCGGTCGGCGGAGGTGCTGATCGACAGCGGCGACGGCGAGGCCGCCGTACTGCGCGGCCGGGCGCTGGAGAACGCTCTGGCGGACGACGCGGAGTCCATGGACGGGGTGGCGCGCGCCGACGTACGGCTGACCGGCCGCCGCACCGGCCCCGGCGCCCGCGTACGGCTGCTGCTGGAACCGCACGCGGTGCCGGGCGGTGTCCTGCACCGCCTCACCGACGAGACCCTGGCGCGGGCCCGCGACTCGGCGGGCCTCGCGTCCCTCCCGGCGGAGGTACGGCTGCGGGCGGCGCGGCACCGGGCGGAACGCGTCAGCTGACGGCGGCCGGGCCGGACAAGGGCACAGCGGCCGTACGCGGTCAGAAGCCCCGGCGGGTGCCGCCGTCCACCGGGATCATCAGACCCGTCAGATACGAGGCCGCCGGGGAGAGCAGGAACGCGGCCGTCGCGCCGAACTCCTCCGGGGTGCCGTACCGCCGCAGCGGGATCCGGGCCTCGTTCGCCTCCCGGGCCGCCACCGGGTCGCCCGACAGCGCGTCCAGCTCCCGCACCCGGTCGGTGTCGATCCGGGACGGCAGCAGACCGACCACCCGGATACCGCGCGGGCCGACCTCGTCGGCCAGGGACTTCGCGAAGCCGGCCAGCCCGGGGCGCAGCCCGTTGGAGATGGTCAGGCCCCCGATGGGTTCGTGTACGGAGCCGGAGAGGACGAAGCCGACGACCCCGCCCTCGCCCAGCTCGGCCACCGCCGCGCGGGCCAGCCGTACCGCGCCCAGGAACACCGACTCGAACGCCGACTGCCACTGCTCGTCGGTGTTCGACTCGGCCGTGCCGGGCGCCGGCCCGCCGACGCTGATCAGGATGCCGTCGAGGCGGCCGAAGTGCTCGCGGGCCGCGGCGACCAGCCGGCCGGCGGCGGCCGGGTCGGCGTTGTCGGCGCTCACCCCGTGGGCGCCGGGGCCGAGTTCCGCCACGGCCTTGGCGACGCTCTCCTCGTGGCGGCCGGAGACGACGACCTTCGCGCCGTCCGCGACGAGCGCCTGAGCCGTCGCCCGGCCCAGCCCCCGCGAGGCGCCGGTGACGATGTACACACGGTCCTTCAGTCCAAGATCCATGGGGCTATCCTGCCGTGCCGTCGCCGGCCAGGGCATGGCCCGCCAGCGTGAGGGCGGTCACGACCAGCCCGATATGGCTGAACGCCTGCGGGTAGTTGCCGAGTTGGCGCCGGGCCACCGGGTCGTACTCCTCGGAGAGCAGCCCCACGTCGTTACGGAGCGCCAGCAGCCGGTGGAACAGCTCGGCCGCCTCGGCCGGCCGCCCCGTCGCGTACAGGGCGTCCGCGAGCCAGAACGAGCACACCAGAAACGTTCCCTCACGGCCCGGCAGCCCGTCCACCCCGTACGCCGAGGCCGTGCTGTAGCGGCGGACGAACCCCTCGTGGCCCAGCTCCGCCCGTACCGCGTCGACCGTGCCGACCACCCGGGGATCGTCCGGCGGCAGAAAGCCGACCCGGGGGATCAGCAGCGTCGCCGCGTCCAGCTCGGTGGAGCCGTACGACTGGGTGAAGGTGTTGCGCACCGGGTCGTACGCCTTCTCGCACACCTCCTGGTGGACGGCGTCCCGCATCGCACGCCACCGCCCCACGTCGCCGCTGAGCGACGGATCGGCCTCCAGCGTCCGTACGGCCCGGTCGGCGGCCACCCACACCATCACCTTGGAGTGCGTGAAGTGCCGGCGCGGCCCCCGGATCTCCCACAGCCCCTCGTCCGGCTCGCGCCACTTCGACTCCAGGAAGCCCAGCAGACTGAGCTGGATGTTCCACGCGTGCGGCTTGGGCGCGAGCCCGGCCGTCCGCGCGAGGTCGAGGGTGTCCATGACCTCGCCGTACACATCCAGCTGGAGCTGCTTGACCGCGTCGTTGCCGGTACGCACCGGGGCGGAGCGCGCGTAACCGGCCAGCCACGGCAGCTCGGTCTCCGGCAGCCGCCGCTCGCCACCGAGCCCGTACATGATCTGAAGATCGGCCGGATCCCCGGCGACCGCGCGCAGCAGCCAGTCCCGCCAGGCCGCCGCCTCGGTCAGATAGCCGGCGGAGACCAGCGCCCCCAGCGCCAAGGTGGAGTCGCGCAGCCAGCAGTAGCGGTAGTCCCAGTTCCGCACCCCGCCCAGCTCCTCGGGCAGAGAGGTGGTGGGCGCGGCGACGATCCCGCCCGTCGGACCGTACGTGAGCGCCTTGAGGGTGATGAGCGAGCGCATCACGGCCTCGCGGTGCGGCCCCTGGTAACGGCAGCGCGCCGACCACTTGTGCCAGTCCTTCAGGCTCCGCGCCAGGGACTTGTACGGATCGACGCGCGGCGGGCGGGGTTCGTGCGAGGGATGCCAGGTGAGGACGAAGGCGACCTTCTCGCCCGCCTCGACGGTGAACGACGAACAGGTGCTGTAGTGCTGCCCCCACGTCTTGACCTTGGGCTCGCTGCGCAGCCAGACGGAGTCGGGCCCGGCGACCGCCACCCGGTGCCCCTGCGAGCGCCGCATCCACGGCACGACGGAGCCGAAGTCGAAGCGCAGCCGAAGGGTGGCGCTCATCTCGACCCGGCCGCTGACGCCCTCGACGATCCGCATGATCTCGGGGGCGGCATCGCGCTGCGGCATGAAGTCGGTGACCTTGACGGTGCCGGTCCGGGTCTCCCACACGGACTCCAGCACGAGCGAGTCACCCGCGTAGCCGCGCCGGGTGCAGTCGCCCGCGCCGGTGGGGGCGAGGCGCCAGTGGCCGTTGTCGTCGGTGCCGAGCAGCGCGGCGAAGCAGGCGGGCGAGTCGAAGCGAGGAAGGCACAGCCAGTCGATGGAGCCGTTCCTGCCGACCAGGGCGGAGGTCTGGAGGTCGCCGATGAGCGCGTAGTCCTCGATGCGTTGGGTCACGCCCATGGCTGTTCCCTCGGCGCGGCGCCGCTAAGCAGGGCATCGGCGCGTCGGGTGACGCTGTCGCGTCAGGCGCGCGGTCGTGCCGGGCGTTGTTGTGCCGGGCTCCCGCGCGTCAGGCTCCGGCGGGGACGGGCTCCGGCTCGGACCGCGCCGCCGCCTCGTCGTCGGCCTTCTTCTTCGCGGCGGCGATCCGGTCGCGCCGCTCGTTGCGTACGAGGATCAGCCAGCCCACGGGCACGGCGGCGACGAACAGCCACCACTGGACCGCGTACGCCATGTGCGGCCCGATCTCGCTGTGGTCGGGGGTCGGGACGGCCTGGGGGCTGCCGCCGGAGGGGACGGGCGAGGTCAGCTCGATATAGCCGCCGAGGACCGTACGGCCCACCAGCTCCTGCTGCTGCTCGCTGTTGATCAGCATCACCTGGCGCGGCGGCAGATCCCGCAGATCCTTGATACCGCTGGCCGCCGCCGTCTCGTCGGCCTTGAGCCGGCCGGTGATGGTCACCTCGCCCTTGGGCGTGGCGGGAATGCGGGGGAAGGCGTACTGGTCGTCGCCCGCCGGGATCCAGCCGCGGTTGACGATGACCGCGCGGCCGTCCTTGAGGATCAGCGGGATGAGGACGTGGTAGCCGATCCGGTCGTCGCTGGAGGTCCTGCGCCGGACGACCACCTCGTGCGCCGGGTCGAACCGGCCGGTGGCCGTGACCGTACGCCAGTAGTCGGCGCGCGGGACGGTGTGTCCCGGGGAGGTCAGCTCGGTGACCGGGACGGGCTTCGCATCGAGGTTGTCCGCGATCAGCGCGTTCTGGGCGACCTTGTGCTCATGGCGGTGGAACTGCCAGAAGCCCAGCTCGATCATCGTGGGAATGAGGGCGAGGCCGAGGAGGGTGAGGATCACCCACTGCCGGGACAACAGGAAGCGGTACACGCCTCCGACGGTACTCGGGGGGCGTCGGAGGCACGGACGGGGGGTGGACATTTCGCGTGACCCTGCTGCGGCGCGGGAGCGTGTGCCCGCCTCACACCCGGTCTACGATGCCCACCCGTCCGTCCGCGCGGGCGCAGTGCCCGCCGCAGTACCAGTGGCCATCGGCCTCGACGCCCTGTCCGATGATCTGGACCCGGCAGTGTTCACAGATGGGCGCCATACGGTGGATGGCGCAGGAGAACGAGTCGAAGACGTGCCGCGCGCCGTCCTGCGTCTCCACGTAGAACGCCAGCTCGTAGTCATTGCCGCATACCTCGCAACGTGCCATGCGCTGGATGGTCGGTGGCGCGGACGGTGCTGGCAAGGCTCCCCGGGGCGGGTCGCGGACGGGGCACCCGAGCGGCGGTATCCGCCGCCCGCGTACCGCCGGAGCCGCCCCGATGTGCCGTCAGGGGGACGTGTCGGCCGGTGCCACGTCCCGCAGCAGCTGGGTGAAGGCCGCCTCGTCGATCACCGGTGTGCCGAACGACGCGGCCTTGACCGTCTTGGACGTGGACGAGTCCGGGTCGTTGGTCACCAGCAGGCTGGTCAGCCGCGAGATGCTCGTCGCGACATGCAGCCCCGCCTCCACGGCCCGGTCCTCCAGCAGTTCGCGGTCGACGGAGGTGTCACCCGAGAACGCCACCCGCATCCCCTGTGTCAGCCGCCCGCCCACGACATACCGCCCGGGGTTCGGATACGGGCACGCGGGCCGCTTGCGCGAGGGCCGCCAGCTCGACTGCCGGTACGACGCCTGATAGCCGACCCGGGGCGTCGCGGGCCCGTCGGACCACTCGGTGAGCGGCCGGCACTCCAGCAGCGGCAGCCGTACGCCGTCCCGGGCCGCCGCGTGCAGACTCGGCCGGAACGACTCGGCCAGCACCCGCGCGTCGTCCAGCGCGTGGTGCGCGCGCTGCTGTACGACACCGAAGTGCGCGGCGAGCGTCTCCAGCTTGTGGTTGGGCAGCGGCAGCCCCAACTCCTTGGAGAGCGCGATGGTGCACAGCCGCTGCCGGGTGGGCGCGGTCCGCTCCGCCCGTGCGTACTCCCGGGAGATCATCGACCAGTCGAAGATCGCGTTGTGCGCCACGAGCACCCGGCCGTCGAGCCGTTCGGCCAGCGCACCGGCGATCTCGGGGAAGAGCGGGGCATCGGCCAGCACATCGGTCGTCAGCCCGTGGATCCACACCGGCCCGGGATCGCGCTCCGGATTGACCAGGGTGTACCAGTGGTCCTCGACATTGCCCCGGGCGTCCAGGCGGTAGACGGCAGCCGACACTATCCGGTCGTCGCGGGCGAGGCCGGTGGTCTCGACGTCGACGACCGCGTACCCCTCGGGATAGGCGGCCGGCCACGTCACTGCTGTCGTCTGGTCGTCAAGCATGGTCACAGAGAATACGGGCCGGGGCTGACAGACCCGTAGTCCGGTCCTCCGCTGCGGCCGGGTTCAGTTGGGGTCGCGGATGATGCGGCCGGGCGGGAAGAGGTCTGCGCCGGTCGCGGGGGTGTCGTTCTCCCACAGTGTGATGGTGAGTTGCTCCAGATCGGCCAGCGGGCTCAGGTCAAGCGGAGATCCCGACTGGCCACAGTCGAAGAACCGCAGAGTGGTAAGGGCCGGCAGATCGCGCAGCGGGTCCAGCCCGTCAGGCACTTCGCAGTTCCACAGCATGAGTGTCTGAAGCTCAGCAAGATGGCTGATATCTCTGAGATCCAGCGGATCCTGGAGGTGGAGGTCCAATACGCGTAGTCCGCTGAGCGATGGCATTCCGGCCAGCTGCCGGATCTGTGTCGATCCGCGCAGCGTAAGTTCTGTGAGATGTGGCCAGCGCTCGATGCCTGCCAAGTCGAGGTAGCGGGCCTGGAGGCCGAGCGAGAGGCTGGTCAGCTGCGGGCCGATCGGCAGTTCGCCGACGCCCTCCATGAGTAAGGGAGAGGCGAGATGGGCGAATTGGAGATCCGGCATCTCGCTCAGAGAGTCCAACTGAATCTCGTGATGCAGCTCAGTCAGACTTAGATGGGTGAGCCCGGGCCTGGCCAGAGCCTTCAGATCCCGTACCCCGAGACAGCGGTTCAGGCTCACGCTGGTGAGGTGAGGGAGCGCCGTGAGAACGGAGAGGTCGGTGAGCACATCGTTGACCACTAGCTGTACCCCGTTCAGCTGTTCCAGGGTAAGCACAGGCGTCAGATCGCGATGGTTGCCGATCACACCCACGTTTTGGGCCTGGGGAACGTGACGTAAGGCCAGCAGCTGTTCCGGGGAGTAGACGGTCAGATAGCACTCCCTCCAGTCCTGGCCGGACAGAATCGCTTTCGCATACGACTCACTGTCAAACGAACCCCACGCCTCGGACACCTCGTCGACCACCCACGGCCGCACGTCCTCCCGGAACCGTGAGATCACGGCGAGGGCGGCATCCCCCTTGATGAGTCCCGCAGTCCGCACCACCGCTGCCGCCGTGCTCTCGTCCAGTCCCTCCGGCCCCGGCAGCAGTTCGATGACCAGCTCCCCGACCTTCGCCAGCTCCTCCGCGTCCTGCCTTCCACGCGGCGGCACCAGCTCCTCCGTCCGCCGCTCCACCTCGCCCCGTACCTCCGGATCCAGCTCCGGTGCGTGTTCCAGGCAGGTCGCCGCCAGCAGTACCAGCCGGTTGCGCAGCCGGGGTGCGCGGTCCGCGCGGCGGAGCAACTGCTTGAGCAGGCGCGCCCGTTCGTCCACGCGGGCGTGGCCGACCGCCATCCGTACCACGTCGTCCCACTGGTCGTCGTGCGCGTTCTTCACCAGTACGCCGAAGTCGCGCGCCTCGACCGCCGCCTTCGCGCCCAGGTAGTCCTGGAAGGTGCGGTGGACGAAGTCGACGGCGCCCGGGACCGGTTCGCGGAGCAGGCCGCTGCGGATCAGCAGGTGCTGGAAGACGTGCTCCGCCGCGCCCGCCACCTGGGGCATCGCGGCCAGCCATGCGCCGACCATCTCCACGGCCTCGTCCCGTGCCGCCTCCACCTGGCCGTTGCGGATCAGCCAGTACGCGAGGCGCTGGAGCAGGGCCGTCTGTTCGTCGCGGGTGAGGGTGACGCCCTCGACTCCCTGGATCTCGCGTTCCGTGTCCCTCCGCACGAGCAGCATTTCCAGTGCCGCGTCGTACAACTCCTTCCGGGCTCGCGGGAGTTGCATCCGGCGGTCCCGGTTCAAGGCGCAGAGCAGCGCGCACATCAGCGGATTTGTTGCCAGCCGGCCCAGGTCCCGGCGTGTGGTCACGGCGTGCATGAGGGAGGTCTCGTACGTGTCGAGCCGCGCGCGTTCGTCGGCCGCCTGGCACTCCAGCCGTGCCGCGTCGTGCCAGTGGCCGACGAACGAGCCGATGGTCTCCCGCTCCATCGGCAGCAGCGAGTGCGCCACGAAGCTCAGCCCGGACAGCCAGTCCACGGGGACGGCGGACGGGCGGGTCGTCACCACGTACCGTGCCCGGGGGAACGCCGCCACCAGGGACTTCAGCCAGGCTTCCGTACGCGCCCGCAGCCTTGTCGGCACCTCGTCCACACCGTCGACCAGGACCAGCGCCCGGCCCTCCGTCAGCAGGGACTCCGCCCAGCCTCCTGCCGGGGTCAGCGGGACGCCCGCCGCCCGCAGGAAGTCCTCCGGCAGCGGGAGAGCCTCCGCCGCGGTGAAGGCGCGCAGCCGCAGGACGAAGGGGACGCACCGGTTCAGGTCCGCCAGTTCGGGCAGGAAGCCGCGTCGGGCCGCGGTCACGGCCAGCCATTGCACCAGTGTGCTCTTGCCGGAACCGGCCGCTCCGCGCAGCAGCAGCCGGTCCGCGCCCGCCAGCGCCTGTTCGGTGGTGAGCGTCGCGGGGCCGACGCGCGGCAGCCCCGGGATCTCCCGCTCGCCGCTCATGGCGAGGCTGATGTAGGCGGTGTCCAGGGGAAGTTCGCGGCTCGATCGGCCCAGCGTCAGCCCGAACAGCTCCAGCCGGCCGTGGGTGGCGGTCACATAGGCCGCGTACCGCGCCTCGAAGTCGAGCGCCACCGCGTCCGCGCGCGGCCCCAGCCTCTCCCGTACGTCCGCCACCAGCTCGCGCGTACGCCCCGCCGCCCGCGTCTGCTCCACCGCCGCCCGCGCCGGGAAGGAGGGATGCGCCGTCAGCTGCTCCACCAGATGCGCGCAGCACAGCCCGAGCAACTCGTCGTACAGTCCCCGCGCCCGCTCACCCAGCCCTGCCGCCGGGGAGCGCAGCTCGTCGCGGAGCCGCGCCGGGTCGAGATCCAGCGCGAACAACCGCTCGGCGCCCAGGTCGCCCGCCGCCGCGAAGGTGTCCCGTACGGAATCGACGGCCGCCAGCCGTTCGTGCTCGGGCAGGGCGGCGTACGAGGCGTACGAGGGGGAGAGGCGCCGCGCCAGCACCTTCGCCAGCCGGTCGGGGCTCGCCGGGCGGGGGAGCGGGCGGAGCGGGTCGGGGACCAGGGCGGCGCCCGGCCTCGGGGAGAGCAGCGACTTCGCGACGGCGCCGCCGACCGCGCCCGCGAGCCGGACCAGCGCCATTTCCATACCCGTCACGGAATTGCCCGCCCTCTGGCCGCCCTGGCCGCCTCACGCACCGTCCGCGGGCACGCACCGTTCACCGTGCACAGGATCGTACGGCGGACGGGTCCGCCGGGAGGCCGGTTTGCGCGGTTGGACGGTTGGCCGCTATGGGGGGACGGGCGTACGGGCGTGGGCCGTACCCCGGCCCTCGGGGGTACGGTCCACGCCTTCGTTCGTCCGTCGCTACTTCACCGCGGCCAGGGCGTCGACAAGCCCCGCCCCGTAGAAGCTGTTGTAGTACTTGCTTCCGGTGCACTCGGCGTCGGCGACGCCGTCACCGTTGAGGTCGTACGTCTCGGGGCAGGCCACCTTCGTCGCCTGGACCTTGAGCAGCGCCTTGATGGCGGCGGCCGAGGCGTGCGGGTGCGTCGACTTCAGCAGCGCGGCCACGCCCGCGACATGCGGGGAGGCCATCGACGTACCGGCCATGTAGCCCCACCGGGCGCCCGGCAGCGGGCCGAGGATCAGACCGCTGGTCGCCGGGGGTTCCGGGGTCTGGTAGCGGGTGGCGTCGCCGCCCGGGGCCGTCAGGTCGATGACGCCGAGACCGTGGTTCGAGAACGAGGACTTCAGGCCCTTCGCACCGGTGGCCGAGACGGTGACGACACCCGGCAGCTCGGTCGGGATGTCGAAGCACTTCGACGTGTCGATGGTGCGGTCGACCGGGGTCGAGTCGTTCGGGCTGGAGGAGTCGTCGATCGTACGGGCGGCGAGGTCGTAGTTCTCGTTGCCCGCCGCGGCGATGTTGACCGTGCCCTTGCTCTCCGCGTACCGGGTGGCCCGGGTGAGGGCGTCGACCAGGGCCTTCTGATCGGGGTCGGTCACGCAGTTGAAGTACCACGGGTCGGTGTAATAGCTGTTGTTCGTCACGTCGATGCCGTGGTCGGCCGCCCAGACGAAGCTGCACACGACGGCCTCGGCGTAGAAGTAGCCGGCCGGGGTGGACGCCTTGATGCCCGCGACCTGGACGCCCGGCGCCACGCCGGTGACGCCGATGCCGTTCTTCGCCGCGGCTATCTCACCCGCGACATGGGTGCCGTGCGGGCTCTCCGCGGCGGTCGGCCGCCAGGCGCCGTCCGTCGTGTCGGGCTTGCCGCTGACGCAGTTGACCGAGGCCGCGCGGTTGAAGTTCGGCGCGAGGTCCGGGTGGGTGTCGTCGACACCCGTGTCGATGACACCGACGGTGACCTTCGAGCTGCCGAGCGTCTTCAGGTGCGCCTTGTCCGCCTTGATGGCGGGCAGGTCCCACTGGAGGGGCTCCAGCGGGTCCGGCTCGGCCGCCGCGGCGGAAGCGGAGGAAGACGCCTTCGCCGTCGCCGCCGTCACCGCCTCGACCTGCTCGGCCGTCAGCTCCACGGGCGCGCCGATGTCCGTCGTGGACTGCGAGGGGAGCGGTGCGGTGCGGGTGGCTCCGGCCGAGAAGACCCCGCCGGCCTTGCGCACGGTCTTCGCGAACTCGGGGTTCTGCGAGGTGGCGACGATGACACCTATCTTGTCGTAGGAGGTCACCACCGTGCCGCCGGCCCGGTCTATCGCCTTCTTGACCGATGTGGCCGTCAGGGCCCCGCCGTACGTGTTGACGACGTACGAGAGCTTCGGACCGTCCGTCACGACCGGCGTGGGTCCGCCCGTCTGAGCGGCCGAGGCCGTGCCCGGCAGGAAGCCGAGCGAGACCGTGAGCGCCAGACCTACGGGCAGCGCCAGTGCGCGCCGCCTTCTGGATCCCAGATGAGCCATGGGTTCTCCACATCATCCGTGAGTGCCGTCCCCGCGCGGGCTGCGCTGGACGGGTACATGACCAGTGAAGCTATCGCTGATCATCGGTGCTCTTCAATCGTTCCCGGCGTCAATTCCGGATTGATTCCGGAAGAAAAAGCCCTGGGGTGAACCGCTTCGCCGTGCCCTCCGTGCCGTTGTCAGGGGGACGAGCATCCGCCCACCCCCCTTGTGAGGTTCCCCGCGCCATGTCCCACTCCACCGCACCCGCGTCACGAGGAGATTCCGTGGCTTCCGACGTACCGCCGCCCGAGCCGCAGGCCGCCGAGCCCCCGGCACCCGAACCGCCCACGAGGGCCCAGCCCACGACGGCTCAGTTCGTCGCGGTGCAGGAGAGCGCGGAATTCGCCGAACTGCGGCGTACGTACCGCGCCTTCGCCTTCCCGCTGACCATCGCCTTCATCGCCTGGTACCTGCTGTACGTCCTGCTGTCCAACTACGCGGGCGGATTCATGGGCACCAAGCTCTTCGGCAACATCAATGTCGCCCTGGTGTTCGGTCTCGCGCAGTTCGCCACCACCTTCCTGATCGCCTGGATCTACGCGCGGCACGCGTCCCGCCGGCTCGACCCGGGCGCCGAAGCCATCAAGTCCCGTATGGAGGCGGACGCATGAGCCACTCGGTCGCACTCCTGAGCGGGCCTGTCGATGTGCCGCTCCAGCTCGTGCCCGTCCAGCTCGCCGCCACCGGCGACGCCAGCGAGCACCGGCCGCTGATCATCACGCTCTTCGGGCTCTTCGTGGTGGCCACCCTGATCATCACGGTCTGGGCCGGCCGGCAGACCAAGAACGCCTCCGACTTCTACGCGGGCGGCCGTCAGTTCACCGGCTTCCAGAACGGCCTCGCGGTCTCCGGCGACTACATGTCCGCCGCGTCGTTCCTCGGCATCGCCGGAGCCATCGCCCTCTTCGGCTACGACGGCTTCCTGTACTCGATCGGCTTCCTGGTCGCCTGGCTGGTGGCGCTGCTGCTGGTCGCGGAGCCGCTGCGCAACTCCGGCCGGTACACGATGGGCGACGTCCTCGCGTACCGCATGCGCCAGCGTCCGGTCCGTACCGCCGCCGGCACCTCCACCATCGTCGTGTCGATCTTCTATCTGCTGGCGCAGATGGCCGGCGCGGGCGTGCTGGTCTCGCTGCTGCTCGGCATCACCAGCGACGCGGGGAAGATCGTCATCGTCGCGCTGGTCGGGCTGCTCATGATCCTCTACGTCACGATCGGCGGGATGAAGGGCACCACCTGGGTCCAGATGGTCAAGGCCGTCCTGCTCATCGCGGGTACGTTGCTGATCACGTTCCTGATCCTGTGGAAGTTCCACTTCAACCTCTCCGACCTGCTCGGTACGGCCGCGAGCAACAGCGGCAAGGGCTCGGCCTTCCTGGAGCCGGGGCTGAAGTACGGAGCCACGGCGACCTCGAAGCTGGACTTCATCTCGCTCGGCATCGCGCTGGTGCTCGGTACGGCGGGACTGCCGCACATCCTGATCCGCTTCTACACCGTTCCGACCGCGCAGGCCGCCCGGAAGTCGGTCATCTGGGCGATCGGCATCATCGGCTCCTTCTACCTGATGACCATCGTGCTCGGCTTCGGCGCCGCGGCCCTGCTCAAGCCCGCCGACATCATCGCCTCCAACAAGTCCGGCAACACGGCGGCACCGCTGACCGCCTTGGAGATCGGCGGCGGCGCGGGGTCGACCGGGGGCGCGATCCTGCTCGCCGTGATCTCCGCGGTCGCCTTCGCCACCATCCTCGCCGTGGTCGCGGGCTTGACCCTGGCGTCCTCGTCGTCCTTCGCGCACGACATCTACGCAAACGTCATCCGTAAGGGTGAAGCCACCGAGAAGGAAGAGGTACGGGCGGCCCGCTGGGCGACCGTCGCCATCGGCGTCGTCTCCATCGCGCTCGGCGCCCTCGCCCGCGATCTGAACGTGGCCGGTCTGGTCGCGCTCGCCTTCGCCGTCGCGGCCTCCGCCAACCTGCCGACGATCCTGTACAGCCTGTTCTGGAAGAGATTCACCACCCAGGGCGCGCTGTGGTCGATCTACGGCGGGCTGACCTCCTCGGTGCTGCTGGTGCTCTTCTCGCCGGTCGTCTCGGGGAAGCCCACGTCGATGTTCCCGGACGTCGACTTCCACTTCTTCCCGCTGGAGAACCCCGGGCTGATCTCGATCCCGCTGGGCTTCCTGCTCGGCTGGCTGGGCACCGTCCTGTCGAAGGAGGAGCCGGACACGGGCAAGTACGCGGAGCTGGAGGTCAAATCCCTGACGGGCACGGGGGCGCACTGAGCCGGTCGTTCCCCACGCCCTCCGTGGCCGCGCCGCGTTCCCCGCGGCGCGGCCACGTCGGTGTCAGTGGTCTGACGTAGGCTCGAACGTGTTCGGTCAGTACGTTCGGATCACCACTCGGGAGGAGGCTCACCGTGCTTATCGACACCTTCGGCCGCGTCGCCACCGATCTCCGTGTCTCGCTCACGGACCGCTGCAATCTGCGGTGCACGTACTGCATGCCGGAGGAGGGCCTCCAGTGGCTCACCAAGTCCGACCTGCTGAGCGATGACGAGATCATCCGGCTGATCGACATCGCCGTCGGCCGCCTCGGGATCACCGAGGTCCGCTTCACCGGCGGTGAGCCGCTGCTCCGCCCCGGCCTCGTCGGGATCGTGGCGCGCTGCGCCGGGCTGGCGCCGCGCCCCGAGATATCCCTGACGACCAACGGCATCGGGCTCGGGCGTACGGCCGCCGCGCTGAAGGAGGCCGGGCTCGACCGGGTCAATGTCTCGCTGGACACCCTGCGCCCCGCCGCCTTCAAGACCCTCACCCGCCGCGACCGGCACGCGGACGTCCTCGCCGGACTGCGCGCCGCGCACGAGGCGGGACTGACCCCGGTCAAGATCAACGCCGTACTGATGCCGGGGCTCAACGAGGACGAGGCCCCCGACCTGCTGGCCTGGGCGCTGGAGCACGGCTACGAGCTGCGGTTCATCGAGCAGATGCCCCTCGACGCCCAGCACGGCTGGAAGCGCGCGGGCATGATCACGGCCGGTGACATCCTCGCCTCGCTGCGTACGCGCTTCACGCTCACCGACGAGGGCGCCGAGGAGCGGGGCTCCGCCCCGGCCGAGCGCTGGACGGTGGACGGCGGGCCGTACCGGGTCGGCGTCATCGGCTCCGTCACCCGCCCGTTCTGCGGAGCCTGCGACCGTACGCGGCTCACGGCCGACGGCCAGGTGCGCAACTGCCTCTTCGCCCAGGAGGAGACGGATCTGCGCGGCGCGCTGCGCTCCGGCGCGTCCGACGACGAGATAGCCGGCCTCTGGAAGACCGCGATGTGGGGAAAGAAGGCCGGATCGGGTCTGGACGACCCGGAGTTCCTCCAGCCGGACCGCCCCATGTCAGCCATCGGCGGCTGAGCCGGACACACCGCCCGCCGGGTCGCCGTCCGCCGCGGACCGCTCCCACGCGTCCAGCGTCACCACGTCCTTGAGGAAGCCGCGTACCCCGAGGAACGAGGAGAGATGCTCCCGGTGCTCCTCGCAGGCCAGCCATGTCTTGCGCCGCTCCGGCGTGTGCAGCTTGGGATTGTTCCAGGCCAGGACCCATACGGCGGCGACGCGGCACCCCTTGGCGGAGCAGACGGGGGCGGTGGCGGCGCCATCGGGGCCGCTCTGGGCGGGGCCGTCGAAGAGGGGGAAGTTCACCTCTCCACCCTACGGCCGAGAAAACGACGCCGACCGAAAAAAACGACGCCGGGCAGCCACGGGGGGAGCTGCCCGGCGTCGGTCTGTCGCTCCGACGGGGGATGCGGAGCGCCTGCAAAGTATGTCACGGACAGGGGGGTGTCGTGCACAAGAACTTCACGATTGATCTGAGGTTTTCTTGAGCTTGGTCTATCCCCGGCCGTTCTGGATATCGTCCCGGCCGCGCTCCCCGGCTCCGTCGCCGGTCGGCGCCGCGGCGGGCGCGACCTGCTCGGCGGGCGGCGCGATCATCGTACGCGGCTCGACGGTCACAAAGGTGGACGGGAGCGAAGTGACGTTCTCCCGGCCGCCGTTGGCGATCACCACCGCCACATAGGGCAGCAGCACACCCAGCGCCAGGGCCACGATCGCGATCGGCCGCTGGACGTTCCACAGCGCGGCGGTCGCGATCACCGCGACGGTCCGCAGCGACATGGAGATCACATAGCGGCGCTGCCGCCCGCGCACATCCTCGGCCAGTCCCCGGCGCGCTCCCGTGATCTGGAAGACCTCGGAGCCGCTCTTCTTCCGCATCCCGACCCACCACCCGATTCAGCTGTGCCGGCTCGCCCCGGACCGGGGCCCCACCACGGTACGCCGCGGCTCTCCCGGGAACGAGAGGGGGTCGCCCTCGCGCCCCCGCCGGTCCACCTCGTACGGCCCTGCCCGACATGCGCCGAATGGCCGACCGGCACAGACTGTCGGTCATGCGCATATCGCGCCGCGTGAGGAGGCGACCATGAGTTGGTTGTGGGTCATCGTCGTGGGGCTGGTGCTCGGTCTGATCGCCCGTGCGATCATCCCCGGCAAGCAGCAGATCCCGCTGTGGCTGACGGCTGTGTTCGGCATCCTGGGCAGCATTCTCGGCAATGCCGTCGCGGGATGGATAGGTGTCCGCCACACCAGTGGCATCGACTGGACCCGCCATGTGCTCCAGCTGATCGGGGCCATCGTCGTGGTCGCCCTGGGCGCGAAACTCTGGAGTGCGATCAGGGGCGGCAGGGGCACCGAGAACCATCGCGAGAGAATCTAGCCCCCGAAAACAGGACACACGGCTGCCGGGCTGTACGGGAAGGCTTCTTCCCGTACAGCCCGGCAGTTGTCCGTAGGTACGGTCGGGCGGTCAGCCCTGGGCGATCTCGATCGCGGCCAGGTTCTTCTTGCCGCGGCGCAGCACCAGCCAGCGGCCGTGCAGCAGCTCCGACCGGTCCGGGACCGCGTCCGCGTCGGCGACCTTCACGTTGTTCACGTACGCGCCGCCCTCCTTGACCGTACGGCGCGCGGCCGACTTGCTCGCCGCCAGACCCGTCTCGACCAGCAGGTCCACCACCGGCGCCGGAGCGGCGACCGTGGCGTGCGGCACCTCGGAGAGCGCGGCGCCGAGCGTCGCCTCGTCCAGCTCCGTCAGCTCGCCCTGGCCGAAGAGCGCCCGGGACGCGGCGACGACCGCCGCGCACTGGTCCGCGCCGTGCACGAGCGTCGTCAGCTCCTCGGCCAGCGCCCGCTGGGCCGCGCGGGCCTGCGGACGCTCCGCGGTGAGCGCCTCCAGCTCGGTCAGCTCGGCCCGCGACCTGAAGCTGAGGATGCGGCTGTAGGCGGAGATGTCGCGGTCGTCCACATTCAGCCAGAACTGGTAGAACGCGTACGGCGTGGTCATGGCCGGGTCGAGCCAGACCGCCCCGCCCTCCGTCTTGCCGAACTTCGTGCCGTCCGCCTTCACCATCAGCGGTGTCGCCAGCGCGTGCACCTCGGCGCCCGGCTCGACCCGGTGGATCAGATCGAGACCGGCGGTGAGATTGCCCCACTGGTCGCTGCCGCCCTGCTGGAGGACGCAGCCGTAGCGCCGGTACAGCTCCAGGAAGTCCATGCTCTGGAGGAGCTGGTAGCTGAACTCGGTGTAGCTGATGCCCTCGTCGGACTCCAGCCGGCGGGCGATCGAGTCCTTCGTGAGCATCTTGTTCACCCGGAAGTGCTTGCCGATGTCCCGCAGGAACTCGATCGCGGACAGGCCCGCGGTCCAGTCCAGGTTGTTGACCATCGTCGCCGCGTTCGGCCCGTCGAAGGCGAGGAACGGCTCGATCTGCGACCGCAGCCGGGCCACCCAGCCGGCCACCGTCTCCGGATCGTTCAGCGTCCGCTCGGCCGTCGGGCGCGGGTCACCGATCTGCCCCGTCGCCCCGCCGACCAGCGCCAGCGGCCGGTGTCCGGCCTGCTGGAGCCTGCGCACGGTCAGCACCTGCACCAGATGGCCCACGTGCAGGCTGGGCGCCGTCGGGTCGAAGCCGCAATAGAACGTGACAGGACCGTCCGCGAGCGCCTTGCGCAAAGCGTCCTCGTCAGTGGACTGGGCGAACAGCCCGCGCCACTTCAGCTCGTCGACGATGTCCGTCACGGTCGGGTCTCTCCTCGCACGTCAATGGATGTACCACCGGTCAGTCTATGGGGGTCATACGCCCCGGCTGACCGAACTCATATTGAAGTCGGGCACCCGCAGCGCGGGCATCGCGGCCCGGGTGAACCAGTCGCCCCACTCGCGCGGCAGCGTCTTCTCCGTACGCCCCGCCTCGGTGGCCCGGGACAGCAGATCGACCGGCGACTCGTTGAACCGGAAATTGTTCACCTCGCCGACGACCTCGCCGTTCTCCACCAGATACACCCCGTCCCGGGTCAGCCCGGTGAGCAGCAGCGTCGCCGGGTCGACCTCGCGGATGTACCAGAGGCAGGTCAGCAGCAGCCCGCGCGCGGTGCCCGCCACCATCTCCTCCAGCGACCGCTCACCGGCGCCGTCCAGGATCAGGTTCCCGATGCCCGGCGCGACCGGGAGGCCGGTCAGGGCGGCGCTGTGCCGGGTGGTGACCAGCCGGTCCAGCTTGCCGTCCCGTACCCAGTCCGTCGGGGACAGCGGCAGACCGTTGTCGAAGACGGACGCGTCGTCGCCGGACGCGTGCGCGATCACGAACGGCGCGGACTCCAGCCCCGGCTCGGCCGGGTCCGAGCGGAGCGTGAGCGGCAGCGGGGAGAGGGTCTCCCCGACACGGGTGCCGCCGCCGGGGCGGGAGAAGACCGTACGGCCCTCCACCGCGTCCCGGGCCGCCGAGGACCACAGCTGGTAGATCAGCAGATCGGCCACGGCGGTCGGCGGCAGCAGCGTCTCGTACCGCCCGGCGGGCAGCTCGATCCTCCGCTCGGCCCAGGCCAGCCGGCGGGCCAGCTCCGCGTCGAGCGCGCCGGGGTCGACGTCCTTGAAGTCGCGGGTGGCCCGGCCCGCCCACGCCGACCGCGTACGGTCCGGCGACTTGGCGTTCACCTCAAGGGTGCCGTTGGGCTGGTCGTGGCGCAGCCGCACCCCCGTCGACGTCCCCAGATACGTCGACGTCAGCTCGTGGTTCGCGAAGCCGTACAGCTCACGGCCGCCCGCCCGGGCCCGGGCGAACGCCTCGCCGAGCGCCGGCGCGAAGTCCGCGAAGACGGCGGAGGTCGTCTCCAGGGGCGCGTCCGTGAAGTCGCCCGACGCCTCTCCGGCCGCCACCAGCGGCCCCGCGTCCTCGGCCGGCCCGGCCCCGCGCGCGGCGGCCTCGGCGGCCCGGACCAGCGGCTCCAGCTCGTCGGCCGTCACCGCGGCCCGCGACACCACCCCTGACGCGGTGCCCCGCGCGCCGTCGACGGTCGCGACGACGGTGAGCGTACGGCCCCGGGTGACCCCGTTGGTGGTCAGCGCGTTGCCCGCCCAGCGGAGATTGGCCGACGACTGCTCGTCCGCGATGACCACACAGCCGTCGGCGGTGGACAGTTCGAGCGCGCGCTCGACTATCTCGTGCGGCCTGCTGCTCCTGATCGCGCCGCTCATCGTCCCGCCTCCTGAGTCGTATTAAGGCTGTGCTGTCCCGGGGGACGACCCCCGGACCCCCGGCCGGGGGAGGTGGTCGCCGTCATCGTCCGGCCTCCTGAGTCGTATTAAGGATGTTGACGCCGCGGAACAGTGCGGACGGGCAGCCGTGCGAGACCGCCGCGACCTGGCCCGGCTGGGCCTTGCCGCAGTTGAAGGCACCGCCCAGGACATACGTCTGCGGTCCGCCGACCGCCTCCATCGAGCCCCAGAAGTCCGTTGTCGTCGCCTGGTAGGCGACATCGCGCAACTGGCCCGCCAGCCGGCCGTTCTCGATCCGGAAGAAGCGCTGGCCCGTGAACTGGAAGTTGTACCGCTGCATGTCGATCGACCAGGACCGGTCGCCGACCACATAGATGCCGCGCTCCACCCCGCCGATCAGATCCTCCGTCGCGAGCCCGCCGGGATCCGGCTTCAGCGACACGTTCGCCATCCGCTGCACCGGCACATGCCCCGGCGAGTCCGCGAACGCGCAGCCGTTGGAGCGGCCGAGGCCCGTCAGCTTCGCGATCCTGCGGTCCAGCTGATACCCGACCAGGGTGCCGTCCTTCACCAGGTCCCACGACTGCGCCTCGACGCCCTCGTCGTCGTACCCGATGGTCGCGAGCCCGTGCTCGGCGGTGCGGTCGCCCGTCACATTCATCACAGAGGAGCCGTACGCCAGCTTGCCCAGCTGGTCGAAGGTCGCGAACGACGTGCCCGCGTACGCCGCCTCGTACCCCAGCGCCCGGTCCAGCTCCGTGGCGTGGCCGATCGACTCGTGGATCGTCAGCCAGAGGTTGGACGGGTCGACCACCAGGTCGTACGTCCCCGCCTCGACGCTCGGCGCGCGCATCTTCTCCGCGAGCAGCTCCGGTATCCGCTCCAGCTCCGCGTCCCAGTCCCAGCCGGTGCCCGTCAGATACTCCCAGCCGCGGCCGGCCGGCGGCGCGATCG
Organism: Streptomyces paludis; assembly: GCF_003344965.1. Lineage (NCBI taxonomy): Bacteria > Bacillati > Actinomycetota > Actinomycetes > Kitasatosporales > Streptomycetaceae > Streptomyces > Streptomyces paludis. The sequence continues at coordinate 1,182,393 of NZ_CP031194.1, read as the reverse complement.
TCCGCATCGAGTCGAACCCGCCGCTGTCGCCGTCCACCGCGACCGCCGTCAGCTGCGGATGCAGCCGGACCCGCTGCTGGGTGGTGACCGTACCCGCCGTGTCCGCGTAGAACTTGTTCTCATGGACGGTCACCAGCGACGCGTCCACATGCGCCACACCCTCGGCCCGCAGCAGCCGCCCGCTCCACTCGGCCAGCAGCGCGGCCTTCTCCTCGTCGGGCACCTCGAACGGGTCGATGCCGTACGCCGACACCCAGGTCTTCTCGGCGTGCACCGGCTCCGCGGCCAGCTCGACCCGCTCGTCCGAACCGGCGGCGGCGATCACCTTCGCGGACAGCCGCGCCATCGCCACGGCCTGCCCGGCCACCCGCGCCGCCGCGTCCATCGACAGATCCACCCCGGAGGCGAAACCCCAGGAGCCGCTGTGCACCACCCGGACCGCGTACCCCACATCCGTGGTGTCCGAAGAACCGGCCGGCTTCGCGTCACGCAGCCGCCAGGACGCGCTGCGCACCCGCTCGAACCGGAAATCGGCATGCTCGGCACCGAGCGCCCGCGCCCGGGCCAGCGCGGCGTCGGCGAGCGCCCGTAGCGGCAGCGCCAGGAACGACTGATCCACCTCGTGGGGCACGGATGCCTCCCCTTCTCTCACTCTCGGGCTCTCGGGACGTGACAGCTCCTCGCAGTGAATCACGCGGCACCGACAACGCGGGCGGCGAAGATCTGTCTCGGCCGACTCCGACCGCCCCACATGTCTTTGTGCCCACTTCTCACTCCTGTCCGACGGCGAAGGCGCGCCGCGGACGCCTTGGAGGGGACGCCGGTTCTGTAGGGATCCAACAGGGTCCGTCGTCGGGCGCTGTCAGGGGGCGATCGCTCATGGCCGGATCGGGGCCGATAGGTTTCTAGCGATACAAGACCGCTAGGGAAAGGCTGATCCGTTGAGCCGCTCGGTTCTCGTAACCGGAGGAAACCGGGGCATCGGCCTCGCCATCGCCCGCGCCTTCGCCGACAACGGCGACAAGGTCGCCATCACCTACCGTTCCGGTGAGCCGCCCGAGGCTCTGGTGGAGCTGGGGTGCCTGGCGGTCCGCTGCGACATCACCGATGCCGAGCAGGTGGAGCAGGCATACAAGGAGATCGAGGAGAAGCACGGTCCCGTGGAGGTGCTGGTGGCCAACGCCGGTGTCACCAAGGACCAGTTGCTGATGCGGATGTCCGAGGACGACTTCACCTCCGTACTCGACACCAACCTCACCGGCACCTTCCGTGTCGTCAAGCGCGCCAACCGTGCCATGCTGCGGGCCAAGAAGGGCCGGGTCGTACTCATCTCCTCGGTCGTCGGGCTGCTCGGCTCGGCGGGGCAGGCGAACTACGCCGCCTCCAAGGCGGGGCTGGTCGGTTTCGCCCGCTCGCTGGCGCGTGAGCTGGGCTCGCGCAACATCACCTTCAATGTCGTCGCGCCCGGCTTCGTGGACACCGACATGACGAAGGTCCTCACCGACGAGCAGCGCGCGGGCATCGTCTCGCAGGTGCCGCTCGGCCGTTACGCGCAGCCGGAGGAGATCGCCGCGACGGTGCGGTTCCTCGCCTCCGACGACGCCTCGTACATCACTGGAGCCGTCATTCCCGTTGACGGCGGATTGGGCATGGGTCACTGATCACATGAGTGGAATCCTCGCCGGCAAGCGCATTCTCGTGACGGGCGTCCTCACGGAGTCCTCCATCGCCTTCCAGGCCGCCAAGGTGGCCCAGGAGGAGGGCGCCGAGGTCATCCTGACCGGCTTCGGCCGGCTCACGCTTGTCGAGCGCATCGCCAAGCGGCTGCCCAAGACCGCCCCGGTCATCGAGCTGGACGTCACCAACCAGGAGCACCTGGACGGCCTGGCCGACAAGGTGCGCGAGATCCAGGGCGAGGGCGCCGGGCTCGACGGTGTCGTGCACTCGATCGCCTTCGGCCCGCAGGGCGCCTTCAACTTCCTCGAAGGCAGCTGGGAGGACGTCTCGACGGCGGTGCACGTCTCCGCGTACTCCCTCAAGTCGCTGACGACGGCCTGCCTGCCGCTGATGGAGCGCGGCGGCTCGGTCGTCGGCCTCACCTTCGACGCGCAGTTCGCCTGGCCGAAGTACGACTGGATGGGTGTCGCCAAGGCGGCCCTGGAGTCCACGAACCGCTACCTCGCCCGCGATCTGGGCCGGCGGAACATCCGCTGCAACCTGATCTCGGCCGGACCGCTCAAGTCGATGGCCGCCAAGTCCATCCCGGGCTTCGAGTCGCTCGCGGACGTCTGGAACCACCGCGCCCCGATGGAGTGGGACATGTCCGACGCGGAGCCGGCCGGACGCGGTGTCGTCGGTCTGCTGTCGGACTTCTTCCCGAAGACCACCGGCGAGATCGTGCACGTCGACGCCGGCGTGCACATCATGGGCGCCTGACCGGCCAGCACTCACCACGCGAAGGCCGTGTGACCGTCCTCGGACGGGCACACGGCCTTTTTGCGTGCACCCAGGTTCAGGTCCGGTCGGCCAGGCAGGCCGGCGCGTAGCTCTCCGCCTCCCGCGCCGCCGCCTCCGCGTCACCCGCCCGGATCGCCGCGACCAGCCGCGCGTGGTCCACGTGGTTCTCCGGGCGCAGCTCCGGGCCCACATCGTCGCGGAGCCAGTCGCGCATCACATGGCCGAGGTCCGCGTAGACGGCGGTCAGCACCTCGTTGTGCGAGGCCGCGACGACCGCCATGTGCAGCGCGCCGTCGGCCGCGACGAACGGCTCCGCCTCGCCCGCCGCCCACGCCGCCTCACGCCGGGCGAGCAGGCTCTCCAGCTGCCGCAGATCCCGGTCCGTACGCCGCTGTGCGGCCAGCCGCGCCGCCGAGGACTCCAGCGTCGAACGCAGTTCGGCGATGTGCCGGGGATCGGCGTCGGCGAACCGCCGGTGCATCACCCCGGCCAGCTCGCTGGTCGCGACGACATAGGTTCCCGAGCCCTGCCGGATGTCCAGCAGCCCGTTGTGCGCCAGCGCGCGCACCGCCTCGCGGACGGTGTTACGGGCCACCCCCAGCTGCTCGACCAGCTCGGGTTCGGTCGGGATACGGGAGCCCACCGGCCATACGCCCGAGGTGATCTGGCTCCGCAGCTCGGTGATCACCTGGTCGGAGAGTGCGGTACGCCGGGGTGAGGTCAACGCCATGATGCTCCCAAACGGTCGGGTGGAGTCGGTGGAGTCGGTGGAGAGGAGGAGGGCCGGGTCCCGCTAATCATCCCATGATTCTATGATGGGCTCATGATTGACGAGCCGCAGCGTCCGACACAGCCCCGGACACTCTCCCCGACCCCGATGCCGACCGCGATGCCGACACCGATACCGGCCTCGCCCTCCTCCGCCTCGAGCGGAACGGCTGTCTGGCGCACCCGGCTCCTGGTCGCCGGGCTCGTCCTCGCCGCGCTCAACCTCCGCCCCGCCATCACCAGCCTCGGCGCGCTGCTCGAAGAGGTGCGGACCGGACTGCACATGAGCGGTACCGCCGCCGGCGTCCTCACCTCCGTACCGCCCCTGTGCTTCGCGGTCTTCGGCTTCGCCGCGCCCCGGCTGGCCCGGCGCTTCGGGCCCGGTGCCGTCGTCCTCGCGGGCATGGTCGCGATCACGGCGGGCGTGGCACTGCGCTCCTTCGCCGGCGGCGCGCCGCTCTTCCTCGCCGCCAGCGCGTGCGCGCTCATGGGCATCGCCGTCAGCAACGTACTGATGCCGGTGATCGTCAAGCGGTACTTCCCCGACCGGGTCGGCACCATGACCGGGCTGTACTCCATGTCCCTCGCCCTCGGTACCGCCGGCGCCGCCGCCGTGACCGTCCCGATGACCGGCGCGATGGGCGGCGACTGGCGCCTGGGGCTCGGCGTGTGGGCGGTGCTCGCCGCTGTGGCCGTACTGCCCTGGCTGGGGCTCGTCCTCGTACGCGACCGGTCGGCGGAGCGGTCCGCCGCCCCGGCCGTCGCCGCCGGAGCGGACACCGCGGCCGCGGAGCCCGGTGCCGGGCTGCGGCTCGGGCGCAGCCGTACCGCCTGGAGCCTGGCCTGCTTCTTCGGCCTCCAGGCCACCGGCGCGTACATCACCATGGGCTGGATGCCGCAGATCTTCCGCGACGCCGGGGTCTCCGCCGGTACGGCGGGGCTGCTGCTCGCGCTGATCATGGCCATGGGGGTGCCGCTGGCCTTCGTGATCCCGCGCATGGCCGCCCGGATGCGGCACCAGGGGCCGATCGTCGTCGCCCTCGGGCTCTGCGGACTGACCGCCTACGCGGGCCTGTACTTCGCCCCGGCCGCCGGCGCCTGGCTCTGGGCGGTGCTCCTCGGGATCTCGAACTGCTCGTTCCCGCTGGCCCTCACCATGATCGGGATGCGGTCGCGGTCCGGCGCGGGTGTCGTCCGGCTCTCCGCGTTCACCCAGAGCTTCGGCTATCTGCTCTCCATCCCCGGACCGCTGCTGGTCGGCGTCCTCTACCAGCACACCGGCGGCTGGGGGCTGCCGATCGCGCTGATGGCCGCGTTCCTCGTACCGCAGATGCTGGCCGGTACGTTCGCGGGACGGGACCGGACGATCGAGGACGAGGCCCTGATGCGAGACTGACGTCATGCCTGTCCTTGACCCGAACCCCCAGAACGGGCAGCGGAAGCTGCTCCTCGTCTTCGGCACGATCATCGGCATCATGGTGATCATCAGCATTGTGGCCACGATCGCCAGCCCATAGACGACCTCGCTAGACCAACAACGCCCCGGGCGCAAGAGGGCCGGCACCCGGACCCCTAGGGGGCAGGGGTCAGGGTGAAGTGGGTGGGTTGCCGGATGGGAACCGGAGCCGGTGATCCGTAGGTTGTGAGTACGTCGACACCACGCGACGGACGCACCGACCCACGGGATCCGGCGACCCACGGATCCACCGACCTCACGGAGGCGGCCATGGCGGCCCACCCGCACTCCCGCACGCACGCCCAGGCATCACGCTCCGGCGGCGCGATACGGCTGCCGTGGTGGTCCCTGGCGCTCCCGGCGCTCGCCTTCGGTGTGCTGTTCCTGCTGGTGGCCGAGCCCGGCCCGGCGCACGCGGCGACGGGCGACCCGGCGGTCGTGCGGATCCTGGAGCGCCTTCAGGTCACGCTCGCCCGGTAGCGGGTGGTACGTGTCAACACCCTGCGCCGCGTGGCGTGGTTCGTGCGAAGCTGGATCGTATGAGCGTCGATACACCCCGAAGGATCGTCCTACTCCGGCACGCGAAGGCCGACTGGCCCGAGGTGTCCGACCACGAGCGTCCGCTCGCCGACAGAGGCCGCGCGGACGCGCCCGGCGCGGGCCGCAGTCTCGCCGCGACCGGCATCGTCTTCGATCTGGCTCTCTGCTCGACCTCGGCCAGAACGCGGGAGACCTGGAAGCTCGTCGTGCCGGAGCTGTCCCAGCGCCCCCGGACCGTCTACGAGGAGCGGCTCTACGACGCGTCGCTCGGCGAGCTGATCGCCGTGATCAACGAGACGCCCGACACGGTGAACGACCTGATTCTGATCGGCCACAACCCCGGTATGCACGCGCTCGCCGACGCCCTCGCGGGCCAGACCTCCGGCGATCTTCTGCCGCGGATGAACCGCAGCGGCTTCCCCACCTCCGCGTACGCCGTGATCGGCTTCACCGGCGGCTGGAAGTCGGTCGAGCACGGCGTCGGCAGGCTCGACGCGTTCTGGACCCCGCGCGACTGACGGTACGGGTACGCGTACCCGTACGGGTACGGGTACGGCAGGGACGGTACGGAGAGACAGCGGGACCGCACGGGGACGGCCCCGGCACCGTGGGCGCGATGCGCCGGTGCCGGGGCCGTCCCGTCGTACTTCTCCCCCTACGGGAGAGCCGCGAGGTCAGTCGAGCGTCCCGTCCTCCCAGTCCGCCGCCTCGACCTCTTCCCGTGTGATGCCCAGCAGATACAGCACGGTGTCGAGGAACGGCACGTTCACCGCCGTGTGCACGGCCTCGCGGACCACGGGCTTGGCGTTAAAGGCCACCCCCAGCCCCGCCGCGTTCAGCATGTCCAGGTCATTGGCGCCGTCACCGATCGCGACGGTCTGCGCCAGCGGCACCCCCGCCTCGGCGGCGAACCGGCGCAGCAGCCGCGCCTTGCCGGCCCGGTCCACGATCTCGCCCACCACGCGTCCGGTGAACTTCCCGTCCACGATCTCCAGCGTGTTGGCAGCGGCGAAATCAAGCCCCAGCTGAACCTGGAGAGCGTCTGTGACCTGGGTGAATCCACCCGATACGACCCCCACCTGGTAGCCCAGCCGCTTGAGGGTACGGACCAGGGTGCGGGCGCCGGGTGTCAGCCGTACCTCGGACCGCACCTTGTCCACGACCGACGCGTCGAGCCCGGCCAGCAGCTCCACCCGGGCGTGCAGGGACTGCTCGAAGTCCAGCTCACCGCGCATGGCCCGGGCGGTCACCTCGGCCACCTCGGCCTCGCAGCCGGCGTGCGCCGCGAACAGCTCGATGACCTCGTCCTGGATGAGGGTCGAGTCCACATCCATGATCACCAGCCGCTGGGCCCGCCGGTGCAGCCCGGCCGAGACCACCGCGACATCGATCCCGATCTGGGCGCCCGCGGTGGCCAGCGCGGTGCGCAGCGGTTCGGTCTCCACACCGGAGACCGCGAACTCCACGGCGGTGACCGGGTACTTCGCGAGCCGGAAGATCCGGTCGATATTGCCGCCCGTGGCGGTGATGCTGGCGGCTATGGCGGCGGTCGACTCCGAGGTCAGCGGATTGCCGAGGACGGTGACATGGGAACGGCCACTGCCACGTGGCCGGTTGTCGCCGGTGCCGGAGATGATTTCGGTCTGGAGGTTGAGCGATTCGGTCCAGCTGTGCACGGTCGCCCGCAGTGCGCCCTCGCTCGTGCCCTCCGCGGTCGGCGAGGTGATCAGCGCGCACAGGACGATACGGCCGCGGGTGACGACCTGCTCGATGTCGATCACATCGACGGAGTAGGCGGCGAGGGTGTCGAAGAGGCCGGCGGTGATTCCGGGGCGGTCCTTCCCGAAGATCTTGACCAGAAGAGTGGGGACGTCGGCGGTCCGGGGTGGCTGAGATGCGCTCATGGTGGTTCCCACCGTAGTCGGGCGGGGCTCGGATATCCCCCGAGGGTCCCGCGTATCCGGACATCACGAGCGGCGGTACGGCCGGGATCGTCCGTTACGCCCCCGGCGCCGGGGCCCGCACCAGGGGCCCCTCCGCGCGCGCTGTTACACGCTTGTGCCCCTACTGCACCAGGCCCGGGTTTCAAAGAGGTGAGCGAGCCTGAAATAGTTCCCCCCGATGTTCGCCATCCCTAGACTCCCTGCGATGGGGAAAACTCGGGGGAAAACCAGTGGGGCGTGGAGTGCCGGAACTCGTACTTGAATTGAACGGAAGGACCTGGACACTCGATCCGTCCAGGTCGTACACCCTGGGGAGGGATCCGCAGGGTGATCTGGTGATCGATGACGCCAGAGTGTCCTGGCGGCACGCCACCATCAGCTGGGGCGGCCGCGGTTGGGTCATCGAAGACCACGGTTCCACCAACGGCACCTATGCGCAGGGCCGGCGGATCCAGCAGCTGGAGATCGGCGCCGGCTCGGCCGTGCATCTCGGGAACGCCACCGACGGCCCCCGGGTGAGTCTCACCGGGGGAGGAGCCGGGGGCGCCGCCGCGCCCCAGCAGGCGCAGCAGGCCCACCAGGCGCCGGCGCCTCAGCAGCAGAGCGCTCCCGGCTGGGCGTCGCAGCAGGCCCCCGTCCAGCAGCAGGGCTACCCGCAGCAGTCACAGCAGCAGTCGCAGCAACAACAGCAGCACCAGCAGCAGCCGGGACAACAGCCGGGTCAGCAGGCGGGCCAGCAGATATCCGCCCCGCAGCACCAGGCGCACATCCCGCACCAGCAGGCGGCCCCGGGCGCGGACGGTGGCGCGGGGGCCCCGCAGGTGTACGGCGACCGCAGCCCCACCACGTTCCACCACTTCTCGCTGGGCCGGGTCATGCGCATCGGCCGTGCGCTGGAGAACGAGCTGGTTGTCTCCGACCTCCAGGTCTCCCGCCACCACGCCGAGTTCACCGCCACCCCCGACGGCCGCTTCGAGATCCGCGACCTCGGCTCCCACAACGGCACGTACGTCAACGGCCAGCCGATCGCCAAGTCCGCGACGGTCCTGCTCGGCCCGAGCGACATCGTCGGCGTCGGCCACTCAACGTTCCGGCTCGTCGGCGACCGTCTCGAAGAGTTCGTCGACACCGGTGAGGTCTCCTTCTCCGCCCGCCATCTCACGGTGACGGTCGACGGCGGCAAGCAGATCCTCAAGGACGTCTCCTTCGGTGTCCCCGAGAAGTCGCTGATCGCCGTCATCGGCCCGTCCGGCTCCGGCAAGTCCACCCTGCTCAAGGCGCTCACCGGCTACCGCCCCGCCGACCAGGGCGATGTCCTCTACGACAACCGGAACCTCTACAAGCAGTTCGCCGAGCTGCGCCAGCGCATCGGTCTGGTCCCGCAGGACGACATCCTGCACAAGGAGCTGACCGTCAAGAAGGCCCTCAAGTACGCGGCCAAGCTCCGCTTCCCCGGTGACACCGCCGTGGCCGAGCGCGAGGCCCGGATCGGTGAGGTGCTGGGCGAGCTGAAGCTCGACGTCCACAAGGACAAGAAGATCACCGCGCTCTCCGGCGGCCAGCGCAAGCGCGTGTCCGTCGCCCTGGAGCTGCTCACCAAGCCGTCGCTGATCTTCCTGGACGAGCCGACCTCCGGCCTCGACCCGGGCATGGACCGCGATGTGATGCAGCTGCTGCGCGCCCTCGCCGACGACGGCCGTACGGTCCTGGTCGTCACCCACTCCGTGGCCGAGCTGGCGATCTGCGACAAGCTCCTCGTGCTGGCCCCCGGCGGCTCCGTCGCGTACTTCGGTCCGCCCGAGGAGGCGCTCAACTTCTTCGGCTACACCAGCTGGGCCGATGTCTTCTCGGCCTTCGAGAACTACCGCGACTACGACTGGGCGGGCCGCTGGCGCGGCTCGCAGCACTACCAGATGTACGCGGCCGACATCGACGCCGTCGCCGCACAGTCCGTCCACATGCCGCCGGCGCAGCAGATGCGCGCGCCGAAGGCGCAGAGCTGGGGATCGCAGCTCTGGACGCTGATCCGCCGCTATGTCTCCGTGATCGCCTCCGACAAGGGCTTCATGGCGCTGCTGGTGGCGCTGCCCGCCGTACTCGGAGTGGTCAGCACCGTCATCCCGGCGAAGTTCGGACTCGGCGTTCCCGAGGCACCGTCCCGGTTCAACACCGCCTCGGGCACGATCATGCTCGTCCTGATCGTCGGTATGTGCTTCACCGGCGCGGCCAACTCCGTACGTGAACTGATCAAGGAACGGGTCATCTACGAACGGGAACGGGCCACCGGTCTGTCCCGCTCCGCCTATCTGATGTCCAAGGTGGTCACCCTCGGTCTGATCACCGCGCTCCAGGGCGTCATCATCTGCGCCATCGGGTTCGCACCGCGCAAGATGCCCGCCGAGGGCCTGATCATGCCGCCGGCGGTCGAGCTGTGTGTGGTCGTGATCGCGCTGGGCCTGACCTCGATGATGTTCGGCCTGGTCATCTCCTCGCTGGTGAAGACCTCCGAGAAGACCATGCCGCTGCTGGTCATGTTCGCGATCGTCCAGGTCGTCTTCACCGGCGTCCTCTTCCAGCTCTACGACTCGCCGGGCCTGGAGCAGTTCGCCTGGCTGATGCCGGCCCGCTGGGCCATCGCGGGCGCGGGCACGACGCTCGACCTCGGACGTCTGATGGCGCCGTTCGACCTGAACAACCCGAACAACCTGGACCCGCTGTGGAAGCACTCGGCGGGCCAGTGGATCATGGATGTCTCGGTGCTGGTCGTCATGGCCGTCGCGCTCGGCTTCGTGGTGGCGCGGCTGCTGCGCCGGCACGAGCCGGAGGTCATGCGCAAGTGAGACCGGGCGGCCCGGAGACCTGAGAAAAGCACGGGCGCCGGACCGCCTGAACCGCCTGACCGTCTGAACCGTCCCGGACACGCCGGAGGGCGGCACCCCCGCGGGGTGCCGCCCTTCCGTCTGTCTGCCCGGATCAGTAGGCGCTGTTGACGTTGTCCATCGATCCGTACTTGTCGGCGGCGTAGTTGCACGCGGCCACGATGTTGGCGACCGGGTTGTAGATGTCGGTCGACGTGCCCTTGACGTGGTACGCCTTGAAGGTCGGCGGGATGACCTGGAGCAGGCCCTTCGACGGGATGCCGTTCTGGGCGTTGATGTCCCAGAGGTTGATCGCCTTCGGGTTACCGCTCGACTCGCGGATGATGTTGCGGTGGATGCCGTCGTACGAGCCGGGGATGCCGTGCTTCTTCATGATCGACAGCGACTCGCGGATCCAGCCGTCCAGGTTGTTCGGGTAGACGGGCTTGCGGATGGCGGAGCGGCTGGCGGCCGTCTTGGCGGAGCGCTTCTCCTCGGCCTTGGCCTTCTCCTTGGCCTTCTCCTCGGCCTTGGTCTTGGCCTCGATCTTCGTCTTCGCCGAGGCGTCGGCCTTGGAGACGACGGTGGTGTGCTGCTTGGCGATGATCGCGTGCACGGCAGCGGCCTGGGAGCCGTTCGTGGTCGTGTTCCACGCCACCTGGGAGGCGGTGGCGGGCTTCGACTGCGAGGAGGACCCGGCTTCGGCGGTGCCGCCGTTGCCACCGGGAACCAGCGAGAACGTGACCGCGGCGACTCCGGCGGCGGCGACGCCGGCCATGGAAGCCTTCTGGGTCTTGTTCAGGCGACTGAGGCCAGGGGTGCGTGACGAGAACATAGAGACGTACCTCTTCGAATAGCGGAAGTCGCGGAGGCCGGACGGCCAGCCTGCTCGGCGGCGACGTCGGCAATTGTTAGCTGCCGCAAAATGCCCTGGCAAAGGTGTGACGTACGACCCCGGGTAGTGGAGCGGGGCGCCTCCCGGACGCCCCGCCGACCACTTATCCCGTGCTCACAACCGCCTCATCCGTCGACTACCGCTGTTCGTAAGTGATCTGGGTCCTATGCCGGGCCTCACACCCGGCGGGTAACGACCTGACCATGCGTTGCTCAAGCAATGCACGCTGTGAGCGTTTTCCGCCCTTCATCCGCCTTCTCCCGCCTTCGTCCTCCTTTTCCCTTACGGGGCCTACGCGGGCGGGGTCTCGGACGGAAGCAGGAGATGGACGTCCCCGAACTCGTGCCAGAGGTAGCGCCGGCGCAGGGCCTCCCCGTACCCCCGGGCCAGCGCCGCCCCGCCGGCGATCGCCTCCAGCATCAGCAGATGCGACGCGCGGGGCTCGTGCAGCCCGGTCAGCAGCCCGTCCACGGTCCGCACCCCGCGCCGGGGCGTGATCACCAGATCCGTCCAGCCCGAGGCCGCCCGTACGGTCCCACGGGCTCGTACGGTCCCAGGAGCCCGTACGCTCCCGTCGCCCCGGCCCGCCGACTCCAGGGCCCGTACCGCCGTCGTACCGACCGCGATCACCCGGCCCCCGCCCGCCCGCGCCGCGTTCACCAGCCGGGCCGTGGTCTCCGGCACCTCGAAGCGCTCCGGGTACGGCGGCTCGTGGGCCTCCGCCGACGCCACCCCCGTATGCAGCGTCAGCGGCGCGAACAGCACGCCCCGCCGCACCAGCGCCGTCACCAGCCCGGCCGTGAAGGGCCGCCCGGCGCTCGGCATCTCCGCCGAGCCCGCGCCGTCGGGGGAGGGCAGCGCGAAGACCGACTGGTACGCGGTGAGCGGCTGGTCCCGCTCCGTGTACGCGTACCGGATCGGCCGCCCGTGGCGGCGCAGCAGCCCCGGCACCGGGCACGAGACCCTCGCCCACCACAGCCGCGCGCTCCCGGCGGTCAGCGGCTCCTCCAGGACGAGCCGCTCCCCGCCCGGCAGCCGCACCTGCGCCCCCGCCGGACCACCGGCCCGGGGCAGCGTGGTGCCCGCGCCCTCCCCTATATGCGGGGTGCGCAGCTCGACCGCCCACCGCCCGTCGTCACCGAGCGTCGAGAAGTGCGCCACGACCCGCGCGTCCCCCAGCCGGCCGCTGACCGCCGCGGGCAGCGTCGTGGACGTGTTGACCACCAGCACGTCCCCGGCCCGCAGCAGCTCCGGCAGCTCCCGGAACGCGTGGTGCGACACCCGCGTCCCCCGGGACACCAACAGCCGTACGTCGTCCCGGCCGCTCCCGCGCTGCTCGGCCGGGACCCTGGCGGACAGATCCTCGGGGACCCGCAGCTCCGCGAGCGCGGACGCGGGCACGGACGCCGAGCCTGTCGTGTCCACGGCGCTCACCTCGGCCCCTCGTCCAGCAGCGCCGGCGCCGTGTACCGGCCGCTCGGCGGACGGCGCTCCAGCAGCCGCAGGAAGCCCGGCACCACCGACTCCGGGCCGGGCCGCGGCTCCGCGTCGTCCGGCACGGCCGCCGCGTACAGATCCGTCGCCATGTCGCCCGGGTCGACCGCCCACACCCGCAGCTCCGGCTCCTCGACCGCCAGCACGGCCGCCAGATGGTCCAGCGCCGCCTTGGACGCCCCGTACCCGCCCCAGGTCTCGTACGGCTCGGCCGCCGCGTCCGAGCTGACCGCGATCACCGTGCCCGCCGCGCTCGCCCGCAGCAGCGGCAGCGCCTCCCGCACCAGCCCGAGCGCCGCCACCACATTGGTCTCCAGCGCCGCCCGCAGCCCGGCCTCCGGCAGCGCCTCCAGCCGTACGAGCGGCTCCGCGCCCAGCGCGCTGGCGTTGCTCACCAGCAGGTCGAGCCCGCCGAGCCCGGCCGCCGCCGCCACGAGCGCCGCCCGGTGCGCGGCGTCCGTCACATCCCCGGCGAGCGGGACCACCCTGGTCCCGGCCGTCCCCCGCTTCCCGACCGCCCGCGCCGTCTCCTCCAGTACGGTCCCGGTCCTGGCGTCCAGCACCAGATCCCAGCCCCGCGCGGCAAGGCCCGCGGCCAGCGCCCGCCCCAGCCCCTTCGACGCCCCCGTGATGATCGCCACCGGCATGATGTCCACTCCCCGTCGTGTTCTTGTCCGTATCCCTGTCCCGAGCGCCGCGTGGTGCCCCGGCGCCTCGGATACGGCCAAGCCAATAACCCGGCGCCCGCCGCCGCCTCGGACGCGGGCCCCGTCCCGCCAGGTCCCTTCGCCCTAGTCCGGGCCCTTCGGCCTAGGCCCTTCGCCCCGGTCACGGCCCGTCCCCGGCCCGATACGCGCGGCGGGGACCCGCCGGTACCGTGAGGACATGAGCCACCGCACCGGCTCCGGCCTCGCGGCCGTGAGCACCGCGCTCCTCGCCATGAGCAGGCACCTGGAAGTACGCGACGTCCTCAAGACGATCGTCGTCTCCGCCCGCGAACTGCTCGACGCCGAGTACGCGGCGCTGGGCGTGCCGGACGACCACGGAGGCTTCGCCCAGTTCGTCGTGGACGGGGTCAGCGACGAACAGTGGAAGGCCATCGGCCCGCTGCCCCGCCAGCACGGCATCCTCGCCGCGATGCTCCACGAGGAGAAACCCGAGCGCCTCGCCGACGTACGCCTCGATCCGCGCTTCGAGGGCTGGCCCAAGGCCCACCCCGAGATGTCGGACTTCCTCGGCGTGCCCGTCAGGGACGGCGACGCCACCATCGCCGCGCTCTTCCTCGCCAACAAGCGCTGCCCCCGGCCGGCCGCCTCCCGGGGCAGCGGCTGCGCGTTCACCGAGGAGGACGAGGAACTCGTCACGATCCTCGCCCAGCACGCCGCCATCGCCCTGACCAACGCCCGGCTGTACGAGCGCAGCCGCGAGCTGACCATCGCCGAGGAGCGCTCCCGGCTGGCCCACGAGCTGCACGACGCCGTCAGCCAGAAGCTCTTCTCGCTGCGGCTGACCGCCCAGGCCGCCGCCGCCCTGGTCGACCGCGACCCGGCCCGCGCCAAGGGCGAACTCCAGCAGGTCGCCGCCCTCGCCGCCGAGGCCGCCGAGGAACTGCGCGCCGCCGTCGTCGAGCTGCGCCCCGCCGCGCTCGACGAGGACGGCCTGGTGCACACGCTCCGTACCCAGATCCAGGTCTTGGACCGCGCCCACTCCGCCCGGGTCACCTTCGGCAGCTCGGGCGTCCGGGCGCTGCCCGCCGCCCAGGAGGAGGCGCTGCTGCGGGTGGCGCAGGAAGCCCTCCACAACGCGCTGCGGCACTCCGGCGGCGACCGCGTCGAGGTCACCCTCGCCCGTCAGGGCCCGGGCGCGGTACTCAGCGTCACCGACAACGGAGCGGGCTTCGAACCCCGTACGGTCCGCAGCGCCGGCCGCCATCTGGGGCTGGTCTCCATGCGGGACCGGGCGAGCGGGGTGGGCGGCAGACTCAAGGTGCGATCGGCGCCCGGCCGGGGCACGACGATCGAGATGGAGGTGCCGGGTGGCTGACAAGACGATCCGGGTGCTGATCGTGGACGACCACCAGGTCGTCCGGCGGGGGCTGCGGACGTTCCTGGAGATCCAGGACGACATAGAAGTGGTCGGCGAGGCGGCCGACGGCACCGAAGGCGTCGCGCGTACGGAGGAGCTGCGCCCCGATGTCGTCCTGATGGACATCAAGATGCCCGGCACCGACGGCATCCAGGCGCTGCGCCGGCTCCGCGAGCTGGCGAATCCGGCGCGGGTGCTGATCGTCACCAGCTTCACCGAGCAGCGCACCGTCGTCCCCGCGCTGCGCGCCGGGGCGTGCGGTTACGTGTACAAGGACGTCGACCCCGAGGCGCTGGCCGGCGCGATCCGCTCCGTACACGCGGGGCATGTCCTGCTCCAGCCGGAGGTCGCGGGCGCGCTGCTCGCGCAGGACCCGGCGGGCGGCGGTACGGGCCGGGGCACCACCCTCACCGAGCGCGAGCGCGAGGTGCTCGGGCTGATCGCGGACGGCCGTTCGAACAGGGAGATCGCCCGTGCGCTGGTGCTCTCCGAGAAGACGGTCAAGACCCATGTGTCGAACATCCTGATGAAGCTGGACCTCTCGGACCGTACGCAGGCGGCGCTCTGGGCCGTCCGGCACGGCATGACGACCTGATCCCGGCCCCGCTCCCGTCGCCGGTCTTCTCCCCGATCCATTCATACTTCTGATCAGAGATTCATACGGTCGTGTGTATGTCACCCACACGGCGTATCCGTCCGGCCGGGCGGACGTTCTCCATGGAGTGCCGCGGTGAACCGCCGCGGTCATTGATCACACGATTCCGATTCACGATGTGAGGAACACTCCATGAAGATCGCCAAGAAGGCCGCCCTGGTCGTCGTCACCGCCGGCCTCGCGGCGGGCGCCTCCGCCGGCGCCGCGTTCGCCACCACCGGCGGCGCCCACGCCGACGGCAAGGCCGAGCACTCCCCGGGCGTCGCCTCCGGCAATGTGGTCCAGGTCCCGGTGCACATTCCGGTCAACCTGACCGGCAACACGATCAATGTGATCGGCCTGCTCAACCCGGCGTTCGGCAACGAGTCGACGAACTTCTAGCCACCCTGCGGCAGCGAGCAGCGAGCAGCGAGCAGCCAGTGGCGGGCGGCGGGCGGTGGGCACGGACCCGCCGCCCGCCGCCACCGCCTCACGGCGCGTCCCGCCGCTCCCGCTCCTCCACATACGCGTTGTACGCCGCCACCAGCGCCCGCCGCGCACACCGCTCCACCGGACGCAGCGCCTCGTGCCGCGCCGCCATCTCCGCCGCGCTCACCGCGCCGCCGTGCCCGTGCTCGTACGCCAGCGAGACCAGCAGCCCGATCCGCTGCGCCAGCTCCAGCACCCGGACCGCCCGCGGCGGGTAGCCGGGCGCCAGCACCTCCCGCCCGCGCTCCGACCGGGCCCGGTACGCGTCGAGCGCCGCCTCCGCCACCGGCCCGGACGCCGCCACATCGAGCCGGGACAGCACCTCCGTCGCGTCCCGCAGCGCCTCCGCCAGCTCCCGCTCCGCCTCGCCGAGCGAGGGCACGTCCGCCGGCGGCGCCTCCCGTACGGGCAGACAGTGCCAGCGCACCTCCACATGCAGATCCCCGTCGGGCCCCACCGCCGACACCTCCGGCACCAGCCCGTACGGCGCTCCCACGGCCACCACGGCCTCCCCGGCGTCCAGCGCGCGGGCGTTGAACTCCGGCGGCCCGCTGAGCCCCAGCGGATGCCCGGGCACGGGCAGCGCCACCCGGAATCCGGTCACCCCGAGCGCCCGCAGCCGGCCCAGCCCCAGCGTCAGCCCGACCGGCCCGGTCTCGCCCGGCAGCCCCTCCACCCGGTGCGACGCGTCCTGGCCGACCACGGCGAGCACGGCGTCGTCCGGCGATACGAAACCGGCCAAAAGGGCATTTCCCCAAGCGGCCAGCAATCCTGAACGTGGTTGCGAAAGCATGGGCCCAGCCTAGGGAACGGACCTCGGGGCCGGACCACTCGACCGGTGGCGTAGGTTTTCTCCTGGGGCCCGCGCCTACAGGCGCACCCGAGACCTCAAGACGATTGCATGGGGAGACAACGCGCTCATGAGCGATGTACTGGAGCTGGTGGACGTATCCGTGGTCCGCGACGGACGCGCTCTGGTGGACGATGTCTCCTGGTCGGTGAAGGAGGGGGAGCGCTGGGTGATCCTCGGCCCCAACGGCGCCGGCAAGACCACCGTGCTCAACCTCGCCTCCAGCTACCTCTTCCCGACCACCGGTGACGTCACCATCCTCGGTGAGCGGCTCGGCAAGGTCGACGTCTTCGACCTCCGCCCGCGCATCGGTGTGGCGGGCATCGCGATGGCCGAGAAGCTGCCCAAGCGCCAGACCGTCCTCCAGACCGTCCTGACGGCCGCGTACGGCATGACCGCCACCTGGCACGAGGACTACGACGCCGTCGACGAGCGGCGCGCCCGCGCCTTCCTCGACCGGCTCGGCATGACCGACTTCCTGGACCGCCGGTTCGGCACCCTCTCCGAGGGCGAGCGCAAGCGCACCCTGATCGCCCGCGCGATGATGACCGACCCCGAACTCCTGCTCCTGGACGAGCCCGCCGCCGGACTCGACCTCGGTGGCCGCGAGGACCTGGTGCGCCGGCTCGGCAGGCTCGCCCGGGACCCGTACGCCCCCTCCATGATCATGGTCACCCACCATGTCGAGGAGATCGCGCCGGGCTTCACCCACGTCCTCATGATCCGGCAGGGCAAGGTGCTCGCCGCCGGTCCCATGGAGACCGAACTGACCTCCCGCAACCTGTCGCTCTGCTTCGGACTCCCGCTCCTGGTCGAGCGGAACGGCGAGCGCTGGACCGCGCACGGACTCCCGCTCGGCTGATCCGGCGCCGACTGCCCCTGCGCGGGACCGATATGACCCCTGTCGGGAGACGCACGCCCGCCCTACCATGGGACGTGTGGAAATCGACGCGTGGGTGTGGTGGCTGATCGGGGCCGTCGGACTGGGTATTCCGCTCGTCATCACGGCGATGCCCGAGTTCGGCATGTTCTCCGCCGGAGCGGTCGCGGCCGCGATCACGGCGGCGCTGGGCGGCGGAGTGGTGGCCCAGGTCCTGGTGTTCGTGGTGGTGTCCGTCGCGCTGATTGCCGTAGTCCGGCCGTACGCGGTCCGGCAGCGCAACGCGGCCCCCGCCGGCGCCGCCACCGGGATCGACGCCCTGAAGGGCCGTCAAGCGGTCGTCCTGGAACGGGTGGACCGCTCCGGTGGCCGGATCAAGCTGGCCGGCGAGATCTGGTCCGCGCGCAGTTACGACGAGGAGAACTCGTTCGAGCCGGGCCAGAAGGTCGATGTGGTCGAGATCGACGGAGCGACGGCGATCGTCATGTGAGCCGTCGTGACGTGAACGTCGCGATACGTACGCGTACGCCGCGATGTGGACGTCGCAACGGGACGCGGTGTGACGTGAGTCGACGTCATATGAGACAGCGTCATCTGAGACAACCCGGCCGAACGGTCACCAAGTTGGCCCCAGGTCTGAGAAACTCGATCATCGGAACATCCGGCAGCGAAGGGCCCGTGGAACGCGATGCCAGCAATCATCATCGTCCTGGTCATCCTGGTGGTGCTTGTATTCATCGCCCTGATCAAGACCATCCAGGTCATCCCCCAGGCGAGCGCCGCCATCGTGGAGCGGTTCGGCCGCTACACACGCACTCTCAACGCGGGCCTCAACATCGTGGTCCCGTTCATCGACTCCATCCGCAACCGCATCGACCTGCGTGAGCAGGTCGTGCCGTTCCCGCCCCAGCCGGTGATCACCCAGGACAACCTGGTCGTCAACATCGACACCGTCATCTACTACCAGGTGACCGACGCCAGGGCCGCGACCTACGAGGTCGCCAGCTACATCCAGGCGATCGAGCAGCTCACCGTCACCACCCTGCGCAACATCATCGGTGGCATGGACCTGGAGCGGACCCTCACCTCCCGCGAGGAGATCAACGCGGCCCTGCGCGGCGTCCTCGACGAGGCGACCGGCAAGTGGGGCATCCGCGTCAACCGTGTCGAGCTGAAGGCGATCGAACCGCCCACCTCCATCCAGGACTCGATGGAGAAGCAGATGCGCGCCGACCGTGACAAGCGCGCCGCCATCCTCACCGCCGAAGGTACGCGGCAGGCCGCCATCCTCACCGCCGAGGGCGAGAAGCAGTCCCAGATCCTGCGCGCCGAAGGTGAGGCCAAGGCCGCGGCCCTGCGCGCCGAGGGTGAGGCCCAGGCCATCCGTACGGTCTTCGAGTCCATCCACGCGGGCGACCCCGACCAGAAGCTCCTCGCCTACCAGTACCTCCAGATGCTCCCCAAGATCGCCGAAGGCGACGCCAACAAGCTCTGGATCGTGCCCAGCGAGATCGGCGACGCCCTCAAGGGCCTCAGCGGCGCCTTCGACAACCTCGGCGGCGGCATGCCCGGCTTCAACACCGGCAAGGAGCGCCGGCAGAACCCGCCCCTCGACTGATCCGGCTCCTCGACTCGTCCGGTGGCCGGTGGCCGCGCCGCTTCCGGCCCGGCCACCGTCAGAGCCGGCCCCACCTTCGGGCATGATCGGTGCAACCAGCATCGATCTCCGAAGGGCAAGCCACCGTGACCATCTGGGAGATGCTCGCCGTCTTCGTGGCGGGCATCAGCGCCGGCACGATCAACACCATCGTCGGCTCCGGCACACTGATCACCTTCCCCGTCCTCCTGGCGACGGGACTCCCGCCGGTCACCGCCACGGTCTCCAACGCCCTTGGCCTGATACCCGGTTCGATCAGCGGCGCCATCGGCTACCGCGCCGAACTCGCCGGACAGCGCGACCGCATCCTGCGCCTCAGCGTCGCCGCGCTCATCGGCGGCTTCACCGGCGCGACCCTGCTGCTGCTCCTGCCGTCCTCGGCCTTCGAGACGATCGTGCCCGTCCTGGTCACCCTCGCGCTCGTCCTCGTGATCATCCAGCCCCGGCTGGCCGCCGCCGTCCAGGCCCGCCGTGAACGTACCGGCACCAGCGCCAGTGCCAACGGCGGACCGCTCCTGCTCGCCGGGATCCTCTGCGCCAGCGTCTACGGGGGCTACTTCACCGCGGCCCAGGGAATCATCTACCTCTCCCTGATGGGCATGCTGGTCGACGACAGCATGCAACGCCTCAACGCGGCCAAGAACGTGCTCGCCGCCGTCGTCAACAGCGTCGCCGCGCTCTTCTTCCTCTTCGTCGCCGACTTCGACTGGACGGCCGTCGTCCTCATCGCCGTCGGCTCGGCACTGGGCGGCCAGCTCGGCGCCAAGGTCGGCCGCAGACTGCCACCCACCGCGCTGCGCGCGCTTGTCGTGCTGGTCGGCGTGGTCGCCATCGTGCAGCTGCTCGTACGCAAATACGGCTGAGGCGGATACGGCAGAGCCCGGCCGGGCGAATCCACCGGCCGGGCTCACCTGCGCCGCGCGCTCTTCCGTTACGCGGCGGCCGGCCGCATCCCGGCCAGCCAGTGCGGCAGCTCCGTACGCTCACCGGCCCGCAGCGACAGCAGCATCGCGTCGGCGGGCGACGGCACGAACGGCTGGAACAGCAGCGGCATCCCCGCCTGATCCGGCGTACGGTCCGCCTTGCGGTGGTTGTCCTCCGCGCATGAAGCGACCGTATTCAGCCAGCTGTCCCCGCCGCCCCGAGACCGCGGCACCACATGGTCCACGGTCGAGGCACGCCCTCCGCAGTACGCGCACCGGTGCTGGTCCCGTATCAGGACCCCCCGCCGCGACCAGGGCGCATGTCTTCGGAAGGGCACCCGGACGAACCGGCAGAGCCTGATGACCCGGGGCACCGGCAGCTCCACGGCGGCGGCCCGCACTCGGAGACCGGGGTGGGCCTGCTCGACCACGGCCTTGTCCTGAAGCACCAGCACCACCGCACGGTTGAGTGTCACCGTCGACAGCGGCTCGAAGCTCGCATTCAGCACCAGTGTGTCCCGCATAACGCCCACCTCCCGTGTGCCGACCCGCCGCACGACGGGCTTGGATCAACTCTGGCCGGGCGCGCCGAGGGGGACAACACAATAAAAAATGCCCTGCCCTGATCTCTCCAAGACCAGGGCAGGGCAAACAAAAGGCGAACGTCCGGCTGACAGTGACCCGGCCGGCGCCCCTACTAGAACCAGTTGCGCCGGCCGCCGACCTCGGCGAGCCACTGGTGCAGATACCCGGGCCAGTCCGTGCCCTGGAAGTCGTGCAGCCCCATCTGGAACACCCGGAACGAGTCGCTTCCCTCGGAGAACAGCCCCGGCTTCTTGTCCATCTCCAGAATGACGTCCATCTCCCGGTCGTCCGCGACGAAGGTCAGCTCGACCTGGTTCAGTCCGCGGTACTGCTCCGGCGCGTAGAACTCGATCTCCTGGTAGAACGGCAGCCGCTGCCGGGTCCCCTGGATGTGCCCGCGCTCCATGTCCGCGCTCTTGAACCGGAAGCCCAGATGGGTGAAGGCGTCCAGGATCGCCTGCTGCGCCGGCAGCGGATGGACGTGGATCGCGTCCAGATCGCTGTTGTCCACCGCCCGCGCGATATCCAGATCGGTGGTCACCCCGACATGCATCCCGCGCAGCTGCTGGCCCTCGATGGTGGTGATCGGCGTCTCCCAGGGAATCTCCAGGCCGAACGGGACCACATGGGCCGCGCCCGCCTGCACCTCGAAGGCGCCGCCGAGGCTCAGAGTGGTGAAGTCGATGTCCTGCTTGACCTCCTGCTGGTCACCGCCCTCGACCTCGACCCGCGCCCGGAGCCCGACCGTCAGCCCCTGGATCTGCTGGTTCACGGAGCCGCCCGTCAGCCGCACCTCACCCTGGACCACACCGCCGGGAACGACGTTCGGCTCGGTCAGTTCGGTCTCGACGGTCGCACCGCCGGCGCCGAGGCTCGCGAGCAGCTTCTTGAAGCCCATGTGTCCACTCCTTCTCGCGGCCCCCGTTCTGCCGGGGTTCCGCAGGGTCCTGACGGTGTATACGCGCCCTGACCGTAGCCGGTTCCACCGGTACGCTCGTACGCCATGACCGTGAGCCCCGACCGTCCCCACCGCCCCGACCGGGCACCGCTGCCCAGGGAGTTCTTCGACCGCCCGGTCCTGGAGGTCGCCCCCGATCTGCTGGGCCGCACGCTGGTACGGACGACGGCCGACGGCCCGATCGAACTCCGGCTCACCGAGGTCGAGGCGTACGCGGGCGAGATCGACCCGGGATCCCACGCCTTCCGGGGCCGCACGGCCCGCAACGCGGTGATGTTCGGCCCGCCCGGCCACGCGTACGTCTACTTCACCTACGGGATGTGGCACTGCCTCAACCTGGTGTGCGGACCCGAGGGGACGGCGAGCGGGGTACTGCTCCGGGGAGGAGAGATCCTCGTGGGCGCCGAGCACACCCGTAAACGCCGACTTTCGGCCCGCCACGACAGGGAACTCGCCAAAGGCCCGGCCCGCCTGGCCACCGCCCTAGACGTGGACCGCGCCCTCAACGGAACGGACGTCTGCGCCGGCCCCGATGAACCCCTGTCCATCCTCACGGGCACCCCCACTCCCAAACCCCAGGTCCGCAGCGGTCCCCGTACGGGAGTAGCGGGCGACGGCGGCGACGGCACCCGCCACCCCTGGCGCTTCTGGATCGACGGCGACCCGTCGGTCAGCCCGTACCGGGCCCATGTCCCGCGCCGCCGCCGAACTTGACTCGTCCGGCACGGACGCCTAACGTAGCCCGAGCCGCTTTCAACGGAGCCTGCTGTTCAGCAGCCTCCGCAGCGGCCACCCACTACTCAGCTCACACCCTTACGGGTATGGCTTTCGGCATGCCGAAAACCGTATTCACCGACTCGATTATGAGGCGGACGAGGATTCGGCTAAAGTAGTGAACACGCCGAAAGGCAAAGGCCAATCCAAAGGCCATCGGAATTCTGAAAGCGAAGAGAAACACCGCAGACAGAGTCTGATAGAGTCGGAAACGCAAGACGGAAACAAAACAAGAAACACCGAAGGGAAAGCGCCCGGAGGAAAGCCCGATGAGGGTGAGTACGAAGGAAGCGTCCGTTCCTTGAGAACTCAACAGCGTGCCAAAAGTCAACGCCAGATATGTTGATACCCCGACCTACCGAATAATCGGTGGGTTGAGGTTCCTTTGAAGAAAAACACAGCGAGGACGCTGTGAACCACTGGTCTTATTCCGGCCGGTGGTTCCGCTCTCGTGGTGTCACCCGATTACGGGTAAACATTCACGGAGAGTTTGATCCTGGCTCAGGACGAACGCTGGCGGCGTGCTTAACACATGCAAGTCGAACGATGAAGCCTTTCGGGGTGGATTAGTGGCGAACGGGTGAGTAACACGTGGGCAATCTGCCCTTCACTCTGGGACAAGCCCTGGAAACGGGGTCTAATACCGGATAATACTTTTCTCCGCATGGGGGAAGGTTGAAAGCTCCGGCGGTGAAGGATGAGCCCGCGGCCTATCAGCTTGTTGGTGGGGTGATGGCCTACCAAGGCGACGACGGGTAGCCGGCCTGAGAGGGCGACCGGCCACACTGGGACTGAGACACGGCCCAGACTCCTACGGGAGGCAGCAGTGGGGAATATTGCACAATGGGCGAAAGCCTGATGCAGCGACGCCGCGTGAGGGATGACGGCCTTCGGGTTGTAAACCTCTTTCAGCAGGGAAGAAGCGCAAGTGACGGTACCTGCAGAAGAAGCACCGGCTAACTACGTGCCAGCAGCCGCGGTAATACGTAGGGTGCGAGCGTTGTCCGGAATTATTGGGCGTAAAGAGCTCGTAGGCGGCTTGTCGCGTCGGATGTGAAAGCCCGGGGCTTAACCCCGGGTCTGCATTCGATACGGGCAGGCTAGAGTGTGGTAGGGGAGATCGGAATTCCTGGTGTAGCGGTGAAATGCGCAGATATCAGGAGGAACACCGGTGGCGAAGGCGGATCTCTGGGCCATTACTGACGCTGAGGAGCGAAAGCGTGGGGAGCGAACAGGATTAGATACCCTGGTAGTCCACGCCGTAAACGTTGGGAACTAGGTGTTGGCGACATTCCACGTCGTCGGTGCCGCAGCTAACGCATTAAGTTCCCCGCCTGGGGAGTACGGCCGCAAGGCTAAAACTCAAAGGAATTGACGGGGGCCCGCACAAGCAGCGGAGCATGTGGCTTAATTCGACGCAACGCGAAGAACCTTACCAAGGCTTGACATACACCGGAAACGGCCAGAGATGGTCGCCCCCTTGTGGTCGGTGTACAGGTGGTGCATGGCTGTCGTCAGCTCGTGTCGTGAGATGTTGGGTTAAGTCCCGCAACGAGCGCAACCCTTGTTCTGTGTTGCCAGCATGCCTTTCGGGGTGATGGGGACTCACAGGAGACTGCCGGGGTCAACTCGGAGGAAGGTGGGGACGACGTCAAGTCATCATGCCCCTTATGTCTTGGGCTGCACACGTGCTACAATGGCCGGTACAATGAGCTGCGATGCCGCGAGGCGGAGCGAATCTCAAAAAGCCGGTCTCAGTTCGGATTGGGGTCTGCAACTCGACCCCATGAAGTCGGAGTTGCTAGTAATCGCAGATCAGCATTGCTGCGGTGAATACGTTCCCGGGCCTTGTACACACCGCCCGTCACGTCACGAAAGTCGGTAACACCCGAAGCCGGTGGCCCAACCCCTTGCGGGAGGGAGCTGTCGAAGGTGGGACTGGCGATTGGGACGAAGTCGTAACAAGGTAGCCGTACCGGAAGGTGCGGCTGGATCACCTCCTTTCTAAGGAGCATCTAGATTCCGCAAGGAATCCAGAGCCACTACGTCGGCAAATGTTCGACGGTGGTCAGCTCATGGGTGGAACGTTGACTATTCGGCACGGTTTTCTGATTCTTACAAGTACTGCTTCGGCGTGGAACGTAAGGGTTCGAGGATCGTGCCGGGCGCGCTGTTGGGTATCTGAGGGTGCGAGCGTTGCTCGCCCTTCGCGATGCCGGCCCCGGTGCACTCCACTCTGGTGGGGGTGACGGGTGACTGGTCGTTGCTTGAGAACTGCACAGTGGACGCGAGCATCTGTGGCCAAGTTTTTAAGGGCGCACGGTGGATGCCTTGGTACCAGGAACCGATGAAGGACGTGGGAGGCCGCGATAGGCCCCGGGGAGCTGTCAACCGAGCTTTGATCCGGGGGTGTCCGAATGGGGAAACCCGGCAGTCGTCATGGGCTGTCACCCGCTGCTGAACACATAGGCAGTGTGGAGGGAACGAGGGGAAGTGAAACATCTCAGTACCCTCAGGAAGAGAAAACAACCGTGATTCCGGGAGTAGTGGCGAGCGAAACCGGATGAGGCCAAACCGTATGCGTGTGATACCCGGCAGGGGTTGCGCATGCGGGGTTGTGGGATTGCACTTCAACAGTCTGCCGGCTGTTGGGCGAGTCAGAAACCGTATGGATAGGCGAAGGACATGCGAAAGGTCCGGCGTAGAGGGTAAGACCCCCGTAGCTGAAATCTGTACGGCTCGTTTGTGTGACACCCAAGTAGCACGGGGCCCGAGAAATCCCGTGTGAATCTGGCGGGACCACCCGCTAAGCCTAAATATTCCCTGGTGACCGATAGCGGATAGTACCGTGAGGGAATGGTGAAAAGTACCGCGGGAGCGGAGTGAAATAGTACCTGAAACCGTGTGCCTACAAGCCGTGGGAGCGTCGCGCGCCGAGTTTACTCGGTGCGTCGTGACTGCGTGCCTTTTGAAGAATGAGCCTGCGAGTTTGCGGTGTGTTGCGAGGTTAACCCGTGTGGGGAAGCCGTAGCGAAAGCGAGTCCGAATAGGGCGTTGTGTCTTTAATTAGATACTGAGTAGCGCGCTCAAGACCCGAAGCGGAGTGATCTAGCCATGGGCAGGTTGAAGCGGAGGTAAGACTTCGTGGAGGACCGAACCCACCAGGGTTGAAAACCTGGGGGATGACCTGTGGTTAGGGGTGAAAGGCCAATCAAACTCCGTGATAGCTGGTTCTCCCCGAAATGCATTTAGGTGCAGCGTCGTGTGTTTCTTGCCGGAGGTAGAGCACTGGATAGGCGATGGGCCCTACCGGGTTACTGACCTTAGCCAAACTCCGAATGCCGGTAAGTGAGAGCGCGGCAGTGAGACTGTGGGGGATAAGCTCCATGGTCGAGAGGGAAACAGCCCAGAGCATCGACTAAGGCCCCTAAGCGTACGCTAAGTGGGAAAGGATGTGGAGTCGCAGAGACAACCAGGAGGTTGGCTTAGAAGCAGCCATCCTTGAAAGAGTGCGTAATAGCTCACTGGTCAAGTGATTCCGCGCCGACAATGTAGCGGGGCTCAAGCGTACCGCCGAAGTCGTGTCATTGCAGTACATACCCCCAACGGGGACTGTGATGGGTAGGGGAGCGTCGTGTGCCGGGTGAAGCAGCAGCGGAAGCTAGTTGTGGACGGTTCACGAGTGAGAATGCAGGCATGAGTAGCGATACACACGTGGGAAACGTGTGCGCCGATTGACTAAGGGTTCCTGGGTCAAGCTGATCTGCCCAGGGTAAGTCGGGACCTAAGGCGAGGCCGACAGGCGTAGTCGATGGACAACCGGTTGATATTCCGGTACCCGCTTTGAAACGCCCAGTATCGAATCCATTGATGCTAAGGCCGTGAAGCCGTCCTGGATCCTTCGGGTGAAGGGGAGTGGTGGAGCCGCTGAACCAAGGTGGTAGTAGGTAAGCGATGGGGTGACGCAGGAAGGTAGTCCAGCCCGGGCGGTGGTTGTCCCGGGGTAAGGGTGTAGGGCGTTGTCCAGGTAAATCCGGATGACATTGAGCCTGAGACCTGATGCCGAGCCGATTGTGGTGAAGTGGATGATCCTATGCTGTCGAGAAAAGCCTCTAGCGAGTTTCATGGCGGCCCGTACCCTAAACCGACTCAGGTGGTCAGGTAGAGAATACCGAGGCGTTCGGGTGAACTATGGTTAAGGAACTCGGCAAAATGCCCCCGTAACTTCGGGAGAAGGGGGGCCATTCTGGGTGATGAGTCTTGCACTCTGAGCTTGGGGTGGCCGCAGAGACCAGCGAGAAGCGACTGTTTACTAAAAACACAGGTCCGTGCGAAGCCGTAAGGCGATGTATACGGACTGACGCCTGCCCGGTGCTGGAACGTTAAGGGGACCGGTTAGCTGACTTTCGGGTTGGCGAAGCTGAGAACTTAAGCGCCAGTAAACGGCGGTGGTAACTATAACCATCCTAAGGTAGCGAAATTCCTTGTCGGGTAAGTTCCGACCTGCACGAATGGCGTAACGACTTCTCGACTGTCTCAACCATAGGCCCGGTGAAATTGCACTACGAGTAAAGATGCTCGTTTCGCGCAGCAGGACGGAAAGACCCCGGGACCTTTACTATAGTTTGATATTGGTGTTCGGTTCGGCTTGTGTAGGATAGGTGGGAGACTTTGAAGCTTGGACGCCAGTTCAGGTGGAGTCGTCGTTGAAATACCACTCTGGTCGTGCTGGATGTCTAACCTGGGTCCGTGATCCGGATCAGGGACAGTGTCTGATGGGTAGTTTAACTGGGGCGGTTGCCTCCTAAAGAGTAACGGAGGCGCCCAAAGGTTCCCTCAGCCTGGTTGGTAATCAGGTGTTGAGTGTAAGTGCACAAGGGAGCTTGACTGTGAGACCGACGGGTCGAGCAGGGACGAAAGTCGGGACTAGTGATCCGGCGGTGGCTTGTGGAAGCGCCGTCGCTCAACGGATAAAAGGTACCCCGGGGATAACAGGCTGATCTTCCCCAAGAGTCCATATCGACGGGATGGTTTGGCACCTCGATGTCGGCTCGTCGCATCCTGGGGCTGGAGTCGGTCCCAAGGGTTGGGCTGTTCGCCCATTAAAGCGGTACGCGAGCTGGGTTTAGAACGTCGTGAGACAGTTCGGTCCCTATCCGCTGCGCGCGCAGGAGTCTTGAGAAGGGCTGTCCCTAGTACGAGAGGACCGGGACGGACGAACCTCTGGTGTGCCAGTTGTTCTGCCAAGGGCATGGCTGGTTGGCTACGTTCGGAAAGGATAACCGCTGAAAGCATCTAAGCGGGAAGCCTGCTTCGAGATGAGGACTCCCACCCCCTTTGAGGGGTTAAGGCTCCCAGTAGACGACTGGGTTGATAGGCCAGATGTGGAAGACCGGTAACGGTTGGAGCTGACTGGTACTAATAGGCCGAGGGCTTGTCCTCAGTTGCTCGCGTCCACTGTGTGGTTCCCGGGTTGCGAACAGTCGCACCGGTTGAACCAGTATGTCTTTAATTGAAGAGCGTGCTTGTTCGCTAAGTGCCGATATTCCGCCTGTGCGGAATGGCCCGATAGGGTTTCGGTGGTCATAGCGTGAGGGAAACGCCCGGTTACATTCCGAACCCGGAAGCTAAGCCTCACAGCGCCGATGGTACTGCAGGGGGGACCCTGTGGGAGAGTAGGACGCCGCCGAACAATCTTTCATGGACCCCTGGTCCAGCGTTCACGCTGGACCAGGGGTCTTTTTTGTTTTGTACCCTTGCTTTTGCTCGAAGCGCATCGGACGCCCGACTGCGCGAGAATGACTGCGGTACCCGAAGACAGGAGCGCCACCAGATGTCCCCCAACTCCTCCGACGACCGTCCTGAGCGCGACCCGCGCCGCAGTGACAGCGGTGACCGGGGCGGCTTCCGCGGAGGCCGTGACGATCGCGATCGTGGACCGCGACGTGACGACAATCGCGGTGGCGGCGGGTTCCGCGGTGGGCGCGACGACCGGTCCGGTGGCCGGCCCGCGGGACCGCGTCGTGATGACAGTCGTGGCGACAACCGAGGCGACAGCCGCGGTGGCCGTCCCCACACCGGTTCCAGCGGTGGCGGGTACGCGCGTCGGGATGACCGTCCCCGTACCGACGGTCCGCGTCGGGATGACCGTGGTGGCCGGCCTGTCAGTGGTGGGCCTCGTCGGGACGACCGTCGGGATGACCGGCCCAGCGGTGGTGGCTTCCGTCGGGACGACCGTCGCGATGACCGTCCTACCGGTGGTGGCTTCCGGCGCGATGACCGGCTTGACGATCGTCCCAGTGGTGGCGGTTTCCGGCGCGACGACCGGCCCAGCAGCGCTCCGCGCCGTGACGACCGGCGTGACGATCGTCCCACCGGTGGTGGCTTCCGCCGCGATGACCGGCGCGACGACCGCCCCAGTGGTCCGCGTCGTGATGACCGGCCGGCCGGTGGTGGATACGCGCGTCGCGATGACCGTCCGCGCGATGACCGTCCCCGTACGGATGGTCCGCGTCGTGATGACCGGCGTGATGACCGGCCCCGTACCGGCGGACCCCGTCGTGATGACCGTCCCAGTGGTGGTGGCTTCCGTCGTGACGACCGGCCCGCCGGTGGTGGCTTCCGTCGTGACGACCGGCGTGACGATCGTCCCAGTGGTGGCGGTTTCCGGCGCGACGACCGGCCCAGCAGCGCTCCGCGCCGTGACGACCGCCGTGATGACCGCCGTGATGACCGTCCCCGTACCGGCGGACCCCGTCGGGACGACCGTGGTGGCCGGCCCAGTGGTGGCGGGTACCGGGGGCGGGACGACAACCGTGGCGGTGGCGGCGGCTACGAGCGCCGTGATGACCGGGACCGGGACCGCGAGCCGATCAAGCGGCTGCCGATCCCGGAGGACGTCACCGGTGACGAGATCGACAAGAGCGTGCGCCAGGAGCTGATGAGCCTGCCGAAGACGCTCGCCGAGGACGTCGCCAGGAACCTCGTCATGGTCGCCCAGCTCATCGACGAGGACCCCGAGCAGGCGTACGCGTACTCGCGTATCGCCCTGCGGCTGGCCTCCCGGGTCGCCGCCGTGCGCGAGGCCGCCGGCTTCGCCGCGTACGCCACCCAGAAGTACGCCGAGGCGCTGGCCGAGTTCCGGGCGGCGCGGCGGATGACCGGGAGCGTCGACCTGTGGCCCGTCATGGCGGACTGCGAGCGCGGCCTCGGCCGTCCCGAGCGGGCGATGGCGATGGCCGGTGAGCCCGAGGTGCAGAAGCTCGACAAGGCGGGACAGGTCGAGATGCGGCTCGTCGCGGCCGGTGCGCGCCGGGACATGGGCCAGATCGACGCGGCCATCGTGACCCTTCAGGGCCCCGAGCTGGCGGCGCACTCCGTGCAGCCCTGGACCGCCCGGCTCCGTTACGCGTACGCCGACGCCCTGCTGTCGGCCGGGCGCGAGGACGAGGCGCGGGAGTGGTTCGGCAAGACCGTCGAGGCGGACAAGGACGGTGCCACGGACGCCTCCGACCGGCTCGCCGAGCTGGACGGGGTCGAGTTCGTCGACGCCATGGCCGACGACGGGGCCGACAGCGCGGACGACGACACCGACGACACCGTAGGTCCGGAAGACGTGGAAGGCTCGGCAGACTCTGATGGCGCCGGCGGCAAGGACGCCGACGCCCGCTGAGTGAGCCGTAAGCAGAGAACAAAGGGCGGTATCCCCCACGGGATACCGCCCTTTTTCAGTTCGTCGTCAGGTCGCGCAGCACCAGGCCCGTCGCCGGTTTCGGGCCGAACGATGTCGACTTGCGGGGCATCGTGACGCCCTGGCGGGCCAGGTCCCGTACGACCTCCTCGCGCACCGGGTGCAGCAGGACCGCCGTACCGCCGCGGCGTTCCGCCTGGGCGACCGCGGCCTCGGCGTCGTGGATGTAGGCGATGTGCTCCGGGGTGTCCGGGATCCGCCAGAGGTGGTCGAGCAGGGTGGCGTGCAGGACCGTCGCGTCCAGCCGGCGCCAGGCCGGCGGCCGGTCGGTCCGTACCGTACGCGCCAGCAGGTCCTCGTCCGGGCGGTCGACCAGGTGGAAGCGGCCGTCACCGGCGAGCAGGAACGCGTTTCCCGCGCGGGCCGTCTCGGCCAGGGTGTCCAGCGCCCGGGGCAGCGGGCCCTCGACCGTACGGATCCGGAAGGCGTCGGCGAGGGCCTCCAGCGCGCGCCCGACCGGGAGTTGGTGGAGCAGCCGGTGGATGGCGCGGACCTGGAGCGGATAGCGGGCGGTGTCGATCAGCAGGACCAGCCCGAAGCCCCATGGGTCCGCCGGGGTCGCCTGATTCGCCGGGGCCGCCCGGTCCGCCGGGCCGTGCTCGCGGGCCGCCGCGTGTTCGGCGCCCAGCCGCAGATAGGTCGCCCAGCGGTGGTGGCCGTCGGCGATCAGGGCCTGGTGGCGGGCGAGATCGCCGGAGATCTCGGCGAGTTCGCAGGGGTCCGTGACCGACCACAGCCGGTGGTGGAAGCCGTCCTCGGTGGTCGTCGTGAGCAGCGGGGGGCGGCGCAGGGTGCGCTCGATGACCGCCGCCGTACCGGTCACGGCGTCGGCCGCGGTGCCCGTGGCCGCTTTGGATATGTCCGGTTCGCTGCGGTACGTCAGGAGCAGCGGTTCCAGATTCGCCGCGGTCGTCCGCATCAGCGCGGCGCGGTCCGCGACGACATCGGGCATCACGTCCTCGTGCGGCAGCACGATGCCGTCGGCCGGCGCGGAGAGCGCCAGCGCCCCGATGACGCCCCGTTGCAGCATCTCGCCCCGGCGCTGTTCGTACACGTACAGCGCCGGTTCCGGATCCGGCGCGAGTACGCCCTCCGCCTGCCAGCGGCGCAGCGTCCGCGCGGCCTGGCAGTGCCGCTCCTCGGCCGTGGCGGCCTGCGGCAGGATCAGCCGGACGATGTTGTACGGGTCCGCCGACTCCAGTTCGAGCAGTCCGTCGGGCCTGACCACCACGTCGTACGGCGGCGAAGTGACCGCCGACAGACTGCCGACCCGCTCGGGGACGTACCGCAGTCCGCTGAACGGGATCAGGCGCAGCCCCTTGGCCGCGGGACCTGTTGTGTTCATTGACGCATCGTATGTGTGCGACACGTGATGGGGGATGATCGTTGAAGAAGTCCCCAGCGAGGAGCGTACGAAGGATGAGCCAGCAGAGCAGGACCAGGCCGAGCGGGAGTGCCACCGCGCTGAACGAGGCGTACGACACCGCCCTGCTCGATCTCGACGGGGTGGTCTACGCGGGCGGGGAGGCCATCGCGTACGCGGTGGAGTCGCTCCGTACGGCCCGGGGCGGCGGGATGCGTCTCGCGTATGTGACGAACAACGCCCTGCGTCCGCCGCTCGCCGTCGCGGAGCATCTGACCGAACTCGGTGTCCCCGCCGAGCCCGACGAGGTGATCACCTCGGCCCAGGCGGTCGCCCGGCTGATCTCCGAGCAGTTCCCCGCCGGGTCCAAGGTGCTGGTCATCGGCGGCGAGGGGCTGCGGGTGGCGCTGCGCGAGCGCGGGCTCGTACCGGTGGAGTCGGCGGCGGACGGGCCGGCCGCGGTGGTGCAGGGGTACGGCGGTCCCGAGCTGGCGTGGGGGCGGTTCGCCGAGGCGTGCTACGCGATCAACCACGGGGTGCCGTGGTTCGCGTCCAACACGGATCTGACGATTCCCAGCGCGCGCGGGATCATGCCCGGCAACGGCGCGGCGGTCGAGGTCGTACGGATCGCGACGGGCGCCGAGCCGCAGGTGGCGGGGAAGCCGCTGCCCCCGATGCACCGGGAGACGATCCTGCGGACGGGGGCGCGGCGGGCGCTGGTGGTCGGGGACCGGCTGGACACGGACATCGAGGGCGCGTTCAACGGCGGGGTCGACTCGCTGCTCGTGCTGACCGGGGTGACGGACGGGGCGGGGCTGCTGGCCGCCGAGCCCCGGCACCGGCCGACGTATGTCGACGCGGATCTGCGGGGGCTGCTGACCGGGCAGCCGGAGGTCACCGAGCGGGTGGGCGGCGGCTTCGGCTGCGGCGGCTGGACCGCCTCCGTCGGCGGGGACGCGCTGGTGCTCGACGGGGACGGCGATCCGCTGGACGGGCTGCGGGCGCTGTGCGCGGCGGCCTGGACGGACGCGGGCGACGGCGCGTGCGGGCGGGACGCGGGGAAGGCGCTGGCGCGGCTCGGGCTCTGAGCCGGTGTGCTCGCGGGGCGGCGCCGATTCCGTGTTCGCGCGCCGCCCTGCGCTGCTGATCTCGTGCTGGTGACCTGTGTGCCGGAGGCGCGGGCTACGCGGGCTCTCCGGTGTTCATCAGGTGGTCCTCGGAGGTGCCGCGCCGCCAGTAGCCGCTGAACTTGACCCGCCTGCGGTCGAGTCCGCGCTCGCTCACGAGATGGCGGCGTACGGCCTTGACCGTCGCGGACTCCCCGGCGATCCAGGCGTACGGGGTGCCGTCCGGCAGTTCGGCGGTGCGGAGGGCCTCGGCGGTGGCCACGGCGGACGGGCCGGAGGGGCGGTCCGGTGCGTGGTCCGGTACGAGCCAGGTGATCTCGGCGTCGGCCTTCGTGGCCAGTTCCTGGCGGTCGGCCCGGTCGTGG
This sequence comes from Streptomyces paludis, assembly GCF_003344965.1. Lineage (NCBI taxonomy): Bacteria > Bacillati > Actinomycetota > Actinomycetes > Kitasatosporales > Streptomycetaceae > Streptomyces > Streptomyces paludis. The sequence goes on along the minus strand of NZ_CP031194.1, from coordinate 1,149,542 downwards.
GCCTCGACCCAGACCCGGGCGGGCATGCCCGGCGGGAGGGTTTCGAGGATGGCGGCGACGGCGGGGAGCGCCGAGTCGTCGGCGGTCAGCAGGACCCAGTCCGTGTCCTCCGGCGGCCGGAAGTCGTATCCGGCGTTCTCCTCCTGGACCGGGCCGAAGATGCCGATCCGGTCGCCGGGGGCCGCCGCGCGGGCCCAGCGGGTGGCGGGCCCCGCCGGGGGACCGCCGTCACTGCCGTCGCCGCCGTGCAGGGCGAAGTCGATGACCAGCTCGTCCTGGTCCGGGGCGTGACGCAGGTCGCGCACCGTGTACGTACGCATGATGGCGCGGACGGCCGGGTCCATCTCGCGGTACGCGTCGTACCAGTCGGGGCGGGTGGTGTCCGGCATGACCGGTTCGCTCTGACCGGCCTGCGGGAAGAGCAGCTTGACGCGCTGGTCGCGGCCGGCCGAGGCCATCCGGGACACGGCGGGGCCGCCGAGGACGACACGGAGCATGGCGGGGGTGACGCGCTCCGTGCGGAGCACCTCGACGACGAAGAACTGGAACGGTGCGTCGGTCACGAGGACACCTTTCTCATGGGGGTGTTGGGGCTCTCTCAGGGGCTCTCACCGGGACGCGCCTGTCTCATGCGGGAGGCTGGAATGCGAGGGTAGGCTAACCTAACCTGGTGTTGCCTGACAGCCCCACCAAGTCCCGCGCGGAACCGATCCCCGCCGAACCGCCGCCCGCGCGCCGGGCCGCCGCCCGCGCCGCCGGGCTGCTTCTCGCCGTCGCCGTGCTGCTGCTGGTCTGTGTCGCCAGCATCGCGATCGGCGCGAAATCGATTCCCCTCGACGGGGTGTGGCACGGTCTGTTCCACTCCGCCGGCACCGGGGACGATGTGATCGTGGCCGATGTCCGGCTGCCCAGAACCGTCCTCGGACTGCTCGTCGGCTGTGCCCTCGGGCTCGCCGGGGCCGTCATGCAGGCGCTCACCCGCAACCCGCTGGCCGAGCCGGGGCTGCTCGGTGTCAACGCGGGCGCCGCCGCCGCGGTCGTCTCCGCCATCAGCTTTCTCGGTGTCACCTCGCTCACCGGCTATGTGTGGTTCGCCTTCCTGGGCGCGGCGGTCGTCTCCGTCCTCGTCTACGCCCTCGGCGGCAGCCGCGGCGCCACTCCCGTACGGCTCGCGCTGGCCGGTACGGCCATGACGGCCGCGCTGTTCGGGTACGTCAACGCCGTACAGCTGCTGGACTCGGCGGCGCTGGACCGGCTGCGCTTCTGGACCGTCGGGTCGCTCGCCTCGGCCGATATGGCGACCGTGGGGAAGGTGTGGCCCTTCATCGCCGCCGGGGTGCTGCTCACCCTGGTGATCGCCCGTCCGCTGAACGCCCTGGAGATGGGCGACGAGACCGCCCGCGCGCTGGGCGCGAGCCCGGCCCGTACGCGGGTGCTCGCGATGGTGGCCATCACCCTGCTGTGCGGCGCCGCGACGGCGGCCTGTGGGCCGATCGTCTTCATCGGGCTGATGGTGCCGCATCTGGTCCGCTCGCTCACCGGCCCCGACATGCGCTGGGTCCTGCCGTACGCCGCCGTGCTGTCGCCCGTGCTGCTGCTGGGCTCCGACGTGGTCGGCCGGATCGTCGCCCGGCCCTCCGAACTCCAGGTCGGTATCGTCACCGCGCTGATCGGCGGACCCGTGTTCATCCAGCTCGTACGCCGCAAGAGGATGGCCCAGCTGTGACCCCGAGCACCCGCACCCCCACCCGCACCCGGACTTCGGAGAAGACCCCGGCCGGCTCCCCGGCCGCCGCCTCCGGCGTCCGTGCCGTCCGTACCGCCGGGGGGCTCTCGCTGCGCGTCGACCGCCGGGCCGTGCTGGTGACAGCGGCGCTGCTGGTGGCCGTACTCGCCGCCGGGGTCGTCCTGATCGGCAGCGGGGACTACCCGATGTCGCCCGGCGATGTGCTGGCCACCCTCACCGGGAGCGGCACCCCGGCACAGGAGTTCATCGTCAACGATCTGCGGCTGCCGCGAGCCCTGGTGGGGCTGCTGGTCGGGGTGGCTCTCGGGATCGGAGGCGCGGTCTTCCAGTCGGTCACCCGGAACGCGCTCGGCAGTCCGGATGTGATCGGTTTCGGCCAGGGCGCGTCCGTCGGTGCCCTCTGCGTGATCGTTCTGCTCCACGGTGGTCCGGCCGCCGTCGCGGGCGGCGCGATCGTCGGCGGTCTGGCGACCGGCGCCGGGGTCTATCTGCTGGCCTGGCGGCGCGGGGTGCACGGCTACCGGCTGGTGCTCGTCGGGATCGGGGTGGCGGCGGTGCTCACCGCCGTCAACCAGTACCTGGTCACCAAGGCGAATCTGGTCGACGCGACCCGCGCCGTGCTCTGGATGACCGGCTCGCTCGACGGGCGCGACTGGGCGCAGTTCGGGCCGCTGCTCGCCGTCTGCGCCGTACTCGTCCCGCTGATCCTGGCGTACGGACGGCCGCTGCGGCTGCTGGAGATGGGCGACGACGCGGCGCACGCGCTGGGCGTACGGGTCGAGAGCACCCGGATCGTCCTGATGGCGTCCGCCGTGCTGCTGGTCGCCGCGGCGACCGCCGCCGCGGGCCCCATCGCCTTCGTCGCGCTGAGCGCCCCCCAGCTGGCCCGCAGACTCACCCGCTCCCCGGGCCCCAACCTGGGCGCCGCCGCCGTCATGGGCGCGCTGCTGACCCTGGTCGCCGACTGGATCGCCACTTCGGCGTTCGGCGAGCGGCAACTGCCCGTCGGCGTGGTGACGGGGGTGCTGGGCGGCTGCTATCTGCTCTGGCTGCTCGTCACCGAACGGAAGGCGGGCCGGATATGACAGGCCGGGACAGGGACGGCGGGACTCGACGCAGATGACGGCCAGACAGGGAGAACCGGACCAGATGGACCCCGTGGAGACCAGGAGTACGACCATGCAGCGCCTCACCGCGGAATCGGTGACCCTCGGCTACGACCAGCGGATCATCGCCAGCGATCTGTCCGTGGAGATACCCGACCACTCGTTCACCGTGATCGTCGGCCCGAACGCCTGCGGCAAGTCCACCTTGCTGCGCGCGCTCTCCCGGATGCTCAAGCCGTCCGCCGGGCGGGTCCTGCTCGACGGCTCGGTCATCCACTCGATGCCGGCCAAGAAGGTCGCCCGTACGCTCGGCCTGCTGCCGCAGTCCTCCATCGCGCCCGACGGCATCACCGTCGCCGACCTGGTGGCCCGCGGCCGCTACCCGCACCAGGGACTGCTGCGCCAGTGGTCGCCCGAGGACGAACGCATTGTCGGCGAGTCGATGGAGGCGACCGGCGTCGGGGAGCTGGCCGGTCGCTATGTCGACGAACTGTCGGGCGGTCAGCGCCAGCGCGTCTGGATCGCCATGGCGCTCGCCCAGCAGACCCCGCTGCTGCTGCTGGACGAGCCCACCACCTTCCTGGACATCCAGCACCAGATCGATGTGCTCGACCTCTGCGCCGAGCTGCACGAGACCCAGGGCCGTACGCTCGTCGCCGTACTGCACGACCTCAACCACGCGGCGCGGTACGCGACCCACCTCATCGCGATGCGCGACGGGCGGATCGTCGCGGAGGGCACTCCGGCCGAGGTCGTGACGGCGGACCGGGTCGAGGAGGTGTTCGGGCTGCGCTGCCAGGTCATCGACGACCCCGAGACGGGCACGCCCCTGGTCGTACCGGCGTCGCGGGCCCGGCGGGCGGCGCGCGAGGAGACGGCGGCGGCCGCGGCCGAAGCGGAAGCCGAAGCGACAGCCGACACCGAAGCCGAGGCCGGGGCTCAGGCAGACGCCGAAGCCGTCTCCGACCGCGTCTGAGACCGCCAGGTCCCCGGCGCCAGCCGCCTAGAGCAGCGATCTCAGCCGCAGCAGATCACGGAACCCCGCCTCCAGCCTGACCCGCCCCGCGCTCCACGCACGGGCGAAATTCAACTGGCCGTCAACCAGCGCCACCAGGTCGTCCCCCGCCATGGCGAGCCGGATCTCCGCCTTTTCGCGCGGCGGTCCGGCCTCCGTGCCGGCCACCTCGATCACGCCGTCCACCAGCCGCCCGGCGAACGTCACGTCCAGATCGGTGATGTGGCAGCTGAGCGAACGGTTGAAACCGGCGGCGGTACGGGCCTTGCCGTCCGACCGCGCCAGGTTCTCGGAGAGCTTGTCGAGTGCGCCGCGGCACTCCTCCTTCGTTGCCATCACGCCCGACGTTACCGCAGGGCTTCGCGGTAGCGTTCCGGCATGAGCGACCCGTACGAACCGGTCGCGCCGAGCCCCCTCGGCGTGGCACGCACCCCGACCGGGCATCCCGGGGTGGACGAACGGCTGGCCCGGCTGGCCGACGCCGACCACCTCCCCGCCGACGCCCACGCCGAGGTGTACGAGGATGTACACCGGGGGCTGCGCGAGGCGCTGACCGCGCTCGACGCCCGTCCGGCACCCCAGGGACACCCGGCACCTCAGGGACAGCCGGCGCCCCGGTGACTTCCCTCGTACGACCACAGGAGCTGAACCGAACGTGGCTGGACTGGCACGCCGCCGTCTCGATGCCGAGCTGGTACGCCGTAACCTCGCACGCTCGCGTGAGCACGCGAGCCAGCTGATCGCCGCGGGCCGGGTGACGGTCGGCGGTGCCACCGCGACCAAACCCGCCACCCAGGTGGAGACCAGCGCCGCCGTCGTCGTCAAGGCCGACGACGGCGACCCCGACTACGTCTCGCGCGGCGGGCACAAACTCGCCGGCGCGCTGGCCGTCTTCATGCCGCTCGGCCTGGCGGTACGCGGCCGGCGGGCCCTCGACGCCGGTGCCTCCACCGGCGGTTTCACCGATGTCCTGCTCCGGGCCGGGGTGCGCCAGGTCGTCGCCGTGGACGTCGGATACGGACAACTCGCCTGGTCGTTGCGGAGCGATGAACGCGTCACCGTCAAGGACCGTACGAACGTACGTGAGTTGACGTTGGAAGCGATCGAAGGGGAGCCCGTGGATCTTGTCGTAGGGGATCTGTCGTTCATTCCGCTGGGGGTGGTCATGCCGGCTCTGGTGAGATGCACCGCCCCGGACGCCGATCTCGTGCTGATGGTCAAGCCGCAGTTCGAGGTGGGCAAGGAGCGCCTCGGCAGCGGTGGCGTCGTGCGCAGCCCCGAACTGCGCGCGGAAGCGGTCCGGACCGTGGCGCGCAAGGCGGGTGAACTCGGGCTCGGCGCCCGGGGCGTCACCGCCAGCCCGCTGCCCGGACCCTCCGGGAATGTCGAGTACTTTCTGTGGCTCCGTGCCGGGGCACCCGAGCTGGACCCGGCCGATGTCGACCGCGCAGTGGCGGAGGGACCCCGTTGACCACTTCAGTGACCGCACCGAAGCCCGCCCCGTCCGACCGGACCGTCTTCATGGTGGCCCACACCGGCCGGCCCGCGGCGATCCGCAGCGCCGAACTCGTGGTGGAAGGGCTGCTGCGCAACGGCCTCGGCGTACGGGTGCTCGCCATGGAGGCCGCCGATCTGCCGCTGCCGTCCTCCGTCGAGACCGTCCCCGAGGCGATCCCCGACGCGCTCACCGGCTGTGAACTGCTCATCGTGCTCGGCGGTGACGGCACGCTGCTGCGCGGCGCCGCCTTCGCCCGCGCCTCCGGCGTCCCCATGCTCGGTGTCAACCTGGGCAGGGTCGGCTTCCTGGCCGAGGCCGAACGGGACGATCTGGACAAGGTCGTCGAACGTGTCGTCACCCGTGCGTATGAGGTCGAGGAGCGGATGACCATCGATGTCGTCGTCCGCAGCAACGGCGACATCGTCCACCGGGACTGGGCGCTCAACGAGGCCGCCGTACAGAAGGTGTCGCCCGAGCGGATGCTCGAAGTCGTCCTGGAGATCGACGAGCGGCCCGTCACCGGCTTCGGCTGCGACGGCATCGTCTGCGCCACCCCCACCGGCTCGACCGCGTACGCCTTCTCGGCCGGCGGCCCGGTCGTCTGGCCGGACGTCGAGGCCCTGCTGATGGTGCCGATCAGCGCACACGCGCTCTTCGCGAAGCCGCTGGTGACCTCGCCGACCACGACGCTCGCCGTGGAGATCCAGCCGGACACCCCCAACGGCGTCCTGTGGTGCGACGGGCGCCGGACCATCGAGCTGCCGCCCGGCGCGCGCGTGGAGGTACGGCGCGGGGCCACGCCCGTACGGCTCGCGCGGCTGCACCACGCGTCGTTCACCGACCGACTGGTGGCGAAGTTCGCGCTGCCGGTCTCGGGGTGGCGCGGGCGACCGCACTGAGCGGGTTGTCGCGCAGCCCTCGTACGCATATCGCACGCGCGGGTGGTTTGGGACTGATTCCACCGCGTATGTGCCACAGGAGTGGGCCCCCGGGACCGGGCCGGCCGGGGGAACCGGGCGGGAACCGGGGGTGGGGCGCCGTCGCACGGCGGCTCCCGGACCTCGTATGGTCATCACCGTGTTGGAGGAGATGCGGATACGGTCGCTCGGAGTCATCGACGACGCCGTGGTGGAGCTGTCACCCGGCTTCACTGCGGTGACCGGTGAGACCGGCGCGGGCAAGACCATGGTCGTTACCAGCCTCGGGCTGCTGCTCGGCGGACGGGCCGACCCCGCCCTGGTGCGGATCGGCGCGAAAGCGGCGGTCGTGGAGGGGCGGGTCACGATGGCCGCCGACGCGCCCGCGGCCCGGCGCGCCGAGGAGGCGGGCGCGGAGCTGGAGGACGGGACGCTGCTCATCAGCAGGACCGTCTCGGCCGAGGGGCGCTCACGCGCGCACCTCGGCGGACGCGCGGTGCCCATGGGGGTGCTGGCCGAGCTGGCGGACGACCTCGTCGCCGTGCACGGCCAGACCGACCAGCAGGGGCTGCTGCGCCCCGCCCGGCAGCGCAAGGCGCTCGACCGGTACGCGGGCGACGCCGTCGCCGTCCCCCTCGCGGCGTACGCGACGGCCTACCGGCGGCTGCGCGCCGTCGCCACCGAGCTGGAGACCCTGACCACGCGGGCGCGCGAGCGGGCGCAGGAGGCGGATCTGCTGCGCTTCGGACTGGCCGAGATCGCGTCCGTCGAGCCGGTCGCGGGGGAGGACACCGAACTCGCCGCCGAGGCCGAGCGGCTCGGCCACGCCGAGGCCCTCGCCTCCGCCGCGTCCGTCGCGCACGCCGCGCTCGCCGGCCACCCCGAGGACCCGGAGGCCGTCGACGCGACCACGCTCGTCAGCGGCGCCGGCCGCGCGCTGGACGCCGTACGGGCACACGATCCGGCGCTCGCCGGGCTCGCCGAGCGGATGGGGGAGATCGCCATCCTGCTCGCCGACGTGGCGGGCGAACTGTCCGGCTACGCGGACGACCTGGACGCCGATCCGCTGCGGCTCGCCGCGGTGGAGGAGCGCCGGGCCGCGCTCACCGGGCTCACCCGCAAGTACGGCGCGGACATCGCCGCCGTGCTGGCCTGGGCGGAGACGAGCGCCGCCCGGCTGACCGAGCTGGAGGGCGACGACGAGCGGATCGCCGAACTGGCGGCCGAACACGAGACGCTGCGTACGGAACTGTCCGGCCTCGCCGAGACGCTGACCGGCGCCCGCACCGAGGCGGCGGCGCGGTTCGCGCGGGCCGTCACGGCGGAGCTGGCGTCGCTGGCGATGCCGCACGCGCGCGTGTCCTTCGACATCCGGCAGACCGAGGCGGCGGACGAGCACTCCGGCGTCGAGGTGGCCGGCCGCTCGGTGGTGTACGGGCCGCACGGCGCCGACGAGGTCGAGCTGCTCCTCGCCCCGCACCCCGGCGCGCAGCCCCGCCCGATCGCCAAGGGGGCGTCCGGGGGCGAGCTGTCACGGGTGATGCTCGCCGTCGAGGTCGTCTTCGCCGGCTCCGACCCCGTACCGACCTATCTCTTCGACGAGGTCGACGCGGGCGTCGGCGGCAAGGCGGCGGTCGAGGTCGGCCGCCGGCTCGCGAAGCTCGCCAAGTCCGCGCAGGTGGTGGTGGTCACGCATCTGCCGCAGGTCGCGGCCTTCGCCGACCGGCAGCTCCTCGTGGAGAAGACGGTCGACGGGGCGGTGACCCGGTCCGGGGTGACGGTCCTGGAGGGCGAGGAGCGGGTCCGGGAGCTGTCCCGGATGCTGGCGGGGCAGGAGGACTCGCAGACGGCGCGGGCGCACGCGGAGGAACTGCTGGCGACGGCGCGGGCGGACGCGTAACGCTCCGGGGCCGGCCGGTGGCCGGATGGCGTTCACGCACTGGGAGTTATCGCCCGGACAGCGTACGGTGACAGGGTCGGCCTTCGCGTGCGTTCACCCGTGTGAGTGATCCGGGGCGCGGAGCCGGGACGGCCGGCGCAGGAAGCGACGCCTCTCTGGTGCCGGAACGCGCTTACTGACTGGCATCCTTGAGAGGTATCTCCGTTTCGACCTTCCCCTTCCCCCAGGAGCCTGGCCACGTGACTCAGCTGCGTACGGTCCAGGTGCTGGGCGGCGGCAGCGCGGGCAGCAGCGCCCATGTCCGGTCGCTGGCGGCCGGGCTGGTCGCCCGGGGGGTACGAGTGACCGTGTGCGCCCCCGTCGAACTCGACCGCGCCTACGACTTCGGCGGCGCCGGCGCGCACCATGTGCCCGTGCCCCGGCGCGGTGATCCGGCGGCCCTCACCGCGCTGCGCGCCGCGTGCGCCGGAGCGGACGTGGTGCACGCGCACGGCCTGCACGCCGCCGTACGGACCGCGCTCGCCATCGGTGGTCTGCGGGTGCCGTTGGTGGTCACCTGGCACACCCGCGCGCACGCCGAGGGCCCCCGGGCGCGGTTGATGGGGCTGCTGGAGCGACGGGCCGTCAGGGCGGCGGACGTGGTGCTCGGGACGACCTCCGAACTCGTCGACCGGGCCCGCGGCCGGGGCGCGCGGGACGCCCGGCTCGCGGCGGTCGCCGTGCCCGCACCCCCGCCGGGCCCCGCCGACGCCCCCAGGAACAAGGCCCGCGCCGAACTCGGCGCCGTGGAACGCCCGTTACTGATGGCCGTCGGCAGCCTCGTCCCCGACCAGGGATACGACACCCTGCTCGACGCGGCCCGCGCCTGGCGCCGGCTCGACCCCGTACCGCTCCTCACCATCGCGGGCGAGGGCCGGGAACGGGGCCGGCTCCAGCGCCGGATCGAGGCCGAGGAACTCCCCGTCCAGCTGGTCGGCCGGCGCGACGACATCTCCGAACTCCTCGCCGCGGCCGATGTCGCCGTACTGACCAGCCGCTGGGAGGCCCGCTCCGTCCTGGCGCAGGAGGCGCTGCGGCTCGGGGTCCCCCTGGTCGCCACGGCGGTCGGCGCGACCCCCGAACTCGTCGGCGACGCGGCCGAACTCGTCCCGTACGGCAACGCGCCCGCCCTGTCCGACGCGGTAACCCGCCTCCTCGCCGACCCGGACCGCCGCCACCGCCTGACAACCCAGGGCCGCGCACAGGCCGCGACTTGGCCGACCGAGGACGAGACGATCGCGCAAGTGCTGGCGATCTACGACGAACTGACGGAGACCCGCCGCCCACGATGACCCGCTGCCCCAGCCCGGCACCAGTTGTCTGTACGCCGGCCGACCACGACCGGAGGGGGCCGGGGTCGCAGGAGGTGACGTCCCCGGATGTAGAGCGTGATTTGTGCCGCTGTACGCGCGTGCAGTCGGCCGATATGCCGCACGCGGCGTACGGGGGTCCGGGGGTGTCCCCCGGGAAGGCACAGCATGCATCCGGGGATGCGCCTCCGGAGTGCCCCGGCCCCCGGCACGGGCCGCACCGGCCGCACGTCAAAGACCACGGCCCCGCGCACGGTGCGCACCGGCACGCACCCGGGCCCCGGCACGGCCGCACCGAACGAACCGGCCGTACCCCGTACAACCACAGACCACGGCCCCTATCCGGGAGGTACGTGGCGCTGAGCCCGAAGCGCCAACCCCAGCGCCAGTACCGTCTGCGGGTCGTCCAGGTCCGTGCCGAGCAGTTCGGAGATCCTCGCCAGGCGGTTGTAGAGCGTCTGCCGGTTCAGATGCAGCTCGCGCGCCGTCTCCGCCTTGCGGCCCGCGTGGGCCAGGAAGACCTCCAGGGTCGGCAGCAGCGCCGGGCGGGACGTCCGGTCGTGGGCGCGCAGGGGGCCGATCGCGCGGTCGACGAAGGCCGCCAGGTCCGGGTGTTCGCGCAGTCGCCACAGCAGCAGGTCGATGTCCAGCCGCCGGGCGTCGTACCAGGGGAGGTCCGGCAGGCCCTGGGCCGCCGACGCGGTCTCCGCCGCGTGGCGCAGGCCCGCGCTGGCCGCCGCCCAGCCGCCCGCGACGCCGACGACGATCACCGGGGGCGGCGCGCCCGGGCGCTCCAGGCCCGCGCGGGCGGCGCCCGTCCGTAGCGCCGTGGCGACCCGGTCGGCCACCGCCGTACGGTCGGTCTCGGCGCGCAGGCCCAGCAGCAGCGGCACCCGGCCCTCCACCGGGCGGACGCCCAGCAGCGCCGGTACGCCCACGGCCGCCAGCTCCTCCAGCAGTGTCCGCGCCAGGGGCGCCCAGTTCCCGGCGGGCGGCGGTTCCGGGGCCAGGCCCATCACGACGGGCAGCAGGGGGCCCTCGGCGGGCGCGAAGCCCAGTACCTTCGCCTGCGCGGGCGCGTCCTCGGCGCGGATGCGGCCCTCGGCGAGATCGGTGAGGAAGTCGCCCCGGCCGCGCGCGGCCAGTTCCTCGTCCTGGCGGGCCTGCATGAGCACGACGGCGAGGATGCCGGCCGTGCGCTCCGCGGCCATCCGGTGGACCGGCAGCGGCGGCGCGGATACGGCGAGCAGCACCAGCCGGGCCCGTACCGCGCCCGTGCCGTGGCCGCCGCCCGCCACGTCCACCAGTACGGCGCCGGCCGGCGGGCCCGTGTCCCGTGCGGTGCGCCGGCCGCGCAGGCCGTCCCAGATCTGGAGCGGATCGGCGGCGGCCGGTCCCGTGGCGGGGGCCGCCGCGTACAGCAGCCGGCCTTCCGCCGTCTCCAGGAAGACCGGATTGCCCGCGAAATCCGCGAGGATCCGCAGCACCCCGGGCACCCCGCCGCCGTCCAGCAGGGCTTCCGTACAGCGGCGGTGGACTTCCTCGGCCCGGCGCACCAGCGCGTAGTGGCCGTTCACGATCTCCGTGTGGATCTCTTCGGTGACCGAGACGAACGGCACCTCGCGGTGCAGCTGCACCAGCGGCAGCCCGGCGGAGCGGGCCGTCTCGACGATGGCCGCGGGCAGCCGGTCGAAGCGCGGCCCCAGCTCCACGACCAGCGCGACGATCCCGCGCTCGGCCAGTCCGCGTACGAAGGCCCGCTGTTCGGCCGGGCGGGTGCCGAGGCCCAGCCCGGTCGTCAGCAGCAGCTCGCCGCCCTTGAGCAGCGAGGCGATGTTGGGGGCCTCGCCCGCGTGGACCCAGCGGACCGTACGGTCCAGCCGGTCCGCGCAGGCGACCACCTCGGGCAGCCCGCCGCGCAGCGCCGGCAGTTCGAGCGCCCGCGCCACCGTGATTCCGGCCTCAGTGTCCATGGGGTCGAAAGGCTACTGGCCCGAGCGCCCGGACAGGGGCACCCGAGCGCCCCGGCCGACGCACCCGGACATGGCTCGGGGCACCCGGACCAGGTCCGGGTGCCCCGAGCGGACGTGCCGTCGTACGGGAGGGGACAGGGGTCAGCCCCCGTACGCTCCCGACGCCGTCAGCCGCAGCGCCGTGTCGATCAGCGGCACATGGCTGAACGCCTGCGGGAAGTTGCCCACCTGGCGCTGGTGCTTGGAGTCCCACTCCTCGGCCAGCAGCCCCAGGTCGTTGCGGAGCGACAGCAGCTTCTCGAAGAGCTTGCGGGCCTCGTCGACGCGGCCGATCATCGCCAGGTCGTCGGCCAGCCAGAACGAGCAGGCCAGGAACGCGCCCTCGTCGCCCGCCAGACCGTCGACGCCCTCGTCGTCGCCCGAGGTCGGGTAGCGCAGGACGAAGCCGTCCTCGGTGGACAGCTCGCGCTGGATCGCCTCGATCGTGCCGATGACGCGCTTGTCGTCCGGCGGCAGGAAGCCCATCTGCGGGATGAGGAGCAGCGACGCGTCCAGCTCCTGCGAGCCGTAGGACTGCGTGAAGGTGTTCCGCTCCTTGTCGTACCCCTTCTCGCAGACATCGCGGTGGATGTCGTCGCGCAGGACGCGCCAGCGCTCCAGGGGTCCGTCGGCGTCCCCGGCCTCGATCAGCTTGATCGTGCGGTCGACCGCGACCCAGGCCATGACCTTCGAGTGCACGAAGTGCCGGCGCGGTCCGCGGACCTCCCAGATGCCCTCGTCCGGCTGGTCCCAGTGCTTCTCCAGGTACTGGATCAGCTTGAGCTGGAGGACCGAGGCGTAGTCGTTGCGGGCGAGCCCGGTCATGTGCGCCAGGTGCAGCGCTTCGGTGACCTCGCCGTACACGTCCAGCTGGAGCTGGTGCGCCGCGCCGTTGCCGACCCGGACCGGGCCGGAGTTCTCGTACCCCGGCAGCCAGTCCAGCTCCGCCTCGCCCAGCTCCCGCTCACCGGCGATGCCGTACATGATCTGGAGGTTCTCCGGGTCCCCGGCGACCGCGCGCAGCAGCCACTCGCGCCAGGCGCGGGCCTCCTCGCGGTAGCCGGTGCGCAGCAGCGAGGAGAGGGTGATCGCCGCGTCGCGCAGCCAGGTGTAGCGGTAGTCCCAGTTCCGGCTGCCGCCGATCTCCTCGGGCAGCGAGGTGGTGGGAGCGGCGACGATGCCGCCCGTCGGCGCGTAGGTCAGCGCCTTGAGCGTGATCAGCGAGCGGATCACGGCTTCCCGGTAGGGGCCGTGGTACGTGCAGTGCTCGATCCACTCCTGCCAGAAGTCCGAGGTCGCCTCCAGCGAGCCCTCGGGGTCCGGCAGCGCGGGCGGCCGGTTGTGGGAGGGCTGCCAGCTGATGGTGAAGGCGACGCGGTCGCCCGGCGCGACGGTGAAGTCGGAGTACGTCGTGAGGTCCTTGCCGTGCGTCTCGGCGTCGGTGTCGAGCCAGACCGAGTCGGGGCCGGCCACGGCGACCGTGCGGTTGTCCACCTTGTGGACCCACGGCACGACCCGCCCGTAGCTGAAGCGCATCCGCAGCGCGGACCGCATCGGCACCCGGCCGCTGATGCCCTCGACGATCCGGATCACCTGGGGCGCTCCGTCACGCGGGGGCATGAAATCGGTCACTCTGACCGTGCCGCGCGGGGTGTCCCACTCGGACTCCAGGATCAGGGAGTCCCCCCGGTAGCGGCGCCGGGTGGCCGGCGGTGCCTCGCCGCCCGCGGGGTGCGCGGGGCCCAGACGCCAGAACCCGTGCTCCTCCGTACCGAGCAGGGCCGCGAACACGGCGTGCGAGTCGAAGCGGGGCAGGCACAGCCAGTCGACTGTGCCGTCCCGGCAGACCAGGGCAGCGGTCTGCATGTCTCCGATGAGTGCGTAATCCTCGATGCGCCCGGCCACGTGCATCTCCAGTCGAACGGCCATGTCCGCCCCGTGGGGCGCGTACGTAGGTCAAGGGTCGTTGACGAGCTGGTTTTCCGGGAAATCGGGCGGGGATGGTGCCGTTTGCCGGCCGCACTCGGCAGCGAATGTTTGAGCAGGATACGACGCACGCAGCGCTTCCGTGTCACGCTCCCGGCAAGATCGGTCGGCGAATCGGTACGCCGGACGAGTGGGGCCCGGGGTGACGGGGGGAAATAGCGGGACTCGGGGGAAAGCGGTTGCGGCGCGTGGCCGGATCGAGCCTCCCCCTGGCGCTGATACCCTGGTAGCCCGTGGACCGGTGGACTCCCTGGCGAAGCTGAGAGGCCCCGAAACCGCAGCGACCGGCACCAGTGGCCCTCAACGGGCCCGAGCACCGGTAAGCACCTCAGACCGCGACCACGGGAGCCCCCTCTTGGCCATGCCGAACCGATCCTCGACTTCCTCGACGACCAAGCACATCTTCGTCACCGGGGGGGTCGCATCCTCCCTCGGCAAGGGCCTGACGGCCTCCAGCCTGGGCGCGCTGCTCAAGGCGCGCGGTCTGCGGGTCACCATGCAGAAGCTCGACCCGTATCTGAACGTCGACCCCGGCACGATGAACCCGTTCCAGCACGGTGAGGTGTTCGTCACCAACGACGGCGCCGAGACCGACCTGGACATCGGCCACTACGAGCGTTTCCTCGACGTGGACCTCGACGGCTCGGCCAATGTCACCACCGGCCAGGTCTACTCGCAGGTCATCGCCAAGGAGCGGCGCGGGGAGTATCTGGGCGACACGGTCCAGGTCATCCCGCACATCACCAACGAGATCAAGCACCGCATCCGGCGGATGGCCACCGACGACGTCGACGTGGTCATCACGGAGGTCGGCGGCACGGTCGGTGACATCGAGTCGCTGCCGTTCCTGGAGACCGTCCGGCAGGTACGGCACGAGGTGGGCCGCGACAACGTCTTCGTCGTGCACATCTCTCTGCTGCCGTACATCGGCCCGTCCGGCGAGCTGAAGACCAAGCCGACCCAGCACTCGGTGGCGGCCCTGCGGAACATCGGTATCCAGCCGGACGCGATCGTGCTCCGCGCCGACCGTGATGTGCCGCTCTCCATCAAGCGCAAGATCTCGCTGATGTGCGATGTCGACGAGGCGGCCGTGGTGGCCTGTGTGGACGCCAAGTCGATCTACGACATCCCCAAGGTGCTGCACACCGAGGGACTGGACGCCTATGTCGTCCGCAAGCTGGACCTGCCGTTCCGCGATGTGGACTGGACGGTCTGGGACGACCTGCTGGACCGGGTCCACAACCCCGACCACGAGGTCACCATCGCGCTGGTCGGCAAGTACATCGACCTGCCGGACGCGTATCTCTCGGTGACCGAGGCGATCCGGGCCGGCGGCTTCGCCAACAAGGCGCGGACCACCGTCAAGTGGGTCGCGTCGGACGACTGCAAGACACCGGCGGGCGCCGCGAAGCAGCTGGGCGATGTCGACGGGATCCTGATCCCCGGCGGCTTCGGCGAGCGCGGGGTGTCCGGCAAGGTCGCCGCCATCCGCTACGCCCGCGAGAACAAGGTCCCGCTGCTGGGGATCTGCCTGGGCCTCCAGTGCATCGTCATCGAGGCGGCGCGCAGTCTGGCCGGGATTTCCGAGGCCAACTCCACCGAGTTCGACTCGGGCACCGCGCACCCGGTGATCTCCACCATGGAGGAGCAGCTCGCCTACGTCGAGGGCGCCGGTGACCTCGGCGGCACGATGCGGCTCGGGCTCTACCCGGCGAAGCTCGCCGAGGGGTCGATCGTGCGCGAGGTCTACGACGACCAGCCGTATGTGGAGGAGCGCCACCGCCACCGCTACGAGGTCAACAACTCGTACCGCGCGGAGCTGGAGAAGAAGGCGGGTCTGGTCTTCTCGGGCACGTCCCCCGACAACAAGCTGGTCGAGTACGTCGAGTACGGGCGCGACACCCACCCGTATCTCGTGGCCACCCAGGCCCACCCGGAGCTGCGCTCCCGTCCCACGCGTCCGCATCCGCTCTTCGCGGGGCTGGTGAAGGCCGCCGTCGAGCGCCGGGAGAGCGCGGCCCTCCGGGCGGCGTCCGCGCAGGTGGCCGACCCGGCATAGGGCGCCGCCGCAGGCGATACGGTGGGAGCCGGGGTGCGGGTCGAGGGACCATCACCCCGGTTTCCGCTTGTGCGCCACTGTGGGAGGACGCTTTCATGACGATCAAGGACGCCCCCGAGGAGTGGCGCGTGGTCGCGACCACGACGCCCTTCCGCGGCAACAAGACCAGTGTCCGTACGGATGAAGTGGTCATGCCCGACGGCACCTCCGTCACCCGGGACTACCAGGTCCACCCCGGCTCGGTGGCGATTCTCGCCCTCGACGGCGCCGGCCGGGTCCTCGTACTGCGTCAGTACCGCCATCCCGTACGGCAGAAGCTCTGGGAGATCCCGGCCGGGCTGCTCGATGTCCCGGGCGAGAACCCGCTGCACGCGGCGCAGCGCGAGCTGTACGAGGAGGCGCACGTCAAGGCCGAGGACTGGCGGGTGCTCACCGACGTGTACACGACGCCGGGCGGCTGTGACGAGGCGGTACGGATCTTCCTCGCCCGTGAGCTGTCGGAGGCCGACGGCGAGCGCTTCGAGGTCTCCGAGGAGGAGGCCGACATGGAGCTGGCCCGGGTCGCGCTGCCGGAGCTGGTCCGGGGTGTGCTCGCGGGGGAGCTGCACAACAACTGCCTCGCGGTGGGGGTGCTCGCGCTGACCGCCGCGCTGGCGGGGGACGGTGTCGAGGCGCTGCGGCCGGCCGACGCACCGTGGCCCGCGCGTCCGTTCGCCTCCTGAGACCGACCGTCGCGCTGGAGGCTGATACCGGCTAATCCTCTGATCGGAAGAAATGCTGATCCGATTGGGGGATCTACCGGCCACGTGCTCTCCATTCCGTCGCAGAGAGTGAACTACGCTCGGAGCGCCCGGGCGGAGACCCACCGGGCTCGGCTCGTGCGCAGGCGGACGGAGCGTGGCCCGTGACGGATCAGGCGGTGGATGTGAGCGGCTCCGGCCGCGCGCGGGCTACGGGGCAGCGCGAAGCCCTTGAATTCGATTCAACCGCCGTGGAAACGGCGGACATTGACGCGCCGTCCAATAAGCGGCGGCGCCGTCCGGCCGCGGCGGCACGGAAGCCGCCGACGGGGAGTTCCCCGACGAAAGGGACGGCCCGGGTGAACGTCCGGGAAGACGCCGGGACCGCCGCGGACGGCGGTCCGGTGAGCGATCCGGTACGGGAGACGGCACCCGTCCCCGTACCCGGAAAGGTGACACAGGGTGGCGGCGCGCCGGTGGAGTCAGCGGCGGTGGCGACGGTGACGGTCGATGCGCCCGAACCGCCGGAGCCGGGGGCCGCGGAGGCGCGGGAGGCGCTGGAGGCCGTGCCCGGTCCGGCGGCGGTCGCGGGCGCCACCGCCACGGTCACCGGCACCGCGATCATCGGCGGCGGGGGGCCGGGTCCCGCCGCGGTGCTCGCCGCCGCGCCCCCGCCGGGGCCCGCTCCGGCGGTCGCCGCCGCGCCCGCCACTTCCGCCGCGCCCGCCGTCCCGCCCGGGCCCGAGGCGCGGTTCTTCGGCCGGCAGCGCGAGCTGAAGTCCCTGCACGACGACATCGAACACGCCGGGCTCAACACCATCTCCGGCCGCAAGGAGCCCCGCGCCCGCGTCCTGCTGATCGCCGGCCGGCCGGGCTCCGGACGTACCGCGCTCGCCCGGCAGCTGGCCCGGGGACTTGCCGACCGCTACCCGGACGGGGTCGTCCGGACGCGGCTGACCGAGTCCGACGGCGACCCCGTGCCCACCGAGCGGACCGCCCGCGAGATCCTCGGCGTCTTCGGCATCGGCACCCCGCCGGGCGCGGGGGAGGACGAGCTGTCCGCGATGGTCCGCGAGGCGCTCGGTGTCCGGCGGGTCCTGCTGCTCCTCGACGACGCGGCCGACGCCGGGCAGGTCGACCCGCTGGTTCCCGACAACCCGGACTGTCTGGTGGTCGCCGTCGCGCAGGGGCCGCTCACCGGGATCCCCGACGTACGCCCGTGCACTCTCGGCGGCATGGATCCCAAGGCCGCCATCGAACTCCTCGCGTGCTTCGCCGGATCCGTCCGCATCACCGTCGATCCGCAGGCCGCCGAGTCCCTCGCGGAGGAGTGCGGCGGCCAGCCCGCCGCACTCGCCCTCGCGGGCGGCTGGCTCGCCGCCCGGCCCACCGCCTCGGTCGCCGACGCCGCCAAGCGGCTGCGCGCGCTGCCGCCGGACACCGAACTGCCCGTCGGGGGCCGCCCGCTGGCCCGCGCCTTCCGGCTGGTGTACGAGAGCCTGCCCGCGCCCGCCGCGCGGATACTGCGTCTGCTCGCCCTCGCCCCGGCCGGGCTCGCCGACGCGCACACCGCCTCCGCGCTGGCCGGCTGCTCGGTGTCGGCCGCCCGCGCCACGCTGGACGACTTCACCACCCGGGGGCTGCTGCACCGCGCGGACTTCCGGGTGGTGGCCGCTGTCTGGGACCGCCGGGACGCGGACTCCCGGGCGGCCGAGGCCCAGTACGTCGTGCCGGGCTGCCTCGTTCCGCTGCTGCGGACCGTCATGACGGCGGAGGACCGGCCCGCCGAGGTGCAGCTCGCCCGCGCCCGGATGCTGGAGCGGACCGTACGGCTGCTCCAGTCCTGCCGCGCGGTCACCGAGCCCGAGGGGTCCGCGGCCCGGCGCCGGCTGGCCGGACTGCCGCGCGCGCTGCGCTTTCCGGGGGCCGCCGCGGCGCACGCGTGGCTGACCTCCCGGCAGCCCGCCCTGCTGGCCTCGGCCCGGCTCGCGGTCGCCGACGGCGAACTGGACACCCTGGCCCGCCGGCTGGTCGCCGCGCTGGTCAGGGCGCTCGCCGCGCACCGGGGGACCGAGGCGGCGGCGCCCGAGCTGTACGGGCTGCACCAGCTCGTCCTGGACATCGCGGAGCGCCACGAGCTGTACCGCGAGCAGGCCGCCGCGCTGCTGAACATCGGTGACCTGGACGCGCGGACCGGCCGGACGCACGACGCGCTCGCCCGCTACCGCGCCGCGCTGGACGCCGGACGGACCGCCGGGGACCTCTACGCGACCGGCCGCGCGATGGAATCCGTCGGCGGCGCCCACCAGGACCTCGGAGACTGGCAGCGGGCCGCCGACTGGTACGGGCGGGCGCTCTCCCAGCGGCTGAGCCGGGGCGAGCGGGCCGACGAGGCCCGGCTCTACGGCCGCCTCGGCACCGTCCACACCTACGCCGGGCGCTACGGCGAGGCGCTGCGCAACTGGCGGGCCGCCGCCGCCGCGTACCGCCGGCTCCAGGACCTCGAAGGCCAGGCCAGGGCGCTGAGCGAGGCCGCCCGGGTGCAGGAGTACGCCGGCCGGCCGCACGAGTCGCTGCGTACCTGCCAGGAGGCCGTCGAATGGGCGCGGCAGGCCGGTGACGTACGGCTCCAGGCCGCGCTTCAGCTCCGGCTGGCGGACACGCTGGACCGGCTCGGTGACCCGACCGCGGCCGGGCTGCACCGGGCCGCGGCGGATCGACTGCTGGAAACGGAAGGAAACACCTACGAAATCCGTAGCACTTCGCTCGAAGATTGATGCTTTGCAAGGCTAGACAGCGGGAAGTCCTTCATTAGACTGGCTTTGCCGCATTCTTCCGCGGTGTCTTCCCGTGTGTCACGCGTGCCGCGTTCGCCCGGGTCTGTATGGGCTTGCCCATCGCGTCATGCCCACTGAGTCAAGGACCGTGATCGCCGTGCTGGTCGGAATCCCCCGCGAGGTCAAGAACAACGAGTTCCGGGTGGCCATCACACCCGCCGGCGTGCACGAGCTGGTGCGCCAGGGCCATCAGGTCGTCATCGAGCGGGACGCCGGCGCCGGCTCGTCCATCACGGACGAGGAGTACACGGCCGCCGGCGCGCGGATCCTGGCCACCGCCGACGAGGTCTGGGCCGCCGCCGATCTGCTGCTCAAGGTCAAGGAGCCGGTCGCCGAGGAGTACCACCGGCTGCGCAAGGACCAGACGCTCTTCACCTACCTGCACCTCGCCGCCTCCCGCGCCTGCACGGACGCCCTGCTGGAATCGGGCACCACCGCCATCGCGTACGAGACCGTCGAGACCGCGAACCGCGCGCTGCCGCTGCTCGCCCCGATGTCCGAGGTCGCCGGGCGGCTGGCGCCGCAGGTCGGCGCGTACCACCTGATGCGGTCGGCCGGCGGACGCGGTGTCCTGCCGGGCGGCGTCCCCGGTACGGCGCCGGGCCACGCCGTCGTCATCGGCGCCGGGGTCTCCGGCTGGAACGCGACCCAGATCGCCGTCGGCATGGGCTTCCAGGTCACCCTGCTCGACCGCGACATCAGCAAGCTGCGCGAGGCCGACCGGATCTTCGGCACCCGGGTGCGGACGATCGTCTCCAACTCCTTCGAACTGGAGAAGGCGGTCGTCGAGGCGGACCTCGTCATAGGGGCGGTGCTGATCCCCGGCGCGAAGGCGCCGAAGCTCGTCACCAACGAGCTGGTGGCCCGGATGAAGCCCGGAAGTGTACTTGTCGACATTGCGATTGATCAGGGCGGCTGCTTCGAGGACTCGCGCCCCACGACGCACGCCGAACCGACCTTCCGGGTCCACGAGTCGGTCTTCTACTGCGTGGCCAACATGCCGGGTGCCGTACCGCACACCTCCACCTACGCGCTGACCAACGCCACGCTGCCGTACATCCTGGAGCTGGCGAACCACGGCTGGACCGAGGCGCTGCGCCGGGACCCGGCGCTGGCCAAGGGGCTCAACACCCATGATGGCCAGGTGGTTTACCGTGAGGTCGCCGAAGCCCATGGGCTGGATCACGCCGAATTGGGCACACTTCTGGGCTGAGGCGTCAACGCGCGTCGTCAACATCGCGCCAACGGCCGGATCTTGCACACGGAGATCCGGCCGATGCCATGCCGGCGCGGGGCGAACCCCCGGTCAACACGCCTCGAACGTAACGTTTTCAACCGTTTGATGGGCACGGAAAACATGCGGGCCGTGCCTTGGTGAGAGGCGTGTGCGCTCTTGACAGGGGGGTGTTTCATTACCGACACATCGGGCCGGGTCCGGCGGATTGTGTTGCTGCGAAGCGGTGACACGCCATAGAGTCGCCAACCGTCGGCATGGTGCCACGCTGACCTATCGATAAAGTTTCCTGGTCCCGTCCAAGGAGGTAAGACGACTTGTGAATGAGTCGACATTTACTCCCGGGGGTGGTCAACCGGGGATGCCGGTGAGGGGCCAGAACCCGTCGTCCGGGTTCGAGGCTGTCGGCTCCGTAGCGGTCCGCACCTTCGCCACCCACCAGCACATGACGACAGCCCACCAGATGATGGACGGCCCACACGTGAACGCCATGGCCGGCAACGAGGGCGGGCGAGAGTCCAGCCCATTCGCCGACTACAGCGAAGTGCCCGAGGGGCACTTCTACGACCCTGACGCCGAGTACGAGCCCGACCCCGAGTACGCGGCCACCCTCGCACCCGACGCCGCACGCCAGCGCCGCGAGCGGATCGGCCCGACCGGGCGTCCCCTGCCGTACTTCCCGATCCCGGGCCCGCTCACCGACCACGGCCCCGCGAAGATCATCGCGATGTGCAACCAGAAGGGCGGCGTCGGCAAGACCACGTCGACCATCAACCTGGGTGCCGCGCTCGCGGAGTACGGCCGGCGCGTGCTGCTCGTCGACTTCGACCCGCAGGGCGCCCTGTCCGTCGGGCTCGGGGTGAACCCGATGGAGCTGGACCTCACCGTCTACAACCTGCTCATGGAGCGGGGCATGGCGGCCGACGAGGTCCTCCTGAAGACCGCCGTGCCCAACATGGACCTGCTGCCGAGCAATATCGACCTCTCGGCCGCCGAGGTGCAGCTCGTCAGCGAGGTCGCGCGGGAGTCCACGCTCCAGCGCGCCCTGAAGCCGCTCCTCCCGGACTACGACTACATCGTGATCGACTGTCAGCCCTCGCTCGGTCTGCTGACCGTGAACGCGCTGACCGCCGCGCACAAGGTGATCGTGCCGCTGGAGTGCGAGTTCTTCGCGCTGCGCGGGGTGGCCCTGCTCACCGAGACCATCGAGAAGGTCCAGGAGCGGCTCAACCCCGAGCTGGAACTGGACGGCATCCTCGCCACCATGTACGACTCCCGTACGGTGCACAGCCGCGAGGTCCTCGCCCGTGTGGTCGAGGCGTTCGACGATCACGTCTACCACACCGTGATCGGGCGGACCGTGCGCTTCCCGGAGACCACCGTCGCCGGTGAGCCCATCACCACGTACGCCTCGAACTCCGTCGGCGCCGCCGCCTACCGCCAGCTCGCCAGGGAGGTGCTCGCCCGGTGTCACGCCGAGTGAGTCTGCCCGGCGCCGACGAACTGTTCCGTACGACCGGTGGCATGGCGCTGACGCCCGCCTCGTCCGCCGGGCAGCGGCGGACCGCGGGCGGCGAGCCGCGGGTGCCCGGCCCGGCCGGGGAGAGCGACCCGGCCGGCGAGCCCCAGCAGGGCGGCGCGGGCCAGGGCGGCCCGGCGGAGCAGCACTCCGCCACGGAGCCGAACTCCGGGGAGTCCTCGCGCAGTCGTACGGCCGACGCCGAGCAGGCCGCCGCCGCGGTGAAGGGGCGCCGGCCGCCGGAGTCCGGCGGGCCGGGAGCCATGGGCCAGCCGCAGATGGGCGGCGGACCGCAGGGCGGCCAGCGGGAGCAGCAGGGCGGCCAGCAGCGTCGCCGGGGGCGCGGGGCGAACCGCCGTCCCAGCGGGCGCGAACGGCACGACGAGAAGATCACGGTCTATGTCTCGGCCGAGGAGCTGATGGACCTCGAACACGCGCGGCTGGTGCTGCGCGGTGAGCACGGTCTCGCGGTGGACCGCGGGCGCATCGTCCGTGAGGCCGTCGCCGTGGTCCTCGCCGACCTCGAATCGCGCGGCGACGCGAGCATTCTCGTACGGCGGCTGCGCGGGCGCTGACGGTAGCCTGGCGCGGGCGGGCCGTCGTACCGGCCGCCCGCGGCCCCGCGCTTCGCTTCCGCGGCGTGGCGCCGTCCTCGCTCCGTCCCGCCCCGTCCTCAGGACCGTCCCACCGTGATGACCCCGCCGCCCGCCGCCGCCCGTCCGCCCCGCCGCCGGGCGCTGGGGCGCGGGGCGGCGGGGGGTGCGGGGGAGGTGGCGGCGGAGACGGCTGTCGGGTCCGTGCCCGAGGCGGCGCCCGAGCCCGCCGCCGAAACCGTTCCGGACGACGGCCGTTTCACCGTCCGGCTCGCGAACTTCGAAGGCCCCTTCGATCTGCTGCTCCAGCTCATCTCGAAGCACAAGATGGATGTGACCGAGGTCGCGCTCTCCACGGTCACCGACGAGTTCATGGCCCATCTGCGCGCCATGGGCCCCGACTGGGACCTCGACCGGACCACCGAGTTCCTCGTCGTCGCGGCGACCCTGCTGGACCTCAAGGCGGCCCGGCTGCTGCCCACCGCCCAGGTCGAGGACGAGGCGGACCTCGCCCTCCTCGAAGCGCGCGACCTGCTCTTCGCGCGGCTGCTCCAGTACCGCGCGTACAAACGCGTCGCGGAGATCTTCGGCGCGCGCCTCGGGGCGGAGGCCCGGCGTCATCCCCGTACCGTCGGACTCGAACCGCACCACGCCGAGCTGCTCCCCGAGGTCGTGATCCGGATCGGCGGCGAGGGGCTGGCCCGGCTCGCGGCGCGGGCGGCCCGCGTCCGGCCGGAGCCGCAGGTGTACGTGGACCACATCCACGCGCCCCTGGTCTCCGTACGGGAACAGGCGGCGCTCGTCGTGGCCCGGCTGCGGGAGTCGGGCGGGGCCAGCTTCCAGGCGCTCACCGAGGACGCCCCCGACACCCTGACCGTCGTGGCCCGCTTTCTCGCGCTGCTGGAGCTGTACCGGGAGCGGGCCGTGGCGCTGGACCAGGAGGAGGCCCTCGGCCCGCTGACGGTCCGCTGGACGGGCGGGGACACGGACGCCGTGGCGGTCGTGACGGACGAGTTCGACAGAGCCGACAGGGCTGACGGAGCCGATAAGGCAGGTCCGGACGAGAGACGAACGGAGTGAGGGCGTGAGCGGTGAGCGGCACGGAACACCAGGGACGGACGGGGACCCCGACGACGCGGTCGAGCCGCTGCCCCTCAAGCCCGCCCTCGAAGCCGTCCTCATGGTCGTCGACGAGCCCGCCACCGAGGAGCACCTCGCCCGGGTCCTCGACCGCCCGCGGCGGGCCGTCGCCGACGCGCTGCGCGAACTGGCCGACGAGTACACCGTCCAGGGCCGCGGATTCGAGCTGCGGGCGGTCGCGGGCGGCTGGCGCCTCTACAGCCGGGCCGCGTACGCGGACGCGGTCGAGAGCTTCGTGCTCGACGGCCAGCAGGCCCGGCTGACGCAGGCGGCGCTGGAGACCCTCGCGGTCGTCGCGTACCGCCAGCCGGTGAGCCGGTCACGGGTCTCCGCGGTGCGCGGAGTCAACTGTGACGGGGTCATGCGGACCCTGCTCCAGCGCGGGCTCGTCGCGGAAGCGGGAACGGAACCCGAAACAGGTGCGATCCTGTACAGGACGACGAACTACTTTTTGGAGCGGATGGGCCTGCGGGGCCTGGACGAGCTGCCTCAGCTCGCTCCCTTCCTCCCCGAGGCGGACGCGGTCGAGGCCGAGAGCCAGGAAGGCGTTCCGTCGTTCGATCCGGACGCACCGTACGCGCCGGAAACCCACGCAGACGACAAGACGGAACTTTGATGCGAAGCAACGACAGGAACAGCGGCAGCGGCAACCGGAGCGGCGGCGGAAGCGGGGGCGGCGGCCGGGACGGCCGGGGTGCCGGAGCCGGCGGCCGCGGCGCGTCCGGGGGCGGCCGGGGAGCCACGGGCGGTGGCCGCGGCGGAGCCGGCGGCGGCCGGGGCGCGGCGGGCGGCCGGGGTGCCGGAGCCGGAGCCGGCGGGCGTGGTGCCGGAGCCGGCGGGCGTGGTGCCGGAGCCGGTGGCCGGGGCGCCGGTGGCGGCGGTGGCCGGGGCGCGGGCGGCGGCAGCTGGGGCGCGGGCGACGGCCGGGGTGCTTCCGGCGCGGGTTCCCGCGGCGCGGCGGCCGGTGCCGGGCGCGACGGCGAGCCGAAGCGTCCGTCCCGTCCGCGTCCTGAGGAGCGTCGTTACGATGTCGGCCGCTCGGACGGCCCGACCGGCGGCTCCACCGCGTCCGGCGCGCCCGGCGGCAACCGCGTCGGCGGCGGCGCGCGCGGCGCGGCGGCCCGCGGCGGTGCCAAGGGCGGTCCGAAGCCCTCGCAGAGCGGTGGCGGCCCCCGGGGCGGCCCGCGCCGCGGCGCCTCGGCCCGGCCGCGCGAGCTGGACGCCAAGATCGAGCAGCGCAACCGGGACCGTTACTCGGAGCGGCCGTCGGTCAAGACGCCCCGTACCAACCCGGGCGCCGAGCAGGAGGGCGAGCGCCTTCAGAAGATCCTCGCCCGCGCCGGCATGGGCTCGCGGCGGGCCTGCGAGGAGCTGATCGAGCAGTCGCGCGTCGAGGTCAACGGCGAGATCGTCCTTGAACAGGGCATGCGGGTCGACCCGGACCGGGACGAGATCAAGGTCGACGGACTGACCGTCGCCACCCAGTCGCACCTCTTCTTCGCGCTGAACAAGCCGGCCGGTGTCGTCTCCACGATGGGCGACCCCGACGGCCGTCAGAACCTGGGCGACTACGTCACCAACCGCGAGACCCGGCTCTTCCATGTCGGCCGGCTCGACACGGAGACCGAGGGCATCATCCTGCTCACCAACCACGGCGAGCTGGCCCACCGGCTGACCCACCCCAAGTACGGCGTGAAGAAGATCTATCTCGCCGCCATCCAGGGGCCCCTCCCGCGCGACCTGGGCAAGCGCCTCAAGGACGGTATCCAGCTGGAGGACGGCTACGCGAAGGCCGACCACTTCCGCGTGGTGGAGAACACCGGCAAGAACTACCTCGTCGAGGTCACCCTGCACGAGGGCCGCAAGCACATCGTCCGCCGCATGCTGGCCGAGGCGGGCTTCCCGGTCGACCGGCTCGTGCGTACGTCGTTCGGTCCGATCCCGCTGGGCGACCAGAAGTCGGGCTGGCTGCGCCGCCTCACCAACACGGAGGTCGGCATGCTGATGAAGGAAGTCGGCCTGTAAGCACCGGCAGGCGCCGGTAGGCCGGCCTCTGCGCGTTCGTACCGAGAAGAAGCCCGCGGCCCGGTGGCCGCGGGCTTCTCCCTTGTCCGGCGGGCCCGTTCCTGTTTATAGTCAGTATGACTATTAAGGGGGTGGGTGGGTGAGCGTCACCGACGCCGGACGGGGGCCACGGGTCCCCGAGGGGTACGATCCCGCCGCCTTCGAGCCGTTCGCGGTCACCGTCGACCTCGCGGTCTTCACCGTCCGCGAGAACCGGCTGCATGTCCTGCTCGTCGAGCGCGGCGAGGACCCGTACCGGGGCGACTGGGCGCTGCCCGGTGGCTTCGTACGGCCCGAGGAGTCCGCCGGGCAGGCCGCCCGGCGCGAACTCGCCGAGGAGACCGGGCTGTCGGAGGCGACGGCGGGCGCGCTCCACCTGGAGCAGCTGCGTACCTACAGCGATCCGGACCGCGACCCCCGGATGCGGGTCGTGTCGGTCGCGTACGCCGCGCTCGTACCGGATCTGCCGGAGCCGCGCGGCGGCGGGGACGCGGCGGCGGCGCGGTGGACGGAGTACGCGGGCCGCGGGCCGCTCGCCTTCGACCACGGCCGGATC
Source organism: Streptomyces paludis (assembly GCF_003344965.1). Taxonomy (NCBI): domain Bacteria; kingdom Bacillati; phylum Actinomycetota; class Actinomycetes; order Kitasatosporales; family Streptomycetaceae; genus Streptomyces; species Streptomyces paludis. The sequence continues at coordinate 1,123,270 of NZ_CP031194.1, read as the reverse complement.
CTCGCCGACGCGTGCGACCGGATCGGCGCGCGGCTGGAGTACACCTGTCTCGCCACCGCCTTCTGCCCGCCGGTGTTCACACTCGGCGAGCTGCGGCAGGTGTACGAGACGGTCTGGGGCGTGCCGCTCGACAGCCCCAACTTCCGGCGCAAGGTCCTCACGACGCCCGGCTTCGTCCAGGCGCTGGAAGGACCGCCGCGCCGCACCGGCGGACGCGGGAAGCCGGCCACGCTCTACCGCGCCGGGCCCGCCACCCAACTGCATCCACCTCTTCTGCGACCGGAACGACCGGAAGGACGGACCGCATGATCATCGCGAGGACCCTCACCAAACAGGCCGCCACGGGCGCGCTGACCGGGCTCGCGCTCGGCGACGCCCTCGGCTTCCCGACCGAGTTCAACGATGTGCCCTCGATTCTCGCGAAGTTCGGGCCGTGGCGCGAGATGGCCCTGCCGGACCCGGCGTTCGTCACGGACGACACCCAGATGACGCTGGCCTTCGCGCGGGGCATCAGGACGGCCATGGACCGGGGCGTGCTCGGTCCGCTGCGGCTGGAGCAGCCGGTGCGCGACGAGTTCGTCGCCTGGTACCACTCGCCGGAGAACAACCGTGCGCCCGGCAACACCTGTCTGACGGCGTGCCGGCTGCTCGACAGCGAACGGCCCTGGCAGCAGGCCAGCCAGATGGGGTCCAAGGGCTGCGGCGCCAACATGCGGGTCGCGCCGATCGGGCTCGTACCCGGCCTGAGCGACGAACAGCGGGCCGGCGCCGCGCAGTTCCAGGCGGCGCTGACCCATGGCCACCCGACCGCGCTGGCCGCCTCCGACCTCACGGCGCGCGCGGTCTACCTGCTCGCGCACGGTGGCGAACCGCCGCTGCTGGTCGGCCAGTTGCGCAGCTACGCGTACGAACACCGGGAGCACTACCGGCGGCGCTGGCTCGGCGACCTGTGGACCCGGTCCCACGACGCGACGCCCGAGGCGTACATCTCGCGCGGCTGGGACGAGTGCATCGCGATCCTCGACCGCCTCCAGGAGGCCCTGCGCACCCCCTCGCCGGAGACCGACCCCTGCCTGGTGACCGGCGACGGCTGGATCGCCGAGGAGGCGTTCGCCACCGGCCTGCTCTGCTTCCTGCTCTTCCCCACCGAGCCCCTCACCGCCCTGCGCCGCGCCGCCTGCACCCGCGGCGACTCCGACTCCCTCGCCTGCCTCACCGGCGCCTTCGCCGGCGCCCACCTGGGCACGAACGCCTGGCCCCGGGAGTGGACCGACCGCATCGAATACCGCAGCGACCTGCTGTCACTCGGCGCCCTCTGGGACTCCTGAGCGATGCGGACCACGGCCATGACCCGTCTCCAGGACGCCGGACTGCCGGTCACCGACCTCGCCCCGGTCCTCGCGGACGAGACCGATCCGCTGCTGTTCGCCACGGTGTCGGGGGCGCATCTGTACGGCTTCCCGTCCAAGGACTCCGACGTGGATCTCCGAGGCGTCCATCTCCTGCCGGTCGCCGCCCTGACCGGACTGCGGGAGCCCGCCGAGACCCGGTCCCGGATGTGGCACCGGGACGGGGTGGAGCTGGATCTCGTCACGCACGATCTGCGCAAGTTCGCGCGGCTCATGCTGCGGCGCAACGGGTACGTACTGGAGCAGCTCCTCTCCCCGTTGGCCGTCCGTACGGGCGACGCGCACCGGGAGCTGATGGCGCTGGCGCCCGGCGTGCTGACGAGCCACCATGCCCACCACTACCTGGGTTTCGCGCAGACCCAATGGCGGCTGTTCGACCGGACCGGCGAACTCAAGCCGCTCCTGTACACCTTCCGCGCGCTGCTCACGGGCATCCACCTGATGCGTGGCGGCGGGATACAGGCGCACCTGCCCACGCTGCTCGGGGAGGTGTCCGCGCCGGGCTATCTGCCGGAGCTGATCGCGGCGAAGGCGGAAGCCGAGCACGGTCCGGCGAAGGGGCCCGGCCGCGAAGCGCTGGCGGCGGACGTCGAGGCGTTGCGCACCACGCTGGAGGAGGCGCGGTCAGCCACGGGGCTGCCGGCCACCCCCAGCGGGTTCGACGCGCTGCACGACTTCGTCGTACGGGTGCGCGCCGAAGGCTGACGCGCGGCGGGTGCGGAGCAGGAAGTCTTCCACTCGGGCGTGGTCGGGGGTGGTGGGGAGGGGGGAGTGGGGAGTGGGGGGCTGCCGTGTCGGCCTCGGCGGTGAGGGTGGTGAGGCGGCGTTCGATCTCGGGCCAGGGGATCTCGCCGCGCTTCACCGCGAGAAGCCGTTCGCGCTCCGGGCCGGCGTCGATGACCAGTTCGCCGGTGCGGAGCAGATCGCGGCAGGAGACGAGCAGCCGCAGCAGGTGCATCGCGTGCTTCCAGCGCGGTGCGCCGTGCTGCCGGACGTCCGCCGCCAGCTTCCGGCGCTGCCCCTCCGCGTACCGTACGAAGGTGCGGTGCGCCTCGCGGGAGAGGAACGCGTCGCGCAGCGCGAGGAGTTCGCGGCCGGTGTCGTCGACGTGCTCGACGAGCGGGGAGTGCAGGCACTCCAGGACATTCGGATTGGCGCGCAGGGCGAGCGAGCAGAAGTGCTCCAGCTCCCAGGAGAACTGCTCCTCGGCCGGGCCCTCCACATGGGTCGGCGGCTTCTCGAAGCGCCAGAACAGCGGGGTCGGCGCCAGGAAGACCCCGCGCCGGTCGGTGTCGCTGTCCGCCGTCGCGAGACCGAAGGCGCGCGAGCCCATCACGCACGCGTAGACGGTGTGGTCGCGGACGAGCGCCTCGGGGGTCATGGGCTCCGGTGTCATGCGCATGCGGGCGAGCCTACGGCCCGGGCGCCCCGTCGCCGCGCGGGCCGCCCCGGCGGCTGATTACCCTGGTCGGAGCAGTCGATCACTGAGGAGAACGTCGTGGCGGTACGAGCGGTCCGTGGGGCAGTCCAGCTGGAGCGGGACGAGGCCGCGCACATGGACGAGCGGGTCAGGGAACTCCTCACCGCGGTCCTGGAGCGCAACGCGCTCACCGCCGACGACCTCATCAGCGTCTGGTTCACCGCCACCCCCGATCTGCACAGCGACTTCCCGGCCGCCGCGGCCCGCGGGCTCGGTATCGTCGACGTGCCGCTGATCTGCGCCCAGGAGCTGGACATCACCGGCGCCCTGCCGCGCGTCGTGCGCGTCCTCGCCCATATCGAGTCCGACCGCCCCAAGTCCGCGATCGCGCATGTCTACCTCGGCGCGGCGGCGGCCCTCCGCAAGGACATCGCCCAGTGAGAACCGCCCTCGTCATCGGTACGGGCCTGATCGGCACCTCCGTCGCGCTCGCCCTCGCGGGCCGCGGGGTCACCGTCCATCTCCGCGACCACGACCCCACCCGGGCCCGGACCGCCGCCGCGCTCGGCGCCGGCACCGACGAGGAGCCCGCCGGCCCCGTCGACCTGGCCGTCGTCGCCGTACCGCCCACCCATGTCGCCGCGACCCTCGCCGCGGAGATGCGGGCCGGCGCCGCCCGCGGCTATCTCGACGTGGCGAGCGTCAAGGGCGGCCCCCGGCGCGAACTGGCCGCGCTGGGCGCCGACCTGAGCGCGTACATCGGTACGCACCCGATGGCCGGCAAGGAGCGCTCCGGGCCGCTGGCCGGGAGCGCCGACCTCTTCGACGGCCGGCCCTGGGTGCTGACCCCCACCCGGGACACCGACACCGAGGTGCTCAATCTGGCCCTGGAACTGGTCGCGCTCTGCCGCGCCGTCCCGGTGGTCATGGACGCCGACGCGCACGACCGCGCCGTCGCGCTCGTCTCGCACACCCCCCAGCTGATCTCCTCGATGGTCGCCGCCCGGCTGGAGACGGCCGATGAGACGGATGTACGGCTGTGCGGGCAGGGCATCCGCGATGTCACCCGTATCGCCGCCTCCGACCCCGCGATGTGGGTCGAGATCCTCTCCGCGAACCCGGGTCCGGTCGCCGACGTACTGTCCGGGATCGCCGCCGACCTCGCCGAGACCGTCGAGTCGCTGCGCGCGCTCCAGTCCGCCGACGACGAGAAGCGGCAGGGCGGGGCGGCCGGTATCGAGGACGTCCTGCGGCGCGGCAACGCGGGCCGGGAGCGGGTGCCGGGCAAGCACGGCGCCGCTCCGGCGGCGTACGAGATCGTGGCCGTCCACGTCAGCGACCAGCCGGGCGAGCTGGCCCGGATCTTCGCGGACGCCGGCCGCGCCGGGGTCAACGTCGAGGACGTACGGATCGAGCACGCGACCGGGCAGCAGGCGGGCCTGGTCCAGGTCATGGTGGATCCGGCCGCGGCCCCCGTCCTGGCGGCGGCGCTGCGCGAGCGCGGGTGGTCGATCCGGCAGTAGGGGGAGGGAGCAGCCGGCGGGCCGATCGGCTGTTGTCCGGGCGGGCGGAGAGCGGGTCCGCAGAGGCGGTACGACCGGCGGCACGGGCGCGGCCGAGTACTCGGTAACCTTGTGCGGGGGCGTGTGCGCGTCCCCGCACATCCACCCCGTGAACCAGGAAGGTGTCCGCCCCCCGTGGAAAACGGAGCAACCCCCGCCCGGACCGCCCCGGCCGCCGTCGTCGTCGCCATCGACGGGCCCTCCGGTACGGGCAAGTCGAGCACCTCCAAGGCGGTGGCCGCCCAGCTCGGGCTGAGCTACCTGGACACCGGCGCGCAGTACCGCGCGATGACCTGGTGGATGATCACCAACGGGATCGACGTGACCGACGCCGCCGCCGTGGCCACCGCCGCGGCCAAGCCCGTCCTGGTCTCCGGCACCGACCCGGCGCACCCCACGATCACCGTGGACGGCGCGGACGCCTCGGGCCCCATCCGTACGCAGGAGGTCACCTCCCGGGTGAGCGCGGTCAGCGCCGTACCCGAGGTACGGACCCTCGTCACAGAACTACAGCGGTCCATCGCGGCGGCGGCCGAGCGCGGCATCGTCGTCGAGGGCCGCGACATCGGGACGACCGTGCTGCCGGACGCCGACCTCAAGATCTTCCTCACCGCCTCCCCGGAGGCCCGGGCCGCGCGCCGCAGCGGCGAGCTGACCGGCAAGGACGCGGCCGGTCTCGCCGCCACCAGGGAAGCCCTGATCAAGCGGGACGCGGCCGACTCCGGCCGTAAGACGTCCCCGCTCGCCAAGGCCGGTGACGCGGTCGAGGTGGACACCACCGAACTCACGCTCCAGCAGGTCATCGAGTGCGTCGTGACCCTGGTCGAGGAGAAGCGGGCGGCGGCGTGAGCGGAGCCACGAAGAGCGCCGCGCCCTCGCCACGGGGCGCGGCGGTCGGGCGCGGTATCGGCATCGGGCTGATGTACGGCCTGTGGAAGCCCCGGGTGCTGGGCGCGTGGCGGGTGCCGGCGAGCGGGCCCGTCATACTGGCGGTGAACCACGCGCACAACATCGACGGTCCGATGCTGATGGGCACCGCGCCCCGGCCGGTGCACTTCCTGATCAAGAAGGAAGCGTTCATCGGGCCGCTCGATCCGTTCCTGAAGGGGATCGGACAGCTGAAGGTGGACCGCGAGACCACCGACCGCGCCGCGGTGACGGACGCGCTCGCCGTGCTCCGGGACGGCGGGGTGCTGGGCATCTTCCCGGAGGGCAGCAGGGGCGAGGGCGACTTCGCCTCCCTGCGCGCCGGGCTGGCGTACTTCGCCGTACGGTCCGGGGCGCCGATCGTGCCGGTCGCGGTCCTGGGCTCCACGGACCGCCGCGGCCGGCTGATACCGGCGCTGCCCCCGCTGCGCGGGCGCGTGGACGTCGTCTTCGGCGACGCCTTCACGGCGGGCGACGGGAGCGGGCGCCGTACGCGTACGGCGATGGACGACGCCACCGTGCGGATCCAGGAGCGGCTGACCGCCCACCTGGAAAACGCCGGGCGCCTGACCGGGCGCCGGTAGAGACTTGAGTAGTGGGCCGCTTGCCGCGGCGCACCGATCACGATGAACGAGGTACGGACTTCATGAACGACCAGATCGACTCCGGCGACGAACACGGAGAGCTTGGCGACGCCGAGTACGCGGACTTCATGGAGCTTGCCGCTCAGGAGGGCTTCGACGCCGAGGAGGTGGAGGGCGCGATCGGCGAGGCCGGGCACGGCCCGCTGCCGATCCTCGCCGTCGTCGGCCGGCCCAATGTCGGCAAGTCGACCCTCGTGAACCGGATCATCGGCCGTCGCGAGGCCGTCGTCGAGGACAAGCCCGGCGTCACCCGCGACCGCGTCACCTACGAGGCCGAGTGGGCGGGCCGCCGCTTCAAGGTCGTCGACACCGGCGGCTGGGAGCAGGACGTGCTGGGCATCGACGCCTCCGTCGCCGCCCAGGCCGAGTACGCGATCGAGGCGTCCGACGCGGTGGTCTTCGTGGTGGACTCCACGGTCGGCGCCACCGACACCGACGAGGCCGTGGTCCGGCTGCTGCGCAAGGCGGGCAAGCCGGTGGTGCTCTGCGCCAACAAGGTCGACGGGCAGAGCGGCGAGGCCGACGCCACGGCGCTCTGGTCGCTGGGGCTCGGCGAGCCCCACCCGGTCTCCTCGCTGCACGGCCGCGGCACCGGCGACATGCTGGACGCGGTCCTCGAAGCGCTGCCGGAGGCCCCGGAGCAGACCTTCGGGACGGCGATCGGCGGCCCCCGCCGGATCGCGCTCATCGGGCGGCCGAACGTCGGCAAGTCGTCCCTGCTGAACAAGGTGGCGGGCCAGGAGCGCGTCGTCGTCAACGAGATCGCCGGGACCACCCGGGACCCGGTCGACGAGCTGATCGAGCTGGGCGGCACGGTCTGGAAGTTCATCGACACGGCGGGCATCCGCCGCAAGGTGCACCTCCAGGAGGGCGCGGACTACTACGCGTCGCTGCGGACCGCCGCCGCGGTCGAGAAGGCGGAGGTCGCGGTCGTCCTGATCGACACGAGCGACTCCATCAGCGTCCAGGACCAGCGGATCATCACCATGGCCGTGGAGGCGGGCCGCGCGCTTGTCATCGCGTACAACAAGTGGGACACCCTCGACGAGGAGCGCCGCTACTACCTGGAGCGCGAGATCGAGACGGAGCTGGCGCAGGTCGCCTGGGCGCCCCGGGTGAATGTGTCGGCGCGCACCGGCCGGCACATGGAGAAGCTGGTCCCGGCGATCGAGACGGCGCTGGCGGGCTGGGAGACGCGGGTCCCGACGGGCCGGCTCAACGCGTTCCTCGGCGAGCTGGTCGCCGCGCACCCGCATCCGATCCGCGGCGGCAAGCAGCCGCGCATCCTGTTCGGTACGCAGGCGGGCACGAAGCCGCCGCGCTTCGTGCTCTTCTCCTCGGGCTTCATCGAGCACGGCTACCGGCGCTTCATCGAGCGCCGGCTGCGTGAGGAGTTCGGCTTCGAGGGCACCCCGATCCATATCTCCGTGCGGGTGCGCGAGAAGCGCGGGCGCAAGAAGTGAGCTGACCCGGCGGGGTGACAGACGCAAGCGGTGGGGCCCGGTACGGATCGATCCGTACCGGGCCCCACCGCTTGCGTGCCGTCGGCCCCTTGCCCCCCTAAGGCCGTCAGGCGCCCCGGCGGGGTCCCGGGGGCAGCGCCGCCTGGGGGCGGTGCGCGGGCTGGCGCGGGTCGCGCTGCCAGGATCCCGGGTGCGGGGTGTGGCCGAGGCCGCCATAGCCACCGCCGTACCCGCCATAGCCGCTGTGGGAGGCGTGCCCGGTGCCGAAGGCCGTGAAGCCGAGATTCTCCTCATTGCTCCGGTCGCCGGGCAGGGCCCGGAACGACCGGCGGAACTCGGAGTACAGCGCGTCGTAGATCGGGGTTGTGGAGAACCCGTCGGCCAAGTCCTGCGCGGGACGCATGGACGGGATCTGGCTCTGATACTGCGGGCGGGAGGGGTCGTATGAGTGCACGTATGTGCCAACGACCCCGCCGCCCGTCGGATGCGGGCGCACGGCGGAATTCGCCCGCGCCGGTGGCGGGCGGTGCCGCTGTGCCGACGGGCCCCAGATCACGTGCCGGCCAGGGGCATCGCCGCCGCGACCAGCTTTCCGTTCGCCGCGGCCTTCTCCAGCGCGTCACGGAGCAGGTCCTCGCGCGGCTGCTGGCCGATGGCGCCGACCGGGGCGGCGAATACCAGTACGGTCTTCGACTTGTTGGCGGCGGACCGCCAGCCCTCGGTGACCTGGAGCGGCTGGTGGGCCTGCCACCAGGCGACCGGGCTCCCGCCGCCCGTACCGGGCTGGAGCACGGCGTGCAGCTGACCCATGGCGAGCAGCACCGACCAGCCGCCCAGCCCGGCGGGCGCCCGGCCCAGGTCACCGACCGGCTGGAAGCCCTGCTCGATCAGGAGCTGGAGGAACTCGTCGGTGGTGCCCTCCGAGCCCGGCCGGGCGATCGGCGCCGTCGGCTCGACCACCAGGGCCGGGTGCAGCTCCTCCTCGATCAGCACCAGACCGCTGGTGACGCCGAGGACGGCCTGGCCGCCGGGGACGGAGGCGGGGACGCCCGACGGCTGCGGCTCGCTGCCGGTGATCGACCGGACCGCGCCCTTGAGCTGGTCCTCGGCGACCTGGACGACCTGGGAGGGAATGCAGGTGGCGTGGGCGAAGGCGAGAACCGCGGTCTCCTCACCGACGAACAGGACCGTGCTGGTCCGTTCCTGATCGGAGTCGCCGGGGGTCCGGCAGGAGGTGCAGTCGTAACTGCCCGGGGAGTTCTCGCCGGCGAGCAGCCGGTCGGCTTCTTCGTCGCCGATCTCGGCGCGGACGTCCTCGCTGACATCGAGCATGCGCGGCACGGGTGGCTCCTCGAACTCGGTGCGTGGGCCGGGCTGTTCCCGGCTCGTACAGAGACAACGGGCGAGCCGTGGCCGGGGTCACGCGCGGAAGCGCACGTATTCGAACCGGGAGGGAGAGACGGGGTCGTAAATCGTGAAATGAATGAATCAGTCCGGTGGCCGGAAGTCGTTCCCGTCTCCGGCCGGCCGCCGTACGCCCCCGCGATCCGCGCCTCCGCCGGTACGCGCGACCCGCCGCGCCGGTGCGGATCCGGCGGAAATCGTGTGGCGGGTCCGCGGACGGATACGGCGGGAAAAGCGGGGCGCCGGGTGGCCGGTAATTACCCTTCCGGGGAGCGTCCGGATAACCCGGCGAGGGGAATTCGGTGACGGTAAATTTATGTGATCTTCGGGGTCGGGGAAATGCGCGAAGAATCCCGGGAAGGGGCCGTCGGAGTGAGGACGGGCACATCCGGCGCATGCCGTCATCCTGTGACACAAGTGTGACCACGTACGGACCCCGGGCCTCTGTACGGCTATCCCGTACCGCTTCCTTCGCCGCCTCCGGCCGCTTACGGTGAGTGGTATGGCACCGATACCGACTCCGCCCCGACAGCCCGACGACGCCCCCGATTCCTATACCGGCCTGGACGCCGCGAGCGCCGAGCGGCGCGCCCGGCAGCGCGGCTGGACCCATGTGCGCGCGCTGCCGCCGGGCGTGATCATCACGATGGAGTACGTGGCCGGCCGGATCAACTTCGAGGTGGACGCCGACCGGGTGATCCGCTGCTGGTTCGGCTGACCCGGCCGCCCGCGGACCCGGCGACCCGCCCGATTGGCCCGCCTTCCGTACGACGTGACCCCCGGTCCGCCCGGACCGGGGGTCACGTCATGCTCCCGTACGTACCTCTCCCGCACCTCCCCGCCGCCCGGCGGACCCGCTCAGCCGCCCGTCAGGGGCCGTGAGCGCGGCGGACGGCGGCTGCCCGCCGGGGTGACCGGGGTGCGCTCCGAACGGACCCCGTGCGGCCTCGGCTGGGCCGTCAGCTGCGCCGCGGCGGCGAGCTGTCCGACCGGCCGGCCCGGCGCGCCCGCCCGGCCCGGATGCCCCGCGCCGACCGGCTCGCAGACCTCCTCGCCGGTGTGCGGCACCTCCTGCGGGACCGGCACGGGCCACGGCGCGCCGCCGACGGCGACCGGCACCACCGGGGTCTGCCGAGGGCGGTTTCGCCAGCGGTCGCGGAGGCGGTCGCGCAGGCCCAGGACCGTCCGTTCGGTCCGGCCGATCAGCGGCTCGAACCAGGGCAGCCCCAGCAGGATCAGCAGCCCCGCGGCCCAGCCCAGCAGCACATCGCTCAGCCAGTGCGTACCGAGGTACACCGTCGTCGCGCCGACCCCCAGGGCCACCACCGACGACATGATCGACAGATATCGCCTGGCCCGTGGAGTGGTGGCCAGATAGGCGAGGATTCCCCAGGTCACGACGGCGTTCGCGGTGTGGCCGGAGGGAAATATATCGCCGCCGGCGAAGAGTTCGGCCGAGCCGATCTGCGTCGCGTAGTGCGGGCCGAGCCGCCCGAGGCCGAGCTTCACCGCGCCCACGGTCACATTGAGGGCCAGCAGCGCCGCGCCGAGCACCAGCAGCGGGCGCAGCGTGTGCTGGCGCCAGGAGCGCCAGCCCAGCCACGCCGCGATCATCACGGCGGTGGGACCGCGCTGGCCGAGCACCACGAAGTAGTCGAGGAAGGCATGCAGGTCCGGCCACTGCTGATAGGGCCGGAAGAGCATGATCTTCCAGTCCAGGATCACCAGCGAGGACGAGACGAGCACAGCGACGACGATGGCGATGTAGAACGCCAAGGTCCCGCCGAAGAGAGCCGCACGGGTGCGGCTCATCCGCGGGATCTCTATCTTCGGCGGTTCCGGCTCCCGGTCCAGTCGGGCAAAGATGTCGGTACGCACCCAATGGACGTTACAGCGAGTGAGTAACCGAACCGGTCGGATCCGGTCTCTTCGTGATGACGATGTGATGTGGAGTGTGTCTCGGTCACCCTTTTATCGGACGCTTATCCATGGGTGGTTCCCGAAATGCAAGGGACCTTGGTCTCTATTCAGCGGCACACCGTTTCGGGAACTGTCTTTGTGAAGAACGGAAATGGTTCACCGTGGAGCCGCGTGGAGTTTCCCCGACGCTCACGCACGCTCCCGGACCCGGGACCGGCACCCCGCCGGCCCGGGCGGCGTGGCGTACGCCACACTCCCCGGCCGGAGCGGTGAGACATGCACCACGTGACACTTGCGATCACTCGCGTACGCTGTCGGCTCACTCGTCCGCCGAGGCCGGGCCACCCCACGAGCACCCTGCGCCCCATGCGCCGTGGGCCCGCCGCGCGCGAGGGACACACCGGGAGGTAGGCAGATGTCCGGGACCGCCACGGCCGGAGCACGGATACGTGCCGCCGGTGACGGTGCCAACCGCTGGGTCGTCCTGGCCGTCCTCTGCGTCAGCCTGCTGCTGGTCGCGCTCGACGCGACCGTGCTGCATGTCGCCGTCCCCGCCGTCACCGCCGATCTCCGCCCCAGCGGGGTCGGACTGCTCTGGATCGTCGACGCCTACCCGCTGGTCTGCGCCTCGCTGCTGATCCTCTTCGGCACCCTCGGCGACCGCATCGGACGGCGCCGGATCCTGCTCATGGGGTACGGGATCTTCGCGGTGGCCTCGGCCGCCGCCGCCTTCGCGCCCTCCCCCGAAGTGCTGATCGGCGCCCGCGCGCTGCTGGGCGTCGGCGGCGCGATGATCATGCCCGCGACCCTCTCCGTACTGCGCGAGGTCTTCCCCGACCGGCGCGAGCGGGCCATGGCCATCGGGATCTGGACGGCGGTCGCGGCGGTCGGCGCCGCCCTCGGCCCGGTCCTGGGCGGCTTCCTGGTCGAGCACTTCTGGTGGGGCTCGGTCTTTCTGATCAACCTTCCGGCGCTGGCGGTCCTGCTGCCCCTCGGCCGCTTCGCGCTCCCCGAGTCCCGGGGGCCCGACGGCGGGCCCTGGGACGTCCTCGGCGCGCTCCTGGCCGCCGCCGGGGTGCTCGGGGTGGTCCTCGGGGTGAAGCGGCTGGGCGCCGGGGAGACCCCGCTCGGCCCCTCGACGCTGGTCCCGCTCTGCGCCGGCGCGGCCCTCCTCGTCCTCTTCGTCCGCCGCCAGCGGCGCCGTAAGGACCCCCTCATAGACCTGCGGATGTTCGCCAGGCCCGCGTTCGCCACCTCCGTCGGCTGCATCGTCCTCGCCATGCTGGCGCTGGTCGGCCTGGAGCTGATCGCCGTCCAGTATCTGCAACTGGTGCTGGGGCTCAGCCCGCTGGAGGCCGGGCTGCGGCTGCTGCCGCTGACCTTCGCCGCCATGGCCGCGGGCGCCACCGGGGCCCTCTCGCTGCGCCGGTTCGGCCCCCGGCGGATGGTGTCCTGGGGTTTCGTCCTCACCGCCGTCGCCGTACTGCTGCTGGTCCAGCTCGGCCAGCACGACCGGCCCGCGCTGCTCGCCTCGTGCTTCGTCCTGCTCGGCTTCGGCCTCCAGACCACGCTGTTCGGCGCGTACGAGTCGATGCTCAGCGAGGCCCCCGCCGAGCGGGCGGGCGGCGCGGCGGCCATCGGCGAGACCTCGTACCAGCTCGGCGCGGGCCTCGGGATCGCGCTGCTCGGCAGTGTGATGAACGCGGTGTACGCGCCCGCCATGGCCTCCGCGAAGGGCGTTCCGCCGGCCGCCGGCGCCGCCGCGGCCGACTCGCTGGGCGAGGCGTACCAGGTGGCGGCCCGGCTCGGCGGGAGTGCGGGGGAGTCACTGCGGCTCGCCGCACGTCACTCGTTCGTGCAAGGACTGCATGTGACGCTGCTGGTGAGCGCCGGTCTGCTGCTGCTCGGCGCGCTGGCCGCGCTGCGGCTGCCGAGGGCCATGGAGTGCGCGGCGGCTGCGGACGGGACGGCCGGGAAGGCCGCCGAGGTGCCCCCGGTCCGGAGCGCGGTCGCCGTACGTCCGCGTGAGCCGCGGGCGGTGACCGTACGGCCGCGGCCCCTGCCCGAGCTGCGCGCCGCCCGGCCGCGCGGTGCTCCGGACGGCGCGGTTCCGGTGATCGGCCGGGGACCCGCCGAGCCGGCCGGGTCTGGACGGGCGACGGGCTGACCCGTAACGTCGCGTCAGCCGTCCGTGACCGGCGGCGCGGGTTCCGGTTCTGCCGCCGGTCCGGTGTGCCGGTCGTGGCGGCGTTCGACGTCCACAGCCGTGCGAGCCGCCGGAGGTCTGGCCGTGTCCGCTTCGTCCGTCCCGCCCGCCACCGCCTCCACCGCGCGGCGGCCCCCCTTCGACCCGCGGGATCCCCTCGGCCTCGACGAGCTGCTCGCCCCCGAGGACCTCGCGGTCCGCGACACCGTACGGGCGTGGGCCGCCGACCGGGTGCTGCCGCACATCGCCGACTGGTACGAGCGCGGCGAACTGCCCGGCATCCGGGAGCTGGCGCGCGAACTCGGTTCGCTCGGCGCGCTCGGCATGTCCCTGACGGGGTACGGCTGCGCGGGCGCCACCGCCGTGCAGTACGGGCTCACCTGTCTGGAGCTGGAGGCCGCCGACTCCGGCATCCGCTCGCTGGTCTCCGTACAGGGCTCGCTCGCCATGTACGCGATCCACCGGTTCGGTGCGGACGAGCAGAAGGAGCGGTGGCTGCCCGGGATGGCGGCGGGCGAGATCATCGGCTGCTTCGGGCTCACCGAGCCGGACCACGGCTCGGACCCGGCCGGGATGCGGACGTACGCCAAGCGCGACGGCTCCGACTGGGTGCTCACCGGCCGCAAGATGTGGATCACCAATGGCTCGGTGGCGGGTGTCGCCGTGGTCTGGGCGCGGACGGACGAGGGGATCAGGGGCTTTCTGGTCCCGGCGGGCACGCCCGGTTTCTCGGCGCCGGAGATCACCCATAAGTGGTCGTTGCGTGCCTCGGTCACCAGCGAACTGGTCCTCGACGAGGTACGGCTGCCCGCCGACGCGGTCCTTCCGGCGGCGACCGGGCTGGGCGGGCCGCTCGGCTGTCTGAACCACGCGCGGTACGGAATCGTGTGGGGGGCGATGGGCGCGGCGCGCGCCTGTTTCGAGTCGGCGCTGGGGTACGCGAAGACGCGGGAGCAGTTCGGCCGGCCGATCGGGGGCTTCCAGCTCACCCAGGCCAAGCTCGCGGACATGGCGCTCGAACTGCACAAGGGGCTGCTGCTCGCCCATCATCTGGGGCGGCGGATGGACGCGGGGCGGCTCCGTCCGGAACAGGTCAGTTTCGGCAAGCTCAACAATGTGCGGGAGGCGATCGGGATCTGCCGGACCGCGCGGACCGTCCTCGGCGCCAACGGGATCTCGCTCGAATACCCGGTCATGCGCCATGCGACAAACCTGGAGTCGGTGCTCACGTACGAGGGCACCGTCGAGATGCACCAACTCGTCCTGGGCAAGGCGCTCACCGGCCTCGACGCCTTCCGGTAGGAGCCGGCCGGCTCACGGGTGCCGGGAGGGGCGGCGGTCCGGGCGGCGGGTACCGGTGAGCACCTTGCTCAGCTCTGGTTGAAGAAGCCGTCCTGCGGCCCGGTGGCCTCGCCGTTGACGATCTGGGTGTCGGCGGGGGTGAGCAGGAAGACCCGGGTGGCCACGCGCTCGATCGAGCCGCGCAGTCCGAAGATCAGCCCGGCGGCGAAGTCCACCACGCGCTTGGCGTCGGCGGGTTCCATGAGGGTCAGGTTCATGATGACCGGGGTGCCGGCCCGGAACAGCTCGCCGATGGCCCGGGCGTCCCGGAAGCTCTCCGGGGAGACCGTGGCGATCCTGCGGGGCTGCCGCTCCGGGGCGGCTTCCGGGGCGACCCGCATGCGCGGCTCGCTCTTCCAGCTGTCCGCACTCTCCGCACCCTCGGCGTACTCGTCGTCGTAGTAACGCTCGTCGTTGTCCTCGACGAGGCCCAGCCAGGCGCTCGCCTTGCGCACCGATCCCATGGACGCCTCCTTTCACCGCGGTCACATGACGTTCCCTGTCCCTATGGTCGTCCATCATGCGGATCGCGCGCCAAGGGGATAGTCGGCGCGCAGGGGATTCGTGACGTGACTGGTGCAGAAGATGTGGCGTTTCGTCAAGGTTCCTACAGGATACGCCCCCTGAAACCCTCCCTATCGGCCCAAAATAATATGTTCCGTCCAGATGGGTGATGATGGGGTCGTACGAGTGAACGGGCGGGCGGCGCCGATGGCTGGATACGATGCGGGCCGCGCCGCCGAATGACTCCTGGGGGACCGTTGTGTTCGGAATTGTCAGACCCTGCGCTCATCGGCTCACCGAAGGGCTGAAAACCGAGTGGATGGCTCATCTCTGCGGGCTCTGCCTGGCACTTCGGGCCGATCACGGGCAGTTTGCCCGGATTGTCACGAACTATGATGGCCTGATCGTCTCGGTTCTGACGGAGGCTCAGACCGAACGCGTCCCCGAGGGACGGCGGACGGCGGGCCCCTGCCCGCTGCGCGGCATGCGCACCGCGCCCGTCGCCCGGGGGGAGGGCGCCCGGCTCGCGGCCACCGTGTCGCTGGTGCTGGCCTCGGCGAAGGTACGGGACCACGTCGCCGACCGCGACGGGCTGTTGAAACGCCGGCCACTGGCCGCCGCCGCGCGCCGGGTCGCCACCGGCTGGGACCGGGCCGGCGCGCGGACGGGCGCGGAACTGGGCTTCGACACGGCGGTCCTGGTCGACGCGGTCGACCGGCAGCCGGCCATCGAGCGGCTCGCCGGGCCCGGCACCTCACTGCTCACCGTCACGGAACCGACCGAGACGGCCACGGCCGCCGCGTTCGCCCATACCGCGGTGCTGGCGGGCCGGCCCGGGAACCGGGCGCCGCTGGCCGAGGCGGGCCGGCTCTTCGGCCGGCTCGCGCATCTGCTGGACGCGGTCGAGGACCAGTCCGCCGACGCCGCCTCGGGGGCCTGGAACCCGCTCACCGCGACCGGCGCCGGACGCGCCGAGGCGCGCCGGCTCGCCGACGACGCGGTGCACGGGATCCGGCTCGCGCTGCGCGACGCCGAGTTCACCGACGGCAGGCTGGCCCACGTACTGCTGGCGCACGAGCTGCGCGCCTCGGTCGACCGGGCCTTCGGTACGGCGGTGTGCGCGCACGGGACGGACGAGGGCCATGGGGCGGGCGAGGGGCATGGGGTAGGCAGCGGGCACCCCGGACTGCCGGCCGGCGCACCGCGCAAGCCGCCCGTACCGCGCGGTCTGCTGGCGGGGTGCGCGGCCTTCGTCGGGCTCTGCTGCACCTGCCGGCTGTGCTGCGCCGGCGAGTACGAGGGGCCGTGGTCGAGGAAGAAGCGGGAGGGCCTCTGCCACAGGGACGGGTGCGATAACTGCTGTGATTGCTGCGACTGTTGCGGCGGTTGTGATGGCTGCGACAGCTGCTGCTGTTGCGACTGCGGATCATGAGGGGGCCGAGCAGGGCGGTGCTGCGTGTGAAGGCACGCGGGAAACGGCGCACAAGCGCCGGAGAAGCTCCGGGAGGCCGGGCAGGGCGTCAGCTCAACAGGACGCGGACCACACTCGACCGAAGTCGATGTGGGAGCGGGTGACCAGCCACTGCTGCGGATGCATGAGGTAAGTGGAACAGGCATCCGTTTCCGCGTCAACCGTGCCTGAGACGGGCCGCTCACCATGTGGACGTGCTTGACAGCGGGCCGTGCGCGCCCCGTAGCCTCAAGTCGGCGGTGGACCGTGCTGAGGGGCTCGGTCCGGCCATTTTTTCCGTGAAGGCACTTCCCGTGTTCGATCTCTGTATCCACGGAGCCTTCGTATGCCCCTGTCGCCCCCGCCGCTGCCGTCCTCCGCGTCCGCACCGTCCTCCCCGTCCGCCGTGACCCCGTCCCTTGTCGTGATCGGGGCCGGGCCGCGCGGTACGGGATTCCTGGAGCGGATCGCCGCCAACGCGCGGTCGCTGTACGCCGGCCGGCGGCTCGACATCCATCTCGTCGACCCGTATCCGCCGGGCGGCGGCCGGATCTGGCGCCGGGACCAGTCGCCGCTCCTGTGGATGAACTCCATGGCCGAGGACGTCACCATGTACACCGACGACTCGGTGGCCCTGGCCGGACCCGTACGGGAGGGGCCCGCGCTGCACGAGTGGGCGGCGGCGGCCGGATCCGAGTCGGGGGACGGCGGTGACGTCGAAGACGTGCTCGGCGCGGAGCGGGCCGCTCTCACCGGGCAGTCCTTCCCCACCCGGCGGCTCCAGAGCGCCTATCTCGGCTGGGTCTACGAACAGGCCGTCGCCGCCCTGCCGCCCGGTGTCACCGTCCACCTCCACCCCACCAGCGCCCTGCGTGTCAGCGGACCGCGCGGCGGCCGGCAGCGCGTCTGGCTGGCCGGCCGCGCCGAACCGCTGACCGCCGATCTCGTGGTGCTGACCCTCGGCCATCTCGACGGCGAACCCGACGCGCAGCAGCGGGAGTTGGCGGAGTTCGCGCGGCGGCACGGGCTGCTCCACCTGCCGCCCGACTTCACCTCCGACAGCGATCTGTCCGCCCTGCCCGCCGGTGAACCGGTGCTCACCCGCGGCTTCGGACTCGCCTTCGTCGACCTGATGGTGCTTGTCACCGAGGGCCGCGGCGGGCGCTGGACCGGCAGCGACCAGGAGGACGGCGGCGGGCTCGTCTACCACCCCTCCGGGCGCGAACCCGTCCTGTACGTCGGGTCGCGGCGCGGGGTCCCGTACCA
Organism: Streptomyces paludis; assembly: GCF_003344965.1. NCBI lineage: Bacteria > Bacillati > Actinomycetota > Actinomycetes > Kitasatosporales > Streptomycetaceae > Streptomyces > Streptomyces paludis. The sequence continues at coordinate 1,105,754 of NZ_CP031194.1, read as the reverse complement.
CTCCAAGATCGGGTACACGCTGGACGGCGAACGGCCGCCGCTGCCCCGGTTCCTCGGGCCCGCGCAGGTCGACGCCCTGCTCGCCCGGGACGAGCCGGCCGACCACCGGCGCGATGTCCGGCCGCTCATCGACAAGGAGCTGGGCTTCGCCCACTACCACCGGCTCTTCCACGCGCACCCCGAGCGCACCCGCGGCGGCTGGACCGCCTTCGAGAAGGCGTACGCCGCCGCTACCGGCGGCCCGGAGCTGGCCGCGCTGGTCGCCGGGGCCGTGCCCGACCCGGCCGACCGGCTCGACCTCGGCGTGCTGGACCGGCCGCTGCGCGGGCGCGGCTTCGCCTCGTACGACGCACTCCAGGACGGTCTGCGCGACTACATAGCGGCGGATCTCGCCCGTCGGCACGATCCGTCCCACAGTGCGGACCTCGCCGTCTTCTACGCGCTGCTGTCGGTCTACGGCCAGCTGATCCGCCTCGGTGACGCGGGCGACCCCGACGGCCGGTGGCACGGCTTCTTCAGCTATCTCGCCTCCGGGCCGCCCGGGCCCCGGCTGCGGCAGCTCCTCGCGCTCTCCCGCGCCGGGGTCGTGCGCTTCCTCGGGCCGGACACGGCGATCGAGGCCGACGACGAGCGCGGTGTCTTCCGGGCCACGAGCCCCGCCGTACCGGGGGAGTACGTCGAGGCCCGCGCCCTTGTCGAGGCGCGGCTGCCCGATCCGTCACCGGCGCGCACCCGCAGCCCGCTGCTGCGCGCGCTGTACGAGGAGGGCGCGGCGGTGACCTCGTCGGCCGGTCTGGTCCGGGTCGACCCCGACGACGGCCGCCTCCTGGAGCGTGACGGCACCCCGCATCCGCGCCGCTTCGCGCTCGGCCCGTTCACCACCGCCCGGTCGAGCGGCGCCTTCACCCGGCCCCGCACCGGCGGCCCGGCCTTCCGGCAGAACGACGCCACCGCGCGCGCCGCCCTGACCCTGCTGGCCCGGCCGCGCCCCGCCGCGCCGGTCGGGCCCGTCAGGCCCGCCGCGCCCGCCGGGCCGGTCACGGCCGCCGCGCCCGCCGCGACCGTACGGCCGGAGTCCGTGCCGCCGCCGCTCGGGGTGTCCCCGTCCGCCGTCTCCTCCGTCGAAAGGTAGAAGCCGCCATGTCCGCCACCCGAGCACTGCATCTCGCCGCCGAGATCGGCGGCGGGCCGCCGGGGTTCGACGCCGCGCCCTATGTCGAACTCGCCCGGCTCGCCGAGCGCGGCGCCCTCGACTTCGTCACCCTGCGGGACTCCTTCGGGCGGCCAGGGCCCGACGCGCTCGCCGTGCTGGCCCGGGTCGCGCCCGCGACCGAGCGGGTCGGTCTGGTGCCCGTGGTGACGACCACGCACACCGAGCCGTTCCATGTGTCGTCGGCGGTGGCCACGCTGGACTGGGTGAGCCGGGGGCGGGCCGGCTGGTGGGTCGAGGTGTCGGCCACGGCCGCCGAGGCGCGGCTCTTCGGCCGCCGGCCCGCCGCGCCCGCCGGGGAACTCTGGCGCGAGGCCGGGGAGGTCGCGGAGGTCGCGGCCAGGCTCTGGGACAGCTGGGAGGACGGCGCAGAGATCCGGGACGTATCGACAGGGCGCTTCATCGACCGCGACAAGCTGCACTATGTCGACTTCGAGGGCACGGACTTCTCGGTCCGCGGACCGGCCATCGTGCCCAGGCCCCCGCAGGGACACCCCGTCACCCTCGTCGACATCGGCGCCGACGGGGACGGCCCCCGCGCCCGGACCGCCGCGCGCCACGCGGACGCCGTACTGATCCGGGCCCGCCGCCCCGAGGAGGCCGCCGCGGTCGCCGCGCGGCTGCGCGCCCACGCCGCCGCCCACGGCCGCGCCGCCGGCACCCCGCTCGTCCTCGCCGCGTTCACCATCGACCTCGGCGACGGCGAACACCCCCTGGAACACGGCCTGGTCGGCGCCCCGCACACCACGACCGGTGCCGGCGGACCGCACTACCGGGGCGGCCCCGTCGATCTCGCCGAGCTGATCGCCGGCTGGCACACGGCCGGCGCCGTGGACGGCTTCCACCTCACCCCCGCCGAGCCGCGCCGCGATCTCGAACGGCTGGTCAACGGTACGGTCGCGCTGCTCCAGCACCGCAGCCTCTTCCGCACCTTCCATCCGGGCGGCACGCTCCGGGAGCACCTGGGTCTCGCCCGTCCCGCCAACCAGTACGCGTCCGCCGGGGGGACCTCATGAGCACGGACCGGACCACGGACCGGACCACGGCTCCGGCGACGCCGTCGGGCACGTCGTCGGGCACGTCGTCGGGCACGTCGCCCGCCGCGCGCAAGCAGATCCATCTCGCCGCGCACTTCCCCGGGGTCAACAGCACCACCGTCTGGACCGACCCCCGCTCCCGGTCCCAGATCGACTTCGCCTCCTTCGAGGCGCTCGCCCGTACCGCCGAGCGCGGCAGGTTCGACTTCTTCTTCCTCGCCGAGGGGCTGCGGCTGCGCGAACAGAAGGGCCTCATCCACGATCTGGACGTCGTCGGCCGGCCCGAGTCGCTCACCCTGCTCAACGCGCTGGCCGCCGTCACCGACCGGCTCGGGCTGGCCGCCACCGTCAACACCACCTTCAACGAGCCGTACGAACTGGCCCGCAGGCTCGCCACCCTCGACCACCTCAGCGGCGGCCGGGCCGGCTGGAACGTGGTGACCTCCTCCGACGCCTTCACCGGCGAGAACTTCCGGCGCGGCGGCTATCTCGACCGCGCCGACCGCTACACCCGCGCCGCCGAGTTCGTCGCCACCGCCCGCGAGCTGTGGGACTCCTGGACCCCGCCCGAGCCCGGCCGGCCCGACGCGCCGTACGGCAGCCCCCGGCCGTTCGCCCACTCCGGACCGCAGTTCCGGATCGAGGGCGAGTTCACCGTGGCGCGCCCGCCGCAGGGCCATCCCGTGGTCATCCAGGCCGGTGACTCGGACGAGGGACGGGAGTTCGCCGCGGCGGCCGCCGATGTGATCTTCACCCGGCACGGCACCCTGGAGGCGGGCCGCGCCTTCTACGCCGACACCAAGCGCAGGCTCGCGACGTACGGCAGGAAACCGGCCGACCTCAAGATCATGCCGGGGGTCACCGTCGTCATCGGCGACACCGACTCCGAGGCGCAGGAACGGGCCGCCGAGATCCGCGGCCAGCAGGTCTCCGGGCAGACCGCGCTGCTGGCCGCCGAGCAGATCTGGGGCCGCGACCTCTCCTCGTACGACCCCGACGGGCCGCTGCCCGCCTTCGATCCCGACCCGGACGTCCGTCTCGCCCAGGGCCGGGTCCGGCACGCCGACCCGCTCGCCGAGGCGGCCCGGTGGCGGGCGCTGTCCGAGGCCAAGGGGCTGTCGCTGCGGGGGACCGTCATCGAGACGACCACCCGGCAGTCCTTCGTGGGCTCCCCGGAGACCGTCGCCGAGGCGTTCGACACCTTCGTACGGACCGACGCGGCCGACGGCTTCATCCTCGTCCCCCACCTCACCCCGGGCGGCCTCGACGACGTCGTCGACCGGGTCGTACCGCTGCTCCAGGAGCGCGGTGTGTTCCGCACGGAATACGCGGGCACCACCCTGCGCTCACACCTGGGGCTTCCGCACCCCGTACCGAAAGGCTGACCCGCCATGACCACCGAACCATCCGCCACCGCCGCCCCGGAGTGGAAGGAGTGGCACGAGCGGCGCACCGCCGCCGTCGCCGCGCCGTACGGGCCGCTCGCGCTCACCGGCACCCACTGGCTGGCCGACCACCCGGCGGGCCGGCTGCCCGGGATCCCCGGCGGGTGGCGCGAGGCCGGGGACGAGGTGGTGCTGACGGCGGCGGCCGGGGACGGGCTCACCGACGGCGGCCGGCCGGTCACCGGTGAGGTCGCGCTCGGCGCCGACACCGGCGCGCCCGGGGACTCCCGGATCGCCGCGGGCGGCCGGCGGCTGGTCGTGCTGCGCCGCGAAGGGCTCTGGGCCGTACGGGACTTCGACCCGGAGTCCGCCGCGCGGCGCGCGTTCCGGGCGATCGAGGCCACGGAGTACGACGCGGGCTGGACGCTGCCGGGCCGCTTCCGGCCGTACGCCGAGGCCCGGAGCGTACGGGTCGAGAACGCCGACGGGCGGGAGCGCGGCCTCGGCCTCGGCGGCGAGATCGCCTTCACCGTCGACGGCACGGAACACACCCTTCAGGTGGCGGTCGAGGCCGACGGCTCGCTGTGGGCGGTCTTCGCGGACACCACCAGCGGGCACGGCAGCTTCCGGTTCCGTTTTCTGCGGCCCGCGGCCCCGGCCGCCGACGGGACGGTGACGGTCGATTTCAACCGCGCGCTGCTGCCGCCGTGCGCCTTCGCGGACCACTTCATCTGCCCGTTCCCGCCGCCGGGCAACACCCTGCCGTTCGCCGTCGCGGCGGGCGAGCGCTCCGTCCGTACCGGCTGAGGAAGCCGCCTCACGGCCAAAAGGCCCTCTTGCGGCCGGAGTTGAGGCGGGCGAATACTCCCGTGCAGCGCCGGTCGGCGTGCGGTGTGTCCGGGCGACCCCCGGGCCGCCGCGCGCCGGCTGCGCCTCACGGGCCCCGGAACCCCACAAACGGGCCCCCGATTCCCCTCGGGAGGAACGACCAGTGAGGATCAAGCGCACAACCCCCCTCAACGGTGTGGCAAGACGCGTACGTCTGCTCGCCGTCACCACCGGACTCGCCGCCGCGGTGGCACTCGCGATACCCACCGCGAGCGCCGCCCAGACCACCACGTTCAGCGCGAGCCAGCTCGGCGCGGTCGGCGACGCGGTCCTGGAGGCCGATGTCGCGGGCACCGCCTGGGCGGTCGACAAGGCGAACAACTCCGTTGTCGTACAGGCCGATTCGACCGTCACCCAGGCCGAGATCGACAGCATCAAGCAGGCCGCGGGCGCCAACGCGGGCGCGGTGCGTGTCGAGCGCACCACGGGCACGATCTCCAAGCTGATCTCGGGCGGCGACGCCGTGTACGCCACCAGCTGGCGCTGCTCGGCCGGGTTCAACGTCCGCAGCGGCACCACGTACTACTTCCTGACGGCGGGTCACTGCACCGAGGGCCTGCCGGCCTGGTACACCACCTCCGCCCGCACCACGAGCATCGGCCCCTCGGCCGGCAGCAGCTTCCCGGGCAACGACTACGGCATCGTGCGGTACGCGAACACCGCGCTGGCCCACCCGGGGACCGTCGGCAGTGTGACCATCACGGGGTCGGCCAACGCCACCGTGGGGCTGTCCGTCACCCGGCGCGGCTCGACGACCGGCACCCACAGCGGGACGGTGACGGGCCTCAACTACACGGTGAACTACGGCGGCGGTGACATCGTCAGCGGTCTGATCCGCACCAACGTCTGCGCCGAGCCCGGCGACAGCGGCGGTCCGCTCTACTCCGGTTCGCTCGCCATCGGGCTGACCTCGGGCGGCAGCGGCAACTGCACTTCGGGCGGCACGACGTACTTCCAGCCGGTGAACGCGGCGCTGAGCGCGTACGGGGTCAGCCTCGTCTGACCGCACCCCGGCCGGACGCGGCCGGAAAGCGTCCGGGGCGAGCCTCCGTCCGAGCCATGGGCGGGGGCTCGCCTCCGTGTTTCTGGAAAGATGTGGCCGGGGGGAACGGCGCAGAGGGACCGGGGGAGCGCGGACTGTGAAACGCATCGGAGTGACCGGCCACCGTGACATCCCGGCCGAGGCGTACGGACACATCAAGGCCGCCATCGCGGCCGTGCTCCGTACCCAGACGGGGTCGGTGGAGGCGCTCTCCAGCCTGGCGGCGGGCGCGGACCAGCTCTTCGCCGTGCTCGCCCTGGACCGGGGCGCGCGGCTGACCGTCGTCATCCCCAGCGGGGACTACGAGGACGGCTTCGACGACCCGGGGGAACTCGACGGCTACCGGCGGCTCAAGGACCGGGCCACGCTGGAGGTCCGGATGGCCTTCCCGCACTCCACCGACGAGGCGTACTACGCGGCGGGCACCTATATCGCCGACCACTGCGACCGGCTGCTGGCGGTGTGGGACGGCCGCCCGGCCCGCGGACTCGGCGGTACGGGCGACATCGTGCGCTACGCGCGGGAGCGCGGCAAGCCGGTCACGGTGATCTGGTGCGACGGTGTGGAGCGCGCCTGAGGCGGTGCGGGCGGTGGTCCGGCGGGGGTGCCGCCGGACCGCCCCGGGCGCGCTCCGTACCGGCTCAACTCCGGTGCCGTACCAGCCAGTCCGTGTGCTGCGGCGAGACGATGCGCTCGGTCTCGTACACCGCGTTGGCCCACTGCTCCTCGGTGACCATCGTCTCCATCGCGGTGTGCATCGCCGCGAGGTCCTCCTCGACCAACGAGTGGGCCGATATGAGGGGTTGGTGGCGGCGTATCTCGCTCCACGCCAGACAGGCCGCGGCGGACGCCGACAGCAGCCCCAGCACGGCGGAGGCTCCGGTCAGCGAGAACGTCCGCAGCAGGGCCAGGAAGAGCGCCAGCAGGGTCAGCGCGGTGATGGTGGCCGACCAGAGCGCGGTGGCGCGCCGGGAGACCACCATTCTGCGGTGGTACCAGTTGCGCTGTTCGATCAGCCGGTCCCGGACATAGGTCTCCCGGCGGGCGTCGAACGGTTTTCCGCGCAGCATCCGCATGGCCGGCGTGATCAGCTCCCCGGCCGCGCGCTGCCCGATCTCCCCGGTGTCCCGGGGATCCTCCCAGCCGACCTTTCTCAACTCGCCGAGCCCCGCCTCCAGTCGGGTGGTGAACAGGCTCCCGGCGTCGGGGGCGGCGGTGTCGAAGGGCGCTCCGTGCACGGCGTAACGCCACGAGAGCGACTTGATGAACTCCGCCGCCGAGCGGTTGAGTTGCCAGTGCGACTTTGCTCGCTGACCCGCCGAACGGAGCGTGACCAGAAGCACTCCGGCGTACGCCGACGCCGCGAGTGCGCCGGTGAGTTGGAACGAGTCCCCGATCCGCCACCGCCAGGGCAGTGCCGCGAACAGCGCGCCCACCACCAGGAGCAGCAGGGTCCGCCGGGTGGCGGTCACCGCCTGCCGCTGCCGGGCGATGGCGATCGCGTCCGCGTGATGGAAGAGAACCGGCAGGTCAGCGTTGCGGAAGACCATGCTGTGCAGTGGTCCGCGTGAGTCGGCCATGCGCGCCCCCGTCTGCTGTTTTGTTGTCACCCGATTAGCGGAATGATCTATTCCGAGTCGTGCCGTGAATTCCTGGCAACGCTTTTGTCCCGTCCCCACGCGTCGAGTTGCCGCGGGAGTTCATGAGAGTAAAGTCGAGCCGCTGACACTGCAACGGTGCCGTGTCTCCTGTTCGGACAACGTGATCAAGGACGGCCGTCGTGACCTATCAGACCTCTGTCACCTTCGCCACTGCGAAGAAGAACCGGGTCCCCCTCGCGGAGATCGACGTACGCGACGCGGGTGTCGCCAAGAAGCTCGGACGCGTACTCCCCATGCCCACCGGCCGTGTCGCGCGCGTTTCGAGCTTCAACTCCGCCCTCTAGAATGGGGCGATGACAGGACCCCTGGTCCCTTTTCGCGAGATCGTCCTGAAAGTCCACAGCAGATGTGATCTCGCGTGTGACCACTGCTACATCTACGAACACGCGGATCAGAGCTGGCGCACCCGCCCCCGGACGATTTCCGACGAAGCGATTCACCGGACCGCGGTCCGACTGGCCGAACATGCCGAGGCGCACGCCCTGCCCTCCGTGTCAGTGATCCTGCACGGAGGGGAGCCCCTGCTCGCCGGGCCCGCCCGGCTGCGCCGCGTCTGCGAGGAGCTGACCCGGGCCCTCGCCCCCGTCGCCGAACTCGATCTGCGCATCCACACCAACGGGCTCCAGCTCAGCCCCCGCTATCTCGACCTCTTCGCCGAGTTCGGCGTCAAGGTGGGTATCTCCCTCGACGGCGACCGCGCGGCCAACGACCGGCACCGCCGCTACGCCGACGGACGCAGCAGCCACTCCCGGGTCCTCAAGGCCGTCGAGCTGCTGCGCGAGGACCGCTACCGCCCGCTCGACCTCGGGCTCCTGTGCACCGTCGACGCGGCCAACGACCCGCTCGCCGTGTACGACGCGCTCGCCGCGCTCGACCCGCCCCGGATCGACTTCCTGCTGCCCCACGCCACCTGGGACGATCCGCCGCCGCGCCCGGACGGCTCCCCGACCGCCTACGCCGACTGGCTGCTGGCCGTCTTCGACCGCTGGGACGCCGGGGGCCGGCCGATGCCCGTACGGCTCTTCGAGTCGGTCCTCTCCACCCTCGCCGGCGGCCCGAGCCTCACCGAGTCGCTCGGGCTCGCCCCCACCGACCTGGTCGTCGTGGAGACCGACGGCACCCTGGAGCAGGTCGACTCGCTCAAGAGCGCCTACGAGGGCGCGGCGGCCACCGGGTTCGACGTGTTCGCGCACGCCTTCGACGAGGTCGCCGCCCATCCGGGGGTACGGAGCAGACAGCTCGGGCTGGCCGGGGTGAGCGAGACCTGCCGGAGCTGCCCGGTCGTCCGCTCCTGCGGCGGCGGGCTCTACACCCACCGCTACCGGTCCGCCGACACGGCGGACGGTGCCGGCTCCGGGAACGCGGGGACCGGCTTCGACAACCCCTCCGTCTACTGCGCCGATCTCGCCGCGCTGATCCGCGGCATCGAGGCCCGTACGGCGGCGGCCACCGTCCCGCCCGCCGTCACCGACCCCGGCGAACTGCTCTACGCCCAGCAGGAGCTGACCCGCTCGCTCCTCGCCGAACTGCACGCCGCGCTCGACGGCCGGGGCGGCGCCGCCTGGCAGGAGGCGTGGGAGCTGGCGGGCACCGTCGAGGCGTGCTCCGACGGCCTCGACGACCTCCTCGCCCACCCGTACGCCCGCACCCTGATCGTCGACTCCGTCGCCGCCGTCCGCGCGGAGCGGCCCGGCGCCCCCGCCCGCGCAGCCCGCGCCGTCGCGCCGCTGCTCGCGGCGGCGGCGGTCCGGGGCTCCGTGGACACCCCCGTACGGGTCGGCTACCGGGACGGCGCGCTCCTCCTGCCCACCCTGGGCGCGCTGCGCCTCGGCGGGCCCGGCGAGCACGGGGAGGCCGAAGTGCGCGTTGCCGAGAAGGGCTTCGTGGTGCGGACGGCGGGCGCGGAGCACCGGATCGTACGGCCCGACGAGCCCACCCCGGCGTGGCGGCCGGTGCGCCGGCTGGGCCGCGACGGCGCCCCGGATCTCGCGCTGGACGACCTCGACCCGTACCGCGACTGCTTCGGCGCGCCCGTCCACCCGGGGCTCGACGAGGCGGCGGCGGCCGACTGGAGCGGCCGGCTGGCGGCGGCCTGGGGGCTGCTCAGGGAGCGGGTGCCCGCGCAGGCCGCCGAGGCCGCCGACGCGCTGACCACCCTGACGCCCCTGGCGGCGACCGGCCCACCGGGCCCTGTCCGCGGGCACGGCTACGGCGCGCTGGGCGTCCCCGTCCGGGGCGACGCCGACGCGCTGGCACGGGCGCTGCTGCGCGGCTTCCGCCGGGCCCGGCTGCGGGCGCGCACCGAGGTCGCCGACCTGTACGCGCTGGACGGCGAGTGGACGCGCCCGGCGCCCTGGGCGGAGCGCCCGGTCCCGCTGTCGGCGCTGCTGGCCGGCGCGGACGAACGGGTCGGACTCGCCGCGTACGAGCCCCACCACCCCGTCCACCGGGACCAGGCCCTGCGGGCCCTGGACACCATGGCGGACGCGGCCGAACTCACCGTCGGCGGCAAGAGCCTGCTGACCGCCCTCAGAGAAGAGGCCGACCATGTCTGACGAGGATCCGACCGGCGCACTGGCGCGCGAGCTGGCGGCGCTCGGGGTCACGCCCGGCGCTCCGCTGCTCGTGCACGCCTCCCTGCGCGCCACCGGGCTGGCCCCCGACACGGTGCGCGACGCGCTGCTGAGAGCGCTGGGCCCGGACGGCACCCTGGTCGTCCCGGCCTTCACGGAGGAGAACTCCGACACCTCGGCCGCCCACTTCGCCCGGGTCCGGGGGATGACCCGGCGCGAGGCCGCGGTCTTCCGCTCCCGGATGCCCGCCTTCGACCCGGCGCGCACCCCGTGTCTGTCGATGGGCCGGCTCGCGGAGTCCGTACGGACCGCCGAGGGCGCCGTACGCAGCGCGCATCCGCAGTCCTCCTTCGCGGCGGTCGGGGCGCGGGCCGCCGAACTGATGGCCCGGCACCCGCTCGACAGCCATCTGGGACCGGACTCGCCGCTCGGCGCGCTGGAGGCGGCGGACGCGCGGGTGCTGCTGATCAATGTGGGTTTCGCCGCGTGCACCGCATTCCATCTCGCCGAATACCGCCGGGACGGCAAGCAGCGTTCTTATCGCTGTGTGGTGAAAGCGGCGGACGGGACGCCGCGTTGGGTGGAATATGAGGATGTCAGCCTCGACGACAGCGATTTCGAGGCGATCGGCGCGGATTTCCCGTGGGGTCTGGAGCGGAAGGGACAACTGGGAGGAACGGTCACAAGACTGTTCACGATCCGGGACGCGGTCACGCACGCCGAACGTTGGATGGCCGAAAAGCGACGTTGAATGACCGGAGGTCGGGGGAAGAAGGCCGTTCGGCTCCGGAATGATTAATTTGCTCGCTGCCTCGGAGACACAGGGAAGCGGGTGCTCACAGGACGGGGGTCGTGTGCACGCGTCATCGCAGCGGAGAGCGGCTGACCATCGGCCGTATTTCTTCCTCAGCTATGCGCACACACCGCGGAACGGACCCGGGGGACCCGATCCGGACATGTGGGTGGAGAAGCTCTTCCGCGATCTGTGCGGCCATGTGATGGCCATGACCGATCTCCCGGCCGGGGCCCAGGCCGGCTTCATCGACCGGGACATGCGCTCCGGCGAGGGCTGGTCGGAGCGGCTCGCCGAAGTCCTCGCCACCTGCCGGGTGTTCGTACCGCTGTTCTCGCCGCGCTACTTCGCCAGCGAGATGTGCGGCAAGGAGTGGTTCGCCTTCGCCCAGCGCGTCATCTACGAGCAGGCCAAGAACAACACCAGCGCCGAAGCGATCGTCCCGGCCCTCTGGGTGCCCGTACCGCCCCAGCAACTGCCGGGACCCGCCGAGCGGTTGCAGTTCAACCACCGGGACTTCGGCGACCGCTACGTCACCGACGGACTCTACGGACTGGTCAAACTCCGTATCTTCGAGCGGGAGTACGAGCGGGCCGTCTACGAACTCGCCAAACGGATCGTCAACGTCGCCGACACCGCCGCGATAGCCCCCGGGCGCCCCGTCGACTACCGCAACGCGCCCAGCGCCTTCGGCACCAACGGCGGACCGCGCCCCATGCAGGTCACCGTGGCCGCGCCCACCCGCCACGATCTGCCCGAGGGCCGTACCCCGCACTACTACGGCTCCATGGCCCAGGACTGGAACCCGTACCACCCCGACTCCGCCCGGCCGCTGGCCTATGTCGCCCGGGACCTGGTGCGCTCGCTCAACTACCAGGCGGACATCGTCTCGTTCGACGAGGTGGCCATACCGCACGAGGGCAAGCAGGAGCCCGGCAGACCGGAGATCCTGCTGGTCGACCGGTGGGCCCTGCACGACGAGGAGCAGCGCAAGCGCCTCGCCGCGTTCGACGCCGAGCACCGGCCCTGGGTGAGCGTCGTCGTCCCGTGGAACCGTACGGACCAGCAGAGCCGGGAGGCGGAGGCCGAACTCAGCGAGCGGCTGGAGCGCACCATGCCGAAGAAGACGGGACAGGGCCGCACCGCCTCCCGGGCCGCCGCCCGGGGCGTCCCCAGCATGGAGGCGTTCGGCCAGCTCCTGCCCCAGGTCGTCGAAGCCGCCGCCCAGCAGTACCTGAGACACGCTACGGTCTACCCGCCGGCCGGCGGCACCCCCATGGAACGGCCCCGGCTGCGAGGCCCCATGGCCGCCGAGTACGCCACGACGCACTATGTTCCCCAGACGCACGACCTGGCGCCCGATGCGGAGGACACGGATGACAGCACGTCGTGACGGACGCATCGTCACCTTCTACTCGTACAAGGGCGGTACGGGCCGCACCATGGCCCTGGCCAACACGGCCTGGATCCTCGCCGCCAACGGGCAGCGGGTGCTGGCCGTCGACTGGGACCTGGAGGCCCCCGGGCTGCACCGGTTCTTCCACCCCTTCCTGGACCCCGCCACCCTCGCCGCCACCACCGGTGTCATCGATCTGATCACCGAGTACGCGTGGGCCGCGACCAGCCCCGTGGACCGCCCCGACGACTGGCACCGCGACTACGCGCGCGTCCAGCCGCACGCCGTCTCCCTCACCCCGGTCCATCTCGGCTGGGACTTCCCCGAGGGCGGCACCCTCGACTTCGTCTCCGCGGGGCGGCAGAACCGCGAGTACTCCGCGACCGTCTCCACCTTCGACTGGGACAACTTCTACGACCGGCTCGGCGGCGGGCACTTCTTCGACGCGCTGCGCGACGACATGAAGGCCCACTACGACTACGTCCTCATCGACAGCAGGACCGGGCTCAGCGACATCGCCGACATCTGCACCGTCCATCTCCCCGATGTCCTCGTCGACTGCTTCACCCTCAGCGACCAGTCCATCGACGGCGCCGCCGCGGTGGCCCGCCAGATCGACGAGCGCTACGGCGGCCGGGGCATCAGGATCTTCCCCGTACCGATGCGCATCGACGAGGGCGAGAAGGAGAAGGCCGACGCGGGCCGCGCGCTGGCCCGGGTGAAGTTCGACCGCTTCCCCAGCGGCCTCGCCGGGGAGAGCCTCACCGCCTACTGGGGCGCGGTGGAGATCCCGTACCGCCCCTACTACGCGTACGAGGAGACCCTCGCGACCTTCGGTGACGCGCCGGGGCTGAGCAACTCCCTGCTCTCCGCGTTCGAACGGCTCACCGGCTATGTCACCGAGGGCGCCATCACCGCGATGCCCGCGGTCGGCGAGGAGTCCCGGCTGCGGATCAAGGACGCCTTCACCCGGCGCCGCCCCACCCTGCCCGCCGACCTCCAGCTCAGCTATGTCGCCGAGAACCGGATGTGGGCCGACTGGATCGAATCCGTGCTCACCCGGGCCGGGTTCCGGGTCGTACCGCGCGATGTCGCCGCCGAACCGGTGGGCACGGCCGGCGGATACGGCGGGTACGGGGATTCCACGGGCCTCGGCGGCTCCGGGGGCGGGGGCCTCGGCGGCTCCGGCGGATACGGGAATTCCGGCGGGTACGGCGGTTCCGGCGGATACGGGGGCTCCGGCGACACGATCGGCGGCGCCGGGCTCTCGCTGCGCCGCGGCGAGCCCCCCGTCCGTACCGTCGTCCTGCTCTCCGCCGCCTACCTCAAGTCCGCGCGGGCCGTGGAGGTGTGGTCGCGCGCCGTGGCCGAGGACCCGGGCGGCGCCCGGCGCCAGGTGATCCCCGTCCGGGTCGGCGACATCCGGCTCACCGCCCCGTACATCGACCTCAACCCGGTGGACCTCTTCCGGCTGGACGAGCCGCACGCCACAGCCATGCTGCTGCGCGCGCTGGACCGGCACGTACAGCTCGCGGACTCCGTCGCGCCCGGACCGCGCTTCCCCGGCACCGTGCCCAAGATCTGGAACGCGCCCGCCCGCAACCCCGGCTTCACCGGGCGCTCCCTCGTACTGGAGCGGATGCGCGACCAGCTCGGCGGCGGAATGACCGTCGTCCTCCCGCAGCCCCAGACGCTCTACGGGCTCGGCGGGATCGGCAAGACACAGGTGGCGCTGGAGTACGTCCACCGCTTCATGGCCGACTACGACCTGGTCTGGTGGATCTCCTCCGAGCGGGTCGCCGATGTGGTCGCCGGCCTCGCCGAACTGGCCGTACGGCTCGGGGCGCAGGGCGGCGACGACATCGCGTCGGCCTCCCAGGAGGCCATCGACCTGCTGCGGCGCGGGGTGCCGTCGCCGCGCTGGCTGCTGGTCTTCGACAACGCCGACGACCCCGAGCAGCTCCAGCGCTTCTTCCCGCCGGGCGGCCCCGGCCATGTCCTGGTCACCTCCCGCAACCAGAGCTGGTCGCAGTACGGCGACGCCCTGCCCGTCGATGTCTTCCTGCGCGAGGAGTCCGTCGAGCATCTCCAGCGGCGCGCGCCCGGACTCTCCGCCGTGGACGCCGACAAGGTCGCCACCGCCGTCGGGGATCTGCCGCTCGCCGTCGAACAGGCCGCGGCCTGGATCGCCGAGACCGCCACCCCCGTCTCCGAGTATCTGGACCAGCTCGCGCAGCAGGCGCCCAGCGTGCTCGCGCTCAACCAGCCCGCCGGCTACCCCGAACCGGTCGCCGCGACCTGGAACATCTCCATCGAGCGGCTCAAGGAGCGCTCGCCCGCCGCCGTACGGCTGCTCCAGCTCTGTGCCTTCTTCGCGCCCGAGCCGATCTCCGCGAACCTCCTCTACAGCAAGGAGATGATCGAGGAGCTGAAGCCCTACGACGTCTCCCTCCAGGAGACCCTGGTGCTCGGCCGGGTCATCCGCGAGATCGGCCGGTTCGCGCTGGCCAAGGTGGACCAGGTCGGCAACAGCATCCAGGTGCACCGGCTGGTGCAGGCGATCATCCGCGCGCAGCTCACCGAGCAGGAGCAGCGCGACGCCCGGCACGCCGTGCACCGTATCCTCGCGGGCGCCCGGCCCGACGGCGACGAGCCGATCGACAACCCCGCCACCTGGGAGCGGTTCGCCACGATCTGGCCGCATCTTGATGTCTCCGAGGCCGGCTTCTGCCGCCGGCCCGAGACCCGCCGGCTGATGATCGACCGGGTGCGCTACCTGTGGAAGCGCGGCGACTGGCCGGCCGCCTTCGAACTCGCCGGGGAGCTGCGCGACGAGTGGCGCGAGACGCTCGGCAACAACGACCCGCAGTATCTGTATCTGCGCTTCCACCTCTCCAACATCTACCGCTCCCTGGGCCGTTACGTGGAGGCGCGGGAGCTGGACGAGGAGACCCTGGCGCGGCAGCGCAGGGTGCTCGGCCCCACCCACCCGCACACGTACATGACCACCAGCGGGCTGGCCACCGACTTCATGACGCTCGGCGAGTACACCAAGGCGATGGAGCTGTCGACCGAGGCGCACGAGGGGTTCAGCGGGATCTTCCACGAGTCCCACCCGCGGACCCTGGCCGCGGCCAACAACCGCGCGCTGGCCCTGCGGATGGTCGGCCGGCACACCGAGGCGCGCGAGACGGACCAGGACATCTTCGACCGCAGGACCGCCGTCCTCGGCCCGAACCACCCGCACACCCTCGCCTCCGCGGTCAACCTGGCGCGCGATCTGCGGGACATCGGCCGGTACGAGGACTCGGTCAACCTGCTCAGCCGGACGTACGGCCTCTACAAGGAACACCTCGGACCTCTCTTCCCCGGCACCCTCGCGGCGGCCAAGAGCCTGGCCGTCTCCCTGCGCCGGGCGGACCGGCTGGAGGACGCGCGCCGGCTGACCACCGCGACCTGCAAGCGCTACCGGACCAAATACGGATCGGAGGCCACTCCCGACTCACTTTCCTGCGATCTGAATCTCGCGGCCGACCATTTCGCCGCCGGCGAGCCGGTCGCCGCGCGGGATCTGGCGCAGGAGGTCGTGGACCAGTACCGGCGGGTGCCGGGGGAGCACCACCCGTACACCCTTGCCGCGATCAACAACCTCGGCATCTACCACTGGGGCTGTGGCGCGCCCGAGCTGGCGGAGCAACTGCTGCGGCCCACGCTGCGGTTGATGCGGGAGGTGCTGGGGGACGAGCATCCGCACACACTCTTCTGCACGGTCGCGCTGGCCAGCGCGCAGGCGGACCTGGGCGAGCTGGACGAGGCGCTGGTCACCGAGCGGGGCGCGGTCGCGGGGCTGCGGGTGGCGCTGGGCGCGCACCACCCCGAGACGCTCGCCATCGCCTCCAACATGTGCGTCACGCTGGGCGCGCTGGGGCGCAAGGGCGACGCGGCGCAGCTGCGGGTGGACACCGTCGAGGAGCTGGTACGGCTGCTGGGCGAGGACCACACACTGACCCGGTTCGCGCGGGACGACCGGCGGGTCTACCGGGATCTGGAGCCGCTGGCGGTGTGACGGGGCGCGGCCAGGTGTGACGGTTGCCGCCCCCTTTCGGGAGAGGGCGGCGCCCGCCGTGGGTGCGCGGGGTGCCAACCCACCGTGCGTACGCGCCGGTT
Source organism: Streptomyces paludis (assembly GCF_003344965.1). Lineage (NCBI taxonomy): Bacteria > Bacillati > Actinomycetota > Actinomycetes > Kitasatosporales > Streptomycetaceae > Streptomyces > Streptomyces paludis. Next base: position 1,089,602 of record NZ_CP031194.1, on the reverse strand, counting down.
GCGCGCCGGTGTCTCAGTCGTCCAGCAGCCAGGTCAGGATGCGGGGCAGCGCGTGCAGGGCGTCGAAGTGCGCGGCGGCCGGTTCCAGGACGGCCGTCGCGCCCGGGATGCGCTCCGCGAGCCAGCGCGAGTGGCCGACCGGCGAGAAAACGTCCTTCTCGCCGTGCCACAGCAGCACCGGACCCCGGATGTCGGCCGGGTCGAACCCCCAGGGGCTGGCGAAGGCGACCGCGTCGTCGATCCAGCCGTACGCCGAACCGCGCAGCGCCTCCTGGTAGTTGCGCAGCAGCATCGTTCTGACCCCGGCATCGGAGACCACCATGCGGTCGGAATCGGTCAGCTCCAGGCGCAGATCGTCCAGGAGTCGCACCGGGTTCTCCCGGATGGCGGCGGCGCGCGGGATCAGCCGGGCCGCCACCCCCGCCGGATCCTGGTGCGCGGTGGTGTACTCCCGGACGTTGGAGGCGGCCATGCCCTCGAACCAGTCGAGCCCGACCGCGTCCCACGGCGCGAGGGTGACCAGCGCGGCCGTCCGGGTCACCCGGTCGGGCAGCAGCGCCGCGCAGGCCAGGGCGTGCGGAGCGCCGCCGGAGCGGCCGGCGACGGCGAACCGTTCGAGCCCGAGGGCATCGGCGATCGTCGTCACGTCCTGGGCCACATCGGCGACACTGCGCCCTTCGAGCCGGTCCGAACCGCCGTATCCGGGACGGTCGTAGGCGATCAGCTGCATCCCCCGCTGGTAGAGCACCATGCCGCGCGGGGCAGGCCCGAGCCTGCTGCCCGGCGTGCCGTGCAGCAGGAAGACAGGTCTGCCGCGCGGATCCCCCAGACGCTCGACCATCAGATGCCGCCCGTCCGCCGCGCGCACCCGACGTCGCAACCCGTGCCCCTTTCCTTGTGCTTCGTACCCGACCGGCCGAAATCACCGGTGTGCGGGCCCGGTTTCACGATGATTGTCCCGGCTCGGACCCCGATCCGTAAGGTCACATCGCTGAACGTGAACAAAATAAGCACTTCATACGTAGCGCACTTTCAGGACAGGTCTAGACCTCTCAGGGGGTTGTTCCGGCCCATGATTTCGCTTTTCGGTGGCCGGGGAATCCCGCTCTGACCAGCGGAGTTGAGGATGTTCTCGCGGTAACACCTCTCGGCGCGCGAACGTCCGGAAAGCGACCTTGTGTTCGGTTGGCAGGGCTCGCAATAGTGGGCGGCCTCACCATCCGTGTCAGGCACCCCACAGGCCACCGGCACGGGCCCCACAGGAGGTTGACCTTGAGTCATCGGCGTATATCCAAGAAGCGTGTGACCATGGCGGGCGGTGCCGTGGTGGCGCTGGCGATCGCGGGTGTCACGCTCCAGAACGCGAACGCCAGCGAGGACAAGCCTCAGTCCGAGCTGAAGACGCTGACGGCGACGGGGGCCGGTGCGCTCGCGGCCACGCTCAACGGGAACCTGGGCGAGAGCGCGGCCGGCTGGTACTACGAGGCCGCTTCGAAGTCCCTCGTGATGAACGTCGTCGACGAGCAGGCCGCCGCGGCGGTCCGTCAGGCGGGCGGCAAGGCCAGAATCGTCCAGAACACCACCGCCCAGCTGACGGCGGCCCGGCAGACCCTGACCGACCGGGCGACCATCCCGGGCACGTCCTGGACGACCGACCCGGTCACCAACAAGGTGGTCGTCACGGCCGACCGTACGGTCACGGGTGACGCGTGGGAGAAGCTCAGCGCGGTGGTGAACACGCTCGCGGGCAAGGCCGAACTCAAGAAGACGGCGGGGGAGTTCAAGACCTTCGTCTCCGGTGGTGACGCGATCCTGGGCGGCGGCGCGCGCTGCTCGCTCGGCTTCAACGTGGTCAAGGACGGCGCGCCGCACTTCCTGACCGCCGGTCACTGCACCGAGGACATCCAGACGTGGGCCGACGCCGACGGCAACCAGATCGGCACGACCGTCGCCTCCGTCTTCCCGGTGGGTGACTTCGGCCTGGTCAAGTACGACGACGAGGCCACCCAGCCGCCGAGCGACGTCAACCTCTTCAACGGCAACGTCCAGGCGATCTCGCAGGTGGCCGAGGCGGTCGTGGGACAGCAGGTCGTCCGCAGCGGCTCGACCACCCAGGTCTCCGACGGCCAGGTCACCGGGCTCAACGCCACGGTGAACTACGGCAACGGTGACATCGTCAACGGCCTGATCCAGACCTCCGTCTGCGCCGAGCCCGGCGACAGCGGCGGCTCGCTCTTCGCGGACGACCTCGCGCTCGGGCTGACCTCGGGCGGCAGCGGTAACTGCACCGTGGGCGGCGAGACGTTCTTCCAGCCGGTGACGACGGCGCTGGCGGCGGTCGGCGCGGAGCTGGTGGGCGACGCGGGAGCGGGCGCGGGTAACGGCAACGCGGGCGCGGGTAACGGCAACGCGGGTGCGGGTAACGGCAACGGCGACGCGGGCGCGGCCAACGCGGGCGCGGGCGGCGACCAGGCCGGTGCGGCCAACGCGGGCGCCGGTAACGCCGGTGACGCGGGTGCGGCCAACGCGGGTGTCGGCGCTGGTGACGCCATCGGCGATGCGGCCGGGGACGCGGTCGGGGATGCCGGCGACGCGGTCGGTGACGCGGTCGGCAACGAGAACGCGAATGAGAACGCGAACGGCAACCGCAACGGGAACGGCAATGGCAACGGCCACGGCTCTTCCCGCCAGGGCAGCAACCAGTAGCAGCACGACCAGTAGCAGCACGACCGACCCGCACCGAGCCCGGGCCCGCCTGTTTTCCGACAGGCGGGCCCGGGCTCGGCCGCGTTCTGGTCACCGTAAGTAATCGTACGCATGTTCGAGAAGTGGTCTATGGTGTGGAGACGAGGGGGGTGAGAACGGACTGATCCAGGAATCCAGGAGGTACGGATGCCCGGCTTGCCCGGCTTTACGCATCTGCGTACCGTCTCCGGATTCTCGGCGCGGTACGGGGCCAGCCACCCGGAGCGGCTCGCGGAGCGCGCCGCCGTGCGGGGGATGGACGCGCTCGCGCTGACCGACCGTGACACCCTCGCGGGCGCCGTCCGCTTCGCCAAGGCGTGCGCGGGGCACGGGGTGCGCCCGATCTTCGGGGTGGATCTCGCGGTGGAAGGGGCGGAAGGAGCGGTACGGGCGGAGTCGGCGCGGGCCGATTCGCTCCGCGCGGGACCGTCCCGTACCACCGTGCACCGGCGCACCCCCGTGCGCGGCGGCGCCTTTGTCGACGAGTCCGCGCCCCGCGCGCTCTTTCTCGCCCGGGCCGGTGCGACGGGCTGGGCGGAGCTGTGCCGGCTCGTCTCCACCGCGCACGCGGCGGGCGAGGGCGGCCCACTGCTGCCCTGGTCCGACAACCACGGCGCGGGGGTGACCGTCCTCCTCGGCCCGGACTCCGAGACCGGCCGCGCCCTCGCGGCGGGCCGCCCCGACCGGGCCGCCCGGCTGCTGGCGCCCTGGCGGGAGCGGTACGGCGACGCCCTGCGGCTGGAGGTCGTGCACCACGGACGTACGGGTGACGGCGCGGGTGCGGGTGGCGGCCCCGGCAATGGCACCCGCAACAGCAACAGCAACAGCAACGGCAACGGCTCCGGCCCCGGTACCCGTAACGGTCCCGGCTCGCTGCGGCATGCCGCCCGTACCCTCGGTTTCGCCACCGACCAGGGCGTACGCGCGGTGCTCAGCAACGCCGTGCGCTACGCCGACCCCGGACAGGGCCCGGTCGCCGATGTCCTCGACGCGGCCCGGCTGCTGGTCCCGGTCGATCCGCGCCGGGGCCTGGACAGCGGCGAGCGCTGGCTGAAGGACCCCGCCGCGATGGCCCGTACCGCCGAGCTGGTCGCCGAGGCGGCCGGTTTCCGCCGGGACACCGCGCACCGGCTGCTCGCCCTGACCGAGGAGACCGCCGCCGGCTGTCTGGTCGACCCGGAGGACGACCTCGGGTTCGGCTCGGCCCACTTTCCCGAGCCCCGGCTGGTCGGCGCGGACCGCCGTACCGCCGCCCGGGTACTGCGCTCGCGCGCCGCCGCCGGCATGGTGCTGCGCGGTTACGACCGGCGCCGCGACCACCGGGAGTACTGGGCGCGGATGGACGCCGAGCTGCGCACGATCGACCGGATGCACTTCGCCCCGTACTTCCTCACGGTCGCCCAAGTCGTCGACGATATAAGGGACATGGGGATCCGCGTCGCCGCGCGCGGCTCCGGCGCCGGCTCGCTGGTCAACCATCTGCTGGGGATCGCGCACGCCGACCCGGTCGCGCACGGGCTGCTGATGGAACGGTTCCTCTCCACCCGGCGCCCCGGGCTGCCCGACATCGACATCGACGTCGAGTCCGCGCGGAGACTGGAGGTCTACCGCGCGATCCTCGACCGCTTCGGCCCGGAGCGGGTCGCGGCCGTCGCCATGCCCGAGACCTACCGGGTGCGGCACGCCGTACGGGACGTGGGCGCGGCCCTCTCCATGGACCCGGCCGAGATCGACCGGATCGCCAAGGCGTTCCCGCACATCCGCGCCCGCGACGCCCGTACGGCCCTGGCCGAACTGCCCGAACTGCGCGCGCTGGCCGCCGAGTCGGGCCGGGGCGGCCGGCGGTACGACCGGCTCTGGGAGCTGGTCGAGGCGCTGGACGCGCTGCCGCGCGGGGTCGCCATGCACCCGTGCGGGGTGCTCCTCTCGGACGCCTCGCTGCTGCGCCGTACCCCGGTGGTGCCGACCAGCGGCGAGCACTTCCCGATGTCCCAGTTCGACAAGGAGGACGTCGAGGAGCTGGGGCTGCTCAAACTCGATGTGCTGGGCGTACGGATGCAGTCGGCGATGGCGCACGCGGTCGCCGAGATCGCCCGCGCCACCGGGGAGCGGGTGGACATCGACGATCCGGCGCGGGTCCCGGAGGGCGACCCCGCGACCTACCGGCTGATCGGATCGGCGCAGACACTGGGCTGCTTCCAGATCGAGTCGCCCGGCCAGCGCGATCTGGTCGGCCGGCTCCAGCCCGCCACCTTCCACGATCTGGTGGTCGATATCTCGCTCTTCCGGCCGGGGCCGGTGGCGGCGGACATGGTGCGGCCGTTCATCGAGGCCCGGCACGGCAGGGCGCCGGTCCGCTGTCCGCACCCGGACCTGGTGGAGCCGCTGCGCGAGACGTACGGGGTGGTTGTCTTCCACGAGCAGATCATCCGGATGGTCGACATCATGACGGGCTGCGGCCGGGAGGAGGCCGATCGTGTACGGCGCGGGCTGTCCGATCCGGAGTCGCAGGGGCGGATCCGGGCCTGGTTCGCACAGCGGACCGAGCGGCGCGGGTACGCGCCCGAGGTCGTCGCGCGTACGTGGGAGATCATCGAGGCGTTCGGCTCGTACGGCTTCTGCAAGGCGCACGCCGTGGCGTTCGCCGTGCCGACCTACCAATCGGCATGGCTGAAAGCGCACTATCCGGCGGCCTTCTACGCCGGGCTGCTGACGCACGATCCGGGGATGTACCCGAAGCGGCTGCTGCTGGCGGACGCGCGGCGGCGGGGGGTGCCGGTGCTGCCGCTGGATGTGAACCGGTCGCGCGCCACTCATCGAATCGAACTGGTGTCTGAAGGTGAGGGTGAGGGTGGAGGTGTGTGGGGGGTGCGGCTGGCGCTCCTCGACGTCCACGGCATCAGCGGGGCCGAGGCGGCGCGGATCGAGGCCGGGCAGCCGTACTCCTCGCTGCGCGACTTCTGGCAGCGGGCGGCCCCGGGCCGTCCTGTCGCCGAACGGCTGGCGCAGGTGGGCGCGTTGGACATGTTCGGCGCGAACCGGCGGGATCTGCTGCTGCATCTGTCCGAGCTGCACGGCGCTCAGCGGGTGGTCCGGCGTGGCACGACGGGACGTGGCGGTGCGGGGCGGGGCGCGGGCGGCGGGTACGGCGATCAGCTTCCGCTGGAGGGCGGGCGGCGGACGGCCCCCGCCGGGCTGCCCGATCTGGGGGACGCGGAACGGCTCAGTGCCGAGCTGGGCGTCCTCGGCATGGACGCGTCCCGGCATCTGATGGCGGACCACCATGACTTCCTGGCGGAGCTGGGTGCGATTTCGGCCAAACGGCTGGGGGCGGCGGCGCACGGCCGTACGGTCCTGGTCGCCGGCGCCAAGGTGGCGACCCAGACCCCGCCGATCCGCTCCGGCAAGCGGGTCATCTTCACCACGCTGGACGACGGCACGGGCCTGGTCGACCTCGCCTTCTTCGACGACAGCCACGAGGCGTGCGCGCACACGGTCTTCCACTCGTGGCTGTTGCTGGTGCGCGGGGTGGTGCAGCGGCGGGGGCCGCGCAGTCTGAGCGTGGTAGGCGCGGCGGCCTGGAATCTGGCGGAGCTGGTGGAGCTGCGGAGGACGGGCGGTCTGGAGGCGGTGGCGGCGGCGCTGGGTGCTCCGGGCGCTCCGGGTGCTGCTTCCGGGGCGGATTCCGGTTCCGGTTCAGGTTCCGGTTCAGAGCCCGGCGCCGATGCCGGTGCCGGTGCCGGTGCCGGTGCCGGTGCCGGTGCCGATTCCGGTTCTGGCGACGGTGGTCGGCGTATCCGGCTGTCCACTGGCTTCGAGCTGAACCCGTGGGCGGACCTCAAGCCGCCCGGCGAGGGCGTCCCGACCGGCCGGAAGCTGTGGCACTCCAGCCCGGGGAGCGCGGGATGATCCTCTGTATACGGCTCGCGGGCAGCGGCGCCGCCGAAGCGCCGCCGTCCCCGTCCGCGCTGCCGGCGCTCCTCGGGCTGGCCGAGGACATCAGCCCCGTCGTCCAGGCGCTGCCGCCCGATGCCGCGCTCCTCGATGTGCGCGGCGCGCGGCGGTACTTCGGGCAGGACGCCACCGGGATCGCCGCCGTCCTGCGGGTACGGGCGCTCGCGCACCTCGGCGCCGGCTGCGCGATCGGGGTGGCCGGTACCCCGATGCTGGCGAGGATGGCCGCGCGGGCGGCCGTACCCGGGACGACGTGCGCGGTGGCGGACGACGAGCGCGCGGTACGGGAGTTCCTGGCGCCGCGCGCGGTCGGCGCGCTGCCCGGGATCGGCGCCGCGACGGCCCGCACACTGCGCTCGTACGGACTCGACACCGTCGGGCGGACGGCGGCCGTACCGCTGTCGACGCTCCAGCGGATCGCGGGGGTACGGGCGGGCCGCGAGCTGTACGAGAAGGCGCGCGGGATCGACCGTACGAAGGTCGTCCCGGACGCCGCCGCCCGCTCGGTCGCCGCCGAACGGGGCTTTCCACGCGATGAGTTGGACCATGATCTGCACCGGCGCGCACTGCTCTCGATCACCGAGGAACTGGGCACCCTGATGCGCGGTACGGACCAGGTGTGCCGCTCGCTGACCCTCACCGCGCGGTACGCGGACCGGTCCGCGACCAGCCGTACGCGCGCGCTGCGCGAGCCGACCGCGCACTCGGCCGCGCTCGCCGCCGCCGTGTACCGGATCCATGAATCGCTCGGGCTGCAACGCGCGCGGGTCCGGGCCTTCGCGGTCCGCGCGGAGGGGCTGACCCCGGCCGGCCGGGCCGCGCGGCAGCTGACGTTCGACCCGGTGGACGAGCGGGCGCGGCGGATCGAGGAGGTGGCGGACCGCGCGCGGGCGAGGTTCGGGCCGCGGGCGATCGTGCCGGGGACGCTGAGCCGGTCGGCCGCGTGAGGAGGGGCGGGGTCAACCGTGTTTTTCCGTACGGGTTTTACCGGCGCGTAACTTCCCTTCGCCGCCCTACCCGTGCGTAACTTGACTGAGTACAGCCAAAAATGTGGTCCGGACCACAGGGCTGACAGTCATCGCTTTCACCCTTGAGCCGCAAGGAGATCGCCTGATGCTGCCCTGGAGACGCGCGCTCGGCACCCTGTCCGCGCTGCTGCTGGCCGCCACGGTCACCGTCACCCCCGCCGTGGCCGCGACCACTTCCGCATCCCCCGCTGAATCCCCCTCCGTTTCCGCTTCCACATCCGCTTCCGCTTCCGCTTCTGTTTCCGCCGCGTCGAGTCGCGGGTGGAACGACTTCTCCTGCAAGCCCTCGGCCGCCCATCCCCGCCCGGTCGTACTCGTCCACGGCACGTTCGCGAACTCCGTCGACAACTGGCTCGGTCTCGCGCCGTACTTGGTGAACCGTGGCTACTGCGTCTTCGCGCTCGACTACGGCCAGCTCCCGGGCGTGCCCTTCTTCAACGGGCTCGGTCCCATCGACGCCTCCGCCGCCCAGCTCGCCACGTACGTCGACAAGGTCCTCGCGGCCACCGGCGCGGCGAAGGCGGACATCGTCGGCCACTCCCAGGGCGGCATGATGCCCCGCTACTACCTGAAGTTCCTCGGCGGGGCGGCCAAGGTGAACGCCCTGGTCGGCATCGCCCCCAGCAACCGCGGCACCACCCTGCTCGGACTGACCAAGCTGCTGGCGTACTTCCCCGGCGCCGGGGCCCTGCTGAGCACGAAGACCCCGGCGCTGGCCGACCAGATCGCCGGGTCCGCCTTTCTGACCAAGCTCAACGCGGGCGGGGACACCGTCCCCGGGGTGCGCTACACGGTGATCGCGACACGGTACGACGAGGTGGTCACGCCGTACCGCACACAGTTCCTGACCGGCCCCGACGTACGCAATGTGCTGCTCCAGGACCTGTGCGCGGTCGATCTGTCCGAGCACGCGGCGATCGGTCTGATCGACCGGATCGCCTTCCACGAGGTCGCCAACGCGCTCGATCCGGCCCGGGCCACGCCGACGACCTGCCTGTCGGTGATCGGCTGACGCCCGGTCAGGAGCATTCGTGGTCAGGCGCACGCGCGGTCAGGCGCGGTGCCGGACCACCCTGCGCCGGGCCGTGCCGAACATCACCGCCGCGCCGACGGCGAGGGCCGCCGTGCCGCCGATCGCGTAGTACGAGGTGCTGTCGCCGGCCCCCGTCTCGGCGAGGTTCTCCCGCCGGCCGTCGGACGCCCGCTCGACCGGGGCGCCGGCGGCCTTGGCCTCGGGGGCGTTGGGCTCGGTGGTGGCGGGCGCGGGCGCGGTGGGGGTGGGCGTGGGGGCGGGCGCGGGCGCGGCGGTCTCCGCCGGGGGCCGCGGCGCCTCCGTACCGTCTCCGCCGTGACCGTCCTCCCCGCCCTCGCCGCCGTGTCCGCCGTGGTCGACGGTGGACTTCTCCGCGCCCTCCTCGATCGTCCGGTCGCTGGGCGCCGAGGCGGGCGGCGCGGCGGCCGGCGGCGCGGCGGGGGATGTACCGGCGCCGCCCGTACCACCGCCGCCCGTACCGCCGCCGTTCTGGCCGAAGACCACGTCGGAGCAGGTGTAGAACGCCTCGGGGCTGTCCGAGCGCTGCCAGATCGAGTAGAGGAGATGGCGGCCCGACCTGTTCGGGACGACACCGTTGAACACGTACGCGCCGTCCTCCAGCTTCGGGTCACTGACCTTCAGGAACGGCCGCTCCTCCAGATCCGACCACTTCAGCGGGCGCGTCGGGTCGTACCCGTCCTTGGTGAGGTACAGCTCGAACGAACCCCGGTGCGGCGCCGTGGCCTTGTAGCGGAAGGTACGGTCGCCCGGCGCCATGGGGGACGACGGCCAGTCGGCGCGCGCCAGATCGAGCCCCTTGTACTTGTCCCGGCCCGCGCCGCACAGCTTTCCGTCCGGGATCAGCTGCCGGTGGTTCCCGGCGGCGTCGGCGATGTTGACCTCGTTCCAGTCGTAGAACGCCTGCGTACCGCTCGCCGCGATCGCGGCCTTGCACGCCTCCGACCGCGGGTTCTCCGGCCCCTCGGCGAAGCACGCGGCGACCCGGCTGACCGGGTCCGTCATCGACCCGTGGGCGGCGGCGGGGGCGGCGGTCAGACCGGTCAGCGCGAGCGGGGCGAGCCCGAGGACGACGATCCCGGTGGCCGTACGGCGAGCGGTCATGAACTGGTTCTCCTTCGGAGCGGACGGCGGGAATCCGCCGGAGCGACCGGCGGCCTCCCCGCCCCCGTGCCGCTCCGGCGATCAGCAAGCTAGCCGCTCCGAACCCCTCAAAAGCCTGTTGAGAGGGGGTGAGGGCGATCCTTATGGTCGGCTTAAGGTGAGGCTAAGAGGCCGCTCAGGTAAGGTGCGCGTACGTACCGTCCAGCACCACCCCGCCGTGCGCCGCGCAGGCGCACCGCATACGTACCGGCCGAAGGAGGCGAGACCCATCACCGCTGTAGCAGGTCGGGTGCTCCCTCCGTACGGCCGCGCGATCCCTGGGGAATAAGGGACACGAGTGGCCGCCGGGAGTGCCCTGGGCATCCCGAAAGGCTCACTCGCATGGCAGTTCCGCTTCCCCCTCCCTCCTCCCTCTCCGCCGCGCCGTTTCCCGGTGTCGTGGCCAGACTCCGCGCCGCCGGCTGCGTCTTCGCCGAGGACGAGGCGCGGCTGCTGCTCGCCGCCGCGGCGACACCGGCCGCCCTCGACGGCCTGGTGGAGCGGCGCGCCGGGGGACTGCCCCTGGAACACGTCCTCGGCTGGGCGGAGTTCCGCGGCCTGCGGATGGCCGTGGACCCGGGGGTCTTCGTGCCCCGCCGCCGTACCGAATTCCTTGTCGAGCGGGCGGCGCTCCTCGCCCGCCCCGGCACCGTCGTCGTGGACCTCTGCTGCGGCTCCGGCGCGCTGGGCGCGGCGCTGGCCACCGTCTGCGAGGGCATCGAACTGCACGCCGCGGACATCGACCCCGCGGCGGTACGGTGCGCCCGGCGCAATGTCGCCGCCGCCGGTGGCGGCACGGTCCACGAGGGCGACCTCTACGCGCCCCTGCCCGCCGCGCTGCGCGGGCGCGTCGGCCTCCTGCTGGCCAACGTCCCGTACGTACCCACCGAGGAGATGGGCCTGCTGCCCCCGGAAGCCCGCGTCCACGAGGCCCGGGTGGCCCTGGACGGCGGCGCCGACGGCCTCGACGTACTGCGCCGCGTCACCGCCGGGGCCCGCGACTGGCTGGCACCGGGCGGCCACCTCCTCTTCGAGACGAGCACCCGCCAGACCGCCCGGGCCGTCGCCGTCGTCACCGCCGACGGACTGACCCCCCGGGTGTACCGCTCCGAGGAGCTGTACGCCACGGTCGTCACCGCGACCCGCCCCGCGTTGTCAGTGGGGGATGGCAGCATCGGGGGATGACCACGATCGACTGGGACGAGGCCGCCGACACCTTCGACGAGGAGCCGGACCACGGCCTGCGGGACCCCGGGGTCCGGGCGGCCTGGGCCGGGCGACTGGCGGGGTGGCTGCCGGAGACGGCCGGGGCGGTGCTGGACCTCGGGTGCGGTACGGGCAGTCTCGCGCTGCTCGCCGCCGAGGCGGGGCACCGGGTGACGGCCGTCGACCGGTCGCCCCGGATGGCCGCGCTGGCGCGCGCGAAGCTGGCGGCCGCCGCCGGTGCCACGGCCCGGGTGCTGGTCGGCGACGCGGCGCGCCCGCCCGTGGCGGCGGGGGCGTTCGACGTCGTGCTGGCCCGGCATGTGCTCTGGGCGCTGCCCGACCCCGAGGCGGCGCTGCGCCACTGGGCCACGCTGCTGCGCCCCGGCGGCCGGCTCGTCCTGGTCGAAGGCGTCTGGTCCGGTACGGGACTGCCCGCCGCCCGGCTCACCGCCGCGCTCGCCCCGTTCACCGAGCGCGTCCACCACGAACGGCTCTCGGCGGACCCGGCGCTCTGGGGCCGCCCGGTCGACGACGAGCGGTACGCGCTGATCGCGGCGCTCGCCCCGCCCCGGCGCCACCGCGAGGTCGTCGACGTCCATCTGATCCTGCGCCGGGGCGACGAGGTGCTGCTCGCCCGCCGCTCCGGCACCGGATACGCGGACGGCCTGCTCAACGGCCCCTCCGGGCACGTGGAATCAGGCGAGGACGTCCGTACGGCCATGATCCGGGAGGCGGCCGAGGAGATCGGCCTCTCACTCACCCCCGACGACCTGCGCGTCGCCCTGGTCATGCAGCACCGCGGCCCGGCGGGCAGTCCCCGTATCGGCTGGTTCTTCGAAGCGGCGTACGGCGCGGGCGGCGAGCCCGTCAACCGCGAGCCGCACAAGTGCTCCGGACTGTCCTGGCACCCACTGTCCGCGCTCCCGGACGACATCGTCGCGTACTGCCGCGCCGGCCTCGACGCGTACCGCGCGGGCGAACGCTTCGTCATCCACTGGCACGAGGACGACGACCCGATCGCCCACACGCCTGACGCGCCCGACCGCGCCGTCCTCCTGCCCGCGACCCGGCCGGGACCCGAGTAGGGCAACCGCGCACCCGGATTTCCGCGAAGGCCGGCTCCGGCGCGTCAGAGCACGTCGGAGCGTATGGCTTCGACGAACGTCTGCCAGGGGGCCGGATCGAAGGTGTGGGCACCCAGGGCGCGGTCCTTGCTGTCGCCGATGGCTACAAGGCCGTCTGCGGTCACCTGTTTCTCGACGCAGGCGCCTCCGTTGTCGGGGCTGTAGGAGGACTTCCGCCACGCGTCGGAGGGGAGGGTGTGCCGCGTCATCTGAGGTGCCTGCCTCTACGTTCTCTGCTCGAAATCCCGCGCTGCCTGCGAGATCAGGTCCATCGACTGCCGCGACGCCAGCGCGGCGGCACGAAGTTCGTCAAAGGCTAGCTGGTACCGCTCGGCAGTCCGATTCTCCTCCAGATACAGCGCTCCGTCGAGATAGTCCAGATTGACGATGTCAAGATCCATGGGATCGGGATACGCATTGAGGCTGAACGGGCCGTCGAGGCCGGCGTGCCAGCCCTGGCCGAACGGGATGATCTGAATCGTCAGCCTGGGCGGGCTGTTGACGTCGATCAGCTTCCGGAGCTGGGCGGCCATCACCGCCGGGCCGCCGATCTCACGCCGAAGCACCGCCTCGTCGAGAACGCAGATGTACTGCGGCGGATTGTCCCGGCGGAAGATGTCCTGACGGCCCATGCGTACGGAGACGAAGGACTGGACCTCGTCTTCCGTGGCCGTCTTCTCCACGGACCGGATGGACTCCGTCGCGTACTCAGGTGTCTGGAGCAGCCCCGGTACCAGCAGTGGCTGGAAGGTCTGGATCCGGGCAGCGTCGGACTCGATGGTCAAGTACTCCTGGAAAGTCTCGGGGAGTATGGCGATGTACGGAGCCCACCAGCCCTTGCGGCGCCCTTCCCGCGCCAAGGCGGTCAACGCGGTCCTGATCTTCTGGTCCGCGACCTGGTAGAGGTCGAGCAGGGCTTCCATCTCCAGTTTGGAGACGCCCTGACGGCCGTTCTCCTGCCGGGAGATCTTGGACCTGTCCCCGCCGATGCGCTCCGCGGCTACGTCCATCTTGATGCCGGCCGCTTCACGCAGCCGCTTGAGTTCATTACCGACCTTGCGGCGCCGGACAGTTGGGCGTGGATGGTTTGACACCTGGGCCCCCTCCAAACATGTGGACCGTCAGTATGGACCACATCACTCCCCGTCATATGCCGGAGTGCTAAACCAGTTTGGTGGAATCTGCAATTTTGGAGATTCTCGGCTTGCGAATCCCGGTGGGGCGGGTCCACTCTGTTCTTCATCACAGAAGGTGCTCATGAGTTGACTGAGCGTCTATCCGTTCGCGATGCGCCGATCCAGCGCGCTGGAGGAGCCATGATCGTCATGGCAGAGGCAGACACCACGCAGTACAGGCAGCAGCTGACCGTCCGTCCGTGGATACTCGCGGGCGTCCGCCGAATCGTCGGCGCGTACGTCCGGCGCTGGGGCTTCGACCCGTTGGTGGACGACGCCGTGTACTGCGTTCAGGAGCTGCTGACGAATGTCGTCAAGCACACCGAATCGCCGAACTGCCTGCTCGTTCTTCAGCGTTGTCCGTCCGGCATCCGCGTCGTCGTCAGCGACACCAGTGCGCGGTTGCCCGTACGCCGCGAGCCGGACTGGGGAGCCGAGAGCGGACGCGGACTTACGTACGTGGAGAACCTGGCCGACGACTGGGGCGCCGCGCCGAACGAGACGGGCGGCAAGGACGTGTGGTTCGAGATGCGCTCGGACGAAGACTCGGCGGAGAAGCTCGCTGCCGACCGAACCGTCGAACACTTGCTTTCGAGGTGACGTGAGTCCTTCGTGGAGGACGAAGACGCGCAGGGCGCGGAGTTGAGCAGATAGCCGACGTGGCAGCGTTGCCACGAACGTTCTGGGGACATGCCGACTTTGTCGGGGACTCGCCGTTGGCGGAGCCGCTGGACTACGCCGTCTCCGTACTCCATGTCATCGGCTCCTGCCCCAACCGCCCGTTAGCCGTGTGACTGCTGTCCGCGTCCCGGACAGGACCCGGCCGTCGGCACCACCCACGTATTCCGGCGCGGTGTCCTTATCCGTGCCGGAGCCACCCAGAGTGGCAACCCCCCCAGCGGCTCGCTCGCGGCCGCGCACCCTCAGAAGGAGAAAGCACATGGAGCACGACGATTTCGACCTCGACATCAGCGTCCTGGAGTCCGGTGACGGACAGGCGACGCTGATCAACCTGACCGACGACGGCTGCGGCAGCACATGCTCCAGCCCGTGCGCCACCAACGTGGCCTGACCACACGCACGGCCTGTGTGCCGGCCCGCGCGGTCAGTTGCCGCGCGGGCCGGTGCACCCGGCACTTCATGGAACAGGGAGGGCGCATGGATTCCAGGAACGGCGGGTCGTTGTACCGGTGCGCGGACACGGCGCTCGTGCGCGCCGCCCGTCACGTGAGGCTGCCGCTACCGGCCTGGCCGGACTTCAGCGACGAATCCCCGGCCCAACAGCTGCGGTGGCAGACGTGGTTGCGCGAGGTCTGGCCGATGGCCGAGGTCGCCGAGATCATCGAGCAGGCCAGCCCCTCGCTCGCACGGCAGGTGGACATGCTGTGCTCGGCGGTCGCCCCGGAGCCCCGTCAGCTGCGCAGCGCGCTGGTATCGGTGATCCGGTACGTACTTCGGATGACGGGCCGTGCGACGCCGCATGGTCTGTTCGCCGGTATCGCCCCCGCTTACTTCGGCCCGGAGCCGGAGTGGACCTGGGGCGAGCGGCACCGCGCCGTCGCTCGCGCCGACGGGGCGTGGACCGCCGACATGGTCCGCCGCCTGGAAGCCCGCCCCGAGTTCCTGCGACGTCTGCCCGTCATGGCCAACACCACGGCGTACGTACGAGGCGATCGGCTGATCGTTCCCTGTCCGCCCCGCTCGGGCCGTACAGAGAGCAGTCCTTCGGCGGAAGTGTCCCTACGGTTCACCTCCGCTCTGCGGATCGTCATGGAAGCCTCCCAGTCGCCCATCCGCTGTGACGAGTTGGTGGGCGGGGTGAAGGCCGCGTTCCCTGACGTGGCCGCGCACCGAGTGGAGAGTCTGGTCACCAGCCTGGTGGAGTGTGGCGGTCTCATCAGCAGCCTGCACGCGCCGTCCGCGACGCTCGACGCCCTCGACCATCTGGTCCGTCAGGCCGACGCGGCCGACGTGCCGCAGGTCGCGGACCTTGTGGAGGAGCTGCGAGAGGTCCGAGACGGCATGGCCCAGCACAATCAGACGCTCGCCCCTGCGGACGGGCGGCGTCTGCGCGCCGCGCTTCGGGAGAAGATGACGACGCTGAGTACCGTCAAGGACCAGCCCGTGGCGGTGGACATGCGTATGGCCTGCTCGCTCACGCTGCCCCCGCAGGTTGCCCGCGAGGCGGAGAAGGCCGCCACCGTGCTGGCCCGTCTCACCGCGTTCCCCTTCGGCACACCGGCGTGGCAGGACTTCCACAACCGGTTCTTCGAGCGGTACGGCATTGGCTCCCTCGTGCCGCTTCGGGATGTCGTGGACGCGGATGCCGGGCTCGGGTTCCCGGCCGGGTACCGGGACGCGGAACCGGAGTGGCGGGAGGCCCTGACCACCCGAGAACAGCGGCTGTTCTCGCTCGCCCAGACAGCCGCACTCGACGGCCGTGACGAAATCCGGCTGGACGAGGAAATGATCCGCACCTTGACGGTCGGTGACCAGGCCACGATGCGGGTACCGCCGCATCTGGAGCTGCGTTTCCATATCCACGCCGCGTCACAGGCCGCCCTCGCCGACGGCGACTTCACCCTCAAGGCCGTCGTACCCTCTCGTGGGATCGGCACGACGAGTGGCCGGGCCCTGGGACTGCTGGGACCGGACGACCGAGCGCGAGCCACGGCCGTGCTGGAGCATTTACCGGTCACCGCGCCCGGCTCTCTGCCCACGCAGCTCTCTTTCGCCCCCCTCGACCGTGGCGACGCCAACGTCACGCGTGTGCCCGAGCTGCTGCCGACCGTGATCAGTCTCGCCGAGCACCGCCCGGTGGACGAGCGCACCGTCACGCTCGACGACCTGGCGGTGGGCTGCGACCGGAGCAGGCTGTTCCTCGTCTCCCGCTCCCGCGGCTGCCTGCTGGACCCGATGACTCTGCATGCTCTGGATCCGAGGGCCCACACACCGCCGCTCGCACGGTTCCTTGCCGAGATCAGCCGGTCCCAGTCCGCCGTCCTGACCCCGTTCCCGTGGGCGTCCGCCGCCGCTCTGCCCTACCTGCCCCGGGTGCGCCACGGACGGACGATCCTCTCGCCGGCCCGGTGGCGGCTGGACCGGTCGGAGCTGCCCGGCCGACGTGCCACCTGGGAGAAGTGGCGCAAAGCGGTGGACGAGTGGCGGACACGCCGTCGGACACCGTACGCCGTCGCGCTGACCGAGGGCGACCAGCTGTTACCGCTGGACCTCGGTGAGAGCGCGCATCTCGCGCTGCTCCGTACTCACCTGGAGACCAGCGAATTCGCCGTCCTGACCGAAGCCGGCTCCGACGGCGACTGGTTCGGAGGGAGAGCACACGAAATCGTCGTCCCCATGACGGCCGCCCGCCCCTCGCAGTGGCCGACGATCCCGCCGGTGACCGCTGACCGTCTGCTCACCCGCGACCATGGCCACCTCCCCGGAACGTCCCCGTGGCTGCTGGTCACGTTGTACGGGCACGTCGAACGACACGCCGAGATCCTGGCCCGCCACCTTCCCGACCTGCTCGATCAGTGGGACGAGCCGCCGATGTGGTGGTACATGCGTTACCGCGATCCCCGATGGCACCTGCGCCTGCGCATCGCGATTCCCGGTCCGCGGGACTTCGGACCAGCCGCGAACCGTATCAGCGCGTGGGCGGCCGGGCTGCGCCGCGCCGGACTGCTGAACGACATGCGGTTCGCCACCTCCTACCCGGAGACCGGCAGGTGGGGCACGGGACCGCTGATGGGTATGGCGGAGGAGATCTTCGCAGCGGACTCCCGTGCCTTGGCCGTCCAGTTCGCCCAGAGCGGGTGTGCCGGCCGACAGGTGCTCGCCGCGGTGAACTTCGTATCACTCGCCACCGCTTTCAACGGCGGCACGGCCAAGGGCATGGACTGGCTGATCACCTACGGCAGGATCACCGACCCCCGCCCCCTGGACCGGACGCTGCTCAGCGAGGCCGTCCACCTGGCCGATCCGACGGACGACTGGGCGGCCCTGCGCGCGGCCCCGGGCGGGGCGGCCATCGCGCACGCCTGGAGGGAGCGGGACGACGCCCTCGCCCGCTACCGGGGACGGCTGCACGAGGCCGACGGCATGGACCCGGACATGATCCTCGACTCGCTTCTGCACGCCCACCACATCCGCGCCGCCGGCATCGACAAGGACGACGAGCGCATCTGCGTACGGCTCGCTCGCGCCGCCGCAATGGCCTGGAAGCACGGAGGGAATCACCATGGAACCGCGTGAGAACGCACGGGCCGCTGCCGACGCGGTCGCAGAGCGGCTCGCCACGCCGGAGGACATGCGGTCGCCGCATCACCGACAGGGCTGGTGGCCGCAGTCCCTCGCGCACGGTGCCGTGGGTATCGCGTTGCTGCACATCGAACGGGCCCGGACGGGAGACGGCCCGTGGCAGCGCGCGCACGACTGGCTCGCCTGCGCCGCGGCACAACCCGCGATCGGCGGCACCGACAGCCACCTCTACTACGGGGCGCCTGCCCTCGCCTTCGCCCTGCACGCCGCCGCCGACCGGCCCGGACGCTACGCCCGTGCCCTGAACACCCTCGACCGGCACATTACGGCGGCGATCCAGGAGCGGTTGGCCGGCGCCCACGCGCGCATCGACCGGGGCGAGACGCCCAAGCTTGCCGAGTTCGACGCGATCCGGGGCCTGAGCGGTATGGGCGCCCTTCTGCTGCACCGAGACATTCACATCGATCTGTTCCGCGAGATCCTGGCGTACCTGGTCCGGCTGACCGAGCCGGTCAAACACAACGGCGAACCACTGCCTGGCTGGTGGAGTCACCTCGCGCCTTCTGGCGAAGTCTTCCCGGACTATCCGGCAGGGCATGCCAACAACGGTGTCGCCCACGGCATCGGCGGCCCCCTCGCTCTGCTTGCCCTCGCCATACGTCACGGCATCACCGTCGAAGGCCACCACGAGGCGATCGCCCGCATCCTGGCCTGGCTCGACCGGTGGCGGCAGGACGGGCCCGCCGGCCCGTGGTGGCCGTACTGGATCACCCGCGAACAGCTGCGATCCGGCAGGCCCGGCGCCGGACCGTCCCGGCCGTCCTGGTGTTACGGGACGGCCGGACTGGCCCGCGCCCAGCAGCTCGCCGCCCTGGCCACCCACGACCCCGCACGCCAACGGGCGGCCGAGGGCGCGTTCCTGCACGCCATGACCGACCCCGGCCAGCTCCGGGCGACCGTCGACCTCTCGCTGTGTCACGGCTTCGCGGGCCTGGCGCACATCACTGGACTCGTAGCCGCCGATGCCATCACCCCCGGCCTCACCGAGTGCCTGCCCCGCCTCCTGGCCCCGATCACCGATACCACCACCGGCTCGCCGGCGGCCTCGCTGCTCGACCCTCCCGGCGGCGGAGACATGGGACTCCTCGAAGGCGCCGCAGGCACCGCACTGGCTCTCCACTCCTTCCGGGCCGGCACGGCGACCGCGTCCGGCTGGAACTCCTGCTTCCTGATCAACTGACCATGAAAAGGGGAAACATGGCACCGGACGAGTGGCGACAACGCGTCATCCGGTTCACCGACTGGGACCGTGCGGAACACACGGCCGTGAAGCATCTGATTCCGGTGCTGACCGCTGCGGACACGGAGCCGCACCAGTGGTCGTTTCTGCGCAAGTTCCCCTCGTGGCGCCTGCGCTACCGCCCCGCCGGTCCGGACCGTACGAAGCGTCTGGACGCCGCCCTGGACGAGCTGGTCACCGCCGGAGTCCTCGTCTCCTGGACGCCGGGTATCCACGAGCCGGAGGAAACCGTCTTCGGCGGTCCGGC
Source organism: Streptomyces paludis (assembly GCF_003344965.1). NCBI lineage: Bacteria > Bacillati > Actinomycetota > Actinomycetes > Kitasatosporales > Streptomycetaceae > Streptomyces > Streptomyces paludis. The sequence continues at coordinate 1,070,366 of NZ_CP031194.1, read as the reverse complement.
CGCCATGGAGATCGCGCACGCGCTGTTCCATCAGGACAGCATTCAGCTGCTTGCCCAGCTGACTCGTGAGCAGGCCGCGAGCGGCCCCGGTCTGGCCCGCCGTGAGCTGGGGGTTCTCCTGCTCAGCGTGGCGATGCGTGCCGCTGGGCTCGACTGGTACGAGCAGGGTGACGTCTGGGCGAGGATCGCAGCCGAGCGGCCTGGCTGCGAAGTCCGGCATTCGGAGCGGCACAAGGCCGCCGTCCACCGGCTGATGACGATCGACGTCAGCCCCAGCAGCCGCGTCGTCACGGATGGCCGACTCGCGCCCGTGGCGGACTGGACAGTCACGTTCGAGTGCCTTGGCCGACAGCTCGGGGACCTCAACCGTCAAGGCCGTCTGGAACGGGGACTGCGGGCTGTGTTCGCCCACCACGGCATCTTCCACTGGAACCGGCTGGGCCTCCCCGCGGAGGACCAGCACACCTTGTCAACACTCGCGAAAGAGGTAGTCATGGGAACGAGCGACAACGCCGCGTCCACCCGTACCGGTGGGGTGCGGAGTACTACGGTCGACGGCGTGAACAGTGAGACCGTCGAAGCCAGTTCAGCCGACCGACTGCGCGCACAACTGATCGACCATCTGGTCGATGAAGGCAGCGTGCGCACGCCCCGCGTGGAGGAAGCCATGCGGACGGTGCCCCGGCACCTCTTCGTCCCGAACGCCCCGCTGGAGAAGGCGTACGGGAACGCTCCCGTCAACACCAAGTTCGACGAGAGCGGCGCCTCCATCAGCTGTGCGTCCCAGCCCGACATCGTCGGCATGATGCTGGAACAGCTGGAGGCCGAGCCTGACCAGAAGATCCTGGAGCTGGGAGCCGGCACCGGCTTCAACGCGGGGCTCCTCGGCCACCTCGTCGGGGAGAAGGGCCATGTCACCACCATCGACGTGGACCAGGACATCGTGGACGGGGCCCGTGCCGGACTGGCCGCAGCCGGCATCCACAACGTGGAAGTGATCCTCGGCGACGGAGCAGTGGGCCACGCCCCCAACGCGCCGTACGATCGCATCGTCGCCACGGTCGGTGCCCATGGCGTGCCTCACGCCTGGCTCGATCAACTGGCACCCGGCGGACGGCTCCTCACCCCGCTGCGTCTGCGCGGCAGCGTCTCCCGCTCGATCGCTTTCGAGCAGAGGGACAGGGCCTGGCGCAGCGTCGGCAGCGAGATGAACACGTTCATGCCTTTGCGCAGGGGTATCGCCGATGACCCGCGCGTCTTCGTCCCCCTGGACCCCGACAACACCGTCACCCTTGTCACCAACGGAGACCAGGCGGCAGATCCGGACGCCCTGAGCGATGTTTTCCGCCGGCCGCGCGCCGAGGTGTGGACGGGCGTCACCTTCCGCGGCCCGGAGTCGGCGGAGTACCTGGAGCTGTGGCTCACCTGCACCATGCCCAACGGCCTGAGCCGGATGCCCGCGAAGCCCGAAGCACTCAGGAGCGGTCTGGTCACTGCGCCCTATGCGTCCTCCACCGCCGTCTTCGAGGGCTCAACGCTCACTTACCTCACCCGACGGCAGGCCGCCGAAAAGGCACCAGACGGCGCCACCCTCTACGAATTCGGCGTCATCGGCCATGGCCCTGACGGGGAGACACTCGCCCGAGACGTCTCCGATCAGGTCCGCGCCTGGGACCGCGACTTCCGGAGCCGCGACGTCGGCTTCGAGATCCAGCCGCTCGGCGCGGCGCCGCTCGCGTCAAAGCCCGGTCGGTTCACCTTCGACAACGAGCTGAACCGCATCGTCATCGAGTGGCAGTGACATGGACGTCGGCCGGACAGCACGGCGGTTCCCGCTGGTCGCCCGTCCGCGTCCGGCCTGCCCGCCCCTTGCCGACCGGGTCCGTGAGATCAGCGACCTGGCCCGCGCCGCCGAGCGCGACAGCACGGTGAACTCCGCTACCGTCGCGCTGAACAAAGCGGCGCTGATCGCGAGCGACTGCGGCATGCCGGAACTGGCACGCGCTCTGTGCCGACGTCACACCGAGGTCTTCCTGCGCGGCCGGCCCCTGGGCGCGCGGGAGGCCCGGTACGCGCTGGAGCCCCTGGTCAATCTGGCCCGCCTGCACATCCGCGACGGCGCCGGGGACGCCGCGTACCTCCTGCTCGACGCGGTGAACCGAGCGGTGAGATCGAAATCCGAAGCGGTCATCGACGGCCGCACCGTGTCCTTCCAGCACCTCACGGACTCGGCGGCCGATCACCAACAGGTGTGCCAGTGGCTGTGGACGGTTCTGCTCGGCGACGGCACCCGCGCCCTTGTCGCCGCCGGCCGATGGGACCGCGCGCGGGCACACGTCGAGCAGCATCACGGAGTGGGCCGACGCCTCTTGGACGGACGTCAAGCAGAGGTGCTGGTCCGCTGTCTCGGTGGACAGCCCACGGAAGCACTGGAGTTCCTGAACAACAGCGCGCTGTCAGAGGATTGGGAACGCCCTGTCGCCGCGTGCCTCGCCGTGCTCTGTCTCACCGCGGCCGGGGACTGCCCTGTCGGCCCCGTCGAGAGCATGGTGGAGCACTACCTGGCACTCGGCACCACCCCCGGACTCGCCGTCTTCCGCTCCCGTGTCGGACTGGCCGTGCTCGACCTCTCCCCACGCCCTCAGCAGGCCGAAGTGCTCCGCCGTCTCGTACACGAGGCAACGGCCTACGGCGACGGGTACGTGGCGCGAGACGTTCTCGCCCATCCGAGGTGCCGCGAGCAGACGGACCAGGACGAGATCCGCACGCTGTCGGCCGCCGTCGCTTCGGCCGGCCTCGGCCGAGGCCGGATGCCCGCGCCTCTGGAGCGGGACCTCGCGGACGCCGTGGCGGTCAGCTTGGGCGTGACAGCACGCCATCTTGCCGGGCGGCTCTCCGCCTAGTCCGTGTCCCGCGTCGTCCGCCTTCCGGGTCGTCCATTCCTCAACCTTCGGCGTGTTCCGGCCAGCTGTGGCGCAGGGCGCCCGCCGGTGGGGGGTCGTGGGGGAGAATCGCCGCGTGACCTTGAAGATCGTGATCGACCCAACGGCCGCGACCGCTCCGTACGAGCAACTGCGCACGCAGATCTCCGCGAAGGCCCGCTCCGGCGCGCTGCCGGTGGGGTACAAGCTTCCGACCGTACGGGGGCTGGCGGGGGAGTTGGGGCTGGCCGCCAATACGGTCGCCAAGGCATACCGCGCGCTGGAGACCGACGGGGTGATCGAGACGCGCGGCAGGAACGGTACGTTCGTCGCCGCCGCCGGCGAGGCCGCCGACCGGGAGGCCGCCACCGCGGCGCGGGCGTACGCCGAGCGCGCGCGGCGGCTGGGGCTGGGGCGGGCGGCGGCGCTCGCGGCGGCGGAGGAGGCCGTGCGGGCCGTTTACGCGAAGTAGGGGCCGGGCCGCGCCCCCGTCAGAGGTAGAGGCCCGCGTCCCGGTTCGTGTGCTGGGCCGGTACCGACGCCGGGCCCGTGCCCCGCCGCAGCGCGTACAGTTCCGCCAGCGTCGCGCCCTCCCGGCCGACCAGGGTCTCCCAGTCGCGGTGCGGAGCGTCGCCTTCCTCGCCCTTGCGGTCCTGCTCCTTCAGCCAGGACAGCGCCTCCGTACGGCTCAGCGCCCCCACCTCGATCCTGGCCAGACAGCGGCCGGGCCGGACCACCGCCGGATGCAGCCGCTCCAGGTCCTCGTTGGTCGTCACCCCCACCAGCACGTTCCGGCCCTGGCCGAGCAGCCCGTCGGTGAGGTTCAGCAGCCGGGACAGCGCCTGCCCCGCCGCGTGCTTCGCCTCGCCGCGGATCAGTTCGTCGCAGTCCTCCAGCAGCAGCAGCCGCCAGCGGCCCTCGGCCGTGCCGTCGTCCTCGCCGATCGCGATGTCCATCAGATAGCCGACGTCGTTGAAGAGCCGCTCCGGGTCCAGCACGCAGTCGACCTGGCACCAGTCCCGCCAGGACCGGGCCAGTGTGCGCAGCGCGGAGGTCTTGCCGGTGCCCGGCGGGCCGTGCAGCAGCAGCAGCCGGCCCGAGATGTCGTCCGGCGTCAGCTTCATCAGCCGGTCCATCGCGTCGGCCACCGGGGAGCGGTAGTTGGTCCTGACATCGGCCCAGGTGCCCGCGGTGATCTGCCGGGTGGTGCGGTGCGGGCCCTGCTTCGGCGAGTAGTACCAGAAGCCCATGGGCACCGCGTCCGGCTGGGTCTCCGGCTGGTCCCGGGCGCCGTCGGTGGCCTGGCGGAGCATCGTTTCGGCGAGTTCGGCGGTGACGGCCGTCACCGTCACATCCGCCCGGTGGTTCCACCGCGACACCAGCAGGGTCCAGCCCGCGCCCTCGGAGAGCGTCGCGCCGCGGTCGTCGTCCACGGCCCGGCGCAGCACCTCCGCGCCCGGCGGCAGCAGGGTCGAGCCGGGCTTGACCCGGTCGATGCTGGTGCTGTGGGAGTACGGCTGCTCGCCCGTCGTGAAACGGCCGAGGAACAGCGCGTCGACCACGTCCGACGGGGAATCGCTGTCATCGACGGTGAGCCGGATCGGCAGCGCGTCCTGAGGTTCGGCAGACATGCCGCACATGATCCGGCACGGCGGCGGTCGGCGCACCGTGTTTTGCCCACTACCGCCGCGCGGGAACGGGTCAGCCGGGCGGTGGACGTAGGCCCGCGACGACGGGCCGAACGCCGTCTCGTGGAGGCCCGGGTCGCATGCGGCCTTCCACGGCAGGTCTCCCACACGTCCGGGCCGACGGTCTCGCCGTCCCACTCACCCCACCGCCGGATGACGAGTCCGGCCCTGACGCTGACGCGGCAGGGCCAGAACCCCAAGATCTTCAGGAGTCTTCTAGTAGTAGGTGCCGCCGCCGTAGCCGTACCCGCCGGTGATGTCCGGGTACGTCGACGACGCGCCGCGGTGGCGTGACTGGCTGGCCATGCGGCGGCGCGACTGGCTGCGCTGCCGGGACCGGCCGGTCCGCTCGTCGTCGTAACCGCCGTCGTCGAAGCTGGTCGCGAAGTCCGCCCCGTCGAAGGTCTCGCCGGGGGCCAGCAGGTTCAGCTGCTCCCGCTGGCTCATCCGGCCCCGGGAACGGCTGCGCCGACGGGACCGATCGCGCTGACGGTAGGAGGTGTCCAGCTCCTGGGGGCTGGCACTGCGGTCGCTCCCGAGGTCCGGGAAGTCGCTCAGCGACTCGAAGTCGTTGGTCCGCCCCGAGCGCAGCCGGTACGAGCGGGCACCGTGGCGCCGCATCATGGCGTCCTGCTCGTCCTCGTCCAGGTAGCGACCGGTGCGCGCGACCCGGCGTCCCGCTTCGAGTTCGGCCCGCTCGTAGTTCATCAGCGGCCGTGTCCTGCGCACCTGGCCATTGCTGTCGAAGTACGGGGCGCCGCTCCGGCCGCGGCGGAGCATGTGGTTGTAGCTGTTGTTGGACTGCTCGACGGCCGCGGTGCGCGGTGCGTTGCGGAAGCCGGGCTGATGGGCGTACCCCATCATGTTCATGTGCGTGGCGTTGGCCGGGTTGTTGTGTATCTCCAGGGCCTCGGTCTGCGCGTCGCGGTACTGCTGCTGCGTCATACCGGTCGTACCGATGCGGGTCCGGGGGCGTGTGCCGGTGCCGTCGTGGGCCCTGTGGTCGTCATAGCCCTCGTAGTAGGCGGGGAGGTCGTTCTCCACGGCTCGGGCGTTGGCGCCGGCCGCTCCCGACTGGCCACGGGGCACCCGGGTACGGGCGCGGGGGGCGGCGGCGGAGTAGAGGATCGGGTGTTCGGCCTGGTGCGTGCTGTTGCCGTCGATCACCGCGTTCCACTCGTCCTCCAGACGGCGCCGCTCGCGGTTGCGGCCGCGGTAGGTGCCTTCGTCGTACTCTCCGGCGCGCTGGATCGTCAGCGGGGCGTTGGCGTTCGGCCCGGACAGACTGCGTGCGACAGCCGCGTTGCCCACGAGCCGCTGGAGGTTCAGGATCGAAGTCGCCACGGAAGAAGCCGCGTTGGCGTTCTGCCGGGGGAGGGGGCGGGAAGACGTCCCCCCCCACGTGTCCGGGCCGGTTGTGCGTACATCGCTGGCTCCCTGGGCTGTGCAGGCTCTCGTCGAGCAAATTGACGACGGTACGGGAGGGCGACGACGCGACACCAGGGCCTCCGAGGCACAAGTCGGGTTCCTGGCGGGCAGAGTTGAGACGGTCCGGCCGACGGACGGACTGCCCCGGACTCCCTTCCCCGGTGCCCCGCACCTCGATCAGGGCTTCGGCCGAGACCTGTTCCCGGTCGAGGTGCCGGCGGACGGCGTCCGGCGAGAGCGGCCGCTACGGAGGCGTGGCACGCAAGACGGACCGAGCGGGCCGACGAGGCCGCTCGCGAGGGCATGCGCATGCGCGAGACGCTGATCAGCCTTCTGGGGCCTCTCGTCCGGATCAGGCTGGACCCCGCGAGTCCTGCATGATCCGGACGAAGGATCCTAGGCCGCCGCCGTCGGGCGCCCCCTCACCACCGCTCCCGCCCGGCGGGCGCGGCGTACGAGGGCGTAGCCCTTGGTGAGCGCCCGGTCCAGGGCGAAGGCGCGGGTCAGCGCGCGGCCCTCGACGAGATGGGCGAACTCCGCGAGGCCGGTGCTGCGCCGTACGGTCACCCGGTTCAGGGCGTACGGACCCTGGGCGCGACGGGCCAGGGCGTTGCCGACCGCCAGCGACTGCGCGAATCCGGCCGTACGGACCGTATGGCGCACACGCCGGCTGGAGTAGCCGAACGGATAGGCGAAGGAGGCGGGCGGCGCGCCCAGTTCGGTGGCGAGGATCTCGCGGCAGCGGCGGATCTCGAAGGTGAGCCGTACGTCGTCGAGCTGGTCGAGCTGCGGATGGGTGTGGCTGTGACCGCCGATCTCCACACCGGCGGCGGCCAGTTCCCGGACCTCGTCCCAGTCGAGCATGGTGTCGGGGGCCCCGCCCGTGTCGTACCGCCCGCGCAGCCAGCCCGTCGAGACGAACAGCCCGGCGGCGAAGGAGTACGAGGCGAGGACCGGCAGCGCGTGCCGGCGCACGCCCGCGTAGCCGTCGTCGAAGGTGATCAGCACGGGCCGCTCCGGCAGCGGGTCGCCCGCGCGCCAGGCACCGGCGAGCCGGGCCGGGGTGACCGGGGTGAAGCCGCGGTCGTGCAGCAGCTCCATCTGGTCGGCGAACGCCTCGGGCGATACGGACAGTCCGTAGGTGGAGGCCGCGGGCCGGTGCCCGATCGCGTGGTACATGAGGATCGGGACGCCGGCCGGCGGGGTCGGCGCGTACTGCGCCGGGCCCGCCGGACGGGTCGCCGGGGTCGGACGGGTCGTCATGCGGCGGCTCCCCGGCGGAGCGCGTCCCGGCGGGCGGCGGCCGGGTGCTCGGCCGCGCCCGGCGCGGCCGTATCCGGTAGGGCCGCATCCGGTACGGTCGCGCCCGACCCGAGGGGCCCCGGCGTCAACGCCCCGCCCCCGCCCCGCGTCCGGAAGCGGCCCACCAGATAGCCCGCCGCCGCCGCGGTCACCCCGACCACGATCGCCCCGGCCCGGCCGAAGCCGCCCGGCCGCCCCCGTACCCCGTCGCGCAGACCGCGCGCGACACCGGCCGGGAGTACGCGGGTGGTGTAACGGCGCTCGGACGCGAGCCCCTTGTCCGCCCCCACGCTTCTGGTGACCAGCGCCTTGGACAGCCCCTCCGCGTACGTACGCGAACAGAAGTAGCGGAACCGTTCCCGCACGTGCGGCACCCGGTGGTGGATGACCGCGCGGTCGTCGATCAGCAGCTTCGCGTCCGGTACGGCGTCGGTGAGCCGGATGCACAGCTCCGTCTCCTCGCCGCCCAGCGGGAGCCGGTCGCCGTCCCGTCCGATGCCCGTCGCGAAGCCGCCCGCGGTGTCGAACACAGTTCGCCGGAAGGACGCGTTCCCGCCGAGGACGTTACGGACCCGTACCCGGCCCCCGGGCAGCCCCCGGTACGTACAGCCGACGACCCAGTCGAACTCCTCGGGGAACCAGCCGGGCCGGGCGCCCGACGCCCAGGCGGGCACGGTCCGGCCGCCGACGGCCAGCACGTGCCGGTCGTCCACCGGCCGGCCGCCGGGCCCGGTTTCGCCGTACGCCTCGTCGAAGACGCGCAGCCAGTCCCGTTCGGCGACCGCGTCGTCGTCCAGGAAGGCCACGATCTCCCCGCGGGCGGCGGCGATCCCGGTGTTGCGGCCGGCGGAGAGCCCGCGCGGACCGGCGTTGGGCAGCACGCGCACCTCGCCGCGCGCCGCCTCCTTCGCGTACTCCCGGACCAGCCGCGCCAGCAGGTCCGGGTGGTGGTCGACCACCAGCAGCGTCTCCAGCGCGGGCAGCGACTGCCGCCGTACGGAGCCGACCGCCGCGCGGATGTCGTCCCAGCGCTCCTCGGTGTACACGCAGATCACCACGGAGAACGGGCGGGCGTGGACGGGGGAGGGGACAGGGGAGTCGACTGGGTGCGGGTGCGGGTGCGGGTGCGGGTGCGGGTGCGGGTGCGAGTGCGGGTGCCGCGCGGTCATGTCGCCTTCCTCCGGGGGACGGTGACCCCCGCCGCGACCGGGCGGCGGCGCCGGGTCGACCTCGGGACGCCGCGTTCGCGCAGGATCACGCCGAGGACGCGCAGACCGTCTCTCACGGCTCTCAGATTGCTGACCCCGTGGATCCGGTCGTACTCGTGGCTCGGTATCTCCTGCACCTTCAGCCCCGCCTTGACGACCCGGATGTTCATCAGGGTCTCCACCTCGAAGCCGGTGCAGTCCAGCGTGATCTCGTCCAGGCAGTGGCGCCAGAAGGCGTTGTAGCCGTAGCAGAGATCGGTGTAGCGGGCGCCGAACTTGGCGTTGACGACGGCGCACAGCACCCGGTTGCCGAGCTTGCGGATCACCGTCATGTCGTCCGTGCCGCCGCCGTTGGCGAAGCGCGAGCCCTTGGCGAAGTCGGCGCCGGAGACCAGGGCCGACACATAGGAGACGATCTCCTGGCCGTCGGCCGAGCCGTCCGCGTCGACCATCACGATGATGTCGCCCGTGCAGGCGGCGAATCCGCTGATCAGGGCATCGCCCTTGCCCTTGCCGCGCTGCTCGACCACCTTGATGTCCGGCCACAGCTCGCGGGCCACCCGGATCGTGTCGTCGGTCGAGTCGCCGTCCACCAGGACGACTTCATGGATCCAGTCGGGCAGGGTCTTGAAGACGTACGGAAGGTTCTCGGCCTCGTTCATCGCGGGGATCACGACGCTGACGGGCGGGGTGATCGCGAGGTGCGAGGAGATGGGCCGGTACTGCGGATGACCGCCGGCGGGCGCGGTCGTGGGAACCACCTTCGTGGGAACGACTGCCGTGGGAACGGCTGCCGTGGAAACCACTGTCGTGGGAACGACTAACGGATCTTCGCCCGATACCGCCGGGCGCAGCGAAGCGCTCACGAGTCTCTTTCCCTCTCGTCCGGTGGACCGCCCGCCCCTGGGCGGTCCGGCTGTGTTTCCGGTTCGAAAGGGGGGTTCTCACCCCGCCCATGACGAAAGGGAGCCCCGTACCGGAACTCCGTACTGGATGGGTGAGCTGTGGTACATGCCGCGCGGCACGCGACTCGGCACCACGTGCGAACGCCGAGCGCGACACCCCCCTACCGCGCCCCGCCCCGGGAGCCATCGCGACCTTCGAGCCCTCCCCAGGAGCCGCTTGCATGATGGACCGATGCGGGTGGATGTACGACGGTATTGATGATTGGGACTGTATGGCAAGAGCTGGAACGTGGGAGTGCTTTTCTGTTTCTTTGGCCGTACTTCGACGGTCAGATCCGTAACCTCCCTGATCAAAACCGCTCAACTCGGCCACCGTGGCGGGAACTTCACTGAATGCACTTGGCATGAACACTTCCAGTGAAGTGGATCGGCTGGTACGAAACAAGGGGCAGAAACCCTGCTAAGGAGAGGTCCCATGAAACCGTCCCGCATTACGGCATTCGCCACCTCGCTCCTCCTCGGCGCCGTCCTCGCTCTCACCGGAGCGGCCTCGGCCCACGCGGCCCCCACCGTCGCAGCCGTCGACTATGTGGCGCTGGGGGACTCGTACTCCTCCGGTCTCGGAGCCGGCGCCTACGACAGCGCCAGCGGCGACTGCAAGCGCACGTCCAGGGCCTACCCGGCTCTCTGGGCGACCGCGAACAAGCCCGCCACCTTCGCGTTTACCGCGTGCTCGGGCGCTCGTACGAGTGATGTGACCGCCAGTCAGCTGACGCCGCTGAACTCCGGCACCGACCTCGTCAGTATCACCGTCGGAGGCAATGACGCGGGCTTCTCCGACGTCATGACGGTGTGTGTCCTCCAGTCCCAGTCGGCCTGTCTCACCAGAATCGCCACCGCCCGCTCCTACGTCGATACGACCCTGCCCGGCCGGCTCGACTCCGTGTACACGGCGATCAAGACCAAGGCGCCCTCGGCCCGGGTCGTCGTCCTCGGCTACCCCCGCTTCTACAAGATCGGCGGCAGCTGCCTCGCCGGACTGAGCGACACCGTGCGTACGGCGATCAACAACGCCTCCGACCATCTGAACGCGGCGACCGCCAAGCGGGCCGCCGACCACGGATTCACCTTCGCGGAAGTGGCCGGCGCCTTCACCGGCCATGAGATCTGCTCGGGCTCCGCGTGGCTGCACAGCCTCAACGTGCTCAACGTCTCCGAGTCCTACCACCCCACCGCCGCCGGTCAGTCGGGCGGCTATCTGCCGGTCCTCGCCTCGGCCGCGTAACGGGGGAGGGGCCGGAGAAGCCGGCGGCGTCCCGCCGGGCGCCGCGGGCCGTCTCCGTACCGTAACAGGTGAAGTGTCCAACTCGCCCTGAAAACGGATGGATCGACACCCGCTGATCGTTCCCGTACGAGTGCGGTCAATCCCCGAGGCGGGATACACGGGTGTCCGTAAGGGGCGATAGGGTTAACCTGCCCGGGCCGGGTGCCCTTGTACGGGTGGGGAGTGACATGAATCGGATAACGGTACACAGCAGGGCGCGAGTCCCTGCGATCACCTGCGGAAGCAGCGCGTCCAGTTCGCGCCTCGACCGCCATCTCTCGGTGCTCGGCGGTCCCGCCGTGCCCCAGCGCGAGACGGTCGAGGCGACCTTGCTGATGCGCGAGCTGACCGCGCGCGACCGCTCGGAGACGCACCGGAACAAGGGCGCGCGGGTCTCGCTCTTCGCGCCGCTGCGCCGACTGCGCCGCTCGCTCTTCGGCGGCCGCCGCTGAGTCTGCCGTCCTCCTTCCTTTCCCCCGCTTGCCGCCGTCCTTCTCCGTAACCCGTGTTCTCCGCTCACTCCCCGCCGTCGGCGTACCGCCGGACCGCGAGCGGCACGCACAAGGCCGGCGGCACAGCGTGACCGGTGCGCTCAGCGCGCCGGCGGTTCGCCCATCGGGTCCGCCTCGACCGTGACCGAGAAGGCGAACCGGTCGCCCCGATAGCGGATCCTCGCCACATCCACCACCCGGCCGTCCACGTCGTACGTCACCCCCGTGTGGTGCAGGATCGGGCTCAGCAGCGGCACCCGCAGCAGCTGAGCCGTCTCCGGGTCCGCGAGCCGCGCCTCGACCGTGTCCGTGATCCGGCCGATCCGCACCCCGACGAGATCGCGCAGCACCTTCGTCATCGGCCAGCGCTCCAGATCCGCCACCACGATCCGCTCCGCGATCTCCGGACGCACCGCGTTCTCCGCCCAGTTGACCGGCTCACCGCTCTCACCGTCGGTCCGCAGCCGCCGGTACGACACGATGGCGTCCAGCCCCGGGAAGTACTCGGCCAGCTCGGCCGGGACCGGGGCCGGGCCATGGCCGAGGACCGTCGTCGGCTCACCGGACTGCTGCGCCACGACCGTGTCGATCGAGCCCAGCAGCCGGCGCGGGGCGCCGCGCCGCGCGCCCGGCTCGATGAAGGTGCCGCGCCGCCGGTGCCGGCTGATCAGCCCCTCCTCCTCCAACTCCTTCAGCGCCTGCCGCATCGTCAGCACACTGACGCCGTAGTGCGCGGCGAGCCGCTCCTCGGTGGGCAGCCGCAGCGGGTCCTCGGGCCGGCGGCCCAGTATCGAGGCGCGCAGCGACTGCGAGACCTGGTACCAGAGCGGCAGCTTGCGGTTCAGGACCAGCGAGTCGGGGGCGAAGGCGGTCAACGGCGGCTCCTGCCTGTCGTTCCGGGCCGGATCAGGGCCTGAAGTGGCGCTCAAGACCCTGCCACACCGCGTCGTACCCCTGTTGCAGATGCCCCGCCCCCGCCGCCTGCGCGGTCGCCGTGACCGGCCAGCGCGTCTCGAACATGAACGCCAGGCCGTCGTCGATCCGCTGCGGGCGCAGCTCGGCGGCGCTCGCCCGGTCGAAGGTCTCCCGGTCGGGGCCGTGCGCCGACATCATGTTGTGCAGCGAACCGCCGCCGGGCACGAACCCGCCCTCGCCGGCCGACTTCGCGTCGTACGCCCCCTCGATCAGACCCATGTACTCGCTCATCACATTGCGGTGGAAGTACGGCGGCCGGAAGGTGTCCTCCCCGACCAGCCAGCGCGGCGCGAACACGACGAAGTCGACCCCCGCGAGCCCCGGGGTGTCGGACGGCGAGGTCAGCACGGTGAAGATCGACGGGTCGGGGTGGTCGTAGCTGATGGACCCGATGACATTGAAGCGGCGCAGGTCGTAGACGTACGGCACATGGTTGCCGTGCCAGGCGACGACATCGAGCGGCGAGTGGTCGTAGGTGGCGGACCAGAGATTGCCGCAGAACTTGCTGACCACCTCCACCGGCCGCTCGATGTCCTCGTACGCGGCGACCGGCGCGAGGAAGTCCCGGGCGTTCGCCAGGCCGTTGGCGCCGATCGGGCCCAGGTCGGGCAGGGTGAAGGGCCGTCCGTAGTTCTCGCAGACATAGCCGCGCGCCGTCGCGTCCAGCAGCTCGACGCGGAAGCGCACCCCGCGCGGGATCAGCGCGACCTCGCCGGGCCGGGCGGCCAGCAGCCCCAGCTCGGTGCGGATCAGCAGCCCGCCGTGCTCCGGGACGATCAGCAGTTCGCCGTCCGCGTCGCTGAACACCCGGTCCGTCATGGAGGTGTCGGCGTGGTACAGATGCACCGCCATGCCCTCGCGGCGCGTCGCGTCCCCGTTGCCGCCGAGCGTCCAGAGCCCGGCCAGGAAGTCGGTGCCGGGGGCGGGCGCCGGGAGCGGGTCCCAGCGGAGCCGGTTGGGATCGGGGACGGACTCGGTGAAGGGCGCGCCCCGCAGCCCGCCGTTGCCGGTCCGGACGAACGGCGGATGCGCGGCCGACGGGCGGATCCGGTAGAGCCAGGAGCGCCGGCCCTGTGCGCGCGGCTCGGTGAAGGCGCTGCCGCTCAGCTGCTCCGCGTAGAGCCCGAGGGGGGCGCGCTGCGGCGAGTTGCGGCCGTGCGGCAGGGCGCCGGGCACCGCCTCCGAGCTGTGTTCATTGCCGAAGCCGGGGGAGTACTCCAGCGCTTCGGCCGTCCCGCGCGTCTGCTCGATGCCGCTCATCGTCCGTGTCCGCTCCCTGCTCGTGGCGTCCCGGGGAAGCTTGTGGCGTCCCGGTGAATCCTATGGGTCACCGTAGGATTGGGCGGTCGGTACGTCAACGAGGCGGCGCGGCATGATGGTCCCCGTGTCACGCGACCGTACGAACGCGAAACCCCCGCAGCCCGTGCCCGGCGGGGGGCTGCGCCGGGTGCCCGTGCAGCGGCGCAGCGCGGAGCGGCTGACGCGGATCCTCGACGCCTGCGCGGCGCTGCTGGACGAGACGGGGTACGAGCGGCTGTCCACCCGGGCGGTCGCCGCGCGCGCGGGTGTCCCCATCGGGTCCGTCTACCGGTTCTTCGGCGACAAGCGCGCCATGGCGGACGCGCTCGCCCACCGCAATCTGGACCGGTACGCGGAGCGCGTCACGGTGCGGTTCGGGGAGCTGGCCGCGGGGGACTGGCGGGGCGCCATCGACGCCGTACTCGACGAGTACCTCGCGATGAAGCGCAGTGTGCCGGGCTTCGCGCTGGTCGACTTCGGCGCGCAACTCCCGCTGGGGACGCGGGTACCGGTGTCCGAACGGGACCCGGCGCCGGCCGCCGCACCGCCCGCCGGTGTGCCTGCCGGCCCGCCCGTCGACCCCAACCGGCAGGTCGCCCACCGGCTCACCGCGCTGCTCGCCGCCCACCTCGGCCGTACGCCCGACGCCGCGCTGCACCGCTCCGTCCTGGTCGCCGTCGAGGCCACCGACGCACTGCTCCAACTCGCGTTCCACACGGACCCGGCCGGCGATCCCGGCATCGTCCTCGAAACAAGGGTCCTGCTGCGCGCCTACCTCGCGCGGACGCTCGACTGAACCGCGGGCCGCCCGGGCCGGTCCATGGCTGGGAAGCGTGTGAAGCGTGTGCGATACACCGTGAGAGGTTCGCCCAGATCATTCCCCGGCCGCCCGTAGTCGGCTACCTTCGTGCGTTCACACGACATACGCGTACGCGCACACATACGGCACACGGCTCACGGGCGGAACCCATCCATGACTCGCGCCATCTCTCTGCACAGTGTCAGCAAGACGTACGGACGCGCTTCCCGGGCCGTCGACCGCTTCTCGCTCGATATCGCGCCGGGCGAGTTCCTGGTGCTGCTCGGCCCCTCGGGGTGCGGCAAGTCGACCGTTCTGCGCATGATCGCGGGGCTGGAGGACATCACCGAGGGCGACCTGATCCTCGACGGCGAGTACGCCAACCTCATGCCGCCCCGGGAGCGCCGGATGGCCATGGTGTTCCAGAACTTCGCGCTCTATCCGAACATGACCAACCGCGACAACATCGGTTTCCCGCTCCGGCTGGAGAACCCGCGCGAGGACCGCACCGCGCGCGTCGACGCCACCGCGCGCATGCTCGGCATCGAGAGCGTCCTCGACCGCTATCCGAGCCAGCTCTCCGGCGGCGAGCGGCAGCGGGTCGCGATGGGCCGGGCGATCTCCCGGCGGCCCTCGGCCTTCCTCATGGACGAACCGCTGTCCAATCTCGACGCGAAGCTCCGCAGCCATCTGCGCGCCGAGATAGCCCGGCTGACGGCCGAACTCGGCGTCACCACGGTGTATGTGACGCATGATCAGGCCGAAGCGATGTCGCTCGGCGACCGGGTCGCGGTGATGCGCGGCGGAGTGCTCCAGCAGGTCAGCGCACCGCGCGAGGTGTACGCGCTGCCGGAGAACGTGTTCGTCGCCGCGTTCATCGGGACCCCGCGCATCAATCTGCTGGAGGCGGTGGTGTACGCGCCGCTGGACGGCCGGATGGCGATCGACCTCGGCCGGCAGCGGCTGCCGCTGCCCGAACCCCTCAGCTCCGACCACCAGTTGCTCCGTATCCAGCAGGGCCGCCAGATCATCGTCGGACTCCGGTCGGAGGCGGCCCGGATCGCGCCGCCGAGCCAGGCGCGCCCCGGTGAGGTGGCGCTGAGCGGCATCGTCGAGCACATGGAGTACCAGGGGCACGAGGCGCTGGTGCATCTCAACACCGGCTCCCGGCCCGCCGTGGTGACCGACCTCGAATCGCCCCGGCCACGCTCCGGCTCGCGCGGACGCCGGGGCCCGGGACTGCTGCGGCGGCTCACGGGCCGGACGGCGGGGCGGACGGGTCCGGTGGGCCCGGTGGGGCCGGTGGTGGTGCTGGACGACGAGGAGAGGGGCGGGGACAGGGGCGGGGACAGACGCTGGGAACCGTACGGGAGCGAAGCGCCGGGGGAGTCCATGCCGGACCGCGCCACCCTCGCCGCGAGCGACCTGGTCGTCCGCACCGGCCCCGACATGCGGCTGCGCACGGGCGCGCAGGTGCCGCTCCTGGTCGACCTGGCCCACCTGTACGTCTTCGACCACCACGGCCGCAGAATCTGCCCGGCACCGAGGGAAGTGCCGGGCCTGGACGAGTAGTTGGGCCGCCCCGCCTTACGGGTCAGCGCGAAGGGCGCGCCCGGGACCGGGACCGGGACACCGCCACGCCCGCCAGACAGAGCGCGCCGCCGCCGAGGGTGAGCAGGGCGGGGACCTCATCGAGGAGGAGCCAGGACATCAGCACGACCAGCGCGGGGACGGCGTACGTGGTTGCGCCCATCCGGCCCGCCGTCGTACGCGCCAGGGCGTACGCCCAGGTGGTGAAGGCCAGCGCGGTCGGGAAGACCCCGAGGTAGACCATGTTGAGGGTGGCTCCGACGGGGGCGCTCGACGCCTCGTGGATCAGCTGTCCCGCGAACGGCAGGCAGGCGACCGTACCGACCAGACAGCCGAAGGCCGTCACCTGGAGCGCCCCGGCGTGCGCCAGCGCGGGCTTCTGTGCCACCACACCGCCCGCGTACGCGACCGCCGCCAGCAGGCACAGCACGACGCCGAGGGCGGAGGCGTGGCCCTCGCCCGACATGGACAGCCCCACCGCCACCGCGCCCGCGAAGGACACCGCCATGCCCGCGAGCAGCCGCGGCGGCAGCTTTTCGCCGAGCAGCCCGGCGCCGAGCAGCGCGATCAGGATCGGGCCGATGTTCACCAGCATCGCGGCCGTCCCCGCGTCGACCTCCCGCTCGGCCCAGTTGAGCACGACCATGTACGCGCCGAACCAGAGCAGCCCGGAGACCAGGATCCCCGGCCAGGCGGCGCGCGGCGGCAGTCCCACGCGCCGTACGGCACAGACCGCGCCGAGTACGAGCGTGCCCGCGAGCAGCCGGCCGAGCGCCAGCGCCCCCGGGGAGTAGACGGCGCCCGCGCTACGGATGGAAACGAAGGCCGAGGCCCAGAGCAGAACCGTCACTCCGGCGGCTGCGGGCGGTAGCCAGGACATGGCCCTCGGGGCGGCCTCCGGTGCGGGCGTTGTCCCGGGCACCTCTGCCGAACTGGTCGATTGCGTCATAGCGGGAACGTACGCGGAGAACCCTTCGGCGCTCACCGCAATATCCCGGCTCCCGGCTCCCGGCTCCCGGCGGTATCCCTCAGCACCCCTCAGCGCAGTGCCGCCGGCTCGACGCCCCGCCGCTCGCCCAACTCCCGCTCGCCCGCCCGGACCGTACTGAGTAGGCGCACTGAGTAGCCGTACGGATGTGGTCCCTGCCCGCGCCGCCGATGCTGGCACACATGAACGACACACCGGTCAAGCAGCAGAACACCGCGGCCTACTACGCCCAGGCGGTCGCCTCCTTCGCACTCGCCCTGACGGCCCTGGCCGTCGGTATCGCCAAGCTTGAGGCCAGCGCATGGGTGCGCGGGTTTCTCGCGGTGGCCGTCCTCTATCTGACGACCTCGGCGTTCACCCTGGCCAAGGTGGTCCGGGACCGGCAGGAGGCCGGGCAGATCGTCAGCCGGGTCGACCAGGCCCGGCTGGAGAAGATGCTCGCCGAGCACGACCCGTTCCAGAAGCTCTGAGCGCGGAGCACGGGCAGAGCACTAAGCGCTTGCTCACCCTCGGGGTAGGGTGTGCGCCTGTCGAACCGTCGAATGGACGGCCGAACGAGAGGGGCGTGCGATGCGTACGGCGGAGCACACGGCGGACGGCGAGGACCCGCCGTGGGGTGAGGTCACCCCGGAGGCGGCCAGAAAGCTGCTGGTCGCCGCCGTCGAAGCGTTCGCCGAGCGCGGCTACCACGCCACCACCACACGCGATATCGCCGGGCGCGCCGGGATGAGCCCGGCGGCCCTCTACATCCACTTCAAGACCAAGGAAGAGCTGCTCCACCGGATCAGCCGGATCGGCCACGAGCGGGCGCTGGCGCTGCTGACCGCCGCCGCGGACGGCGAGGGCACCGCCGCCGAGCGGCTCGCCGAGGCCGTACGGTGCTTCGTCCGCTGGCACGCCGGGCGGCACGACACCGCGCGCATCGTGCAGTACGAGCTGGACGCGCTCGGCGCCGAGCACCGCGCGGAGATCGTGGAGCTGCGGCGCGGCAGCGGTGCGGCGGTGCGGCGGATCCTGCTCGACGGCGTACGGGACGGCGAGTTCGACGTACCCGATGTGCCGGGCACCACGCTCGCGGTGCTGTCCCTCTGCATCGATGTGGCGCGCTGGTTCAACGCGGCGGGCCCCCGCACCCCCGACGAGGTCGGCGCGCTCTACGCCGATCTCGTCCTGCGTATGGTCTCCGCCCGGTAGCGGGGAGGGGGGAGCGGGGGACGGCGGGCGTCAGAAGTAGTAGCGCGACACCGACTCCGCCACGCAGACCGGCTTGTCGCCGCCCTCGCGCTCGACCGTGACCCTGGCCGTGAGCTGTACGCCCCCGTCACCGGCCGCGGGGCCCGCCGCGACCTCGGTGACCTCCGTCAGGACGGCCGACGCGCGCAGCCGGGAGCCGACGGGCACGGGTGCCGGGAAACGGACCTTGTTCGTACCGTAGTTGACGCCCATCCGTACGTTCTCCACGCGCAGGAGCCGCGGCACGAACAGCGGCAGCAGCGACAGTGTCAGATAGCCGTGCGCGATCGTCGTGCCGAAGGGGCCGGTCGCCGCGCGGTCCGGGTCGACATGGATCCACTGGTGGTCCCCGGTCGCCTCGGCGAAGAGGTCGACCCGCTTCTGGTCGATCTCCAGCCACTCGCCGGGCCCGAGCTGTTCGCCGATCGCGGCGCGCAGCTCGTCCACCGATGTGAAGATCCTCGGCTCGGCCATGTCTTCGCTCCCTGCCTCTCCGGCTGATGACGCACGCTGTCCCCGATGGTGTCCAAGCGCTTGCTCAGCATGTGGGGCGCGCCCGCTCCGTGTCAACGACGTCGTACGCTCCGCTGTTCTAGTGTTCTGGAGTGCCACAGATTCCGGAGACCGTTCATGAACTCACCGTCGGCCAGCTGTCGGCGCGCAGTGGCGCCGCCGTCTCGGCCCTGCACTTCTACGAGGCCAAGGGGCTGATCAGCAGCCGCAGGACCAGCGGCAACCAGCGCCGTTACGGCCGTGACGCGCTGCGCCGGGTCGCGTTCGTACGCGCGGCGCAGCGGGTCGGTATTCCGCTCGCGACGATCCGGACCGCCCTGGCGGAACTCCCGGAGGAGCGCACCCCCAACCGGGAGGACTGGGCGCGGCTCTCCGAGGCGTGGCGCGCGGAGCTGGATGAGCGGATCCGGCAGCTCGCCCGGCTGCGGGACCATCTGACGGACTGCATCGGCTGCGGCTGTCTCTCGCTGGAGAACTGTGTGCTCTCCAACCCCGGCGATGTCTTCGGCGACCGTATGACGGGTTCGCGGCTCTTCCCGGAGCGGCCCGCCCCGAAGGCGCCGGCTGCGAAGACGGCAGCTCCGAAGGCACCGGCTCCGAAGGCACCGGCCGTGGGGGCGCCCGCCCCCAAGACGGCAGCCCCGGAGGCGCCCGCCCCCGAGGCGCCCGCCCCGAAGGTGCCGGGCGCGGAGGCGCCCGGCTCGGGGACCGCCCCCGCGGGCGTCAGGCCACCGACGCCAGCCCCATACCGGTGCCCCGGTCCCGCAGCAGGGCCCGCTTCGCCCGGGCCAGCGCCTCGCGGGTGAGTACGGGCGGCGGTACGACGATGCCGCAGCCCAGGCAGACCGGGCCCGACCACGGCGCCGAGGACAGATCGTGGCGCCAGACGATCCCGCGCTCCGCGCAGACCGGGCAGGCGGCCCCCGGGCCCGTCTCCAGTCCGGCGATCAGCCGGCGCAGCACCTCGCCGAGCGACGCGGACGGATGGACGGCCGGGTCCTCGCAGCGCGCGACACCGTTCCCGCCCCAGGTCCGCCGGTGCCAGTCGTCGAAGCTCCCGGGCCGCCGCAGCCCGTCGTGCTTCTCGCGCCGGCGGCGCTCGGCGAACTCCAGCTCGTACGCGAGCCAGACGGCCCGCGCGTCCTCCAGTTCGTCCAGCGCGGCCGTCAGCCGCGCCGGGTCGGGCGCCCTGTCCTCCGGATCGATGCTGTGCCTCGCGCACAGATGATCCCAGGTCGCCCGGTGCCCGTAAGGGGCGAATCGTTCCAGGCACTTGCGCAGTGAATACCGTCGCAAGGCCAGATCGCACCGTGGATCGCGCACCTGTCTCGCGAGACTCCGGAACCCGGCCATCGCATGCCACCTCCGTCGCTTCTTCTGCGTTGAGGAATGGACGTACGCCTGCCCCATTCGGCTCCATCAAAAAACAGATGGCACCCATGGAATCCGGCAATTCAGTTGATTTCGACCAGTTTTCGTAACGGATTCACAGGAACCGCGGCGCCGAGCCGGGTGGCGGGTTGCGAAAAGGTGACTGATGTTCACCTTACTCGCGAGTCATACCAGCGGTAACATCCGGCCACCCGCCCTTCCGAGGAGCCCCCATGCGATCACCCGTCGGACGAGCCGTCCGCGCCGGAAGAACCGTCCGTACCCGTGCCGGAGCAGTCGCCGCCACCGCCGTCGTGGGCGCGTTCGCGCTCGGCGCGGCCCTGCTGTCCCCGCAGTCCCCCGCCGCCGCCCAGTCCCCCGCGACCGTCCAGCAGGCCGCCGCCGTCGCGGCCGACCCCGTCACCGACCACTGTCAGGGCCAGTGCGCCGACATCCTGCCGCCCGGCCAGAACGGCAACGCCACCCTCGCCGACATCCTCGGCAACAAGATCTTCGGCACCTTCCCCGCCCATGCCTCCGACCAGTTGAGCCGGTACGACTCGCTGGTGGCCGGGCAGAGCGGACTCACCGACGCCAAGATCACCGACTTCTTCAACGACGCCTCCTTCGGCGTCCCCGCGAACCAGGTCGAGTCCGTCATCTCCCCGCGCCCCGATGTCACGATCACCCGTGACAAGAAGACCGGCGTCCCGCACATCCAGGGCACCACCCGCTACGGCACCGAGTTCGGCGCCGGTTACGCGGCGGGCCAGGACCGCCTCTGGATGATGGACCTCTTCCGGCACATCGGCCGCGGCGAACTCACCTCCTTCGCCGGCGGCGCGCTCGCCAACCAGGGCCTTGAGCAGCAGTTCTGGCCCGCCGCCCCGTACACGGAAGCCGAGTACGAGGCCCAGATCACCTACATACGGACCACCCACGGCGCGCGCGGCGAGCAGGCCATGGCCGACGCGCAGGCGTATGTGGACGGCATCAACGACTACCGCCAGAAGGCCAAGAACGGCCGTTACTTCCCCGGCGAGTACGTCCTCACCGGCAAGATCGACTCGATCACCAACGTCGGCGAGATCGAGCCCTTCAAGCTCACCGACCTGATCTCCATCGCGTCCGTCGTCGGCGGCCAGTTCGGCGGCGGCGGGGGCGGCGAGGTGCAGGCCGCGCTCTCGCTGCTGGCCGCGCAGCAGAAGTACGGCGTGGTCAAGGGCACCGAGGTCTGGGAGTCGTTCCGCCAGCGCAACGACCCCGAGGCCGTCCTCACCCTCCACGACGGCAGCAGCTTCCCGTACGCGGTGAAGCCGGCCAACCCGCGCGGCACGGCCCTGCCCGACGCGGGCTCCGTCACCGCCGAACCGCTCGTGTACGACCGCACCGGCTCCGCCGTCACCGCCGCCCGGGCGGCCGTCAGCGTCCCGGAGGAGCTGGAGCCGGCCCGGGGGATCTTCGACGACGGAGTCCTCCCGGAGGGCACCCTCTCCGCCAAGAAGGGGATGTCCAACGCGCTCCTCGTCTCCGGACAGCACACCGCGAGTGGCAACCCGATCGCCGTATTCGGCCCGCAAACCGGCTACTTCGCGCCACAGCTGATGATGCTCCAGGAGCTTCAGGGCCCCGGTATCTCCGCCCGCGGTGTCTCCTTCGCCGGCGTCGGCATGTATGTCCAGATGGGCCGGGGCCAGGACTACGCCTGGAGCGCCACCTCGTCCATGCAGGACATCACCGACACGTACGCCGTCGAGCTGTGCGAGCCCAGCGGCGCCGCCCCGACCAAGGCGTCCACGTCGTACCTCTACCGCTCCGTCTGCACCCCGATGGAGAAGATGGAGCGCAAGAACTCCTGGAAGCCGACCACCGCGGACTCCACGGCGGCCGGCTCGTACCGGCTCCAGGTCTGGCGCACCAAGTACGGCATGGTCACCCACCGCGCGACCGTCGGCGGCAAGCCCGTCGCGTACACCTCACTGCGGACCACCTACCGGCACGAGGCCGACTCGATCATCGGCTTCCAGATGTTCAACGACCCCTCGTACGTCAAGGACGCCGCCTCCTTCCAGCAGGCCGCCCACCACATCGGCTACGCCTTCAACTGGTTCTACGCGGACTCCCGCACCGCCGGCTACTACAACAGCGGCCTGAACCCGGTGCGCGCGGCCGACGTCGACGCGTCGCTGCCCGTCAAGGCCGAGCGGGCCTACGAGTGGCAGGGCTTCGACCCCACGGCCAACACCGCCTCGTACACCCCCTTCGCCCAGCACCCGCAGTCCATCGGGCAGGACTACTACATCTCCTGGAACAACCGGCAGGCCAAGGACTACGACGCGGCCGGCTTCGGCTACGGCGCCGTGCACCGCGGCGATCTGCTCGACGACCGGGTCAAGGCGCTGGTGGCCCGGGGCGGCGTCACCCGCGCGTCGCTCACCCGCGCGATGGCCGAGGCGGCCGTCACCGACCTGCGCGGCGAGCAGGTGCTGCCCGCCCTGCTCAAGGTGATCCGCTCGGCGCCGGTCACCGACTCGGCGCTGAACACCGTCGTCCAGCAACTGGAGACCTGGCGCACGGCCGGCTCCCAGCGCAAGGAGACCCGACAGGGCTCACGCACCTACACCCACGCCGCCGCCGTACGGATCATGGACGCGTGGTGGCCCCGGCTGGTCGAGGCGCAGTTCAAACCGGGGCTCGGGGACAGCCTCTACAACGCGCTCACGGCCTCGCTCGCGATCGACGAGTCCCCGGCGTCGAGCCACGGGCCCACGGGCGCGCACAGCGGCTCGTCCTTCCAGTACGGCTGGTGGGGCTACGTCGACAAGGACCTGCGCCAGGCCCTCGGCGACCCCGTCCAGGCCCGCACCCCGGAGACGTACTGCGGCAACGGCTCCCTGACCGCCTGCCGCGACACGCTCCTCGCCTCCCTCAAGACGGCGGCGGCCGTACCGGTCAAGGAGGTCTACCCGGGCGACGAGAGCTGCTCGGCCGGCGACCAGTGGTGCACGGACGCGATCATCCACCGCGCACTGGGAGGCATCTCCCACCCCACGGTGAACTGGCAGAACAGGCCGACGTACCAGCAGGTGGTCGAGTTCCGCTCACACCGCTGACACGCTGACATCCAGCCACCGAACGACGAACAGGCCCCGGGGCACCAGCCCCCGGGGCCTGCTCTTCGTTCGGGGATCCGGGAGCCGGCGCTCAGCCGGCCCTGAGGCGCTCCAGTAACTCGGGCACACCGTCCACCCGCTGATAGGGCTTGAAGGCCGGCGCGAGATCGCGGACCAGGGAGACGCATCGCTCGGCGCCGATACGGGCGGCGAGGTCGGGGGATTCGTTGGTGACGGCCAGGGCCTGTTCGACCTGCCGGGCCTTGAGGAGATTGCGGGCCTCGTAGGTGAGAAAGATGCCGCGTGTCTTGTCCCGGGCACGTGGCAGCAGGCTCATCCCTTCGGTGATACGGGCGAGTGCGAGGTCGGTCTGCCCGAGATCGAGCATGCATTGGCCGGAGTCGACGGCGAGGTCTGCCGGACTCATCCACGCGCACCAGCCGGGGGCCGGGTCGGAGGGAGTGGCCGACAGCTCGGCCTCGGCGGCCGTCAGGTCGCGGTAACAGCCGGAGCGTTCACCGAGTGCGGCGTGCGCGCGTGCCCGGCGAAGGAAGAGAAGCGAACGGGCGGTGGGGTGCTCGGTACGCGAGAGCGCGTCGCCGAGGAGGTTAAGGGAGATGCTGGGCTTGCCGAGCCAGTTCGACTGGTAGGCGAAATCGGACAGGACTCCGGCCCCGAAGTCCCGTGCGCCCGCGGCATGGGCGCTGTGCAGGGCGGAGGTCCACAGGCGGCCTGCGGCTGAGTGGCGACTCTGGTCGAAGCGGTGCCAGCCGCACGTGGTGGCGAGGGACGCGGCCAGGATGTGCAGGCGCTGCCCGGTCGGCTCGCTGTAGCGGCCCTCTTCGATGAGATCGGTGACGGTCGCGAGATGCGCGTCCATCAGCCGGGCGGTGTGCTGTCGCTGTTCGGTCGGCAGGGCTGTCAGCTTCGCGCTGGTGTCCTCCAGCCAGTTGATCAGTTCGCCATCCACGCGCTTGCCGTTGAGGGCCGTCGTCAGACGGTCCGGTTCGATGCGGGCCCACTGGGATGCGAGGCCGGCCAGGGAGACAGCGCTGAGGGTCATGAAGTTGCGGCGGTCCATCGCGGTTCTCTGGGCCTCTCGAAGTGCCTGAACGGTATATGCGGAGCCCAGCGGCAGGGGAATGTCATGGCCCGGCAGCCAGTCCGGCCAGCCGAAGACCTGAACGTCCTCGGCCGGGACCTCGAAGGCGGCGGCGATCCAGCCCTGGGTCTCGGTGCTGGGGTCCTTGCGCCAGTTCTCCCACTTGCTGACGGCGGCCTTGTCCGCACCGGAGCGGAGCCCCTGTTCCCGGGCCGCCCGGTCCATGCGCAGGGCGAGGTCCGACTGAGACCAACCGCGCAGGTCGCGTGCGTACGCGAGGGGGTGCCGGATCGTGTCGTCCACGGGCCCAATTCCATCATCGACAGTGACGGCAAGGCTACTGCGCGCGAGGGCGGGACCACCTCGGGACTACGGACAATGTCTGTGCGGTGACTGTTCGTTGGGCTGTACTCGACACGCATCGACAAGTCCTCACACGAAGCGGAAGGAGTCTGCTCATGAAACGTCGAGCCGCAGTCATCGGCCTCGGCCGGCAGGCGCTCGAAGACCACCTGCCCGGCCTGCTCAGCTCCGGCATGGCCGAGTTGGTCGCGATCTGTGACAGCGAACCGAATGTCCTGCGGACCGAGCAGGATGTGCTGAAGGTGCCGGGGTTCACCCGCGCAGCCGACCTGCTGGACACGGTGCGGCCGGACTTCGTGATCGTCGCCGTACCGCACCACGCGGGCCGCGCCGTGATCCAGGATTGCGCCGCCAGAGGCGTGCACGTCATGAAGGAGAAGCCGTTCGCCACGTCCCTGTCCGAGGCCCGCGACCTCGCGGCGATCTGTGCGGCGGGCCGAGTGGAGCTGATGGTCACCCTTCAGCGGCGCTTCAACCCTCTGTACACCTCAGTACCGCAGTTGCTGGACCAGATCGGTACCCCCTTCCTGATCGACGGCCAGTACACCTTCCACACCGCCGACCCCGGCGGCGGCTGGCGCGGGGACGTCAACCGGGCGGGTGGCGGGTGCATCATCGACATGGGCTACCACCTGGTGGACCTGCTGCTGTGGTACTTCGGCATGCCCACCCGGGTGCTCGCCGAACTCTCGGCCTCCGCCGTACCCGGCGGCGGCTATGACGCCGAGGACACCGCGGTCATCCAACTCGGCTATGACAACGGCCTCTACGGTTCCCTTCTGCTCTCGCGCTGGATGGCACCCAGGACCGAGAAGCTGCACGTCGTCGGTACCCGCGGCGCGGTGCTGCTGACGAAGGGCCGGGTCCAGCGCCTTGCCCTGGACGGCACGGTGGTGGAAGAGCTGTCCCGGCCGCAGGCTCCGGTGAGCGCCTCGGCCGCCCAGATCGACCACTTCTGCCGGGTCCTGGACGGCCGGCGCCCCAACATCTCCGGTCCTGACGCACACCTTGCCCACGCTGCTTTCGTCGCCTCCTGCTACGAGTCGAAGAAGGCCGGGCGCTACATCGACCCGAAGGAGATGGCGTGACCTCTCCCCTTGCGCTGCTCGGCGGTCGGCCGGCGGTAACCGCTACCGGCACGCACTTCGCGTGGCCGCCGATCGACGACACCACCCGTGCCAGGGTGGCGGCCCAGTTGGACACCGCGATCTCCCTCCCCGGCCGGTCCGGCATCGTCGCCGAACTGGAGGACGCCCTGCAGGCATACTTCGGGGTGCGGCACGCGATCACCCTCAGCTCCGGTACCGCCGCGCTGCACGCCGCCTACTGGGCCGCCCACGTCAACGCGTGGGACGAGGTGATCGTCCCGGCCTGGACCTTTCATGCCACGGCCTCTCCGCTGTTCCACCTGCGAGCCGTGCCGGTGCTCTGCGAGACCGGCCCGGACGGCAACATCGACCCGACCCGGGTGGAGGAGCTGATCACTCCCCGGACGCGGGCCGTCATGGTGACTCACCTCTGGGGCAGACCTGCCGACACGGGCGCGCTCCGGGCGATCGCCGAGACGCATGACCTGGCCCTGTTGGAGGACGGCTCCCACGCTCACGGCGCTTCCCTCGGCGGGCAGAAGACCGGGACATTCGGCCTCGCCGGGGCCTTCTCCCTCAACGGCCCCAAGCCGCTGTCCGGCGGTGAGGGCGGGTTCGTCCTGACCGACGATGACGACACGTACTACCGGGTGCTGACCTTCGCGCACTACAACAAGCGGGCCAAGTCGGAGATCCCGGCGGACCATCCGCTCGCGCGGTACGCGGTCACCGGCGCCGGACTCAAACTCCGTATCCATCCGCTTGCCGCCGCCCTCGCGCACGACCAGCTCGGCCGCCTTGACGGCTATCTCGCAGGCCGGGCCGAGATCGCCCGACACCTCGGCGATCGGTTCGCCGACATGCCCGGCCTGCATGCCGTCCCGATGCCCTGTGGGGTGATTCCGTCCTGGTACGGGTTGACGCTCATCTACCGGCCGGAGGAGCTCGGTGGGCTGGGCATCGAGAGGTTCCATCAAGCGCTCTTGGCGGAAGGCGCGACCGAGTTCGACCGGCCCGGCTCGACCTGCCCGATGAATCGGCTGTCGCTGTACCGGCAGCCCGGTCCGCTGTTCCCCGGCCATCCGCTCTCCCACCGTCGCTACGCGGAGGGGGACTTTCCACTCGCCGAGCACAGCTACCGGCACACGATCAAGCTTCCCGTCTGGCATCGTGGCGAGGATCTTCCGCTCGTCGATCAGTACGTACGAGCGGCCCGCAAGGTGACCGAGCACTACAAGGAGCTGCTGTGACCTCCCTCTTCGCCAGCGAACCCGACTTGGTCCCCGGCCTTCTGGCCGAGGCCGCGGAGGCGGGTATCGGGCAGTTCGTCGTGGGCGCGCTGATCAGTGATGAGGCCGGTCGGGTTCTGCTGTTGCGGCGGAAGCCCGACGATTTTCTCGGTGGGCTGTGGGAGCTGCCCGGTGGCGGTGTCGAGCCGGGCGAGGGGGTGGGGGAGGCGCTGAGCCGGGAGGTCGCGGAGGAGACCGGTCTCGCGCTTGCCGAGGTCACCGGTTATGCCGGGGCCTTTGACTACGCCTCAGGCAGCGGCTTGATGACTCGTCAGTTCACCTTCTCCGTAACGGTCGAGGAGCATGGACCGGTCGAACTCACCGAGCACGACGGCGCGATGTGGGCGGACCGCGGCGAGCTGCCCAACGTGAGTGATGAGACGCGGGTGCTGCTTGGGCGTTGAGGCGCCGCGCGGTGGGCGGGGTGGTCAGTGGTAGTGCAGGTACTGCTTTCTTACGGTGCGGAACGTGGTCAGGTCGTCCTGCCAGGCTCCGGCGATCTCGGCCGGGGGTGCGTCCGCGTCGATCAGGGTGCGGACGGATGTGGAGCCCGTCAGGCGGTCGATCCAGTGGTCGGCGCGCCAGGCGAAGCCGTTCCATGTCGCTTTCGCCGTCACCAGCAGGGCGATCGCGGTTTGGACGGGATCGAAGGCGTTCCGGTCGTGTACATGGAGCTGTACGCCGCCGATGGTGCGGCCCTGGAACTTCGAGAACGTCGGGGTGAAGTACGCCTCGCGGAAGCGCACGCCCGGTAGTCCCTGGGCGTTCGCCGCCTCCGCCCAGGCGCCGTCGATGCCCTCCGCGCCGAGCAGTTCGAACGGGCGGGTCGTGCCGCGGCCCTCCGACAGGTTCGTGCCCTCGAAGAGGCAGGTGCCCGCGTAGACGAGCGCGGTGTCCGGGGTGGGCATGTTGGGGCTCGGCGGCACCCAGGGCAGTCCCGTCGTGTCGAAGAGGTCGCCGCGCCGCCAGCCCGACATGGGGACGGTGTCGAGCCGTACGGGCGTCGCCAGGAACTCGCCGTTGAACAGCCGCGCCAGCTCCGTGACGGTCATCCCGTGCGCCTGGGCGATCGGCTCGCGCCCGACGAACGTGGCGAACTCCCGGTGCAGTACGGGACCGAGCGCCTGGCGCCCGCCCGTCGGGTTCGGGCGGTCGAGGACCACGAAGCGCAGACCGGCCAGCGCCGCCGCCTCCATCGCGTCGTACAGCGTCCAGATGTACGTGTAGAAGCGGGCGCCCACGTCCTGGATGTCGAAGACGACGGTGTCGACACCGGCCGCGGTGAAGATGTCCGCCAGCGCCCGCCCGCTCTTGAGATACGTGTCGTGGACCGGCAGGCCGGTCGCCGGGTCGTCGTAGCGCCCCTCGGACCCGCCCGCCTGCGCCGTACCCCGGAAGCCGTGCTCCGGGCCGAAGACGGCGACCAGGTCCACCCGGTCGTCGGCGTGCATGACATCCACGATGTGGCGTACGCCGGAGGTGACGCCGGTCGGATTGGTGAGCACACCGACCCGCTGCCCGGCCAGCGCCCGGTACCCGTCGGCGGCCAGCCGCTCGAACCCGGTCCGCACGCGCGGCGCGCCCGGGGCCTCCGCATGGGGGACCCCCGCCGGTGCGCCGAGGGCGGCGGCCGGGGCAAGTGCCCCCAGCGCGGCCCCCGTTCCCGCGACTGTGCCCGCGCTCAGCAGATCCCGTCTGGACAGACTCACTCCGCCACCTCCGTTTGCCTCGGTGATCGACGCTCCGATCGGTGCTCCGACCGGTGCTCTGCGGGTATCTTCCCCGCTCCATACCGACTGGTTAGTCTGTCCGTATGAATACGGTGCTGAATACGGTGCGCGGTGCCGGAGTGGTGGTCACGGGGGCCGGGGGCGGGATCGGCGCCGCGCTCGCGCGGCGGTTCGCCGCCGAGGGCGCCCGGGTGGTGGTCAACGACCTGAACGCGGCGAAGGCCGCGGCCGTCGCCGACGCGATAGGGGCCGTCGCGGTCCCCGGGGACGCCTCGCTGATCGTCGGGGACGCCCGCGCCGCGCTCGGCGGCGCGGTCGACATCTACTGCGCCAACGCCGGGGTCGGCTTCCCGCCCGGCCACGAGCTGCCCGGCGACGACGTCTGGTCGACCGCGTGGGACGTCAATGTGATGGCGCACGTACGGGCGAGCCGGGAGCTGATCCCCGGCTGGCTGGAGCGCGGTGCCGGCCGGTTCGTCTCCACCGTATCGGCCGCCGGACTGCTCACGATGATCGGTGAGCCCGCCTACAGCGTCACCAAGCACGGCGCGCTGGCGTACGCGGAGTGGCTCTCGCTGACCTACCGGCACCGCGGCCTCAAGGTCCACGCGATCTGCCCGCAGGGCGTACGTACGGACATGCTCGCCGCGACGGGCAGCGCCGGGGAGCTGGTCCTCGCGCGCACCGCCATCGAGCCGGAGGCCGTCGCCGACGCCCTGTTCACGGCCATGGCGGAGGACCGGTTCCTCGTCCTGCCGCACCCCGAGGCCGCCGGACTCTACCGGGCGCGCGCCGATGACCCCGAGCGCTGGCTCGACTCGATGAACAGGGTGCAGCGGAAGTGGGAGGGCGGGGAGAGCGCGGAGAGAGGGGCGAGCGGCGGCTCCTGACCGGTGCTCCGCGCGCCCCGGCCGTACGGCAGGTCACGGAGGGGCGCCGTGCAGCGGCCCGGCGTGGCCCGGTCTCCCGTCGCCGATCAGCCCGGCCGCGGTGGCCTTGCGCAGCGCGTCCACCCGGGACACCGCCCCCAGCTTCGCGTACACGTTGGTGAGATGCCGTTTGACCGTGGCCTCCGTGATGAAGAGCCGCGCCGCGATCTGGGCGTTGCTCAGGGCCTCCGCGACCAGCCGCAGCAGCACCAGCTCACGGTCCGTCAACTGAGTCTTGCGGTCGCGCGGCTTCTGCCGGTGCAACTGCCCCACCGTACGGCGGGAGACGATCAGCACCACGCTGCCGGAGGTACGGTGCGCCACCGAGCCGACGGCGGCGATCAGTTCCTCCCGGAGGATGGACTTGAGCAGATAGCCGGAGGCCCCCGCCTCCAGCAGCTCCTGCACCATGTGCGGATCGTCATGCATCGTCAGGACGAGCACCGCGGTTTCCGGAGCGATCCGGGCGACCTGCTGGATGGTCTCGGCGGGATGCGGGCCGGGCATCTCGACATCCAGGAGGAGCACATCGGGACGGAGCCGTCCCACGAGCGCCATGGCCTCGGTGCCGGTGGACGCCTCACCCACCACGGTGAATCCCGGGGCGGTGTGGAGGACTTCCTTGAGACCGTCGCGCATCAGGGTGTGATCGTCGGCGAGGCAGATACGGACCGCGGGCGGGTCCGGCGGGACACTCATCGGCGGTTCTCCCCGAGCGGGACCCGCACCGCGACCAGGGTGCCGGCGCCGGGCGCGCTGGTCCAGACGAACTGCCCGCGCAGGAGCAGGGCGCGCTCCCGCATGGAGGACAGGCCGCCGCCGGGCCGGGAGGCGTCGGCGTCGGTGCCGCAACCGTCGTCCGTCACCGTCGCGCGTATCGTCCGGTCGTTCACCTCGACGGCGATGTCCAGCTGGACGGGCGAGGCGTGGCGCACCGCGTTGCGGGCGGCCTCGCGCACGATCAGATAGACCTCCTCGCCGATGTCCGCGGGGAGCGAGGCGAGATTCCCTCTCGTACGCATCGCCACCTCCACCGACGGTTCGACATGGTCCGCCAGATAGGAGCGCAGCGCCGGCTCCAGATCGCCGGGCCCCACCGACCGGCGCAGTTCCCCGGAGAACTGCTGGAGGGTGTGCACGGCCTGACAGAGCTGGTCGATCGCCGAGTCCACCTTGTCGCGGGCCAGTACGGGGGAGGACTCCGCGTGGTATCGGTGCAGGTCGAGGCTGTGCAGGGCCAGGCCGATGCCGTGCAGCACCCGGTCGTGCAACTCCCGTGCCATACGGCGGCGTTCGTCCCGCCGCGAACTGAGGATCAGCTCGCGCGGGGAGGGCGGCTCGGTCAGGGAACCGCGGACGACGAGGGCCGTGATCCCGCGGTGGAGCAGTGCGCTGACCCGGCTGGCGGCGGCGCTGTCCGGAGGGGCCAGCTCGCGGAGGGCTATGGGCAGTACCACCTCGAAGAGTGTGGTTCCTGCCCGGAGTAACAGCGCCCAGTCCATGTCCGGTTGACTCCACTCGGCGCCACCGGCGGTGACCATGCCGAGCGGGCCGCCGGTCTCGGCGACGGCGATGACTTCGTCGAAGAGGGCGCAGGCGTGGACGGTGAGTTCATCGACGGCCTCGGGCCGGATGGCCGGCTCCAGGCCCGCGCGGCGCAGCGCTCGGCGGATCGAGGTATCGATCTCCTGATGGACGGCGGAACCGCGGTTCGGGTCGGTGTGTGCCATCAAAGCGGACAATTGACGAATCCCTCTCAGCTCGCACAAGTGTGGGAGCGCTCCCAAACTTATGCCCCGGACATCCAATTCGCCGCAGATACGGACTCTGCCGCTAAGGATTTGAGCGCAAACCGAACACAAAGCGAGCGCAAAGCGAGCGCAATTCGCCGGTCGTCAGATTAAGCCCTCCCCCTGCCTTCCGCCAGGCTCGGAGATCAACGCTCTGTAAACGGCGGGCGGCGCCCGAGTGAGGGCCGTGACGGCGGAACCGGAATGGATCAGGGGCGAATCGGTATGCCGGCCCACGCGTAGCCATGCGTACACGACGCCCTGCACCCCGGTACGCCCATGGTCGTAGCCCCGTCTTCCACCTTCGCCGACAACCCCGGCGGGATCGGCGGTCGCTACTCCCGCCCGGCCGTGGCGGGTCCGTAGCGTGCGGTCCGTGCCTCCGCCCCACCGTCCGTATCCGCCTCGCCCGTCCCGCCTGCCTCGCCCGCCGTAAAGCATCGGACCTCACATGACGGACCCCCACATGACCACGGAAAAGACGGCAGTGCCGGTTCTCGTCCCTGTTCCCGGCTCCCCCTGCACGAAGACCCCCTACAAGAAGACCCGCGTGCCGAGCGCGGTGTGGCGCCGCTCGCTGGCCGCGCTCTTCGCGGTGGCGGTGGTGGCCGGTATCTGTCTCGCCCTGCGCGGACAGGACTGGTCCGTGCTCGCCGGGCTGTTCCACGGCGGTTCGGCCGCGGCGCTGCTCGGCGCCGTTGTGATCAGCGCGGCGGGCCTGCTGTGCGGCACCCGCTCCTGGCTGCTGACGCTGTCGGCGATCGCGCTCCCCGTACCCACCGGCACCGGGATACGGATGTTCTTCGTCGGCTTCCTGGGCAAGTTCGTGCCGGGCCGGGTCTGGGGGCTGATCGCGCAGATCCGGATGGGCGAGCGGGCCGGCGCCACCAAGGCCCAGATGGCCGGGACGTACCTGGTCAACCTGGTCGTCGTCCTGCTCACGGGCGGTCTGGTCGGCATGCTGGTCGCGCCGGCGCTGCTGCCCCACGGAGTGTGGTGGCTGCTGCTGCCCCTGGTTCCGCTGGCGGTTCTCGTGGCCCGGCCCGAGCTGATCCACGGGCTGGCCGGGCTCGCCGCCCGGATCGGCCGCCGGCCGCCGCCACCGCCGTCCCCCGGCCGGCCGGGCGCCCTGCGCCGGGCCGTCGCGTACCAGACGGTCGCCTGGGTGCTGTCGGGCCTGCATGTCTGGGTGCTCGCGGTGCTGCTCGGCGCCGCGCCGCTGCCCGCGCTGACCGCCTCGGTCGGGGGGTTCGCCCTCGCCACCGTGGCCGGGACGCTCGTGGTGTTCGCACCCGATGGCGTCGGCGTCCGCGAACTGCTGCTGGTGCCCGCCCTCGCCTCCGTCCTGCCGCTGCCCGCCGCCATCGCCACCGCCCTCGGCAGCAGGGTGCTCACGCTCGTCGCCGAACTCGTCACCTCGGGCACCGCCCTGGGTGGGGTCGCGCTCCGCGACCGCCGGGTCCTTACCGCCTCCCTCCGAAAGGGGACCATCGCATGACAGAACTCCTGAGCATCGACGACGCCGAAGCCATGTCCGTCGGCCAAGTGCACGACCTGTACCGCCAGTACGTGAACAAGAGCCAGGTGTCCCTGATGACCTCCTTCGGCTTCGGCCGGGAACTGGTCGACCGGGCCGAGGGCGCGTACGTCCATACGAAGGACGGCCGCCGGATCCTGGACTTCACCGGAGGTGTCGGCGTCCTCAACCACGGCCACAACCACCCACGGATCCTCGAAGCCCGCCGACGGTTCGCCGAGAACGGGCGGATGGAGGTCCACAAGACCTACTTCTCCCCCTACCTGGCCGCGCTGTCCCACAATCTGGCCGCCGTCCTCCCGGGCGACCTGGACATGTCCTTCCTGCCCAACTCGGGCGCGGAGGCCGTCGAGGGCGCGGTGAAGCTCGCGTACAAGTACCACGGCGGCAAACGCAACAGTGTGCTCCGCAGCGACATCAGCTTCCACGGCAAGCTCCTCGGCTCGGGCAGCCTCACCGGCGGCGCGCAGAACCACTTCGCCTTTCCCGGGATCCCCGGTGTCTCCACCTTCACCTACGACGATCTGGACTCCGTACGGGCCGCCGTGGACGCGACCCGCGACAGCAAGGGCCGGGCCGATGTCTACGCCCTGCTCATCGAACCGTTCAGCGCCTCCACCATCCGGTGGTGCTCGGAGGAGTTCCTGCGCGGAGTGCGGGAGTTGTGCACGAAGGAGGACATCATCCTCATCTTCGACGAGATCTACAGCGGCTGGGGCAAGACCGGCACGATGTTCTACTTCATGCGCTACCCCGGGCTCATACCCGATGTGGTGACGACATCGAAGTCCTTCGGCGGCGGCAAGTCCTCCATCTCCGCGTACGTGGCCCGCCGGCCGGTCTTCCGCAAGGCGTACGACAATCTGCGGGACGCGCTGCTCCAGAGCACCAGCACCACCTACTACGGGTTCGGCGAGGAGTGCGCCACCGCCATCGAGGCGATCAACATCGCCGTGGAGGAGGACTTCCCGGCGCGCGCCAGGGCGATCGAGAGCGTCCTCGGCCCCGGCCTCGAACGGATCGCCAAGGAGCACTCCGACATCGTCACGGACGTACGCGGCGCCGGCGCGCTGTGGGGCGCCTTCCTGGGCAGCCCCGGCATCCTCGACCTCGTCGCCAAACTGGCCCCCGGCGGGCTGGCCAAGGACCCGCAGTTCGGTACGAAGGTGGTCACCTGCGCCGTCATCAACGCGCTGTACCAGGACCACGACATCTACGCCTACTACACACTCAACGGCAAGAACCCGCTGGTCGTCGGCCCGCCCCTGGTCGCCACCCCGGACGAGGTGGAGATCTTCCTGGAGCGCCTGGAGCGCACCCTCGCCGTCGGACTGCCCCGTCTGGTCACCCGCTTCGTCCGCGAGAAGGTGTCGTCGCTGTGGTGAGGACCGTGGTGGTGACGGGCGGCAGCGGCATGCTGGGCGGGAATCTGGTCAGGTCGCTGGCCGCGGCCGGGACCCGGGTACGCAGTCTCGATGTACGGCCGCCCGCCGAGCGGGTGCCCGGCGTGGACCATCTGACCGCGGACATACGGGACTTGGACCGCGTACGGGCCGCACTGGCCGGGGCCGACGCGGTGGTGCACACCGCGGCGGCGCTGCCCAGCTACCCGGAGGCCGAGATCCGCTCGATCATCGTCGACGGCACCCGGACAGTCCTGCGGGCCGCCGCCGACGCCGGGCTGGAACGCGCGGTGCACATCTCCTCCACGGCGGTGTACGGGCTGCCGGACACGGTCCCGACCACGGAGGACTATCCGCGCAGTCCGGTCGACGCCTACAGCAGGGCCAAGGCCGGGGCGGAGGAGGTCGCCGAGGAGTTCCGCGCCCGCGGACTGTGCGTTCCCGTCCTGCGGCCCAAGACCTTCGTGGGACCCGGCCGGATGGGGCTGTTCGCCATGCTCTTCGAATGGGCGGAGGAGGGCCGCAACTTCCCGGTCCTCGGGCGGGGGGACGTCCGTATCCAGATGTTCTCGGTCGACGATCTGGTCGACGCCGTCGCCACCACGCTCGCCGCGCCGGCGGAGGCCGCCGACGACACGTTCAATCTGGCGGCGGCCGAGTTCGGCACCCTGCGCGAGGACTTCCAGGCCGTACTGGACGCCGCCGGACACGGCAAGCGGGTGATCTCCGTACCCGCCGCGCCCGCGGTCCTGACCCTCGATCTGCTGAGCCGGCTCAGGCTCTCCCCGGTGTACGGCCGGCTGGTGCACAAGCTGCGCGCGGACTCCTACGTCAGCATCGACAAGGCGCAGAAGGTGCTCGGCTGGTCGCCCCGCCACTCCAACAGGGACGCCATTCTCCAGACCTACGCGTGGTGGCGCACCACCAGAACCACCTCCGAAGCGACCGCGTCCACGGGCCGGACCAGCCAAGAGCCGTGGAAACAGGGCGCGCTGGGCCTGGCCAAAGCCTTCTTCTGACCGGGAGACCGACGTGACGACGAGTGCCGACCAGCCCCTCGACACCAGCCCCCTCAAGACCAGCCTCGACACCAGCCCCCTCGACACCACCACCCTCGATACCAGCTCCCTCGACACCACCGCCCTCAACGCCGCTCTGCCCGACGCGCCGCCGCCCCGGCGGTTACGTGACCGGCCTCGCGACGACCTGACGGTCCATGACGTGACGGTCCACGACCGGACCGAGGACGACACCCGGACCGGCGACACCCGGCCCCGTAACACCGCTCCGCCCACGGAGCCCCCGCCCCGCCCCCGCCCCTCCCGGAGCCTGCCGCGGGCGCTGCTGTCCCTCGTACGCCCGGGGCAGCTGCCGAAGAACCTGCTGGTGGTGCCGCTCGCGCTGCTCGACGCGCAGACGGCGCCGCAGGGGCTGGCGGCCCGCACCGCCTGGGCCGTCCTGCTGTTCACCCTCGCTTCGTCCCTGGTGTACGTACTGAACGATCTCTCCGACCGGCACCGCGACCGGCTGCACCCCGACAAGCGCCACCGTCCGATCGCCTCGGGGCAGGTGAGTGTGTCCGCCGCCCTCGCCCTCGGCACCGGGCTCGCGCTGTTGCTGACGGCGGCGGCGCTGTACGGCCCCGTCACCGACTGGTGGCCGATCGCCGTCTATCTCGCCCTCAACCTCGCCTACAGCCGCGGGCTGAAGCACGTTCCCCTGCTGGACGTCTTCATCGTGGCCATCGGATTCGCCCTCCGCGTGGTCCAGGGCCATCTGGCCGGCGGTACGGCGGTCCGCGGCTGGATGCTGGTCTCGGTGTTCTCGCTCTGCCTGGTGTTCGTCCTGGGCAAACGCCGGCACGAGATGACGGCCGGGGGTGTCTCCCACCGTCCTTCCCTGCGCGGCTACTCCGTCCCGTTCCTCGACCATCTGATCGCGCTGTGCGCCGGGGTCACCGTCATCACCTTCCTGCTCAACCTGGAGGAGTCGGTCGGCGCTCCGCACACCGACCTGGCGATTCTCGGTTCGGCGCCGTTCGCGCTCTTCGCCATGGCCCGCTATCTGCAACTGCTGCATGTCGACGGCGACGGCGGCGAGCCGACCCGCATCCTGCTGCGCGACCGCGCCATGGTCGTCAACTTCCTGCTCTGGGCGCTGCTGCTCGGCGGCACCCTGCTCGCCGCCCGCTACTGACCAGCCCGCCCGCTCCTGGCCCACCCGCTACGAGCCCCTCCGCCACCAGTCCGCCCGCCACCGGTCCGCCCACGACCGGTCACCCTCTCAGGAGGATCACTGTGCCCCGACCTCTCGTGTCGGTCGTCATCCCCAACTACAACTACCGGAACTCCATAGGGCTCTGTGTCGACGCGGCGCTGCGCCAGACGTACGCCCCGCTCGAAGTGATCGTGGTCGACGACCACAGCACCGACGACTCCCTGAAGATCGCCCGCAGCCGGGATGTGACCGTCCTCCAGACCCCCGGCAACAGCGGCGTCGCCGTCGCCCGCAACACCGGCGCGGCGGCGGCGCGCGGCGAGATCCTGTTCTTCGTCGACTCCGATGTGGCGCTGCGCCCGGACGCGGTGGAGAAGGCGGTCGAGGAGCTGCTCGCCAATCCGGGGTACGGCGCGGTCTGCGGCATCTACGAGGACCAGCCGCTGATCCGGGACAGCGTCGTCGAGGAGTGCCGGGTGCTGCAGGCGTACTGCTGGCGGATGGACTCGCTCGGTACGGTCAGCTTCCTCTTCTCCTCGCTCACCGCGATCCCGCGCAAGGTCTTCCAGGAGATCGGCCCGTTCAACCCGCGGCTGCGGCAGACCGAGGAGGTCGAGTACGGCGAACGGATGTCCGCGCGCTACGAGATCATGGTCACCCCTCATGTCCTGGGCCGCCATGACGACGACGACAAGCTGTCGGCCCTGCTGCGCAAGCTGTTCCGGCGGGCCCGGCTGAGGGTCCCGCTGTTCGCCCGGCGCCGGCGCTTCGCCAAGGGGTTCGAGACCGCGTCCCGGTCCATGGCCGCGGTGGCGGCCCTCGGCGCGGTGGCCGCCCTGCCGCTCGCCCTGCTCGGCCCGTGGTGGCTCCTGGCGCCGGTGGCCCTGGCCGGGCTCTCGGTCGCCGGGGATCTGCCGATGTACCGCTATGTCCTCAAGCGCCGGGGCGCGCGCTTTCTCGCGGTCTTCACCTCGGTGGCCTTCGCCACCAACGTCGCCATCTCGTCGGGCATCGCGGTGGGCGCCGTCTACTGGCTGTTGTCCGGCCGGTTCCGCCGGCTGTACGAGACCCAGTGGCTGACCGCTGGGGAGGAGACCGCCCGGGAGGAGATCTCCGGCGCGCCGGGGGAGCCGACCGTACGGAATCCCGGGATGACGGCATGAGCGTGCCTGTGCCCGTGCCCGTGGACGAGGTGCGGGCGGCCGGGGGAGCCGGCGAGCCCCGCGCGCCGGTGCCTCCCCGGCCACCGGCGGCCGGGGAGGCGGCCGGACGGACGGCCGGCCGGGCGGCGGGCCGGATGACCCGGACGCTCGCCGTGGCCGTCGCGCTGTGGACGGTGTTCCTGGTGGCGTTCCTGCTCCTCACCGGCGAGCACTGGTGGTGGCGGCCGGTGGAGCTGCTGCCTCCCCTGACGTTCCTGGTGGTGCCGCTGCTCCTGCTGGCGCTCACCCCGGCGGCGCGCGGGGCCAGGGGCCGGCTGTCCGTCGCCGCGCTCTGCGCTCTGCTGCTCGGTCTGCCCCTGGCGGGACTGAACGCGCACGCGCTGCCGGGCCTCGGCGGTACGACGGCCGCACCGCCGGGGGCGCCTCGGGTGTTCTCGTGGAACACCGAGTACTGGGACGACAGCGACGACCCCGAGGAGTTCTACGCGTATCTGAAGGCGCAGCGGGCCGATGTCTATCTGCTTCAGGAGCATGTCTCCTGGGACCTGGCGCGACACCGGCCGGTCCGGGTGGACCATGTGGCCGAACTCCGCGCCCGTTTCCCGGGGTTCCATGTTGTGGCGGTCGGCGAGGTGCTGACGATGTCCCGGTATCCGATCGAGGAGTGGCGCGCGCTGGACAGCTGGCCGTACCTGTCCGATCCCGGTATCGGGAAGCCGCCCGACGGAGGGTTCCCGGAGTACTACCGGTACAAGGTGCTCCGCACCGATCTGCGGGTCGACGGGCGGGTGATGACGTTCTACAACATCCATGTCCCGGTACAGCTCGATGTCTCGATGGATCCCTTCTCGGCGCGGTTCCCTGAGTTCATGCGGGCCCAGGAGGTCCGGCGCCAGGCCCACTACCGGGCGCTGGAGCGGGATCTGGCGGAGAACCGGCTGCCCGTGGTGGTGGCGGGCGACATGAACGGCACCTCGGCCATGGGTGAGGTGCGCCGGCTCGGCGGCCGGCTGAAGGACGCGCTGCCCGCGAGCGGCCTGCTGTACCCGGGGACCTGGCCGGCGAGCGGACCGGCGCTGTGGCGGCTCGACTGGGCGTTCACCAGCGAATCGGTCACGGTCCACGAGTACCGGACGGTGGACAGCCGGGGCATGTCCGACCACCGGGCCCAGGCGCTCGTCCTGTCGGTCCCCGGCGGCTGACCGGGGCGTGGCACAAAGGTCGTACGCCCCGCTCGCCGAAACTCCCACATCGCCGGGTACGCGTTCCGGCCTGTCCACGGCCCCCTCTACGGTGTGGTCAACACCCCTTTAAAACAAGTGGGTTGAGCGGAAACACACTCCCGCGCACCCCACCGGAATCCCGGAGGAAAGATGCGACAGCGATCCATGGGCCAGGACACCGGTATCCCCGTCAGCACGGTGTGTCTGGGGGCCATGCCCTTCGGCACCACGGTCGACGAGGAGACATCGTTCGCGATCCTGGACCGGTTCGTGGAGGCGGGCGGAACCACCATCGACACCGCCAACTGCTACTCGTTCTGGGTGCCCGGCGGCAGCGGCGGCGAGAGCGAGGCCGTGCTGGGCCGCTGGCTGAAGGACCGGGGCGGCCGGGACGGACTGACCCTCGCCTCCAAGGTCGGCTCGGGCCCCGGGCCGGACGGGCAGGCCGAAGGGCTCGCGCCGGCCGTGATCCAGGAGCAGCTGGAGGGGACCCTGCGCCGACTGGGCACCGACCATGTGGACCTCTACTACGCGCACCGCGAGGACCGGACCACCCCCGACGAGGAGACCCTCGCCGCCTTCCACCGGACCGTGACCGACGGAAAGGCCCGGTCGCTGGGCGCCAGCAACCACCCCGCCTGGCGGCTCGCCGAGACCCGCTCGCTCGCCGAGCGGCGCGGCTGGACCCCGTACGCGGCCGTGCAGCAGCGCTACTCGTATCTGCGGCCCCGGCCGGGGACCACCCTGCCCGAGGGCGGCCATGTCCACGCGACCGACGATCTGCTGGACTACGTGGGCACCCACCGGCTCACCTTCTTCGCGTACACCTCGCTGCTCTGGGGCGCCTACAACCGCCCGGAGGAGTCCCTTCCCGAGTACTACGCGCACCCCGGCACCGAGCGCCGGCTGCGCGCGCTCGCCAAGGTCGCCGCCGAGCTGGGCGTCACCCCGGTCCAGGTGGTCCTGGCCTGGCTGACCGGCGGCGAGCCCGCCGTGGTGCCGATCGTCGGGGTCAGCTCGGTGGCCCAGCTCGACGAGTGCCTCGTGGGCGCGGAGCTGGAGCTGCCGGCGGAGCTGCGCCGGATCCTCGACGAGGCCGTCTGATCCCGTCCCGCCCCGACGCGTGACCGGGGCCGCCCCGGTGACGCATGTCCGCCCGGCGATCCGGCCGGGCGGACACACCGCCCCGTCTGTCTCTTTTCCCCCCGCCCGTTCGCCCGTCCGTCCGACCGCGACCCCGGTCCCCGTCCCGAAGGTGTCACCGTGACCGCGTCCTCCGTGCCCGCCGCCGACCGTCCCCGCTCCCCGGCGCGGGTCTCCGTCGTCATCCCCAACTACAACTACGCCGCGACGCTGGAGCTGTGCCTCGCCTCCCTGGCCGCGCAGACCCTTCCGGCGTTCGAAGTGATCGTCTCGGACGACGCCAGCACCGACAACTCCGTGGAGGTGGCCGGCCGCTTCGACTGCCGGGTGTTACGGGCCGAACGCAACGGCGGCGTCTCCATGGCGCGCAACGCCGGAGCGGCCGCCGCCCGCGGCGACATCCTGTTCTTCCTCGACTCGGACCAGGCGCTCGCCCCCGACGCGCTGGAGAACGCGGTCGACCTGCTGTCGGCGGACCCGCGGCTCGGCTGTGTGCACGGCATCATCGCCGCCGAACCCCTCGTGGACGACGGCCCGGTGGAGTGGTACCGCACCCTGCACGCACACCACTGGCGGCTCAAGGGTGTCGGCCCGACCCCCACGGCGTACTTCGCCGCGGCGGCCATGCCCCGCGCCGTCTTCGAGGAGGTGGGCCCGTTCGAGCCCGCGCTGCGGGACAGCGAGGACGTGGAGTACAGCGAACGCCTGGCCGCGCGCCACGGCATCCTCCTCACCGACCGGATCGTCGCGGCCCACGACGAGGAGCACCGGCTCGGCCGGATGCTCCGCGAACAGTTCCGCCGCGCCCAGTACCTGCTTCCGTTCGCCGCCGCGCACCGCCGGCGCCCCGGTGCGCTGCGGGCCAACAGCGAACTCGGCGTGGCCGCGGCGCTCCTCACCGCCGTCACCGCGCCCGTGGCCCTCTTCGTTCCCGCGCTGGCGCCGATCCCGGTGCTCGGGGTGGCCGCGTTCGCCGCCGCGGACCCGGCGCTCCTCGGGTTCGTCCGCCGTAAGCGGGGGATCGGTTTCGTACCGCTCTTCGTCGGCCTCCATCTGCTGGTCAACGTACAGATCGCGCTGGGCGCGGCGACCGGCTGGGTGCGCAGCCGTTTCGACCGCGACTTCGGTACGCCGGCCGGCCGGGCGCCCCGCCCCACGACCGCCGCGGGCTCCTCGACCGCCACCGGCTCCTCCCCGTCGGCCGGTCCGCGCGGCACCGGAGCCCGCGGTGTCTGATCCCGTACGCGCCCACCTCGCCCAGGCGGCCTGGAGCCTTGTACGCCGGGCTGAGGTCTGGCGCGGCGCCGGGCGGGCCGGGGGCCCCGGGCGTACGGGCCGGCGCCCGCTGCTGGCCCACGGACCGCTGTACGGGGTCCCGGCGGCCGGCGGGCGGGGCCCGGACGCGTCTCCCCGCCGGGACGCGTCTCCCCGCCCGGACGCGCCTTCCCGTCCGGTGGCCCTGACCGTGGACGACGGCCCGGACCCCCGCTGGACCCCGCTCCTGCTCGACGTGCTCGACGCCCACCGCGTACGGGCGACGTTCTTCGTGGTGGGCGAACGCGCGGCCCGGCATCCGGAGCTGCTGCGGAGGATCCTCGCGGCGGGACACACGCTCGGGAACCACACGTACAGCCACCCGCAGCCCTTCGCCGCCCTGCCGCCCGCACGGATCCACGAGGAGATCCGCCGTACCCAGCGCGTGGTCACCGACGCGACCGGGGTCACCCCGGCCCTCTTCCGCGCCCCGGCCGGCGGCTGGTCCCGTACCGTGCTCGGCGCGGCGCGCGAACAGGGACTCACGCCCGTCGACTGGAGCGTGGACCCCAAGGACTGGCGCGCCCCGCCGGCGGCCCGTATCGCGCGGACCGTGCTGCGCGCGCGCCCCGGTGACATCGTGCTCTGCCACGACGGCGGCGGCGACCGGTCGGGGACGGTGGCCGCGCTCGACACGGCCCTCGGCCAACTCCGGCGCAGGGGAACCGTGTTCGCCGTACTGTGACCGCCGGCGGTGCCGGTCGCTCCCGCCGGGGCGGCCGGCACCGCGCCACGGCCGCGCGAGGCCGGGACACTGCCCGAGCCGCCCGGGACCACGAGTGGGAAGATCCTGGGACGGGAACGGTGTTCCCCAGCCGTGGGTGCCCCAAGGGGGAGCGCCGGACACGGCGGCGCACGGACCGGAAAGGCGGGTGGCCGACATGGCCAGGACTACGGACGGGGACGGTACCCCCGTACCCCGGCGGCTGCTGGCCGCCGCCACCCGGCTCTTCGCCGAACGTGGCTACGACCGCACCTCGGTCCAGGAGATCGTGGAGGCGGCGGGGGTCACCAAAGGCGCGCTCTACCACTACTTCGGCTCCAAGGAGGATCTCCTCCAGGAGGTCTACGCCCGCGTCCTGAGGCTCCAGCAGGAGCGTCTGGACGCCTTCGCGGACGCGGACGAGCCCGTGGCCGACCGGCTGCGCGCGGCGGCGGCCGATGTCGTCGTGACGACCATCGACAACCTGGACGACGCCGCGATCTTCTTCCGCTCCATGCACCATCTGAGCCCGGAGAAGAACCAGAGCGTACGGACCGAGCGCCGCCGCTACCACGAGCGCTTCCGCGCCCTGGTGGAGGAGGGCCAGCGCACCGGCGTCTTCTCCACGGCGACCCCCGCCGATCTGGTGGTGGACTACCACTTCGGCTCCGTCCACCACCTCTCCACCTGGTACCGCCCCGACGGCCCGCTCACCCCGCAGCAGGTCGCCGACCACCTCGCGGACCTGCTGCTGCGGGCGCTGCGCCCGTAGCGCCGGGGTACCTCTAGGATCAGACGTACTCCTCAGACGTACTTCTTCAGCTCCCGGCGCGCCAGCGAGCGCTGGTGCACCTCGTCCGGCCCGTCCGCGAGGCGCAACGTACGGGCGGCGGCCCAGAGTTCGGCCAGCGGGAAGTCCTGGCTGACCCCGCCCGCGCCGTGCAGCTGGACCGCCGAGTCGATGATCCCGGCCACCGCGCGCGGTGTCGCGATCTTGATGGCCTGGATCTCGGTGTGCGCGCCGCGATTGCCGACGGTGTCCATCAGCCAGGCCGTCTTGAGGACCAGCAGCCGCAGCTGTTCGACCGTCACCCGGGCATCCGCGATCCAGTTCTGTACGACGCCCTGCTGGGCGATCGGCCTGCCGAACGCCGTACGGGACACGGCGCGCCGGCACATCAGCTCGATGGCCCGCTCCGCCATGCCGATCAGCCGCATGCAGTGGTGGATCCGGCCGGGCCCCAGCCGCGCCTGGGCGATGGCGAAGCCGCCGCCCTCCTCGCCGACGAGATGGCCGGCGGGGACCCGTACGTCGTCGAAGATCACCTCGGCGTGGCCGCCGTGGGCGTGGTCCTCGTAGCCGTACACCCGCATCGCGCGGCGGACCGTCACCCCGGGGGTGTCGCGCGGGACCAGGACCATCGACTGCTGGCGGCGCGGGTCCGTACCGTCCGGGTCGGTCTTGCCCATCACGATGAAGACCGCGCAGTCCGGGTTCATGGCCCCGGAGATGTACCACTTGCGGCCGCTGATGACGTAGTCGTCGCCGTCGCGCCGGATCAGCGTCCGGATGTTCGTCGCGTCCGACGACGCCACCTCGGGCTCGGTCATGGCGAACGCCGACCGGATCTCGCCCGCCAGCAGCGGCTCCAGCCACTGCTTGCGCTGCTCCTCAGAGCCGAACTGGGCGAGCACCTCCATGTTCCCGGTGTCCGGCGCCGCGCAGTTCAGCGCGGTCGGCGCCAGGTGCGGGGAGCGGCCGGTGATCTCGGCGAGGGGCGCGTACTGGAGGTTGGTCAGCCCGGCGCCGTACTCCGCGTCGGGCAGGAAGAGGTTCCACAGGCCCCGGCGGCGCGCCTCGGCCTTCAGCTCCGGCACGATCGCGGGCGTGCCCCAGGGGTCGGCCAGCGCCTGGCGCTGCTCGTGGGCGACCGGCTCGGCCGGGTACACGTGCTCGTCCATGAAGGCGAGCAGCCGGTCTCGCAGCTCTTCGGTACGGGCGTCGAATGCGAAGTCCATGGGCGTACTCAGCCTTCCTTGAGGGTGGTCAGACCGTGCTCGATGAAGACCGGGACGAGATCGCCGATCCGGTCGAAGCCCGCCCCCACCGTCTGCCCGAGCGTGTAGCGGTAGTGGATGCCCTCCAGGATCACGGCGAGCTTGAACCAGGCGAAGGCCGTGTACCAGGCGATGGCCGAGGTGTCCCGGCCCGAGCCCGCCGCGTACCGCTCGATCAGTTCGGCGGGCGCCGGATGCCCGGGCGCGCCCGCCGTCGTACCGACCGGGGAGCCCGGCAGACCGAGCGGCACGCTGTACATCACGAGCAGCCCGAGATCGGTCA
The DNA here is from genome assembly GCF_003344965.1 of Streptomyces paludis. NCBI lineage: Bacteria > Bacillati > Actinomycetota > Actinomycetes > Kitasatosporales > Streptomycetaceae > Streptomyces > Streptomyces paludis. The sequence continues at coordinate 1,025,883 of NZ_CP031194.1, read as the reverse complement.
GCGGATCGCCGAGCGTGGACATCTCCCAGTCGAGCACGGCGTTGATCCGGTCGTCGTCGCCGAGGAGTACGTTGTCGAGCCGGTAGTCGCCGTGGATCACGGCGGGCGCGGGCGAGCCGGGCAGCGACCGGCCGAGGGCGGTGTGCAGTGCGTCGATGCCGGGCAGCGGGCGGCTGCGCGACCCGTCCAGCTGCTTGCCCCAGCGCCGCAACTGCCGGTCGAGGAAGCCGTCCGGCCGCCCGAAGTCCGCCAGGCCGACCGCCGCGGGGTCCACGGAGTGCAGCTCGACCAGTGTGTCCACCAGCGCGAGGACGGCGGCCCGGGTGCGCTCGGGACCGAGCGGGGCCAGCTGTTCGGCCGTACGGTACGGGGTGCCCGGAACGTGCTCCATCACGTAGAACGGCGCGCCGAGCACCGACGCGTCCGCGCAGAGCAGCAGCGGCTCCGGCACCGGGACGGCGGTCGGGTGGAGCGCCTCGATCACCCGGTACTCGCGCGTCATGTCGTGGGCGGTGGCGAGGACATGGCCGAGCGGCGGCCGGCGCACCACCCAGCGGGCGGTGCCGTCCGTGACCGTGTACGTCAGATTCGACCGGCCCCCCTCGATCAGCCGCGCGTCGAGCGGGCCGCCCACCGGGCCGGGCAGCGCGCCGTCGAGGTGGGCGCGCAGCCGCTGGGTGTCGAGCCCGGGCGGGTCGGACCGGTCAGGGGAGTCCGGCGGGTCCGGCGGGCCCGGTGGCGGTGCGGCGGCGGGAGCGCTCATCGGGCGTACCTCCGGGGGCGGATGCGGGTGGGTGCGGGCGGGCGCGGGCGTGGTGGCCGGCCGTGTCCCCATGATGCCGACCAGTCGGTATGTCGTCCAGTACCTGTTCCGCTCCCGCACCCCATCCGCCACCCGTCCGCCACCTGGCCGCCGTCGGGCCTCAGGCGTGACAGGCCACCGGCACACCGCCGTTCACCGTCGTCATGTCGGCGAACGCCTCGACCACGTCGAGCGGCGAACCGTCCGGCAGCCCGTCCAGTTCCGCGTACGCCCGGTGCAGATTGGCCACCAGCCGCTCGCTCTCCCGCCACTCCGCGAACTCCCCGAGGTCCGCGCCCTGCGCGGCCTCCAGCGGCGTCAGACCCTTGGCATGGGTCTCGGCGGCCAGCTCGGTGACGTACCGCAGATAGCGCTCCGTCGCGTCGTACACCGAGGTGTCCCCGACCGGACCGTGGCCAGGTACGACATGGGTCGCGTCGAGCGAGCGCAGCAGGTCCAGCGCCCGCAGCGAGCCCCGCAGCGACCCCATGAGGACGAACGGCGTCCCGCCCCGGAAGATCAGGTCCCCGGTGAAGACGATCCCGCGCTCCGGCAGATGCACGATCGAGTCCCCGATGGTGTGCGCCGGCCCCGGGTGGATCAGCCGGACCTCGGTCCCGCCCGCGTGGAGGGTGAGCCGGTCGTCGTACGTCATGGTCGGCGGGGTGATCGTGATGTCGCCGAAGTCGGTCTCGGGCCAGACCAGATGGAGCTGGTGCCCGGCCGCGTCCTGCTCGCTGCGGCACGCCGCGTGGCCGACCACGGTCGCCTCCGGCACGAACACCCCGTTGCCGTACGTGTGATCGCCGTGGTGGTGCGTATTGACGACGGTACGCGGCAGCGGCGCCCCGGCCGCCCGCAGCGTCTCCCGGAGCGCCAGCGCCCGCCGCTCGGTGGCCGCCGTGTCGATCAGCAGGGTGGACTCCCCGTCGCTGACGAAACCGGCGTTGCTCAGACACCAGCCGCCGTCCGGCTGGACGTAGGCGTACACATCGGGCGCGAGACGGACGGTGTACGGGTCGGTCGCGGGCATGGGGGCTCCCGGGGGTCGGTACGAATGGTCGCCCCGAGCCTTTCAGCTGACGAGGCACCGCCGGAAGCGGGTCCCCGGCCGTACGTCCTGGCCGGTCCCGCCCCATTGCCGCCGCGGGCTCGCGTTCTTCCCCGCTCGGCTTGCGGCCGGGCCCGGGGCGTCGGAGTGTCGGAGCATGACGATGAAGGCCGTGACGTACCGCCGCTACGGCGGAGCCGACGTCCTGGAGTACGGCGACCGCCCCGAGCCCAAGGTCGGGCCCGACACCGTCCTCGTGGAGGTACGGGCGGCGGCGGTGAATCCCGTCGACTGGAAGTGCCGCGAGGGGTACCTCGACGGGATTCTCGACACCGTTTTCCCGGTGATCCCCGGCTGGGACGTCGCCGGAGTGGTGGTACGCCCCGGGGCGGCCGTCACCGAGTTCGCCGCCGGGGACGAGGTCATCGGATACGTACGGGAGGACTTCCTCTCGCGCGGGACATTCGCGCAGTACGTGGCGGCCCCCGTCCGTACGCTCGCCCGCAAGCCGAGCGCGCTGAGCTTCGCCGAGGCGGCCGGGCTGCCGCTGGCGGGACTCACCGCGTACCAGGTGCTCCACCGGGTGCTGCGGGTGCGCGCCGGGGAGACCCTCCTCGTGCACGCGGCGGCGGGCGCCGTCGGCTCGATGGCCGTGCAGCTCGGCCGGTATCTCGGCGCCCGGGTCATCGGCGCGGCCCGCGAGTCCGGGCAGGAGCGCGTCCGCGCGCTCGGCGGGGAGCCCGTACGGTACGGGGCGGGCCCGGACGAACTGGGCGCGCAGGTGCGCGCGCTGGCGCCGGACGGGGTGGACGCGGCGTTCGACATCATCGGCGGCGACCTGCTGCGGGCCACCCCGCCGCTGCTCGCGCCCGGCGGCCGGCTCGCCTCCGTCGCGGACGGCGGAGTGACGGAGCTGGGCGGCCGTTACGCCTTCGCCCGCGCCGACGCCACCGACCTCGCGACGCTCGCCGCCCTCGCCGAACAGGGCGTGCTGGAGGTCGAGATCGCGCGGACATACCCCCTGGAACGGACGGCGGACGCCTTCCGCCACGCCGAGGCGGGCGGGACCGGCGGCAAGGTGGTCGTCACGGCAGGCCCGGGCTGACCGGGCGGCTTTGCGCCGTCGCGACGCCCAGCGCGCACGCTCGCCGCGTTGGCCAAAAGCCCAGGTGGCTCCGTTACGCACGCACCGCGGCGGGCGCGCCTTCCGGGGAAGCATTGCCGCACGGCACTACGCGCGCCGCCGCGCCCGACGCGCTGCCGCCGTGGGCGTGGACCACGGAGCGGACCACCGGCGCGGACCAGGCCCAGGCCCAGCCCGCCGTCCCGCTCACCCCGTGACCGCCACCGCGCACAGCGCCAGCAGCAGCGTGCAGGCCGTCAGCGCGATCGCGGTGCCCGTTCCGAGGACGCGCGGTGCGGACGCGGCCGTGCTCAGTGCCGTTATGCGGCGCTGCGCCACCCACAGGAACGCGAGCCACACCAGCAGGCCCACGGCCACCACCGTCAGCCCCGCCGCCGTCGTCGTCCCGCTCCGTACCGCCTGCCGTACCGCGAGGACGAGCACCACCGTGCACGTCAGTGTCGTACGCCGCCACGCGAGCCGGGTCCGCTCCGGCTGGAGGCCGGGGTCACGGTCGGCGTCGCCGGCGGTGCCAGGGGCCGTGCCCGCCGGCATCAGCCCGCCCGCCCCAGCGCCACGAACGCCAGCATCGCCAGCGCCACCACTGCCACCGCCAGGCTCAGCAGCGTGGGGAAGGCGGAGACCGGCAGGTCCTCCTTGCGGCGCATCGCGCGCTCGCAGCGGATCCAGTGGCTGACCGCGCGCAGCGCGCACAGCGCGCCCGCCGCGAGCAGCGTCACCGCGAGCCCGACCCGGACCCCCCAGCGCAGGTCCGGCAGGAACTGGTCGACCGCGAAACCGCCGCCGACCAGGGCGAGCGCCGTACGGATCCAGGCCAGGAACGTGCGCTCGTTGGCGAGGGAGAAGCGGTAGTCCGGGGTGTCGCCCTCCTCGGCGACACGCTGGGGCGCGAACCACAGCCGCAGGTTCCGTACGAAATCGATCACATGTCGCACCCTACGCGGGGCCGCCGCCCCCGGCGCGGAGCGCCCGCAGCCGCTCGTACGCGACCAGCCCGTCCGGGACCCACTCCCACTCGACCAGCCGCCGCACCAGCTCCTCCTCCGGCAGGAAGGCGTGCCAGGCGATCTCCTCCGGCTGCGGGCGCACCGGCAGCGCGCAGCGCACCTCGTACACGTACGCGTGCTCCCGGAACCTTCCGTCGGGGGAGTCGTAGCGGAACGGGAACAGCGGTACGGGCCGCTCCAGGCCCGACACCCCCAGCTCCTCCTCCGCCTCCCGCAGCGCCGCCTCGTCGTAGCTCTCGCCCGCGCCGAGGACCCCGCCCACGAACATGCCGTACAGGGAGGGGAAGGCGAGCTTCCGCGCGGTCCTGCGGTGGACGAAGATCCGGTCCGCCGGGTCCCGGACGAGCACGAAGGCGCACCGGTGGCGCAGCCCCTTCGCGTACAGCTCGCCGCGCGGCGCCTGCCCCAGGACCCGGTCGTCCTCGTCGACGAAGTCCAGGATCTCGTCGGCGGGGTCCGGCGTATCGCTCAACATGTCGTCCATCCCTTCGTCCATCCGATCGTCCGTGCGATCTCCATCCGGTCCATCCAACCAGTTGACTCGTTACTCGCCCGTACGGAAGATCGGACCACTCAACTCAACCCGGCCCGCCCGTGAAGCCCGCGAAGGATGGATGCCATGGCGTACGACGCTGACGTGATTGTGATCGGGGCGGGGCTCGCGGGACTGGTCGCCGCCGCCGAAGTGGCCGACGCGGGCCGCTCCGTCATCGTCCTCGACCAGGAGCCCGAGCGCTCGATCGGCGGGCAGGCGCACTGGTCGTTCGGCGGGCTCTTCCTCGTGGACTCGCCCGAGCAGCGCCGGCTGCGCATCAAGGACAGCCGGGACCTCGCCCTTCAGGACTGGCTCGGTACGGCCGGCTTCGACCGGGACGAGGACCACTGGCCGCGCAAGTGGGCCGAGGCGTACGTGGACTTCGCGGCCGGTGAGAAGCGCGCCTGGCTGCACGGGCAGGGCGTGCGCTTCTTCCCGGTGGTCGGCTGGGCCGAGCGCGGCGGTTACGACGCCACCGGCCACGGCAACTCCGTACCGCGCTTCCACATCACCTGGGGCACCGGCCCCGGTGTGGTCGAGCCCTTCGAGCGGCGGGTGCGCGAGGGCGTCGCCAGGGGCCGGGTGACGCTGCGCTTCCGGCACCGCGTCACCGGGCTGGCCAGCACCGCCGGTACGGTCGACACCGTCACCGGCGAGGTCCTGGAGCCCAGCGACGCCGCGCGCGGCACCGCCAGCAGCCGTACGGTCAGCGGGGACTTCTCGCTCCGCGCGCAGGCCGTGATCGTCACCTCGGGCGGTATCGGCGGCAACCACGACCTCGTCCGCGCGCAGTGGCCCGAGCGGCTCGGCACCCCGCCGCGCAAGCTGCTCTCCGGGGTGCCCGCGCATGTCGACGGGCTGATGCTCGGCGTCGCGGAGGCGGCCGGCGCCCGTCACATCAACCGCGACCGGATGTGGCACTACACCGAGGGCATCGAGAACTGGAACCCGATCTGGGCGCGGCACGGCATCCGGATCCTGCCCGGCCCGTCCTCGCTCTGGCTGGACGCGCGCGGGCGCCGGCTGCCCGTGCCGCTCTTCCCCGGCTTCGACACACTCGGCACGCTGGAGCACATCATGCGCTCCGGCCACGAGTACACCTGGTTCGTGCTCGACCAGCGCATCATCGGCAAGGAGTTCGCGCTCTCGGGCTCCGAGCAGAACCCCGACCTGACCGGCAAGTCGGTCCGCGATGTGCTCGGGCGGGCGCGCGCGGACGTGCCGGGGCCGGTGAAGGCGTTCATGGACAAGGGCGTCGACTTCGTCGTCGAGAAGGATCTGGGCGCGCTCGTGCGCGCCATGAACAAGCTCACCGGCGAGCAGCTGATCGACGAGGGCGAGCTGCGCCGCGAGATCACCGCGCGGGACCGGGAGATCGCCAACCCGTTCACCAAGGACCTTCAGGTGACGGCGATCCGCGGCGCCCGCAGATACCTGGGCGACAAGCTGATCCGTACGGCCACCCCGCACCGGATCCTCGACCCGAAGGCGGGCCCGCTGATCGCCGTACGGCTGAACATCCTGACGCGCAAGTCGCTCGGCGGCCTGGAGACCGATCTGTCCTCCCGGGTCCTGACCGACGGCGGCGACCCGCTGCCCGGCGTCTACGCGGCGGGCGAGGCGGCCGGCTTCGGCGGCGGCGGGGTGCACGGCTACCGCTCGCTGGAGGGGACCTTCCTCGGCGGCTGTGTCTTCTCGGGCCGTACGGCGGGCCGCGCGGCGGCGCAGGCGGTGCGCTGAGGGCACGGTGTGACGCGGGTAGCACCGCGACGGTTCCGCGCGTTCGCCACGCTCCGTGTCCGGGGCGCGGCGGACGCGCCTTCATTTGTACCGCAGAGTAATCTCCGTGCTGTTAAGGCGAGTTGACGCCGTTCCGTGTCAAGTCAGCACTTGACGTGAGGTGTTGGCTACCGATTGGCTATCCGCGATCATCGCTCGTTCACGTGCCTGGAGGAATCCCGCGGATGTCCCCGCCTCCGCCGCCACCCCTGGGCCGCTTGCGAAGACGGGGCTCACGCCCCGAGCACTTCTTCGACCCGGCCCTGGATGACGTCGAACTCGCCGCCGCAAGAGATCAGCTGGCCCAGGGCCGCTGGTCCGAGGCGCGTACCCTGCTCGCCGCTACCGGACCGGACTGGGACCGTCGCGGCCACCGCGTCCTCGTCCTCGCGCAGGCGTCCGGCGCCGCCGTCTGGAGCGGGGACTGGCTGCTCGCCGAACCCGGCAGCGCCGACGCCACCACCCTGCTCGCCTGCGCCAAGGTGTACGGCGTACTGAACGGCAAGGCGAAGGAGGGCCCGGCCCGGGCCGCGTGCCGGGACGCCGTACTCCTGGCACCCGCCGACCCCACCCCCTGGCTCGGACTGCTGCTGCTGGCCCGCTCCATCGGCACCGAGGAGGAGACCTCCCGGTTCTTCGACGAGGTCAGGACCCGCCACCCGGACCACCACCACGCCCATCACCTGATGGCCGCGCGGCTCGCCGAACGCCGCGCCGACGCCGGGCAGGACCCCCTCCACGAGGTCTACGACTTCGCGTCCTGGGCCGCCGAGCAGGCCCCCGCGGACTCCCCGCTGGCGATCCTGCCCGTCGTCGCCCACGCCGAGCGCTACCGCGTGCTCGCCGCCGCCGGGCACGAGCCCGCCGACCCCGCCTCCTCGGGGCACTGGACCGGGCGGCGCGCCCGGCAGGTGCTGAAGGTGGCGTTCAACTGGTGGCTGGAGTGGGAGACCGCCGAGCATCCGCGCAACCGCGTGGACCTCAACTTCCTCGCCCACGCGCAGTTCCACGACGGGCGGGTCGCCGAGGCCGCCGCCCTCTTCCAGCGCATCGGGGGACATATCACCCCGGCCCCCTGGTCCTACCCGGACCGGGACCCGCACCAGGCGTTCATCGCCGCGCGCAACGAAGCGCTCGGCTCCGTCTGAAGGGCCGCCCCACTTCTTCTCTCCTCTCCGCATCCTCCTGAAAGGACATCCCTGTCATGTCGACGGGCAGTTCGAGTACGAGCGGCAGTTCGCGTACCGGCGAGATCAACACGTACAAGGGGCATGAACGGGCGCTGCGCGCCAACCGGCTCGGCACCGTGGGCCTGCTGCTCTCCGTGATGGCGGCGAGCGCGCCGATGCTGGTGGTCGCCGGACTCATGCCCAGCGTCTTCGGCGTGATGGGCATCGTCGGGCAGCCGCTGCTCTATCTCATCCTCGGCGTCATCCTGATCCTGTTCAGCTTCGGATACGCCGAGATGAGCCGGCACATCCACAACGCGGGCGCCTTCTACGCCTACATCGCCCGCGGCCTGGGCCCGACCTTCGGCGCCGGCGCCTCGATCCTCGCCCTCGTCGCCTACAGCTGCATGCAGTTCGCCGTCTACGGCCTGCTGGGCTTCGAGGTCTCCGCGATCTTCGACCAGTATCTCGGCCTCGCCATACCGTGGTGGGTGCCCGCGCTCGCCGCCTGCGCGGGCATCGCCGTCCTCGGCTGGCTGAAGATCGACCTCAACGCCAAGGTCCTCGGCGTCCTGCTGGCCATCGAGTGCGTCCTCGTGGTGATCTTCGACATCGCGGTCGTCGCCGAGCCGGGCCCGGAGGGCCTGTCCATGGCCGCCTTCGACCCGGCCAGCCTGACGGGCGCGGGGCTCGGCACCGCGCTCTGCTTCTGCGTCGCCGCCTTCGTCGGCTGCGAGCAGGCCCCGGTGTACGCGGAGGAGACGAGCCGGCCGCACATCGTCGTCTCCCGCGTCATGTTCCTCGCCGTCGGCTACGCCTCGGTCTTCCTCGCCGTGAGCGCCTGGGCGCTGACCGTCGCCGCCGGGCCCGGCTCCATCGTCAACCTGTCGGTGGAGCAGGGCCCGGGACTGCTCTTCGGGCTCACCCAGGAGCGGCTCGGCAGCACCTTCGCCGACCTGCTGCACATCCTCTTCGTGACGGGCATGTTCGCCGCGCTGCTCAGCTTCCACAACGTGGTCGCGCGCTACGCCTTCGCGATGGGCCGCGAGGGCCTGCTGCCCGACGGCTTCGGCCGTACCACCAGGAACAGCGGCGCGCCCGCGTACGGTTCCGTGCTCCAGACCCTGATCTCGGTGGGCGCCATCGCCGCCTTCGCGGTCACCGACGACAAGCCGCACGGCGACCCGACGGCGCCGGTGCTGCGGCAGTTCACCTGGATGGGCAGTGTCGGCGCGCTCGGTGTCATCACCCTGATGGCGCTGGCGTCCCTCGCCGTCATCGTCTTCTTCCTGCGGCGCGGCGCGGGCCGTACCCACGCCCCCCGGCTGATCTCCTCCGGGCTCGCGATCGTCGCGCTCGTGACCATCGCCTTCTACACCGTCAAGGACTTCGGTGTGCTCATCGACGCGGGCCCCGGCTCCGCGCTCCGCTGGATCCTGCCCGGTCTGATGGGTCTCGCGCTCGCCGTCGGACTCGTCTACGGACTGGTGCTGCGCTCCGTCAAGCCGGAGGTGCACGCCCGGATCGGGCTGGGCAACGAGGCGTTCCAGCTGGACAAGGCCGTGGCCGAGGCCGAGTCGGAACGCACCCCCGTCTGACCGGACATACCCCTGGCCGGCCCCGCCGGATTACGCACGTACGGTACGCGGCCGCCCGCCCCCGGACATCGGGAGCGGGCGGCCGCGTCACGCGTACGGACGGATCGCTACAACACCAGCGACACCAGCAGGACGAAGATGATCCCGGTCACCGAGATCAGTGTCTCCATCACCGACCAGGTCCTGATCGTCTGTCCGACGGTCATTCCGAAGTACTCCTTCACCAGCCAGAACCCGGCGTCGTTCACATGGCTGAAGAAGATCGAGCCCGTACCGATCGCCAGCACCAGCAGCGCCGCGTGCGTCGTGGACATGTCCGCCGCGAGCGGCGCCACCAGACCCGCCGCCGAGATCGTCGCCACCGTCGAGGAGCCCGTGGCCAGCCGGATCACCACGGCGATCAGCCAGGCCAGCAGCAGCGCCGGGATCGACCAGTTCTTGGAGATGTCCAGCACCATCTGGCCGACGCCCGAGTCGATCAGCGTCCCCTTGAAGCCACCGCCCGCGCCGACGATCAGCAGCACGCCCGCGATCGGGCCGAGCGACTTCTCGACGGTCGTGGAGAGCTTGCCCTTGCTGAACCCGGCCGCCCGGCCGAGCGTGAACATACCGACGAAGACGGCGGAGAGCAGCGCGATCAGCGGCGAGCCCACGACATCGGCGACCCGCTGGACCGTGTGCGTCGGATCGTCCACGATGATGTCGACCAGCGCCTTGCCCAGCATCATCACGACGGGCAGCAGCACGGTGGCGACGGTCGCGCCGAAGCTCGGCCGGGTCTTCAGATCGTCGGAGGTGCGCTCCGGGACCATGTTCTCGGGGACCGGAAGGTCCACCCAGCGCGCGGCGTACCGGGAGAAGAGCGGACCGGCGATGATCACCGTCGGGATGGCGATCAGGATGCCCAGCGCCAGTGTGACGCCGAGGTTGGCGCCGACGGCGTCGATCGCGACCAGCGGACCGGGGTGCGGCGGGATCAGCCCGTGCATCACGGAGAGCCCGGCCAGCGCGGGGATACCGATCCGCATCAGGGAGTAGTTGCCGCGCTTGGCGACCAGCAGCACCACCGGGATCAGCAGCACGATGCCGACCTCGAAGAAGAGCGGCAGCCCGATCACCGACGCGATCAGCACCATCGCCCAGGGCATCGCCCGGCCGCTGGCCCGCGCCAGGATCGTGTCGACGATCTGGTCCGCGCCGCCGGAGTCCGCCAGCAGCTTGCCGAGGACCGCGCCGAGCGCGATCAGCACACCGACACCCGCCACCGTCGAGCCGAGACCGGCGGTGAAGCTGGCGATGGTCTTGTCCAGCGGGGCGCCCGCGAAGGCGCCCAGGGCCAGCGAGCCCAGGGTCAGGGCAAGAAACGCGTGCAGCTTGAAGACGGTGATGAGAAGGACGATCACGGCGATACCGCCGACGACCGCCAGACCCAGATGCGCGTTGCCCGCCGAAGTGATCGGCTCGGTCGCGCCCGCTGCCAGCGTCTCGACGCTGAGACTGCTCAGGGGTGTCACGGGGGTTCCTTCAGTTTTCCAGCCGGCGCAGCGCGGCGACGGCCCGTTCGGTTATTTCTTGCGGCGTGCCCGACACATCGACGGCCACGCCCGCCTCGTCGGCCCCCAGGTTCTCCAGGGTGGCGAACTGCGAATCCAGCAGCGCGGTGGGCATGAAGTGTCCCTTGCGCTCCGACATCCGCCGCTCGACGAGCGACCGGTCACCGGTGAGGTGGAGGAAGACGATCCCGGGCGCCCCGGCCCGCAGCCGGTCCCGGTAGACCCGCTTGAGCGCGGAACTGCTCGCCACCCCGCCCAGCGCCTCCCGGCCATGGGCCCACGCGCCGATCGCGTCCAGCCAGGGCCACCGGTCGGCGTCCTCCAGCGGCGTACCGGCGGACATCTTGGCGATGTTCGCCGGCGGGTGGAAGTCGTCGCCCTCGGCGTACGGGACGCCCAGTGCCTCGGCGAGCAGGGGCCCGACCGTGGTCTTCCCGGTCCCTGCTACGCCCATCACCACGACGACGTGGGGGGTGCTCATCGCTTGCCTCGCTGTCTTCCTCGACATCGGTTCACCGACGGACACGAGTCCGTCGCGCTACTGAAACCCATTAGGTACGACTTATTCAAGAGGCTGTGACATAAATGTCGTACTTATTGTTGCCGGACCGTGCCCCGTAGGCTGTCCCCATGACCACTGAAGGCCGGGGCCTGCATACCCATGTGCTGGACACCCTCGGTCTCGCCATCACCGCCGGCGAATACCCGCAGGGCAGCGTGGTGCGCACCGACGAGGTCGCGCAGCGCTTCGACGTCTCGCGCACCGTTGTCCGCGAGGTCGTCCGCGTCCTGGAGTCCATGCATCTGGTGGAGTCCCGGCGCCGGGTGGGCGTGACCGTACGCCCCACCGAGGAGTGGAACGTCTACGACCCGCGCGTCATCCGCTGGCGCCTCGCCGGCACCGACCGCCCCCGCCAGCTCCGCTCGCTGACCACCCTGCGCTCCGCGGTCGAACCGGTCGCCGCCGGGCTCGCCGCCCGCCACGCCACGCCCGAGCAGTGCGCGGCGCTCACCGAGCAGACGCTCGGCATGGTCGCCACCTCCCGGGGCGGCCGGCTGGAGGAGTACCTCGTCCACGACATCGCCTTCCACCGCGTGGTGCTCAACGCGTCGGGCAACGAGATGTTCGCCCGGCTCGGCGATGTCGTCGCGGAGGTCCTCACCGGCCGGACCCAGCACCAGGTGATGTTCCCGGACCCGGACCCCGCCGCCGTCACCCTCCATGTGGGGGTCGCCGAGGCCATCCGCGCGGGCGACGCGGCCCGCGCGGAGGAGCTGACCAGGGAGATCGCGGTGGGCGCCCTGCACGAACTCGACGTACTGGCGCCCTGAGCCGCCGCCTCCTGACGTACATTCGTGAGGTTCCCGAGGTACGAGGAAAGGCAGGTCCTGGCATGGCGCAGCAGGTGCAAGGGGTCATCGCTCCCGGCAAGAACGAGCCGGTGCGGGTCGAGACGATCGTCATCCCCGACCCGGGGCCCGGTGAGGCCGTGGTGAAGGTCCAGGCGTGCGGCGTCTGTCACACCGATCTGCACTACAAGCAGGGCGGCATCAACGACGACTTCCCCTTCCTCCTCGGCCATGAGGCCGCGGGTGTGGTGGAGTCCGTCGGCGAGGGTGTCACCGAGGTCGCCCCCGGCGACTTCGTCATCCTCAACTGGCGTGCGGTGTGCGGCAACTGCCGGGCCTGTCTGCGCGGGCGGCCCCAGTACTGCTTCAACACGCACAACGCCAAGCAGAAGATGACCCTGACCGACGGTACGGAGCTGTCCCCGGCCCTCGGTATCGGCGCCTTCGCCGAGAAGACCCTGGTCGCGGCCGGCCAGTGCACCAAGGTCGACCCGAGCGTCTCCCCGGCTGTCGCCGGACTGCTCGGCTGCGGGGTGATGGCCGGCATCGGCGCCGCCATCAACACCGGACAGGTCGGCCGCGGCGACTCCGTCGCCGTCATCGGCTGCGGCGGTGTCGGGGACGCGGCGATCGTCGGCGCGCGGCTCGCGGGCGCGGCCCGGATCATCGCCGTCGACGTCGACGACCGCAAGCTGGAGACGGCGAAGGCGATGGGCGCCACCCACACCGTCAACTCCCGCTCCACCGACGCCGTCGAGGCGATCCGCGAGCTGACCGGCGGCTTCGGCGCGGATGTCGTCATCGAGGCGGTCGGCCGCCCCGAGACGTACAAGCAGGCGTTCTACGCCCGCGACCTGGCCGGGACGGTCGTCCTGGTCGGTGTCCCCACCCCGGAGATGAAGCTCGAACTGCCGCTGCTCGACGTGTTCGGCCGCGGGGGCGCGCTCAAGTCGTCCTGGTACGGCGACTGCCTGCCGTCCCGCGACTTCCCGATGCTGATCGACCTGCACCAGCAGGGCCGGATCGACCTCGGCGCCTTCGTCACCGAGACCATCGGACTCGGCGACGTCGAGAAGGCGTTCGCGCGGATGCACGAGGGCGATGTCCTGCGCTCGGTGGTGGCGCTCTGATGACCGTACGCATCGACCATCTCGTCACCTCGGGCACCTTCTCGCTCGACGGCGGCACCTGGGACGTCGACAACAACGTCTGGATCGTCGGCGACGACACCGAGGCGATCGTCATCGACGCCGCCCACGACGCCGCCGCCATCGAGGCCGCGCTCGCGGGCCGCACACTGCGCGCCATCGTCTGCACCCACGCGCACAACGACCACATCGACGCGGCCCCCGCGCTCGCCGCCGCCACCGGCGCGCCCGTCCTCCTGCACCCGGACGACCTGCCGCTGTGGAAGCAGACCCACCCCGAGCGGCTGCCGGACGGCGAGCTGACCGACGGCGGCACGCTCTCCGTCGCCGGGACCACGCTGACCGTGCTGCACACCCCCGGGCACGCGCCGGGCGCGGTCTGCCTGTACGCGGCCCAGCTGGGGACGGTCTTCACCGGCGACACGCTCTTCCAGGGCGGCCCCGGCGCCACCGGCCGGTCGTTCTCGCACTTCCCGACGATCATCGACTCGATCCGCGACCGGCTGCTCGCGCTGCCGCCGGAGACGGTCGTCCGGACGGGACACGGCGACAGCACGACGGTGGGCGCCGAGGCGCCGCAGCTGGCGGAGTGGATTCAGCGCGGCCACTGAGCCAGCCGCAGCCGGCTCTCGAAACGGCACGGCGCGCCCGTCACCGGATCGGTGAACTCCAGTACCTTGGCGAGGAGTTGGAGCGGGCGCGTGTAGTCATCGGGGGCGCGGTCCTGGACGACCGGATAGAGCGGGTCGTCCAGGAGCGGCAGCCCCAGACCGTTCATATGCACCCGCAGCTGATGGGTGCGGCCGGTGGCGGGCAGCAGCCGGTAGCGGCCCAACGCGCCCCGGCGCTCGACGAGTTCGACCCGGCTCTCGGCGTTCGGCTCACCCGGCACCACCCGCGCGGTGAGCACCCCGCGCTCCTTCTCGATCCGGTCCCGCACGGTGACGGGCAGCGCCACGGCAGGGTCGTACGGCGCGATCGCCTCGTACTCCTTGCGCACCGCCCGGTCCCGGAACAGCGTCTGGTACGCGCCCCGGTCCCCGGCCCGTACGACAAAGAGCACCAGCCCGGCGGTCAGCCGGTCCAGCCGGTGCGCGGGCTGGAGTTCCGGCAGCCCGAGGGTGTCGCGGAGCCGCGCGAGGGCGGTCTCGGTGACATGGCCGCCGCGCGGGGTGGTGGCCAGGAAGTGCGGCTTGTCGGCGACGACGATCCGCTCGTCGCGGTGGACCACCCCGACCTCGAACGGCACCCGCTCCTCGGCGGCGAAGTCCCGGTGGAACCACACGTACCGCCCGGCGGTGTACGGCTCCCCGCCCCCGACCGCGGCCCCGTCCACCCCCACGAACCGCCCGTCCCGCAGCATCGCCTCGACCCGCGCCACCCCGACGGCCGCGCCGAACCGCGCCACGAGATGGTCCCGGACGGTCGCCCACGCCCCGCCGGGATCCGCGGGCAGCCGCAGCCGTACGGGATCGATCCCGGCGCGCTGGGGGAGCGGGGCGGGCGGCGGGGGACGGTGTCGACGGGCCACGGGCCGGGAGTGTACCGACCGGACGGACGAGAGGGATCATCCCCACATGGAAGCCGAAGCCCCCAAAGCCCAACCGAATCAGAACACCCCTTCCCCCCTCCCCCTGTCCCTCCCCCTGCCCGAGGTGGCGGCCCTGGCGCGCCGGGCGCACGCGGGGCAGACGGACAAGGCGGGACGGCCGTACGCGGAGCACCTGGCGGCGGTGGCGGAGGGGGTCGCCCGGCGGGGCGGCAGCGACGAACAGATCGCCGCGGCCTGGCTGCACGACGCGATCGAGGACGACGCGCTCTCCCGCGCCTGGCTGGACTCGGCGCCGCTGCCGGCGGCCGTCAAGGACATGGTGCTGGCGCTGACCAAACACCCGGCCGAACCGCCGGAGGAGTACGCCGCCCGGATCCTCGCCGTCCCCGGCGCGCGCCTGATCAAGGAGGCCGACCTCGCGCACAACGCGGATCCCGCGAGGCTGGCCGTGCTGGCTCCCGCTACGAGGGAACGCCTGACGGCGAAGTACCTCCGGATGCGACGTCTGTTGGGGCTGGCCGAAGGCTGAGGGTCCTGAGGGTCCGATGATAGGTTCGGATCAGTTGGCGAGGGTGGGGGAGGCGCGGAGCCGCCCCGACGCGGTGTCGGCCCGGAGGGGGATCCGAGATGTCCGGTCAGGACCGGCAACAAAACAACGGCCGTCCCGGCCCGCCCCACCACCACACCCCACCACCGACGACACCCCTGGTCATCCCACTGGCCGCAAGCGTCCCACCACCCGTAATGCCCCCGGCGGCAAGCGCCCCGCCCAGTCCAGCGGCTGCGCCGGGTGCCGCGCCGGGTCTGCCGACGACTGCTTCGCAGTCCGAACAGCCGATGGCCGCGCCGGTGACGCCGCCTGCCCAGCCACCGGCCGCGGCGGGCCCCGTGCCCGCGCCCGGGTCACCGCCGGTCCCGGCGCCAACCGCGGCGACCGACCGGCCTGCGGCTCCGCCCGGCGCGCCGGCCGTGCCGGTTCCCGCGCCAGCGGCGCCGCCGGCTTACTCGGCGCCTTCGCCCGCCCAGCCTCTGGCCGCCCCCGCGCCCGCGGCGCTGCCGACCCCTTCGGCTCCGCCCGCCCAGCCTGCGGCAGGGGCTGGGCCCGTGGCGGCGCGGGTCCCCTCGGCTGTTCCGTCAGGCCCGCCCGTTGCCGTGCCGCCGCAGCCATCTCCGGCCCCGGTCACACCGGTTGCCCAGCGACCGGCCGCGGCGGGTCCCGTGCCCGCGCCCGGGTCGCCGCCGGTCCCGGCGGCAACCGCGGCGACCGACCGGCCTGCGGCTCCGCCCGGCGCGCCGCTACTCCCACCGGCCCTGGCCGTGCCGGTTCCCATGCCTGGGGCGCCGGAGTACCTCGCGACGGGCCAGCCCGTTGCTGTGGTGCCGCCGTTCCCTGCGGCACCAACCGTTCCACAGGCCGAACGGCCGGTGGCCGCGCCGAGTTCCGCCGCCCAGGCGCTGGCTGCCCCCGCGCCCGTTGCCGTGCCGCCGCAGGCATCTCCGGCCCCGGCCGCGCCGGTTGCCCAGCCACCGGCCGCGCCGGGCCCGGCGCCTGCCCCCGTACCTCGGGCTGGTGTGTGGTCGACCCCGCCGGCCCCGGCCGGGCCCGCCCCGGTCATGCCGGTTGCCCAGCCACCGGCCGCGCCTGTGCCCGGAGTCGAGGGGCCGCCGCGTCCCCCGGTCGCTCCGTTCGGGCGGTCCGCGCCTGCGCCCGCGCCTGGGATGCCGCCCACGGCGTCGGCGCCTGCTGTGCCGGCGGGGCGGCCCGGGGTGGTGTCCGGGGCTGTGGCGGGGTCGGGGGTTTCCGTGGTGCGTATGCCCGCGCCCGAGTCCGTTGCCGTCACCGATCCCGCCCTCGCCGCCGCCGCGGCGAGGCCGCGGCGGGGTGAGTCGCTGGTGCGGCGCTCGACGCGGGCCGCGCGGGGGCTGCTTGGGGCCGGTGGGCGGGACGGTGGGGGTGACGACCGGGTCGCGGAGGAGTTGCGGCTGCCCGTCGCCTCCGGGCGGCAGATCGTCGTGACCAGCATCCGGGGCGGCGCCGGGAAGACCACGGTCACCGCGCTGCTCAGCCGTACCTTCAACCACTACCGCCACGACCCGGTCGTCACCGTCGAGGCCGACGCCGCGCTCGGCACGCTCCCGGTCCGGCTCGGCGCCGAGACCGTGCGCTGGAGCTGCGCGGATCTCGCGGCGATCCTCGACCCGGCGGCCATGCAGCTGACCGACATCACCGGCTATCTCGTCCCGCTGGAGGGCGGCTGGCTGCTGCCCGGCAGTCAGGGGCGGATCGGCGCGCCCCTGACCGTCCCCGCGTACCGCACGGTGATGGTCGCGCTGCGCTGCCACTTCGGTGTGACCGTCGTCGACTGTGAGTCGCTCCCCGGCGAAGTGGCCCGTACCGCCGTGGACACCGCGCACGCGCGCGTGCTCGTCGCGCCGGCCACCCTGGAGGGCGTCAGCAGCACCCGCGCGGTGCTCGACTGGATGGCCGGGCTGCCCCGGCCCGTCCTGGCCAGCACCGTCATCGCGCTCACCGTCTCCTCGCCGGACGCCGCCTTCGGGGTGAAGGCGGCCACCCGCCATCTGGAGGAGACCGGGGTACCGGTCGTGGTCGTACCGTACGACCGTCATCTCGCCGCCGGGGGACCGGTGCTGACCTCCCTGCTCGCCCCCGACACCCGCGCCGGCGCGATCCGGCTGGCCACCGAGGCGCTGCACCGCGCCGCGGGCGTGCGGACGCGCTGACGGGGCGTCACCCCGGGCCCCCGCGTCACTCGGCGCCCCGCGTCACTCCGCGCGCCCGCGTACTCGCGCCCCCGCGCACCCGCTCGCGTACCCCATTCGGTCCGGACCGACGGCCCCGCCCGCCCCGATGAGACCGGTTCGCGCCCGTACCGCCCGCATGATGGCCCGGTGATCAGTGTCCTGTTCGCCATCCTGACCGCGATCAGCAACGGCTCCGGCGCGGTGCTCCAGCGCCGCGCCGCCGCCACCGTCCCCGACACCGAGGCCATGCGCCTCTCCCTGATCGGGCGGCTGCTGCGGCAGAAGGTGTGGCTGGCCGGGATCGGGCTCGTGCTGGTGGCCGCCGCGTGTCAGGCCGTCGCCCTCGCGACCGGACCGATCGCCGTCGTGCAGCCGATCTTCGTACTGGAGCTGCCCTCCACCCTGCTGATCGCCAGTTACCTCTTCCGCACCCGGCTCGCCCGCTCCACCTGGTACGGGGTGGCCGCGGTGACGCTCGGTCTGACGCTGGGCATGGCCACGGCCGCCCCCGGCGGCGGCACCGACACCGTACGGCCGGCCGCCTGGATCCCCGCGCTGCTGATCACCGGCGCCGCCGAGGCCGGCCTGATCCTCTGGTCGCTCCGGCTGCGCGGCAACGCGCGGGCCGCGCTCCTCGGCCTCGCCGCGGCCGGCGGATACGCGCTGACCGCCGCCCTGATGAAGGACGCCGTCGCCCGCTTCGACCCCGGCGGCATCGGCGCGGTCCTCACGTCCTGGCAGCTCTACGGGATGGCCGTCGCCGGGGTGGGCGCCCTCTTCCTGCTCCAGAACGCTCTCCAGGCTGGCTCCCTGGCCGCGTCGCAGCCGATGCTCACCCTCGGGGACGCGCTGATCAGCATCGCGTACGGGGTCACGCTCTTCGGCGAGACCGTACGCACCGGCTGGTGGCTCCTGCCCGAACTCGCCGCCGTAGCGCTGATCGCCGCCGGCTGTCTGGAGCTGGCCCGCTCGCCCCTCGCGGCCGGCGCGCCGCCCGGGCCCCGGCGCGTCACGTAGGCGGCGCGTCACGTGGGCGGGACGGACCGGATGCGCGACAGCGCGAAGGAGCGCTCACCGCGCTCGCCCGGGCAGTGTCCGATCAGCTCCGGCGGGTCGAGGAACGGCTCGCGCAGCAGATAAACGGTCCGCCCCTCGCCGTCGCCGTCACCGCCCTCGCCCCCGGCCTCGTCGTCCGCGTACTCGATGGTGACCGGGGACTCCGCTTCGAGCGCGACGGCGAGCCTGCGCAGCTCGGTCCGGCTCAGCCGGGGCGGGCAGCGGTGCGCGAGCGTCTCCTCGGTCCGGCTCAGATACGGCGCGCCGTCCAGCGGATCGCGCGCGGCGGCGAGCAGCAGCGTCGCCAGCTCGGCCAGATCGGGGACGGCCGGGGACCCGCCGGCCCGCGCCCGCGCGCCCCGAGGACGCGGTACGGCCGAGGCCCGCGCCCGCGCCGCCCTGCCGGCCGCCCCTTCACCGGCCCCGGCGCCCGCGCCCGCCCGGGCGCGCGGTCTCGCCTGCCGCTCGGCCCGCGCCGTACCGTCGCTCTCCTCCGCGACCGGCGCGTACCCCTCCGCGCGCAGCGCCGTCAGGGTCTCCTCCAGCGGCATCCCGGAGAGCAGGACGGACGGCGCGAGCGGCCGGATGCCGAGCCGGGAGAGCCGCCGGTGGGAGGCGATCTCGGTGAGCAGCGCGGGCTGTACGCCGTGGATCACACAGCCCGCCCCGGCGACCCGCACCTGACCGTGCCGGCGGGCGGTGTCCGCGATCAGATAGACGAGCGGCTGGGGCAGCGCGTCCGACTCCGCGACGGCCGCCAGCTCGGCGGTGATCTCCTCGGCGGTACGGCCCGCGTCCAGCGCCCCGCGCACCGAGTCCGGGCCGAACCGCCAGACCGACGCCGTACCGCGCGCCTCCCGGACGGCGACGGAGTCCAGCACACCCGCCAGCCGCGCGGAGGGCACGCCCGGGACCACCGCGGTCAGATCCGCGCCGATACGGGCCCGGTCCAGCGCCGACGGCAACAGGCGCCGCGCGCACTCCGCCAGCCCGGCCGGGCCGGAGCCGTCGCCCGAACCGGAGCCGTCGCCCGCGCCCCCGGCCGCGCCCGCGGCCGTATCGTTTCCGCCGCTCCGGTCGCTCTCGCGGTCACCGCCCCCGCCCGGTCCCACCCCGCCCGGCCCGGCCGCGCGCAGCGCCGCGCCCAGCGGTGAGAGAGCGCCGCGCGCCAGCACCCCGAACAGGCACGCCTCCCGTACCAGCGCCGCGAACGGCGTCCGGTCCTGCGGATGCGCGGCGGCCAGCGGCCGGTGCCAGCTCACCAGCCGCCCCAGGCCCGCCGGATCGCGCACGCCATGGGTGACCGGCAGCCGCGCGGCCGCCGCCAGCAGCGCGTGCCGGTCCCGGACGCACTCCGGCGACGGCGGCGCCGTGTCCAGCGCCGGCCGGGGCCGGCCCTCCGCGTCGTGCGCGTGGGTGGGCGTACGGCCCAGCGTCCACCAGGCGCGCAGCAGCCGGACGAGCTGCTCGGCCGGCTCCCGCTCCGCCCACTCGTCGTACGCCCCGGTGACCGGCAGCGTCTCGCCGTCCCGCGCCAACAGCCCGGCCGCGTACGCGCACGCGAGGACGAGCCGCGCCACATCCTCCGGGCACTGCGCCGCCTTGGTGAGCCGGACCAGCTCGCGCGGGCCGATCCCGCCGGTCCGCAGCCGCGCCGGGGGCCGCCGGGCACACTCGGCGAGAAGCGCGGCGGCGTGCCCGGTCAGCTCGGCGGCGACGGCCGCAGCCTCCCGCTCCACGTCGACGGCGGTCAGCGGACGCAGATCCGGTCTCGGCGGCAGCGGGTCGAAGGGCGCGCGCCAGTCGGGGCCGCGCAGGGCCAGCGTCACCTCGCCGGGCATGGCGGCGTGCGAACCGTAGTGACGGCGCACCAGCAGCGCGCGATCCGTGGCCCAGCGCTCGTCCGCGTACCGCGCGCCCCCTCCGACGGTGACCCCCGTAACACCCGTAACACCCGTAACGCCGGCGACTCCGGCGGCCGGGACACCGGCCTGCCCGTACAGCAGCGTCCGTACGCCCTCGGGCGCCGCGTCCGCCACCTCGCGCACGCGCGCGGGGTCCCGGTGGTGCTCCAGGATCCGGTCCAGCCGCTCCTGTCTGGTCTTGCCGGCCCCCAGGCCCAGATTCTCGGTGATCCGGCGCAGCTCCTCGGAACTCTTGTCGGAGAGCAGGGCGCCGAGCCGGGCCTCCAGCCCGAGCGGCGACGTCCACCACTGGTGGAGCGCGGACACCATACGCAGCCGCCCGTCGCCCGACGGCCACACCAGCGCGTGGTCGGCCAGGGTGCGCAGCACCGAGGCCAGCGGCCCCCGGTCGCTGGGCACCCCCAGCAGCCGCTCCAGCGCCCCGGCCGGCGCGGGCGTGCCCAGCGCCGCCAGCGCCTCGGTGGTCTGGAGTACGGGCCGGGGCAGCAACGGCAGGACGAGCACCACCGATTCGAGCCGCCCCATCCGCTCGGCGGCCTCCCCGAGCGACCGCGGGGCGGGCTCGCGCACGGCGTCGCTCCGCGCGGCCAGCACCCGGCGGAGGCGCTCGGTGTCGAGGGTGTGCAGCCAGACGGCCAGCGAGGAGCCGGGAGTCGCGCTGATGGGGGATCACCTCAAGCGGAGAAGTCGGAAAGAGTTTCGGAACGAGTGACATTCCTGTCACGTACCGTAGCGCTCCGGCCGCCGCGGCGGAGCGGAGTTGGCCATTCCGTCGGCTCCCGCGGAGCGCCGGTGGTACAGAGGGGCGTACGGAGGGGGCGCTCGCGCGTCCCCGGCCCGCCCCCGGGCGATGTGACAGGCCGGTGTGACCGGCGCCCGATGCCCGGGAGAGCATGCGAGGACGAGAGGACGAACGGGCCGGCCCCGAGCCGGGCAGGCCCTCCAGCCGAGAGGAATTCCCGATGACTGGTGTCACCACGTCGGTGCGCGCGGGCGTCGCGCATCTGGTGCTCGACCGGGCCGCCGCCCTGAACGCGCTCGACGAGGAGATGGTGGCGCTCATGCGGGCCGCGCTGTTCCGCTGGCGCGACGACCCGGACATCGACGCGGTCGTCGTACGCAGCGCGCTGCCCAAGGCGTTCTGCGCGGGAGGCGACGTCCGCGCGCTCCGCGCCGCGGCGCTGCGGGGTGAACGCTGGACCGCGCACAGCTTCCTGCGCGCGGAGTACGCGCTCAACCGGGCGATCGCCGGGTATCCGAAGCCCTATGTCTCCCTGATCGACGGCGTCGCCATGGGCGGCGGGCTCGGCATCTCCGTCCACGGAGCGGTCCGGGTGGCCACGGAGCGGGCGGTGTTCGCGATGCCGGAGACCGCGATCGGGTTCGTCCCCGACGTGGGGGCCTGCTACTTCCTGCCGCGTCTTCCTGGTGCGTACGGCCGCTACCTCGGACTCACCGGCGCCCGGCTGGACGGCCCCCGGGCGGTGACGGCCGGGCTCGCCACCCACTTCGTCGCCTCGGCCGAACTCCCCGACTTCATCGCCGCGCTGGGCACGGTCGGGCTCGACGACCTGCTGGCCAAGACCGCCAGGCCCGTACCGGCCGCGCCGGACGGCCTGCGCGCGGCCGTGGACGCGGTGTTCGCACCCGGCTCCCTGGGCGAGATCGAGGAGCGTCTCCGCACCCGGGTACGGGAGGCCGCCCCCGGCGACGGCGGTGACGGGACCGACGGCGGCGCCGAGTGGGCCCGCCGTACGCTCGCGCTGCTGGCCGCCGCCTCCCCGCTGAGCCTGCGCCTCACCGACGAACTGCTCCGCCTCGGCGCCCGCGACGACCTCATCGGCTGTCTGCGCCGGGACCTCGCGGTGGCGTCCCGGCTCGTACACGAACCCGACTTCGCCGAGGGCGTCCGGGCCGTCCTGGTCGACAAGACCCGCGACGCCCGATGGACCCACCCCTCACCCGCCGCCGTACCCGACGAGTCGGTCCGCGCACTGCTCGCGGGCGAGTGAATACGGTCGGAGACGGCGTCCCTGAAGCCGGCGGCCCAGGCCCGGTGAAGCGATCACAACGACCGGGCCCACGCGTTCGCCCACTCACCAGGGGCCTGCCGCGGCCCGCAGGGTCAGTCCGATGCCGACGAGCAGCACGAGGGCGGAGGTGGCCACAGGACCGATCCGGGCCAGCCGCCGAAGGAGGGCGCGGCGGGGGGCGGCGCTCGTATGCGCGGTGCGGTCGATACGGTCGCGCAGGCGTACGAGGATGAGGCCGGCGAGGGTGAGGGTGGTGGCCATACCGAGTCCGTAGCCCAGGACCAGGAGGATGCCGAAGGCCGTGCGGCCCAGGGCGACGGCGCCCAGCAGGACGACCAGGGCGGAGGGGCTGGGGACGAGCCCGCCCGCGATGCCCATGCCGATCAGTCCGCCGCGTGTCACCGCGGCGGGAGCCGGGTGGCTGTGCGGCGGGTGGCTGTGCGGCTCGTGAGGGTGCGGCGGGTGGCTGTGCGGCTCGTGAGGGTGCGGCTTTGTGAGTACGGCGAGTGCCGGGCCCTGGCCGGGCAACCGCTCCGTCCGTTCAGCGCGCGGGCGGAGTCCGGCATCGCCATGGTGATGGTGCCCGTGGCTGTGCCCGTGCCCGTGCCCGTGAGGGTGGTCGTGGCTGTGTCCGTGTCCATGGTGGTGGTGTCCGTGGGTGGGGCGGTTCAGCAGTGCGGCGCGCAGCAGCCACAGGCCGATGCCGGTGACGAGGAGGCCGCTGGCCACTCCCAGCCAGGTCAGTACGGTTTCGCCGGCGAGTGTGGTGGCGACGGGCAGGGCGAGACCCAGGACCAGGACTCCGGCCGTATGGGTGAGGGTGACGGTGGCTCCCACCGTGACCGCGTCCCTCGGGGTGCCTCGCCGGCCTGCGAGGTATGCCGCCATGATGGTCTTCCCGTGGCCCGGCAGTGCCGCGTGCGAGGCGCCGAGGACCACGGCGAGGAGCAGCGCCAGGAGCCCCACGGGCACGGTGAGTTCGCGGCTGCCGACGAGGGAGTCGAATACCCCGGAGACCCGGTCCAGGGCTGTGGTGAGGGGCCCGGCACCGGGCAGGACCGCCGATACGCCCGGCGCCTCGCCCCCGTCGCCCGGCGTGGTGCGCAGTGCGGCGGACCGCTGATCGAGCGGGTCGGCCAGTGGGTCGGTGGGATAGTGGCGCAGCTCGTCGGTGGCCGAACGGGCCGGTACGTCGGCGTGGGTGAGGGTGACACCGATACCGCGGGCGGTGATCTCCTGCCAGCCGATCCGGCTGGTGTCGTATCCGGTGCGCACGGTGACGTCCGACGGGTGGCGCAGGTCGGCCGCCGAGGTGAGCGCGCAGGTGAGACGGCTCGTGGTGAGTCCGGCCTCGCCCGGGTGGTAGGTGAAGGAGCTGCTCGAAGGTGTCCATTTCAGTCGGTGGCCGCCGGTCTCCACCCGCAGCCGCCCGGCCGCGGCGGCGCACTCCTGCCGGGCGTGGGCGCGGGCTTCCGCCGTGTCGACCGTGCCGTCGGAGTCGCGGTCGACATGTACGCGCTCCTGCGCGGCGGCGATCTCGGCCCGGTCGACGACGAGAGTCACGTCGACACGCTCCGGGTAGAGCCTGAGACCTGTGTGGTGGTTGACGGTGAAGTTGCCCAGAGGGTGCGCGGCGGCCACAGCGGCGGACGTGGCGGCCAGGGCCCCCGTCAGGGCGCAGAGTGCGGCGGCGCGGCGGATCCCGGGGAACCTGCGGTTGTTCATGAGGCGGAGCCGATTCACTTGAGCGCACGCAGAGCGGTCCGTGCGGCGGGTGCGTGCAGGGGATGGAAGTGCGGGTCGATCGCGAGGGCGGTCTCCAGGTCCCGGCGGGCCGCCGCGAGGTCGCCGAGTGACCGTTCGATCATGGCCCGGTGGTAGTGGGAGAGCGCGCTGCGGGTGCCGAGCGCCAGGGCCAGGTCCGCGTACGGCAGCGCCCGCGCGTCCTGTCCGGCTCGGTGCAGAGCCCAGGCGTAGGCATCCTGTACGGCGATGAAGGGCCGGCTCTCCACAGCGGTACGGCCCATGCCGACGGCGCGCCGGGCGTCGCCGTGATCGGCCTCGAAGAGGATGGCATCGACATCGGCCGGGGTCTTCGCGGCCACCCGCAGCCGTTCCTGTGCGCGAAGGAGCGCGTACTGCTCCTCGGCGGCGGCTGTACGGCCGAGGGACTGCTGGAGTTCGCCGAGGCCCAGGACGTACTGGGGCAGCGGGGTGATCGCCACCGCCGCCGTGTAGTCCGCGACGGCGCGCCCGCTGTCGCCGAGCGCGCGGTGGGCGCGGGCCCGTGCCTCCAGCAGCTGGGGGTCGCCGGGGGCGGCGCGCAGGCCGTACTCCGCCTCTCGCAGGCCGGTGCGCGCGTCCCCCGATTCCGTTGCCAGGGTGGCGAGATGGGCGCGGGTGAACGCCTGGTCTCCGGGTGTCGGGGCGTCGTTGAGCGCGCGTTCCATAAGAGCGCGGGCGCGGGGGATGTCGCCGCGCAGTTCCCAGGTGTACGAGGCGCGGGCGAGCGAGGAGGTGTCGGGCCGCAGGTCGGTCATGCGCTGGACGTCCTGGTAGGAGGCTTCGTACTGGCCGAGCTGGGTGTGGGCGTCGGCGAGCACCCCGTACGCCCCGGACCCCGCGGGATTGGTGGCGACGGCCCGGCGGCCCCAGTCCAGAGCCGCCGCGAAGTCGTGCCGCGCGGCGGCGAGTGCGCCCATCCCGGTCTGGGCGGCGTAGTTGTCCCGCGGCTGGACTTTCAGTGAGGTCCGCAGCGCGGTCTCGGCCTTGTCGTAGGTGGCCGGGTCGGCGGTGGTACGGGCCTGCTGTACATAGGCCATGCCCAGGGCGGCCCAGCCCGGAGCGTCCTCGGGCAGTCGGCGCAGCCGCTCCCGCATCGCTTCGGGAGATCCGGGCCGTACGGCCGCTGTCGCGCTTCCCCCGGCGGGAGCGGTGTCCCGTCCCGTCAGCCCGACCGCGCCCACGGCGAAGAACGTCGCGCCCAGGGCCAGCGCGACGACCCCGCCGCGCAGCCGTCTTCGGCCGCTGCCACCGGCCTGCGCGTCGGGCCGCGCGTCGGGCGGCAGGAAATGCGGCTGGGGACCGGGGTGGCTGGCCGGCTGGGACACAGTCCTCCTTCGAGGGATGACGGTTACGGGGGGCGTCCGCCCGGAGGCAGGCCGGGGTCCTCGGTGGGAGAGCCCCGACCTGCCCCCGGGTCCGTGAGCGTCAGGCCGTGGTGGCCCGGCGGCGCCAGACGCGGAACCCGCCCGCGCCGAGCAGCAGCGCGCCCACTCCGCCGAGCGCCGCGGCGCTGTCGGGATGGAGGACCGAGGACCGCTGGGTCCCCGTCCGGGGCGAGTTCACGGCCTTGGTGTGAGGCAGCGCCAGATACGGGAAGACGCTTCCGAAGCCGACATCGTTGGCGTTGACCTTGTCGCCGTCCTTCAGGGCGGGGACGAGCACACCGGTCTGTGCGGCGCCTTCGACAGCCTGGAGGGAGATGTCGATGACGTCATCGGTCAGCCGTCGGCCGTTGGGGAATCCGGCCAGGTCGCCGGCGAGGACGCCGAGCCGCTGGGGCTTGGCCGTCGGCGGCACCGTGATGTTGAGCCGGAGTTCCTCGGCCGGGACGATCTGCCGCGGGTTCGCGTCCCGGTTGAGGCTGTGGGCGTTGAGGTCGGCCTTGATCGGGCCGCACGCCTTGCAGATACCGGTCAGATAGATCTCGGCGAGGTCGTCGCGCGGCGTCTTCGGCGCGGGGATCCCGTACACCTGCTGGATCACCTTGGGCAGGATCGGGTCGTAGACCTTGTCGACGACCGGCTGCACGGTGCGGTCCTGGTCCGGGGAGAGCGCGTTGAAGGCGTCCTTGTACTGGAGCGGTACGACGACCTCGTTGACCAGCGGGTTGCCCAGCCGGGAGACCTGACGCCAGCCGGGGGCGGCGCTCTTGTCCTTCGCGCGGCTGTCGGTGACGGCCGCACCCTGGCGTTCGGTCGTGGACCAGATGCCGACGACCGGGTTGCGGGCCGGATTGCCGCGCAGGGCCAGGGCCTTCTTGGGGATCTGGAGGGCGACGGAGTTCACGTTGTAGCCGGCCAGGGTGTCCTGACCGGTCTCGCTGAGGTTGCCGCCGTAGAGGAGGTCGAAGACCCGCAGGTCGGCGAAGAACGGGTCGTCGGCTTGTCCGGCGAACGCCTTCGCGCCGCCGGGCACGTCCCGTACGGCCTGGTCGCGCAGGCGCTTGTAGTCGGGCATCGAGGCGGGGCCCACCCGCGACGGCGCGACCGGTGCGTCCTTCAGCAGGGTGCGGGCGCGGCCGTTCTCGGTCACGGTCAGGTCGTACACCTGACGGAAGTTGAGATTCGGGTCGTCGATCGTGCGCACGGGACCGGTGTTGTA
The DNA here is from genome assembly GCF_003344965.1 of Streptomyces paludis. NCBI lineage: Bacteria > Bacillati > Actinomycetota > Actinomycetes > Kitasatosporales > Streptomycetaceae > Streptomyces > Streptomyces paludis. The sequence goes on along the minus strand of NZ_CP031194.1, from coordinate 999,032 downwards.
CAGGAACTGGTTCGCGGCGTCCCGGACGATGTTGCGGAAGCACCAGGTGTACGTGACGTCGGGGCGTCCGTCACCCGTGTTGTCGATCTTGATGTGGTACCGCGCGTCATCGGCGAACGCGTAGAAGTTCGGGCCGCCGTTGGGCTCCTCGAACGGAATCCAGTTCGCGACGAGGGTCACCGTGTCCGACCTGTCCGGGCTGGTGAACGCGTACACGTCCGTGTTGTCCGCCCGGGGATCACCGGCGATCAGCGGCGCCTCCCGGTGGCTGGAGGCCGAGCTGACGCCCGGCGCCAGGGTCAGCGCGCCGAGCCCGGTGGCCAGCGCACCCGTACCCAGCACGAGCAGGGAACGGTCCAGGACACGGCGGGCACGAGGCCGTACCGAAGGGGGCTTCATGAAGTCCTCTCACTGCGAAGTTCCCCGTGTCCGGATACGGCGGGGCCGTACGGGGACACAAGGGGGTCGGACGGGGAGACATGAGGTTCGCCCGGCGAACAGCGGAACGCGTCCTGGCGGCTTCTGCGAAGGCACCTGACCGGTCGGACATCACCGCGCACCGGAGATGTGATGCGCGGAAAACAGAGAAGCACGAAGAACGGGCCGTAAAGGCCGGTGCGCTTCCGTTTTGATTCCCTCCCTTTCGGTACGCCCAAGAAGAACCGCAGGTGAAGTACGCGGAAAGCCCGGGCGAGATCGGTCGAGAAACGATCCGACACGAAGGCGTGGACTAGGCCAACCGATACCACTCGGCCTTATTGCGCATGATTTGCATCAAGGGGAGAGGTGGTCGACGGCCATCCGTTGCCGAATCGATTCCTCGAAATTCACGGGATAATCCCCACCGCTGTTACGGCTCCCGAAGGCTCCCCGGCCGACGGGTCCGCATCCGGGGAGGGGGTACAACCCCCGTCAACCACTGGACGAACTGCCTCTACCTGGAGGGCAGTCGGCAGCCGGCCGGCTGTATCACCCGAATTACCGGGGACGGGATCCGGCAAAGGAACTTTCCGGACCCAATTAAATGACCCAATTGCTCGAAAAAGGGCATGCGTTTCCATGGGAACCGACAAGGCTCCCTGTCCCGGTATCCGGGCCATTCGATTCGGGGGCGCCTTCCTCGTCCCCGCTCGTGATGGAATTCGGCGCGGAGGGCGGTGTGGATTGCTCTGAAGGCACATTCGGGGCAACATTCACTCAAATGGAAGAGTCGGCGGGGCGTCCGCTGCTGGGGGAGTGGTCGTGGCCCCCGGGGGTGAAACCGTGGGGGAGTCCCCGGACCCGTGGCGGGTCGGATCGCGTCCGCCACAGCAAAAAAGCCGGTCAGAACGACGTAACGTCGTTCTGACCGGCTCTGCTTGGTCGTATGACCTTGGTGTCCGAGGGGGGACTTGAACCCCCACGCCCGATAAAGGGCACTAGCACCTCAAGCTAGCGCGTCTGCCATTCCGCCACCCGGACCGGGTGTCCGCCGGAGTGCCTCGCGGCGTTCCGACGTGGAAAACCATAGCAAACATTCGGGGGTGCCCGATCACGCGGCCGATCGGGGGCGGTCCTGTGTGACGGGCGTATGACAGGTGGGGTCCGGTCTTGGGTGTGGGGGCGGATCGCGGGAGGATGAGGGGGAGACCAACAGTGACGACCGTGGGAGTGAGCAGCGTGGGCGAGCCGAACGCGGGCAGGGCCGTATCGGGCGAGGACGAGGTCGTCGACCTCTGCCGGGACCTGATCCGGATCGACACCAGCAACTACGGTGACCACTCGGGGCCGGGGGAGCGGCTCGCCGCCGAGTACGTCGCGGAGAAGCTCGCGGAGGTGGGGCTCGAACCGAAGATCTTCGAGTCGCACAAGGGCCGCGCCTCCACCGTCGCCCGGATCGAGGGCGAGGATCCGTCCCGGCCGGCGCTGCTCATCCACGGGCACACCGATGTCGTCCCGGCCAACGCCGAGGACTGGCGCCACCACCCGTTCTCCGGCGAGATCGCGGACGGCTGCGTGTGGGGCCGGGGCGCCGTCGACATGAAGGACATGGACGCGATGACCCTCGCGGTTGTCCGCGACCGGATGCGCAGCGGCCGCAAGCCCCCGCGCGACATCGTGCTGGCCTTCCTCGCCGACGAGGAGGCGGGCGGCACGTACGGCGCGCGGTATCTCGTCGACAAGCACCCCGGGCTCTTCGACGGGGTGACGGAGGCGATCAGCGAGGTCGGCGGGTTCTCCTTCACCGTCAACGAGAATCTGCGGCTCTATCTCGTGGAGACCGCCCAGAAGGGCATGCACTGGATGCGGCTGACCGTCGACGGCACCGCCGGGCACGGCTCGATGACCAACAACGACAACGCGATCACGGAGCTGTGCGAGGCCGTCGGGCGGCTCGGCCGGCACCAGTGGCCGGTGCGGGTGACCAAGACCGTACGGTCGTTCCTGGACGAGCTGTCCGACGCGCTCGGCACCCCGCTCGACCCCGAGGACATGGACGCCACCCTCGCCAAGCTCGGCGGTATCGCCAAGATGATCGGCGCCACCCTGCGCAACTCCGCCGCCCCCACCATGCTCGGCGCCGGCTACAAGGTGAACGTGATCCCGGGCCAGGCGACCGCCCATGTCGACGGACGGTTCCTGCCGGGGTACGAGGAGGAGTTCCTCGCCGACCTCGACCGGATCCTCGGCCCGCGCGTCCGGCGCGAGGACGTGCACGGCGACAAGGCGCTGGAGACCAGCTTCGACGGGAAGCTGGTGGACGCCATGCAGACCGCGCTGGTCGCCGAGGACCCGATCGCGCGGGCCGTCCCGTACATGCTGTCGGGGGGTACGGACGCCAAGTCCTTCGACGACCTCGGTATCCGCGGCTTCGGGTTCGCCCCGCTGAAGCTGCCGCCGGAGCTGGACTTCGCCGGCATGTTCCACGGGATCGACGAGCGGGTGCCGGTGGACGGGCTGAAGTTCGGGGTGCGCGTCCTTGACCGTTTCATCGATCACAGCTGACCGAGGCGACCTCGTAATTCGCCAATATGTGCGTTGGTGACTGAGAAGAGTGAATGCGATCAGGCGGTCGTAGCCTCACGCGTCCCTCTTCGTTACACATGTGCGGTCCGCGGCTGGGACCGCACATGCCTACGAGGAGGAACAAATGCTCAAGAAGGTCGTCACTGCTGCGGCTGTCACCGGTGGTCTCGTGCTCGCGGGCGCGGGCATGGCCGTCGCGGACTCCGGCGCGCACGCCGCTGCCGTGGGCTCCCCCGGTGTGCTTTCGGGCAACGTCATCCAGGTCCCGATCCACCTGCCGGTCAACGTGTGCGGCAACTCGATCAACGTGATCGGTCTGCTGAACCCGGCTTTCGGCAACACCTGCATCAACAAGTGACGTTGTCGTAGCTCACCCGTGAGGGTCTGAGCCCGCCCCCGGCCCCGGAGCGCGCGCCATGCGCTCCGGGGCCGCTGGGCATCCTGCCCCGGCACCGACGCCCAGGGGCAGCCCCCAAGGCAGAAGGCAGGAATCGAAGCAATGAGGCAGGTCACGCGCAAGAGCCTGGTCACCGTGGCGGCAGCGGGCGGCGTGCTCGCGCTCGGCGGCGGTTACGCGCAGGCGGACGCCGGAGCCGGCAGCACCACGGCGAACTCCCCGGGCGTGCTGTCCGGGAACAACGTCCAGGTGCCCGTACACGTCCCGGTCAACGTGTGCGGCAACACCATCGACGTCGTCGGAGTGCTCAACCCGGCCTTCGGCAACAACTGCGCCAATGTGTCGGGCCACCCGGCCAAGCAGCAGTCCGGCGGCGGACACGGTGACGCGTACGGCGGCGGCGCGCACACCACCACCCCGTCGCACGGCGGCCCGCACGGCGGTACGCGGCCGGGCGGCCCCCACGAGGGCGGCTCGCACCCCGGTGCCACCCACACCGTCCCGGCGGGCGGCTCACACGCCGGCGGCGGCGCCCACGCGGGCAACACCACGGCCAACTCGCCCGGTGTCGGCTCCGGCAACAGCGTCGAGGTGCCGATCGACATCCCCGTGAACGTGTGCGGGAACAGCATCGACATCATCGGGCTGCTCAACCCGGTCTTCGGCAACGGCTGCGCGAACGTCGAGACGCCCGTCGTCACCCCGCCGGTGGGGCCGGAGCACCCCGTCACACCGGGCCGGCCCGGTCAGCCGACCGAGGTCCGCGCGGTGCCCCCGGCCCCGGAGCAGGTGTCCACACCGAGCACACCGAACACACCGGAGACCCACTCCGTCGCGAAGCCCGGGGAGGAGAAGGAGGTCCTCGCCTCGACCGGAGCGGGCGGACTCGGGATCGCGATCCCGGCCGGCGCCGGACTGCTGCTCGCGGGCAGCATCCTCTACCGCCGCGCCCGCGCCGCGGCGTAACCGGCCGGGCACGGACAGCGCGGAGGCCGCGTACCGGCCGCGTCCGGAGGGACCACAAGGGCGGGCCCCGCAGCAGCGGGGCCCGTTCCACCGTGGTCACCAGGTGGCGCGCACCTGACGGATGATGCGCCGGCGCAGCCGCACCCTGCGGCTGCCGTCCCGGTGCAGGCTCAGACGGTCCAGTTCCCAGTGTCCGTACTCGGCATGGTCGGTGAGCAGACGGGCCGCATCCTTGCGGGAGACTCCGCGCGGCACGTACACGTCGACAAATTCGTATTCCGGCATCGCATCTATTGTGCGTGCAGCGGCCCGGTACGGATAGCGTCTGCACTATGTCTGATGCTGCGCAGCCCACCGCTGCCGAGGTACGCGCTGCCGCCGAGGCGGTCAAGGTCGCTCTGGACCGCCATCTGGCAGCGGTCGAACACCGTACGGGTGAGGACGATCCGGCGGTCTCCGACGCGTTCAACGCTCTCGCCGTCGCGGCCGAGGTCTACGACGAGCGGCTCTACCACCGTTATGACGAAGTCACCCCCTTCGAGATCCCGGACCCCGACGACTCCCTGCCGCCCTATACCGGTCCCGAGGAGCCCAACGCCCTGAGTGTGCTGATCAGGCGCGATTACGCGGTGGTGGAGCCGCCGCGGCTGCTCGCACAGGCACAGCGCATCGCCGATGTGGAGGGGGAGGGCGACCGCGGAGCGATCGCGGGCGGCAGTGTGCATGCCGCGCTCGGTGTGCTCTTCGGTGAGTACGAACCCGACGAGATCGCCTCCCGGCACAAGGAGTTCGGCCTGGAGGAGGGCGACTCCACACTCTGGGTGGCGGCGGCGGACGACCTCCCGGAGCCGGGGGAGTGGCTGTCGGCGCCCTTCGACCACGCCGACCCCCAGCAGGTGGTCTGCCGGTTCGACGTCAGCGCCGTCTTCGACGAGGACGACCTCGACGCCGACCTCGACGACCTGGAGGAACAGGACGCCTGAGGCCGGTCCGGAAACCTCCGGGGGCGGGGAGACTCCCGCGTCCCCGAGGTTTCCGGACCGCTCGTGTCACGCTGCTCGTGTCACGCCGGTCGTGTCACTCCGGCCGTCTCACCCCTGCGGCACCGCCACCGGCGCCAGCAGGGCCGTCAGCAGCGGGCGCAGCCTGGTCGTACGCTCCTCGGACGGGATGTCCGTCACCGCGCGCGCCAGCGCCTGGTCGACGCCGTGGACGACCGACAGATGCCGGTCCCCCCGGCTGAACGCCGTATAGACCCAGGGCCGGTTCAGCCCCTGTGCCGCGTCGCCGGGGAGCACCACGACCGCCGCCGGCCAGCGCATCCCCGCCGCCTGGTGCGCGGTGAGCGCCCAGCCGTGGCGTACGGCCCGCTCGACCCGGTCCCGCGCCACGACGACCGGTGTCCCCGCGCAGTCCAGCCGCAGCCCTTCGGCGTCCGCCGAGACCACCGCGCCCTGGAGCGCCCGGCCCGGCGCCGGTACGTACGCGACCCTGTCCCCGGGGTCGAAGCCGCCGAACGCGCCCGGGCCCGGGTTGAGCCGCTGCTTGAGCGCCGCGTTGAGCGCGCGGGTCCCGCAGGGGCCGCCGTGGCCCACGGTGATCACCTGGGTCTCGCCGGCGGCCACGCCGAAGGCGCGCGGCACCGACTCCGCCACCAGCTGTACGGCCCGGTGCACCGCCTCGCCGGCGTCCCGCACCGGGACGATCACGACCTCCTTGCCGGGCGCCTCCACCGGAGCCAGCTCACCGGCGCCGATCCCCGAGACCAGCTCGCCCAGCGGGCCGGGATCGGGTGTACGGGAAGCGACGCGCGGGCACACCCCGGCCGCCAGCAGATCCGCGAAGACCCGCCCGGCGCCCGCCGACCACAGCACCCCGGGGTCGCCGCTGAGCACCAGCCGGCCGCCGTCCGGCAGGGACTCCACGAGCATCGCGGCCGTCTCCACGTCCAGCTGCGGCGCGTCCAGCACCACGAGGAGATCGAGCGCGAAGGCGCCGTCCGCGTCCCGACCGGGGCCCTCCGCGCCGGCCAGCAGCCCGGCCACGGTGACCACGCCGGTCCCGGCGCCGCCGGCCGGGTCCAGCCGCGCGCGGCCGTTCTCGCTGTGGGCCGCGACCACCGCGCGCAGGCCGAGCGCGCGTGCCGCGGCGGCCAGGGCGACCGGCTCGGCGCGCGCCGCCTCGCCGCCGGTGTGCAGGACCAGCCCGTGGTCCGCGACGGCGCGGATCAGCTCGGCGGCCGAGGGCGAGGGGGCCCCCGCGGCGGCCTCCGCCCATGCCGCGCCGCCCCGGGCCGCCCCGGAGGTCTCCCGGGCGGTCTTCACCAGCCGCGCGAGCCCGTCGGCGAGGCTCTCCTCGGCGAGCGCGTACCGGTCGAGGCCCAGCAGCACCGGCGCGGGCGGGGCGTCCCCGGCCCCGCCTCCGTCGGCGGCCCCGGTCCCGTCCGTGCCGTGGGGCTCCTCGGCCGTCTCCTCGCTGTCCCCGGACTCGAAGCCGTCGGCCTCGAAGTCATCGGCGCCGAGGTCGTCGGCGCCCTCCCGGAACACCAGCACGGCCCCCTCGGCGACGGCGTGCCGTACGGCCTCGTCCGGGTCGGGCACCGCGTGCCCGGCGAGCGCGGTGCGCACCGACGACGCGTCCAGCGCCGTATGGCCCCGGAGCGCGGCGCGCTCCAGCAGCCGGCCGACCAGCGCGGCGGCCCGCCGCTCGTCACCCGGGCCGCACGCCGCTCCCAGCAGCGCCCGCGCGAACCCGTCGGCCTGCTCGGGCCGTACGCCCGGTACGGCGAGCAGCAGCCACGGATTCGCGCGCAGCGCGTCGGCGGCCCGCTCCCCGAGCGCGGCGCAGAGCTGTCCGGCGAGCGCCTCCGGGGCCCCGCCCTCCCCGAGCACGCCCCGTACGGCCGCCATCGCCTCCGGCGGCGCCTCGGCGGCCCGGCCGGGGGCGGCGGGCGCGGCCGGCCGCGCCGGGACGGGCGCCCGATCCGGTACGGGGGCGGGCGCGGGCGTCCGTACGGGCGCGGCCCGCGCCAGCAGGGACGGGTCCACCGGGGCGCCGCTCTCCATGGCCCGCACGGCGGCGAGCAGATCGGCGGCCTGCCCGCTCAGCTTCGTCCCCGCGGCGATCGGCCCCTCCTTCTCCGCCTTGCGCCGCTCGATCCGCTCCCGCAGCTCCCGCTGCGCCGCCAACTCGGCGGCGGCTTCGGACACTTCGGGCTCGGCCGCCTTGGGCTCGGCCGTGCCGGACGGCGCGTCGGTGTCAGCGTCGGTGTCAGTGTCAGCACCGATGTCGGTGTCAGCGTCGGTGTCGGCGGGCTCGGTCTCGGGCACCGGCACGGGCTCGGCCTCCTCCACGGCGGCGGGGTCGCGATCCGTACTCACAGCGTGCTCCAGTCCTGATCGGGATAGCGGTGCACAGGCGCCGACACATCGTCGAGCGCCCGGCAGATCTCGTCAGGAAGACTAAGGCTCTCCACTGACAGCGCGGCCGAGAGCTGCTGCGCGTTGCGCGCGCCGACGATCGGCGCGACCACCCCCGGACGGTCCCTGACCCAGGCCAGCGCCACTTCCAGCGGGGTCGTCGCCAGCCCGTCGGCGGCCGTCGCGACCGCGTCCACGATCCGCCGCGCCGCGCCGTCGAGATAGGGCTCGACGAACGGCGCCATCTGCTCGGACGCGCCCCGCGAGTCCGGCGGGGTGCTGTGCCGGTACTTGCCGGTGAGGACCCCGCGGCCGAGCGGGGACGAGGGCAGCAGCCCCACCCCGAGATCGTTCGCGGCCGGCAGCACCTCGCGCTCCACCCCGCGCTGGAGCAGGGAGTACTCCATCTGGGTGCTGGCCAGCCGGGTGCGTGTCCCGGGCGCGGCGAGCTGCCAGGTGGCGGCCTTGGCCAGCTGCCAGCCGCAGAAGTTCGACACCCCCGCGTATCGCGCCCGGCCGCTGGTGACCGCGATGTCCAGCGCGCTGAGCGTCTCGTCCAGCGGGGTCTCGGTGTCGAAGGCGTGGACCTGCCACAGATCGACATAGTCCGTCCCGAGCCGCTCCAGCGAGTCGTCCAGGGCCGCGAGCAGATGCCCCCGGGACCCGTCGAAGCGCCGGTACGGATCGGGCACACTGCCGGCCTTCGTCGCGATGATCAGGTCCCGGCGCGGTATGAGCCGCTCAAGGATGCGGCCGAGCAGATACTCGGCCTCCCCGCCCCCGTACACGTCGGCCGTGTCGACCAGGGTGCCGCCGACCTCCCAGAACGTCTTCAACTGGTCGGCGGCGTCATGTTCGTCGGTGTCCCGTCCCCAGGTCAGGGTGCCGAGCCCGATCCTGGACACACGCAGGCCGGTACGGCCGAGATGCCTCTGCTCCATGGCGGTTGAGATTACTGGCCGTGGCGGCACGCGGAGCGAGCCTGTGGACAACCGGGCGCCCCCGCGGCTCCCCGGGGCCCCTGACGGATCACCCGGCGGCGCGCTAGAGTCCCGTGAACAGGCACGTTACTCATCGGTAATCCATTGGCATATCGGCATATCGGCAGGCACAGCGCCGATCGGCAAGGGGAGTGGCTATGCGGCTCGGCATCAATCTCGGTTACTGGGGCGCGGGAATGGACGGGGACAACCTCGCCGTCGCGCAGGAGGCGGACCGGCTCGGCTATGACGTCTGCTGGGCGGCCGAGGCGTACGGCTCCGACGCCCCGACCGTACTGAGCTGGGTGGCCGCGCACACCGAGTCCATCGACGTCGGCTCCGCGATCCTCCAGATCCCCGCGCGCCAGCCCGCGATGACCGCGATGACCGCGGCCACCCTCGACTCCCTCTCCGGCGGCCGGTTCCGGCTCGGCCTCGGCGTCTCGGGACCGCAGGTCTCCGAGGGCTGGTACGGCGTGAAGTTCGACAAGCCGCTGGCCCGCACCCGCGAGTACGTCGAGATCGTCCGCCGCGCCATGTCCCGGGAGCGGCTCTCGTACGAGGGCGAGCACTGGACGCTGCCGCTGCCCGGCGGCCCCGGCAAGCCGCTGAAGCTCACGGTGCACCCGGAGCGCGAGCACATCCCGCTCTACATCGCGGCGATCGGCCCGAAGAACCTGGAGCAGACCGGCGAGATCGCGGACGGCGCGCTGCTGATCTTCCCCTCCGCCGGTCATCTGGAGGAGACCGCGATCCGGTATCTGCGGGCGGGCCGCGAGAAGGCCGGTCTGACCATGGACGGCTTCGACGTCTGTCCCACCGTGCCGCTCGCCGTCGGCACGGACATCGCCGCGCTCGCGGACACGTTCCGCCCGTACACCGCCCTGTACGTCGGCGGTATGGGCAGCCGGAAGCAGAACTTCTACAACCAGCTCGCGCAGCGCATGGGGTACGAGAAGGAGGCCGCCGAGATCCAGGACAAGTACCTCTCCGGCGACAAGACCGGCGCGGGCGCCGCCGTACCGCACGAGCTGATCGACTCGACGACGCTGCTCGGTACGGTCGAGCGGATCGCCGACCGGATGACGGAGTACGCGGAGGCGGGCGTCACCACGCTGACCCTCGCGCCCGCCGGATTCACCCTGGACGAGCGGCTCGCCGCGCTGCGGACCGGCACCGAGGCCCTGGAGCGCGCCGGGCTCGCCTCGTAACCCCGGCGGCGCGGCCCGCGCGGGCGCGGCCCCTCCCGGCCTTCCCCGGCCGCCGGGGCCGCGCCGGCCGTCAGAGCCAGCCGCGCCGTTTGAACTGGCGGTGCAGCCCGAAGACCACGAGCGCCATGAAGGTGAGCACGGCCGGATAAGCCCATACGTACCTCAGCTCCGGCATGTGCCGGAAGTTCATCCCGTAGATCCCGGCGACCATGGTGGGCACGGCGGCCATGGCGGCCCACGCCGAGATCTTCCGCATGTCGTCGTTCTGCCGGACGCCCATCTGCGCGAGATGCGCGGACAGGATGTCGGAGAGCAGCCGGTCGAGCCCCTCCACCTGCTCGTTGGCGTGCAGCAGATGGTCGTTGACGTCCCGGAAGAACGGCTGCGCGTGCTCATGGACGAAGGGCACCCCGGTCCCGGAGAGCCGGGCCATCGGCGCCGCGAGCGGGCCGCTGGCCCGGCGGAACTCCAGTACCTGCCGCTTGAATCCGTAGATCCGCGCCGCGGTCGGCGTCCCGGTCGCCGCGTCCCGGGCGCGGGGCCCGCCGGCGCCGTCGCCGCCGTCCGGCGCGAAGACATCGGCCTCCAGCTCCTCCAGATCGGCCTGCAACTCCCCGGCCACCTCGATGTAGTGGTCGACGATCGCGTCACTGACCGCGTACATGACGGCGGTGGGCCCGTGCTTGAGCACCTCGGGCTCCGCCTCCAGCCGGCTCCGTACGGCCGCCAGCGGGGCGCCCTCGCCGTGCCGGACGGTCACGACGAACGAGTCGCCTATGAAGACCATCAGCTCGCCCGTGGACACGCTGTCGCTGCCGTGGTCGTAGACCACGGGCTTGAGGACCATGAACAGCGAGTCGTCGTAGACCTCCAGCTTGGGCCGCTGATGCGCGGTGAGCGCGTCCTCCACGGCCAGCGGATGCAGCCCGAACTCGCGGCTCACCAGCTCGAACTCCTTCACCGTGGCCTCGTGCAGCCCGAGCCAGAGGAACGCGTCGCCCTCGGCCCGGGCCTCGGCGAGGGCGTCGGAGAAGTCGGCGGGCCCGTCGGTACGGCGTCCGCCGCGGTAGATGGCGCAGTCCACGATCACGGCGGGCATTCTTCCCTTTTCCGGCCAGGAGCGCATCCCCCGGCCACCGCCGCCCGGCGACCGTTGTCCTACCGAGGCTCTACGCTGGCCGCATGGCCACGTTGATCCTCGTACGTCATGGGCGGTCCACCGCCAACACCGCGGGGCTGCTCGCCGGCTGGACGCCCGGTGTCGCCCTCGACGAGCGGGGGGCCGCGCAGGCCGCGGCGCTGCCGGGACGGCTGGCGGGGGTGCCGCTGGCCGCCGTTGTCTCCAGCCCGCTCCAGCGCTGTCTGGAGACGCTCCAGCCGCTGCTGGACGCCCGGCCGGGCACCGAGGTGCGGACCGACGACCGGATCGGGGAGTGCCACTACGGCGACTGGTCGGGCCGCAAGCTCGCCGAGCTGGCCGACGAGCCGCTGATGACGGTCGTGCAGCAGCACCCCTCCGCCGCCGCGTTCCCCGGCGGCGAGTCGATGCGCGCGATGCAGGCGCGCGCCGTCGAGGCCGTCCGGGAGTGGAACGCGCGGGTGGAGGAGGAGCACGGCGAGGACGCCGTCTTCCTGATGTGCTCGCACGGCGACATCATCAAGGCCCTGGTGGCGGACGCGCTGGGGATGCATCTCGATCTCTTCCAGCGGATCCATGTGGACCCGTGCTCGGTGACGGCGGTCCGCTACACCCGGCTGCGCCCCTTTGTGCTGCGCCTCGGCGACACGGGCGATCTCGGCGCGCTGGCACCGCGCGCCGGCCAGGACGCGGGACCGGCCGCCGGACCGGGCACGGTCGGGGGCGGCGCGGGAGCGACGTGATCGGTCGGCGCAGTAGGGTGGACGCGCCGTCCGAGCGATGCCGAGGGCGGCGCTTTCCCCGCTCTGTTCCGATTCCGATTCCGACGATCTCCAAGGGAGACAGGACGTGTCCCGTCAGGTGTTCCTCTACGACCCACCGGACCGCTTCGTGGCCGGTACGGTCGGGCTGCCTGGACGCCGTACGTTCTTCCTCCAGGCGTCCGCCGCCGGGCGCGTGACCAGCGTCGCCCTGGAGAAGACCCAGGTGGCGGCGCTCGCCGAGCGTATCGACGAGCTGCTCGACGAGGTCGTGCGCCGGACCGGCGGGAACGCGCCCGTGCCGGCCGTGGCGCCCGCCGAGGTGACCGACTCCGCCCCGCTCGACGCGCCCGTCGAGGAGGAGTTCCGGGTCGGCACCATGGCGCTGGCCTGGGACGGCGACGAGCAGCGCATGATCATCGAGGCACAGGCGCTCGTCGAGCTGGAGGCCGACACCGACGAGGATCTCGCCGAGGCCGAGGAGCGGCTGCTCCAGGACGAGGAGAACGGGCCGCCGATGCTCCGGGTCCGGCTCTCCGGCACCCAGGCCAGGGCCTTCGCCAAGCGCGCCCTGGACGTGGTCAACGCGGGCCGGCCGCCGTGCCCGCTGTGCAGCCTGCCGCTCGACCCGGAAGGACACGTATGCCCGCGCCAGAACGGATACCGCCGCGGAGCGTGACCGCTGTCGAGCTGCTCACCAAGGGCGAGCTGACGGTGCGTGGCCGGATCCGTGAGGCGTCCAACGGGGTGCTCTACTGCTCGGTCGCGTACGAGGGCCGGGAGGCGTCCTGCGTCTACAAGCCCGTCGCGGGGGAGCGGCCCCTGTGGGACTTCCCCGACGGCACGCTCGCCCAGCGCGAGGTCGCGGCGTACGAGGTCTCCGAGGCGACCGGCTGGCACCTCGTCCCGCCGACCGTGCTCCGGGACGGACCGTACGGCGAGGGCATGTGCCAGCTCTGGATCGACCTGGAGCCGGACGACGACGCGGACGCGGTGAACGACGCTGAGGATACGGCCGCCGACGAGGAAGCGGCCCGCGCGGACGACACCCCCGACGCGGACTTCGGCCCGCTGCTCGCCCTCGTCGACGAGGAGCGCCCCGGCGACGGCTGGAAGGCCGTCGGCCGCGCCGAGGTCGGCGAGGGCCGGACCGCCCTGCTGGTGCACGCCGATGACGAGCAGCTGCGGCGTCTCGCCGTCCTCGACGCCGTCATCAACAACGGCGACCGCAAGGGCGGCCATCTGCTGCCCGCGCCCGGCGGCCACCTCTACGCCATCGACCACGGCGTCACCTTCCATGTGGAGGACAAGCTGCGCACCCTGCTCTGGGGCTGGGCGGGCGAGCCGCTGACCGACGAGGCGCTGGCGGTGCTGGCCCGGCTGGAGGAAGCGCTGGTGCCCGCCGCGCCCCTCGCCACCCGACTGGCCGAACTCATCACCGTGGCCGAGACCGATGCCGTACGCGCCCGGGTCCGTGAGCTGCGCCACACCGGCCGGCACCCGGAACCCTCCGGGCAGTGGCCGCCGATTCCCTGGCCGCCGGTGTGAGCCTGATCCCGGCCTGATACCCGGCGCCCGTAAGCAGTTCGCGACGGAACGCGCAAGAGCGCCTCATCGGCCAAGATCGGCCATCCGGTTCGTATCCGGAACTTCCATCCGGTTACGCTCATGACATGCATGCCTGGCCCGCTTCCGAGGTCCCCGCCCTGCCTGGCAAGGGCCGCGACCTCACGATTCACGACACCGCGACCGACGGCCGCGTCACCCTCGCGCCCGGTCCCGTCGCCCGTATCTACGTCTGCGGCATCACGCCGTACGACGCGACCCACATGGGTCACGCGGCGACCTACAACGCGTTCGACCTCGTGCAGCGCGTGTGGCTCGACACGAAGCGGCAGGTTCACTACGTCCAGAACGTGACCGATGTCGACGATCCCCTGCTGGAACGGGCGGCGCGCGACGGGGAGGACTGGGTCGGGCTCGCGGAGCGCGAGACGGCCCTCTTCCGCGAGGACATGACCGCCCTGCGCATGCTCCCGCCCCAGCACTACATCGGCGCCGTCGAGGCGATACCGGGCATCGTGCCGCTGGTGGAACGGCTGGTGGAGGCCGGTGCCGCGTACGAACTCGAAGGCGACGTCTACTTCTCCGTGGCGGCCGATCCGCACTTCGGACAGGTCTCGCGGCTCGACGCCGAGGCGATGCGGCTGCTCTCGGCCGAGCGCGGCGGCGACCCCGACCGGCCGGGCAAGAAGAACCCGCTCGACCCGATCCTCTGGCTGGCCGCCCGGCCCGGCGAGCCGAGCTGGGACGGCGGCTCCCTGGGCCGCGGCCGGCCCGGCTGGCACATCGAGTGTGTGGCCATCGCCCTCGACCATCTCGGGATGGGCTTCGACGTCCAGGGCGGCGGCAGCGATCTGGCCTTCCCGCACCACGAGATGGGCGCCTCGCACGCCCAGGCGCTGACCGGGGAACACCCCTTCGCCCAGGCGTATGTGCACGCCGGGATGGTCGGCCTGGACGGCGAGAAGATGTCCAAGTCCCGGGGCAATCTCGTCTTCGTGTCCAGCCTGCGCCGCGCGGGTGTGGACCCGGCGGCGATCCGGCTCGCGCTCCTCGCGCACCACTACCGCGCCGACTGGGAGTGGTCCGACCAGGTCCTCCAGGACGCCGTGGCGCGGCTGGCGCGCTGGCGGGCCGCGGTGTCGCGGCCCGACGGACCGTCCGCAGAGGCGCTGGTCGAAGAGGTCCGCGAGGCGCTGGCCGACGACCTGGACGCGCCCGCGGCGCTCGCGGCCGTCGACCGCTGGGCCGCGCTCCAGGAGTCCACGGGCGGTACGGAGGAGGGCGCGCCCGGCGTGGTCTCGCGCACCGTCGACGCGCTGCTCGGCGTCGCGCTGTAGCCGCCCCGGTCCGATCGGCTCGGGGCCCGATCGGGGTACGGCCGTCGCGCCGTACCCCGGCCGGGCCGTCGTGCCGTACCCCCGTATCCCGTCAGGACATGGTGCGTACGAACGCCTCGGTGCCGCCCTGCGACTCGACCCACTCCGCCAGCTGCCGCAGCCCCGTCTCCGTGTCCATCACGGGGGAGTAGCCGAAGTCCCGCTCGGCCGCCGAGGTGTCGTACGTACGGGACCGGGTCATCAGCGCCACCGAGTAGCGGCTGAGCGGAGGTTCGCGCCGGGCCGCGAGCGCCGGGATCCGCCAGAGCAGCTCCACCCCCGCGACCAGCGCGTCCCGTACCGGCGGCGGCACCCTGCGGGTGGGCGGCGTACCGCCGAAGAGTTCGGTGAGCCGCAGGATCATCTCCCGCGCGTCCACGGGCTCCCGGTCGACGATGAAGTAGGCCCGGCCGCCGACCCGTTCGGCCGGGGCCCCGGTGGCGAGCAGCGCGGCGGATACCGCGTTGTCGCAGTGGCAGAGCGAGGTCAGCACCCGCTTGTCGCCGGCGAGATCGGGGAGCTTGCCCGCCACCAGCTTGGCGATCAGGTTCGGCAGGAAGCCGGAGCGGTCGCGCGGCCCCCAGATCCCCCGGGGACGCAGCGAGACCGTGGTGAACTCCGGCCCGTGGGCGGCCAGTACGCGCTGCTCGGCGGCGGCCTTGGTCTCGGAGTAGAGATTGAAGAACCGGTCCGGGTACGTGATGCTCTCGTCGATGCCGAACCGGTCGCCGTCCCGGGGGTTCATCAGCGCGCTGGGCGTGCTGATGAAGACGAAGCGGCGGGCCCCGGCGCTCCGGGCCGCCGTCAGCAGCCGCTCGGTGCCCGCGACATTGGTCTCCCAGAACTGCGCGCGGGTGCCGCGCTGTCCGACCAGGGCGGCGCTGTGGTGCACCACGTCGACGCCCTCGGCGGCCCGGCGCAGCGCGTCGGCGTCGCCGAGATCGCCGTACACCGGTTCCACCCCGGGCAGCGCCGTCAGTCGGCCGATGTCGTTGCCCGGCCGCACCAGCACCCGGACGTGGTGGCCCGCGCGCACGGCGCCGTCCACCAGATGGCCGCCGAGAAATCCCGACGCGCCGGTCACCAGCACCTTCATCAACCGCACCTCTCCGCTGTCATCTGCGGAGCAGGGTAGACCGGTTGTGATCACTTTCAATCATTGGTCCGCGCTACTGGCTGAATTGTGCGCACACATGGCGAAGCGGCCGGTGCGGCGGGGGCCGTCGTTCCCCCGCCGCACCGGCCGTCTGTCCCGCTGTTGTCCTCAGTCCCCGGAGGACCCGTCCTCGTTGTCGGCGGGCCCGTCCTCCGGGGAACCGTCCGCGGGTCCGTCCGCCGGCCCCGGGCCTCTGCCCGTACCCCCGCCCGGACCGGAGAGGTCGCGCGGGGAGCGCGGCGGGCGGGCGCGGCCGCCGCCCGAGGCGTCGCGCAGATACGGCGGGCCGTCCCCGCCCTCCGTGGCATGGCCGCCCGGCGCGGGTCCCGGTCCCGGCCCGGGCCCCGGACCGCCGTCGCGCCGGCGCAGATACCGCTCGAACTCCCGGGCGATGGCCTCGCCGGACGCCTCGGGCAGCTCGGCCGTGTCCCGCGCCTCCTCCAGCGACTGGACGTACTCCGCCACCTCGCTGTCCTCGGCGGCCAGTTGATCCACCCCCAGCTGCCAGGCCCGCGCGTCCTCGGCCAGCTCGCCGAGCGGGATCCGCAGCCCGATCAGATCCTCCAGCCGGTTGAGCAGCGCCAGCGTCGCCTTGGGATTGGGCGGCTGCGACACGTAGTGCGGCACGGCGGCCCACAGGCTCACCGCCGGCACACCCGCGTGGGTGCACGCCTCCTGGAGGATGCCGACGATGCCGGTCGGCCCCTCGTACCGGGTCTCCTCCAGGTCCATCGTCCTGGCCAGATCCGTGTCCGAGGTGACCCCGCTGACCGGCACCGGCCGGGTGTGCGGGGTGTCGCCGAGCAGCGCGCCCAGGATGACCACCATCTCCACACCCAGCTCATGGGCGAAACCCAGCAGCTCGTTGCAGAACGAGCGCCAGCGCATGGACGGCTCGATACCGCGCACCAGCACCAGGTCACGAGGGGTCTCCCCGCCCACCCGCACCACGGAGAGCCGGGTGGTCGGCCAGGTGATCTTCCGCTGGCCGCCCTCCAGATAGACCGTGGGCCGATTGACCTGGAAATCGTAGTAGTCCTCGGCGTCCAGCGCCGCGAACACCTCGCCCTTCCACTCCCGGTGCAGATGAGCCACCGCCGCGGAGGCCGCGTCGCCCGCGTCGTTCCAGCCCTCGAACGCGGCCACCATGACCGGGTCGATCAGCTCGGGAACCCCGTCGAGCTCGATCACCCAGTGCCTCCTTCCGAAGTTTCCTTTTTCTACGCACCAACCTTACGGCTTTCGCCGTCCCCGGCCGCAGCCCCGTGCACGGCCGGGTGAACTTCTCCGGACCCGGTCGCGGACCGGTGCGGCCCCGTTCTCTCCCTGTCCAATTCCCCGGTGATTCATCCGAGCGCTGAGGCTCGATTTCGCCGCGGCTCTGGACGGTCGCGCGCAGGCGGCGCTATACATCGGATGACCGCAAGAGATCCGATGTTCTGTACGAGAGGCGCGCATGACCGAGACCGTCACCGGGTTCACGGTGCACGACATCCGCTTCCCGACCTCCGAGCAGCTCGACGGCTCCGACGCCATGAACCCCGACCCCGACTACTCGGCCGCCTATGTGGTGCTCCGTACCTCCGCCGGCGGTGAGGGGCACGGCTTCTGCTTCACCATCGGACGCGGCAACGAGGTCATGGCCGCCGCCATCGAGGCGCTGCGGCCCCATGTCGTCGGACGCCCCGCCCCCCGCACCGCCGCCGATCTCGCCGAACTCTCCACCGCGCTCACCCATGACTCCCAACTGCGCTGGCTCGGCCCGGAGAAGGGGGTCATGCACATGGCCGCCGGCGCGGTCATCAACGCCGCCTGGGACCTCGCGGCCACCGGCGCGGGCCTGCCGGTCTGGGAGTTCCTCGCCGGGATGACCCCCGAGGAGCTGGTCTCGCTCGTCGACTTCCGCCATCTCACCGACGCGCTCACCCCCGACGAGGCGCTGGCCCTGCTGCGCGCCGCCGAGCCCGGCCGCGCCGAGCGCGCCGCCCGGCTGCGGGCCGGCGGCTACCCCGCGTACACCACCTCGCCCGGCTGGCTCGGCTACTCCGACACCAAGCTCGTCACCCTCGCCCGGCAGGCCGTCGCCGACGGCTTCCGGCAGATCAAGCTCAAGGTCGGCGCCGATCCCGACGACGACGTACGGCGGCTGCGCCTCGCCCGCGCAGCCGTCGGCGACGACATACGCATCGCGCTCGACGCCAACCAGCGCTGGGACGTCCCCGAGGCGCTGCGCCGGCTGGCCGACTTCGCCCCGTACGCACCGCACTGGATCGAGGAGCCGACCAGCCCGGACGACATCCTCGGCCACGCCGCCGTCCGCGCCGGACAGTCCGTCAGGGTCGCCACCGGTGAACACGCCGCCAACCGCGTCGTCTTCAAGCAGCTCCTCCAGGCGGAGGCCGTCGACTACGTCCAGATCGACGCGGCCAGGGTCGCCGGGGTCGGTGAGAACCTGGCGATCCTGCTCCTCGCCGCCAAGTTCGGCGTCCCCGTCTGCCCGCACGCCGGCGGGGTCGGCCTCTGCGAACTCGTCCAGCACCTCGCGATGTTCGACTACGTCGCCGTCTCCGGCAGTCAGGAGGACCGCGTCATCGAGTACGTCGACCACCTCCACGAACACTTCGCCGACCCCGTCGTCGTCACCGGCGGCCGCTACCGCGCGCCCACCGCGCCCGGCTTCTCGGCCAGGATGCTCCCCGCGTCCCTCGCCGCCCACCGCTACCCCGACGGATCCGTCTGGGCGGCCCGTACCGGCGCGTCCGGCCCGCGGAAGGAGAACGGATCATGATGGCGGTACGGGACTTCGAGGGACTCGGTGCCCTGGTCACCGGCGGTGCCTCCGGTATCGGCGCGGCCGTCGCCGCCCTGCTGGTGGCGCGCGGCGCACGCGTCGCCGTACTGGACCGGGAGACCGGCGGCGCGCCCGCCGGGACCCTGCCGCTCACCGCCGACGTCACCGACGACGCGGCGGTCCGTACGGCGGTGGACACGGCGGCCCGGGAGTTCGGCGGGCTGCACACCGTCGTCTCCAACGCGGGCATCGGCGCCCTCGGCACCGTCGCGGACAACCCCGACGACGAGTGGCTGCGCGTACTCGACGTCAATGTCCTCGGCATGGTCCGCACCGCCCGGCACGCCCTGCCGCATCTGCGCCGCGCCGCAGCCGGGCGGCCCGGGGCGGTCTCCGTCACCCACACCTGCTCGATCGCCGCCACCGCCGGGCTCCCGCAGCGCGCGCTCTACAGCGCCAGCAAGGGCGCGGTGCTCTCGCTGACCCTGGCGATGGCCGCCGACCACGTCCGCGAGGGCATCCGCGTCAACTGCGTCAACCCCGGCACCGCCGACACCCCCTGGGTGGGCCGGCTCCTCGACGCGGCCGACGACCCCGCCGCCGAACGCGCCGCCCTCGCCGCGCGCCAGCCCACCGGCCGGCTGGTCGGCGCGGACGAGGTCGCGGCGGCCGTCGCGTATCTCGCGAGTCCGGCGGCGGCGGCCGTCACGGGTACGGCGCTCGCGGTCGACGGCGGGATGCAGGGACTGCGGCTGCGCCCCCTCGCCTGAGCGGGGCGTACGCGCCGCCCGCCCGGGCTCACAGCGTCGATCTGAGCCACATCTCGACGCTCGCCACATGGACCGTCGCCCAGGATCTGGCCGCCTCCGCGTCCCGGTCGCGGAGCGCCGCGAGGATCGCGCGGTGCTCGTGGAGGGTCCGGGCGACGGCGTCCTCCTGGGTCAGCCCGCGCCAGACCCGGGCCCGGGTGGTCGGCCCCGACAGCCCGTCCAGCAGCGAGCAGAGCACCGCGTTGCCCGAGTGGCGCACGATCGACCGGTGGAACTCCAGGTCGGCCGCGACCAGTTCGCCGACCGACGGCGCCGGCCCCAGCGCGGTCAGCGCCGCGTCCAGAGCGTCCAGCTCCGCCTCGGTGATCCGGGGGGTCGCCAGCGCGGTCGCGGCGGGCTCCAGGATGCGGCGTACGGCGAGGAACTCCAGCACGGTGTCGTCCCGGTGGAAGTCCACGACGAAGCTCAGCGCCTCCAGCAGCAGCTGCGGGTCGAGGCTCGTGACGTACGTACCGTCGCCCTGGCGCACATCGAGGATGCGGATCAGCGACAGCGCGCGCACCGCCTCGCGCAGCGAGTTGCGGGACAGCCCCAGCTCGGCGGCGAGTTCGCTCTCCTTGGGAAGACGGTCGCCGGGGCGCAGCGCGCCGGAGACGATCATTTCCTTGATCTTCTCGATGGCCTCGTCGGTGACAGCCACGGGCGACCTCCAGACATCCGATGTATCGCCCCATTATGCGGGCGGACCGGCCCGGCGGGCGAGGCCCCTCCCCGGTGGGAGGCGTACCCCGCCCGCGATCCGGACGTCCGAGGCCGCCATCCGGACGTCCGGCGGTCGGCCCGGCTCGTCCGTCGGCCCGGCCGTCAGCTCCGCTCGGCCAGCAGCTCCGCGACCCGGGCCCGGACCGGCTCCGTGTCCAGTCCCCGGATGGTGAGCGTGGTACGGCGGCGCAGCACGTCGTCGACCGTCTCGGCCCACTCGTGGTCCCGGGCGTACACGACCTGCGCCCAGATCTCCGGGGCGTCCGGGTGGATCCGCTCGCCCAGCTCCGGGTACTCGTTGGCCAGCCGCACGATGTCGAACGCCAGCGAGCCGTAATGGGTGGCGAGATGGCGGGCGGTGTCGGGGGCCATCGAGGGGCCGGTGCCGCCGCCGTCGATCAGCAGTCGGTGGGCGACCGCGTTCGGGCTGGCGATACCGGGCAGCGGAAGCTTCTTGGGCAGCTGGGACACCGGCTCCATGCCCTGGCCGAGCGGGTGCCCCGGCAGCGACTCCAGCTTCTTCAGGACCGTACGGCCGATATGGCGGAAGGTGGTCCACTTGCCGCCCGCGACCGAGAGCATGCCGCCCCGGCCCTCGGTCACGACCGTCTCGCGCTTGGCCTTGGAGGTGCTCCCGGGGCCGCCGGGCAGGACGCGCAGCCCGGCGAAGGAGTAGGTGATCAGATCGCGGGTCAGCTGCTGGTCCCGTACCGAGAACGCGGCCTCGTCCAGGATCTGCGCGATGTCCTTCTCGTTGACCGCGACATCGGCGGGCTCGCCCTCGTACTCCTCGTCGGTCGTGCCGAGCAGCAGCATGTCCTCCCACGGGAGGGCGAAGGTGATGCGGTACTTGTCGATGGGCGTGGCGAGCGCGGCCTTCCACGGCGCGGTGCGCTTGAGAACGAGGTGCGCGCCCTTGGAGAGCCGGATGGACGGCGCCGCGTCCGGGTTCTCCAGCTTGCGCAGGTGGTCGACCCAGGGGCCGGTGGCGTTCAGCACCAGCCGGGCGTCGACCCCGAACTCCGTACCGTCGAGCGCGTCCCGCAGCTCGGCGCCGGTGACCCGGCCCTGGGTGAAGCGGAGCCCGGTGACCGACGCGTGGTTGAGGACGGTGGCGCCGGAGTCGACGGCCGCGCGGACGGTCATCAGTGCCATCCGCGCGTCGTTCATCTGGTCGTCGCCGTACACGGCCACGGCCTTGAGGTTCTCCGTACGCAGCTCGGGCACGGCCTGCCGGGCCTTGTCCGGGCTGATCACATGGCCGACGCCGTCCCCGAACGCGGAGAGCGCCGAGTAGGCGAAGACGCCCGCGCCGAGCTTGGCCGCGCCGTGCGGGCCGCCCTTGTAGACGGGCAGATAGAAGGTGAGCGGATTGGCCAGGTGCGGTGCCACCTGCCGGGACACCGCGCGCCGCTCGAAGTGGTTCTCCGCCACCAGCTTCACCGCGCCGGTCTGCAAGTAGCGCAGCCCGCCGTGGAGCAGCTTGGAGGAGGCGGAGGACGTGGCGCCGGCGAAGTCGCCGCCGTCCACCAGGGCCACCCGCAGTCCCGACTGGGAGGCATGCCAGGCGGTGGAGATGCCCAGGATGCCGCCGCCGATCACCAGCAGGTCGTAGGTGGCTCTGGCCAGCTGGTCCCGGGTCTCGGCGCGGCTCGGCAGGGAACCGCCGGCCGGGTGCGTCCCCAGTGCGGGAACGCTCTGCAGGGTGCTCATGCGTAACTCCTCTTCAGCTCTCGCCGGCGCTGCGGCGCGTCAGCTGTCCGGTGGTCCGGTGGTCAGCTGTCCTCGTTGTCGAGCCAGCCCATGGTCCGCTCGACGGCCTTGAGCCAGTTCTTGTACTCGCGGTCACGGGTGGCCGCTTCCATCCGGGGCGTCCACTCGGCGGCCCGGCGCCAGTTGGCGCGCAGGGCGTCGGTGTCCGGCCAGAAGCCCACGGCCAGTCCGGCGGCGTAGGCGGCGCCGAGGCAGGTCGTCTCGGCGACCATCGGACGCACCACGGGGGCGTCCAGGACGTCGGAGAGGGTCTGCATCAGCAGGTTGTTGGAGGTCATTCCGCCGTCGACCTTGAGCGAGGTCAGCTCGACACCGGAGTCCTTGGTCATGGCGTCGCTGATCTCGCGGGTCTGCCACGCCGTGGCCTCCAGCACCGCGCGGGCGATGTGCGCCTTGGTGACATAGCCGGTCAGACCGGCGATGACACCGCGGGCGTCGGGGCGCCAGTGCGGGGCGAAGAGGCCGGAGAAGGCGGGGACGAAGTACGCGCCGCCGTTGTCCTCGACCGAGGACGCCAGGGTCTCGATCTCGGCCGCCGACTTGATCAGGCCCATCTGGTCGCGCATCCACTGCACCAGCGAGCCGGTGACCGCGATGGAGCCCTCCAGCGCGTACACGGCGGGCTGGTCGCCGATGCGGTAGCCGACCGTGGTCAGCAGGCCGTTGTACGAGTTGACGGGCTTGCCACCGGTGTTCATCAGCATGAAGGTGCCGGTGCCGTACGTGGACTTGGCCTCGCCCTCGGCGAAACAGGTCTGGCCGAACAGGGCCGCCTGCTGGTCGCCGAGCGCCGAGGCGACCGGGATGCCGTCGAGCGCGCCGCCCTTGGCGTGTCCGTACACCTCGGCGGAGGACCGGATCTCGGGCAGGATCGCGGCCGGGACCTGCATGGACTCCAGGATCTTCGGGTCCCACGCGAGGGTGTGCAGGTTCATCAGCATGGTGCGCGACGCGTTGGTGACATCGGTGACGTGGACGCCGCCGTCGGTGCCGCCGGTCAGGTTCCAGATGACCCAGGAGTCCATCGTCCCGAAGAGGATGTCGCCGCGCTCGGCGCGCTCGCGCAGCCCCTCGACGTTGTCCAGCAGCCAGCGGGCCTTCGGGCCGGCGAAGTAGCTGGCCAGCGGGAGTCCGGTCTCGCGGCGGAAGCGGTCCTGGCCGACGTTGCGGCCCAGCTCGCGGCAGAGCGCGTCGGTACGGGTGTCCTGCCAGACGATGGCGTTGTGGACGGGCTCACCGGTGTTCTTGTCCCAGAGCAGGGTGGTCTCGCGCTGGTTGGTGATGCCGATGGCCTTCACGTCGGCGGAGGTGATGCCCGCCTTCTCGATGGCGCGGGCCACGACTTCCTGGACGTTCGTCCAGATCTCGACGGCGTTGTGTTCCACCCAGCCCGGCTTGGGAAAGATCTGCTCGTGCTCCTTCTGGTCGACGGCGACGATACGGCCGTCCCGGTCGAAGACGATGCAGCGGCTGGAGGTGGTGCCCTGGTCGATGGCCGCGATGAAGGGGCCCGTGCCGTGGGAGGAGGTGCCGGTGGTGGTGTCGCTCACGGTGTCTGCTCCTGCTCGGTGCGAAGGGGGAGGGGAGATGCGGTCGGGGGTGTCACTTCAGCGCCCAGTTGTAGTAGCCGCCGGCCAGCGCGGCGCCTATCAGCGGAGCGACCACCGGTATCCACGCGTAGCTCCAGTCGGAGCCGCCCTTGTTGGGCAGCGGCAGCAGCGCGTGCACGATGCGCGGGCCCAGGTCACGGGCCGGGTTGATGGCGTACCCGGTCGGACCGCCCAGCGACAGGCCGATGCCCACCACGACGAACGAGGTGATCAGCACACCCAGCACCCCGAGGCCGTTGCCCTTGTCGTTGAGGCCCTGCGTGAGGATGGCGATGACCAGCACGAAGGTGGCGATGATCTCCGTGAGCATGTTCTGGACCACGTTCCGGACCTCGGGTCCGGTGGAGAAGACGCCCAGCACGGGACCCGCCTTCGGGGCGGTCTTCTGGTCGACCATCCCCTCCACCGACGGCTGCGCCGCGATGATCTCCGGGTCGGTGAGATGGGCCTTGAACTGGCCCAGATACGCCACCCACACGAGGAAGGCGCCGATCATCGCGCCCAGCATCTGGGAGGCGATGTACAGGGGGACGTCCCCCCACTTGATGCCGCCCTCGATCGCGAGACCGAGTGTGACGGCCGGGTTCAGCAGCGCGCCGGATATGGGCGCCGAGAGATACGCGCCGACCATGACCGCGAAGCCCCAGCCGAAGCTGATGGCCACCCAGCCCGCGTCCCGTGACTTGGAACGCTTGAGAACAACCCCGGCGACTACGCCGCCACCGAGCAGGATCAGCAGGGCGGTACCTGTGACCTCGCCTATGAAGATGTCGAAGTTGGACACCCGAGACTCCTTCGTCCAGGGGGAGGGCAGACCTCCGGCTCGCACCGGATGGTCCGCGCCCTCAGGGGGTGAGGGCGTTACCGGCCAGTGGCGTTGTCACACACTAACTCGTATAGCCGATAAGTGTTCGACAATGCCGACCGTTGTCCGGCAGTTTTCTCCGCTGGGGGATGTTCCGTCAAGAGTGCGGCGGTCGAAACCTCACTCCATACCGATGATCGGGCATACCGCTCAAAAGCGCCCGGCGCCGATGTCCCGGGAAACGGCGCGCGCGCACTCGCGTACCGCCGCCACCAGCTCGGACCGCAGCTCGCCCGCGGGACAGATGCGCTCCACCGCGCCGGTGATGGCGATCGCGCCCACCGGCATCCGCCGCCGGTCGTGGATGGGCGCGGCCACCGCGGCCACGCCCTCCCAGGTCTCCTCGACGTCCGCGGCCCAGCCGCGCGCCCTGGTCAGGTCGAGCACCGCCTCGAAGTCGGCCAGACCGGTGACGGTGCGCGGGGTCAGGGCCGGGCGCTCGCTCTCCACCGCCTCGCTGTGCGCCACCGGGTCGTACGCGGAGAGCACCTTCCCCAGCGCGGTGGAGTGCATGGGCTGCATGGCGCCCACCTCCAGCACCTGCCGGCTGTCGTCCGGCCGGAAGACATGGTGGACGATCAGTACGCCCTGCTGGTGGACCACGCCCAGATGCACGCTCTCGCCGCTGGAGCGGGCCAGGTCGTCCGTCCAGACCAGCGCCCTGGCCCGCAGCTCGTGCACGTCCAGATAGCTGTTGCCGAGCCGCAGCAGCTCGGCCCCCAGCTGATAGCGCCCGGACGCGGCGTCCTGCTCGACGAATCCCTCCGCCTGGAGGGTGCGCAGGATGCCGTGCGCCGTTCCCTTGGCCAGCCCGACGGAGGCGGCGATGTCGGACAGGCCGAGCCTGCGCTCGCCGCCCGCGAGCAGCCGGAGCATGGCCGCCGCCCGTTCCAGCGACTGGATGTTCTTCGCCATCGGACCCGGACCTCCACTACGTTCGACAATGCTGAACACTATCGGTCGATGCCGACCAATTCTCCTCATGGAGAGGGGTCTCTCAAGACCGCGTGCCCGGGAGAATCCCGGACACAGGATGCCGTCCAGTCGCTGGGACGCCGCCCCGGACCGGGCCCTTCCCGGCTACGCTGGCCGGGTGCGTCTGCCACCAGCCAGGCGCAAAGCCGACAGCCGTCGCAACCCGGGAGTACTCACATGGCCTCGTCGCCGACCCCCTCCACCGACAGCCGGACCCGTATCGACGCCCTGCGCGAGGCGCTCGCCACCCGCGTGGTGGTCGCCGACGGGGCCATGGGCACCATGCTCCAGGCCCAGGATCCGACGATGGAGGACTTCCAGGATCTGGAGGGCTGCAACGAGATCCTGAACGTGACACGCCCGGACATCGTCCGCTCCGTGCACGAAGAGTATTTCGCGGTCGGCGTCGACTGCGTCGAGACCAACACCTTCGGTACCAACTACGCCGCCCTCGCCGAGTACGACATCGAGGACCGGGTCCACGAGCTGTCCGAGGCCGGCGCCCGGATCGCCCGCGAGGTGGCCGACGAGTTCACCGCCGCCACCGGACAGCAGCGCTGGGTGCTCGGCTCCATGGGCCCCGGCACCAAGCTGCCCACCCTGGGCCACGCCCCGTACGGCACCCTGCGCGACGCCTACCAGCAGAACGCCGAGGGCATGATCGCCGGCGGCGCCGACGCGCTGCTGATCGAGACCACCCAGGACCTGCTCCAGACCAAGGCCGCCGTCCTCGGCGCCCGCCGGGCCCAGCGGATCGCCGGTACGAACCTCCCGGTGATCTGCTCCGTCACGGTGGAGACCACCGGCACGATGCTCCTCGGCTCCGAGATCGGCGCGGCCCTCACCGCCCTGGAGCCGCTCGGCATCGACATGATCGGGCTCAACTGCGCCACCGGCCCCGCCGAGATGAGCGAGCACCTGCGCTATCTCGCCCGTCACTCCCGTATCCCGCTCTCCTGCATGCCCAACGCCGGCCTGCCCGTCCTCGGCAAGAACGGCGCCCACTACCCGCTCTCCGCCGCCGAACTCGCCGACGCCCAGGAGACCTTCGTCCGCGAGTACGGCCTCTCCCTGGTCGGCGGCTGCTGCGGTACGACACCGGAACACCTGCGCCAGGTCGTCGAGCGGGTCCGGGGCGCCGACCTCGCCGAGCGGACCCCGCACCCCGAGCCGGGCGCCGCCTCGCTCTACCAGACCGTGCCGTTCCGCCAGGACACCTCGTACCTCGCCATCGGTGAGCGCACCAACGCCAACGGCTCGAAGAAGTTCCGCGAGGCCATGCTGGCCGGCCGCTGGGACGACTGCGTGGAGATGGCCCGCGACCAGATCCGCGAGGGCGCCCATCTGCTGGACCTCTGCGTCGACTACGTCGGCCGCGACGGCGTCGCCGACATGGCCGAGCTGGCCGGCCGCTTCGCCACCGCCTCCACCCTGCCGATCGTCCTCGACTCCACCGAACTGCCCGTCCTCCGCGCCGGACTGGAGAAGCTCGGCGGCCGGGCCGTCATCAACTCCGTCAACTACGAGGACGGCGACGGCCCCGAGTCCCGCTTCACCAAGGTCACCGAACTGGCCGTCGAGCACGGCGCCGCGCTCATCGCGCTCACCATCGACGAGGAGGGCCAGGCCCGTACCGTCGAACACAAGGTGGCCATCGCGGAGCGGCTGATCACCGACCTCACCACCAAGTGGGGCGTGCATGAGTCGGACATCCTCATCGACTGCCTCACCTTCACCATCTGCACCGGCCAGGAGGAGTCCCGGGGCGACGGCATCGCCACCATCGGCGCGATCCGCGAACTCAAGCGCCGCCACCCCGATGTGCAGACCACCCTCGGCCTCTCCAACATTTCCTTCGGACTGAACCCGGCGGCCCGGATCGTCCTCAACTCGGTCTTCCTGGACGAGTGCGTCAAGGCCGGCCTGGACTCCGCCATCGTGCACGCCTCCAAGATCCTGCCCATCGCCCGGCTGGAGGAGGAGCAGGTCAAGGCCGCCCACGACCTGATCTACGACCGGCGCGCCGAGGGATACGACCCGCTCCAGAAGCTCATGGAGCTGTTCGAGGGCGTCAACACCAAGTCGATGAAGGCCGGCCGCGCCGAGGAGCTGCTCGCGCTGCCGCTGGACGAGCGCCTCCAGCGCCGCATCATCGACGGCGAGAAGAACGGCCTGGAGGCCGACCTCGACGAAGCGCTGACCAGCAGGCCCGCGCTGGAGATCGTCAACGACACCCTGCTCGCGGGCATGAAGGTCGTCGGCGAGCTGTTCGGCTCCGGCCAGATGCAGCTGCCGTTCGTCCTCCAGTCCGCCGAGGTCATGAAGACGGCGGTCGCCCACCTCGAACCGCACATGGAGAAGTCGGACGACGAGGGCAAGGGCACCATCGTGCTCGCCACCGTCCGCGGCGACGTCCACGACATCGGCAAGAACCTCGTCGACATCATCCTCTCCAACAACGGCTACAACGTGGTCAACCTGGGCATCAAGCAGCCCGTCGCCGCCATCCTCGACGCGGCCGAGGAGCACCGCGCCGATGTCATCGGCATGTCGGGGCTGCTGGTCAAGTCCACCGTGATCATGAAAGAGAACCTCCAGGAGCTGAACCAGCGGCAAATGGCCGCCGACTACCCCGTGATCCTCGGCGGCGCCGCGCTCACCCGGGCGTATGTCGAGCAGGACCTCCACGAGATCTACGAGGGCGAAGTCCGCTACGCCCGCGACGCGTTCGAGGGCCTGCGGCTGATGGACGCCCTGATCGCCGTCAAGCGCGGTGTCCCCGGCGCCGCCCTCCCCGAGCTGAAGCAGCGCCGCGTCAGGGCCGTGACCGCCCCGGTGGCCGAGGAGCGCGCCGAGGAGGGCACGGTCCGCTCGGACGTCTCCGTGGCCAACCCCGTCCCCACCCCGCCGTTCTGGGGCACCCGGGTGGTCAAGGGCATCCAGCTCAAGGAGTACGCCTCCTGGCTGGACGAGGGCGCGCTCTTCAAGGGCCAGTGGGGACTGAAGGAGGCCCGCAAGGGCGGACCCAGCTACGAGGAACTGGTCGAGACCGAGGGCCGCCCGCATCTGCGCGGCTGGCTGGACCGGATGCACACGGAGAACATGCTGGAGGCCGCCGTCGTCTACGGCTACTTCCCCTGCGTCTCCAAGGGCGACGACCTGATCCTGCTGCGCGACGACGGCTCCGAGCGCACCCGCTTCACCTTCCCGCGCCAGCGCCGCGGCCGCCGCCTCTGCCTCGCGGACTTCTTCCGCCCCGAGGAGTCCGGCGAGACGGACGTGGTCGGCCTCCAGGTCGTCACCGTCGGCTCGAAGATCGGCGAGGCGACCGCCGAGCTGTTCGAGGCCAACTCCTACCGCGACTACCTCGAACTGCACGGGCTCTCCGTCCAGCTCGCCGAGGCCCTCGCCGAGTACTGGCACGCCCGCGTCCGCTCCGAACTGGGCTTCGCCGGCGAGGACCCGGCCGAGGTCTCCGACATGTTCGCGCTCAAGTACCGCGGCGCCCGCTTCTCGCTCGGCTACGGGGCCTGCCCCGATCTGGAGGACCGCGCCAAGATCGCGGAGCTGCTGGAGCCCGAGCGCATCGGAGTCCAGCTCTCCGAGGAGTTCCAGCTCCACCCGGAGCAGTCCACCGACGCCATCGTGATCCACCACCCCGAGGCGAAGTACTTCAACGCCCGCTGAGCGCCCCCGGCACCCGCGTCGTACACTGGTCGGTCCAGCGCAGGCCGGTCGCCTGTCCCGGTGGGAAAGTGCCCACCGGGCGGGGGGCCGGCCTTCTCGTCCCCATGGAGGTGTGCCGGATGACCAGTACGGTCCCCGCGTCCTTGACCCGTACGGCCGAAGGGTCCGCCCTTCAGGCGGTGCTCCTCGACATGGACGGCACCCTGGTCGACAGCGAGGGGTTCTGGTGGGACGCCGAGGTCGAGGTCTTCAAGACCCTCGGGCACGTCCTGGACGAGTCCTGGCGCGATGTGGTGGTCGGCGGGCCCATGACCCGCAGCGCGGGCTTCCTGATCGAGGCCACCGGCGCCGACATCACCCTCGCCGAGCTGACCGTGCTCCTCAACGACACCTTCGAGGAGCGCATCGGGCTCGGGGTGCCGCTGATGCCCGGCGCCCGGCGGCTGCTCACCGAACTCGCCGCGCACGAGGTGCCCACCGCGCTGGTCTCCGCCTCGCACCGGCGCATCATCGACCGCGTACTGACCTCGCTGGGCCCGGAGAACTTCGCGCTCACGGTCGCCGGTGACGAGGTGCCCCGGACCAAGCCGCACCCCGATCCGTATCTGCTCGCCGCGCGCGGACTGGGCGCCGACCCGGCGCGCTGCGCGGTCGTCGAGGACACCGCCACCGGGGTGGCCGCCGCCGAGGCCGCGGGCTGCAAGGTCGTCGCCGTACCGTCCGTCGCGCCCATCGCCGCGGCCCCCGGACGGACCGTCGTCGGTTCGCTGGAAGACGTCGACCTGGTATTCCTGCGCGATCTGATGACGCAAAGGTAACGCAAAGGGTACGTCTCGCACACAGAGCGTCGTGGTGTAATGCGAGAGGGAAACTCATCGCATTGGCGCGGATATTTTCCGTAACCTGCCGGTCCTCGGCGGAAGCGGCGCCGAAATGCTTTCCGAGTGAGCTTTATCACCCGTTCCGCCGTCGACAGCGGCCGATGCGGTTGATCCAGTACCGTCGTCGACGGCTGTTCCTGTGCCCTTGTGTCCTGGTTGGTGAGGGCATGCGCGAAAGATTCCTGAGCCGGCATATTCACAGGACGCTAATGTCGATCACTGTGTGATTACGTTTCAGATCGGGCCCGGTCCGGCATTCCCGGTGCCTCCGACTAATCTCGTCGCGAGCACTTCGCCGCATCAACGACGTGTCCCGACGGCCACCCAAGTCGCCATGTACACAGGACCGATCGCCCTGTATCCCGGCCCGATCGCACTGCCCCGACCGGGTAAACGCGGCGGAGTCTCCAGAACCGCTGTATCTCAGTGCCGGATGAGGGAGTACGTCCAGGATGAACCGCAAGACTTTGGTGCTGCCGGTCGTGGTCGGCCTGCTTGCGCCCGTGCTCGCCGGTTGCGGTGGCTCGGACAGCGGCTCCGGCGGTGATGCCATCGTCGTGGGGACCACGGACCAGTACATCGCCACCAAGGACGGCCAGGCGCCCCTGGACCCCGCCTTCGCGTACGACGCGGGCATCTGGAACGTGCTGCGCCAGGTCGTCCAGACGCTGATGTACGTCCCGCGCGGCGGCGGCAAGCCCCTGCCCGACGCGGCCTCCGAGTGCCTCTTCACGGACCGCGGCAACGAGAGCTTCCGCTGCACCCTGCGTGAGGGCCTCAAGTTCTCCAACGGGGACCCCGTCACGGCCAAGGACGTGAAGTTCTCCTTCCAGCGCGTCCTGGACATCAAGAACCCCTCCGGCATCTCCGGTCTGCTCGCCAACATCGACACGATCGAGACCGACGGCGACACCCGGATCATCTTCCATCTGAAGACACCGGACGCGACCTTCCCGTACAAGCTGACCACGACGCCGGCCGGCATCCTCAACCCCAAGGACTACGACGCGAGGAAGCTCCGCGACGGCTTCGAACTGTCCGGCTCCGGCCCGTACACCATGAAGGCCGAGGTCAGCGACAACAAGATCGTCAAGGCCGTCTTCACCAGGAACCCCTTGTACAAGGGCGCGGTCAAGCCCCAGAACGACAAGGTCGAGCTGCGGCCCTTCAAGGACGCCGACACGATGGGCAAGGCACTCGCCTCCGGCGGCATCGATGTCATGACCCGCTCCATGTCGCCCGAGCAGATCCAGAACTTCATCGAGAAGCCGGACGACAGCATCCAGCTCACCGAGATGCCCGGCCTGGAGATCCGCTACCTCGGCTTCGACACCGAAGCGCCCTCCGTCAAGGAGAAGGCCGTCCGCCAGGCCATGGCGTACACCATCGACCGCGGTCAGCTCATCAACAAGGTGTACGGCGCGATGGCCCAGCCGCTCTACTCGCTCATCCCGTCGAGCATCGCCACCCACACCAACCCGTTCTTCAACAAGTACGGCGAGGGCGATGTCTCCAAGGCCGCGGCCCTGCTGAAGGACGCGAACATCACCACCCCGGTCAAGCTCACCCTGAACTACACCACCGACCACTACGGCTCCGCCACGGCCAAGGAGTTCGAGACCCTCAGGGACCAGCTCAACGCCAGCAAGCTCTTCGACATCGACATCAAGGGCACCGAGTGGGCGATCTTCCGGCCCAATGAGATCAAGGGCGAGTACGCCGTCTACGGCATGGGCTGGTTCCCCGACTTCCCGGACCCCGACAACTACATCGACCCGTTCCTCGGCGAGGACAGCTTCCTCCGCACCCCCTACGACAACCGCAAGCTGCGCGACGATCTGATACCCAAGTCGCGCAAGGAGGCCGACCGCAGCGCCGCCGCCAAGACCTTCGGCGAGATCCAGGACATCGTCGCCGAGGACGTCCCCGTGCTGCCGCTGTGGCAGGGCAAGCAGTACGTCGCCTCCCGCAGCGACATCGCCGGCGTCGAGTGGGCCGTCAACTCCTCCGCCGAACTGCACCTCTGGGAGCTGCGCCGGGGCAGCGGCAGCTGACCCGCCCGCGCACACGCGTACGCCGAAGGGCCCCCGGGAAGCTCCCGGGGGCCCTTCGGCGTACGCCACGGCCTGCGCGCCGCCGCTACGGGCGCTACTGGGCGCCCGGGCGCACCAGCCCGCTCTCGTACGCGTACACCGCCGCCTGGACCCGGTCACGCAGGCCCAGCTTCGTCAGCACATGGCCCACATGCGTCTTGACCGTCGTCTCGCTGACGAACAGATCCGCCGCGATCTCCGCGTTCGACAGCCCGCGCGCCACCAGCTTCAGCACCTCGACCTCACGGTCGGTCAGCGTGTGCAGCGTGTCGGGCAGCGGCTCCTCGCCCGACGGCAGATGGTCCGCGTACTTGTCCAGCAGCCGGCGCGTGACGCTCGGCGCGAGCATCGCCTCGCCCGCCGCGACCACCCGGATGGCCTGCACCAGCTCATTGGCCGGCGCGTCCTTCAGCAGGAAGCCGCTGGCGCCCGCGCGCAGCGCCTCCACCACGTACTCGTCCAGATCGAAGGTGGTCAGCACGAGCACCTTCGCCGGACCGTCCCGGCCGGGGCCGGTGATCCGGCGCGTCGCCTCCACCCCGTCCATCCGCGGCATACGGATGTCCATCAGCACCACATCGGGCTGGAGCGCGCGGACCTGGTCGATGGCCTGGAGGCCGTCCCCGGCCTCACCGACGACCGCGAGGTCCTGCTCCGCCTCCAGAATCATCCGGAACCCGGTGCGCAGCAGCGGCTGGTCGTCGACCAGTAGGACGCGGACAGTCACAAGGGATCTCCTTCGGATAGACCCGTCCCATTCTGCCCTGCCCCCTTTCCGCGGCCCCACCGCGGGCTACACGCCCTCCTTCGCCCCGTCCCGTACCTCCCCGGCCTCCCCGGCCGCTCTCGGGCCCACCACGGTCAGCGGATACACCGGAGGCGTCCCCCCGAACTCGGGACAGACCGCCTGATGGTCGCACCAGCCGCAGAGCTTGGTCCGCCGCGGCTGCCAGTCGCCCGTCACCGTCGCCCGCTCGATCGCCTCCCAGAGCGCCAGCAGCTTCCGCTCCACCCGCTCCAGATCCGCCTCCACCGGGTCGTACGTCACCACCTCGCCGCTGCCCAGATAGACCAGCTGGAGCCGGCGCGGCAGCACCCCCTTGAGGCGCCGCACCACCAGCGCGTAGAACGTCATCTGGAACCGCGCCCCCTCCGCGTACTCCGGACGGGGGGCCTTGCCGGTCTTGTAGTCGACGATCCGCACCTCACCGGTCGGCGCCACATCGACCCGGTCGATCACCCCGCGCAGCCGCAGCCCCGAATCCAGCTCCGCCTCCAGGAACAGCTCGCGCTCCGCCGGCTCCAGCCGGGTCGGATCCTCCAGCGAGAACCACCGCTCCACCAGCCGCTCCGCCTCCGCCAGCCAGCCCGCCAGCCGCTCGCCCGCCGGATCCGACGCGAACAGCTCCGCCAGCTCCGGACGCGCCTCCAGCAGCCGGTCCCACTGCCCCGGCACCAGCGCCCGGGCCCGCGACGCCGTCCGCTCGGCGGCCGGCGCGTCGAAGAGCCGCTCCAGCACCGCGTGCACCAGCGTGCCGCGCGTCGCCGCCTCGCTCGGCTTCTCCGGCAACTTGTCGATCACCCGGAACCGGTACAGCAGCGGGCACTGCATGAAGTCGTTCGCACGCGACGGCGACAGCGAGGAGGGCGGCAGGCTCGTACTCATGACGCAGACCCTACGACCCGGCACTGACAGCGATCCGCATACCATCGACTACAGAGCCTCTCGCACTGCATGATCGAGCGAGCGACCCTGCCGACGAAGGGAACCCGTGAAAGAGGACGACGAGAGCGGCGCGAGCAAGCTGCCGCGGCCCGGCAAGGGGGACTCGGGTCCCGGCGGAAAGCCGCCGCGCCGTGAAGACCCCGGCGGTGGCATCCTCATGGGCCGCCCCTTCGGCGTGCCGGTCTACGTCGCCCCCAGCTGGTTCGTGGTGGCCGCGCTCATCACCTGGATCTTCGGCGGCCAGCTCGACCGGGTCCTCCCCGAACTGGGCAATCTCCGCTATCTCGTGGCCCTCTTCTTCGCGGTCGCCTTCTACGCCTCCGTGCTCGTCCACGAGCTGGCCCACACCGTCGCCGCGCTGCGCTTCAAACTGCCGGTGCGCCGCATCCAGCTCCAGTTCTTCGGCGGCGTCTCCGAGATCGAGAAGGAGACCGAGACCCCCGGCCGCGAATTCATCCTCGCGTTCGTCGGCCCGCTGCTCTCCCTGGTCCTCTCCGGGGTCTTCTACCTCTGCCTGCTGACCGTCGAGCCCCGTACCGTCCCCGGCGTCCTGCTCGCCGGGCTGATGGTCTCCAACCTCATCGTGGCGGTCTTCAACCTGCTGCCCGGCCTCCCGCTGGACGGCGGCCGGATGCTCCGCGCCGTCGTCTGGAAGATCACCGGCAAGCCCATGAGCGGCACCATCGCCGCCGCCTGGGTCGGCAGGGCGCTCGCCGTCACCGTCCTCATCGGCCTCCCGCTGCTCACCCGTACCGGCGCGCTCGGCACCTCCACCCGGAACGTCGGCGGCATGGAGACCGTCACCGACGCGCTCCTCGCCGCCATCCTCGCCGCCATCATCTGGACCGGCGCCGGCAACAGCCTGCGCATGGCCCGGCTCCGCGAGCACCTCCCCGAACTCCAGGCCCGCGCCCTCACCCGGCGGGCCGTCCCCGTCGAGTCCAGCACCCCGCTCTCCGAGGCCCTGCGCCGCGCCAACGAGGCCGGCGCCCGTGCCCTGGTCGTCGTCGACGGCCAGGGCGACCCCCGGGCCCTCGTCCGCGAGTCGGCGATCGTCGGCGTCCCGCAGCACCGCCGCCCCTGGGTCGCCGTCAGCGGCCTCGCCCAGGACCTCACCGACGGGATGAAGGTCCCCGCCGACCTCGCCGGCGAAGCCCTCCTGGAGCGCCTCAGGGCCAGCCCCGCCACCGAGTACCTCGTACTGGAGGAGACGGGCGAGATCTACGGCGTCCTCTCCACGGCCGACGTCGAGCGCGCCTTCGTATCGGCGATGGCCCGTCCGCAGTAGCCGGGGCCCCGCGGCGCGGCCGGAGCGCGGCGGGCACGGGGAGCGCGGCCGGCACGGCGGACGAGGCCCCCGAAAGAGCGGCTAAGCTGACCGTATGTCCGAACCGACCGGTGCCGCCCGACGTCGCGGCCCCTTCAAGGTCGGGGACCAGGTCCAGCTCACCGACCCCAAGGGACGCCACTACACCTTCACGCTCGAAGCCGGGAAGAACTTCCACACCCACAAAGGGTCCTTCCCGCACGACGAGCTGATCGGTGCTCCCGAGGGCAGTGTTGTCCGTACCACGGGAAACGTCGCCTACCTCGCGCTGCGCCCCCTGCTCCCCGACTATGTCCTGTCCATGCCCCGCGGCGCCGCCGTCGTCTACCCCAAGGACGCCGGCCAGATCCTGGCCTTCGCCGACATCTTCCCCGGCGCCCGCGTCGTCGAGGCCGGAGTGGGCTCCGGCTCGCTCAGCAGCTTCCTGCTGCGCGGCATCGGTGACCAGGGGATGCTGCACTCCTACGAACGCCGCCAGGACTTCGCCGACATCGCCCGGCAGAACGTCGAACGCTACTTCGGAGAGCCCCACCCGGCCTGGGAGCTGACGGTCGGTGACCTCCAGGACAACCTGTCGGACACGGACGTCGACCGCGTCATCCTCGACATGCTCGCCCCCTGGGAGTGCATTGAGGCCGTCTCCAAGGCGCTGGTCCCCGGCGGCATCCTCTGCGCGTACGTGGCCACCACCACCCAGCTCTCCCGCACGGTCGAGACCATCCGGGAGTTCGGCACCTTCAACGAACCGGCCGCCTGGGAGTCCATGGTCCGCAACTGGCACGTCGAAGGGCTCGCCGTACGCCCCGACCACCGGATGATCGGACACACCGGCTTCCTCGTGACCGCCCGCCGGCTGGCCGACGGGGTCGAACCCCCGCTGCGCCGCCGCCGTCCCGCCAAGGGCTCCTACGGCGAAGACTACGACGGCCCCGGCAGCGCGAGCGGCGGCGCCGCCCGCTGACCCGTCAACGCGGCCCGGCCGCCGCCGAGTTCCCGTCCCGTACGGAGGAACTCGGCGGCGGCCTCTTTACGTTGGCCTTATGGACCCGCGGACCGCGGGGACCCCACGGTTCCGCCGCCCTGTGACATGTGGCACGATGCTGTCTCCTCCCACCCTCACAGGAGACGCTCCGCGTGCAGATTTCCGACGCCCCGGACCACGCGCACGCCCGCCCCCGGGCCGTCCACTGGCTCGCCACCGGCGCCGCGCTGTCCGCCGTCGTGGCGCTCGCCGCACTGTCCCAGCCGGGCGCCGCCACGGCCATCGCCACCCCGCCCGGCGAACCGTCCGTGAAGAGCGCCGGCACCACCGCCCCGGCCGTCCAGGAGCCGCCCGACCCGGCCGCGGTGGACTTCCCGCTGGACTGCGGCGAAGGGGACGAGGCGGGCACCGTCATCGTCCAGCGGGCCTACGGCGACCTCGACGGCGACGGCGTCCCCGAGACCGTCGTCGCCGTCCGCTGCCGCTCCGGCGCCGGCACCCCGCCCAGCGGCGTCTACGTCCTCACCGGAGCGGGCGGCGAACCCAGGATCGTGGCCACCCTCGTGGACCCCGCGGAGCGCCGCAGCGTCGCCCCCGGGCTCGCCGTGCACGGCCGGGCGATCCTGGCCACCCTGCTCGGCTACTCCGGGCCCGATGTGCCGTCCTGCTGCCCCGACGAGGAGGAGCGGACCTCCTGGACCTGGCGCGACGGCGCGTTCGTCAGGGGTCCGCAGCCGGTCGCCCGGGGTATGTGACGGCCTACTCCGCGTCCGGGCCGTACACCTCGACCTGGTCCGCCACGCGCCGCACATGGATGCAATCGCCGGGGCACTCCTTGGCCGAGTCCACCACATCGCTCAGCAGCGGCAGCGGTACGCGGGTGGTCGCCCCGGGGGACTGGAGCAGCTCGTCGTCCGCGCTCTTCACATAGGCCAGGCCGTCGATGTCCAGCTCGAACACCTCGGGGGCGTACTGGGCACAGATCCCGTCCCCGGTGCAGAGATCCTGGTCGATCCAGACCTCCAGCGGCTCACCGGTCCCGGTGACACCTTCGGTCGGAGCCTCCTGCTGCACGGTCATCTCTCCTGCCGTTTTCTGCGCCGGGCGGCGCGTGGTGAGGTAAGTCGCGCCGACCCTGACGGGTGTTGAACAGTTCGACGATACAACCGGCCGCTTTCCGATGCCCTCGGGTGGGTATTCCCTCCGCTGTAGGGAGAGGGCGCAAGGGTGAAGATCGGACAGACCCCGACAGTGTTTCTGATCTAGGGGTTTCAATCATCACCCACCCAGGTAGGGTCAGGAAGCGTCCAGCTCCCCTTGGAGGAGGTGAGGACCGTGGCAGCCCACGACGACGACATCAACCGCGGCATCCGGCCCGGGCGGGGGTCCGAAGACCCAGCCGGCCAGGTTGCCTATCTCGAGCAGGAAATCGCCGTCCTGCGACGTAAGCTCGCCGACTCTCCGCGGCACACGAGAATTCTCGAAGAGCGGATCGTCGAGTTGCAGACCAATCTGGCGGGTGTGTCCGCGCAGAACGAGCGGCTCGCCAATACGCTCCGTGAAGCCCGCGACCAGATCGTGGCCCTCAAGGAAGAGGTCGACCGGCTCGCACAGCCGCCGGCCGGTTTCGGAGTCTTCCTCCAGACCAATGAGGACGGCACGGCCGATATTTTCACCGGGGGCCGCAAGCTCCGGGTGAATGTCAGCCCCGGCGTCGAAGTGGAGGATCTGCGGCGCGGCCAGGAGGTCATGCTCAACGAGGCGCTCAACGTGGTCGAGGCCATGGCGTACGAGCGCGCCGGGGACATCGTCACCCTCAAGGAAATCCTTGAGGACGGCGAGCGCGCCCTGGTGGTCGGGCACACCGACGAGGAACGGGTGGTGCGGCTCGCCGAGCCGCTGCTGGACATCACCATCCGCCCCGGCGACGCCCTGCTGCTCGAACCCCGCTCCGGCTATGTCTACGAAGTGATCCCCAAGAGCGAGGTCGAGGAGCTGGTCCTCGAAGAGGTCCCCGACGTCGACTACGACAAGATCGGCGGCCTCGGCGGCCAGATCGAGATGATCCGGGACGCCGTCGAGCTGCCGTATCTCCACCCCGACCTCTTCAAGGAACACGAACTGCGACCGCCGAAGGGCATCCTGCTCTACGGTCCCCCCGGCTGCGGCAAGACACTCATCGCCAAGGCCGTGGCCAACTCGCTCGCCAAGAAGGTCGCCGAGGTGACCGGCCGGCCCGCGGGGAAGAGCTACTTCCTCAACATCAAGGGTCCCGAGCTGCTCAACAAGTACGTCGGCGAGACCGAGCGGCACATCCGCCTGGTCTTCCAGCGGGCCCGGGAGAAGGCCAGCGAGGGCACCCCCGTCATCGTCTTCTTCGACGAGATGGAGTCCCTCTTCCGCACCCGCGGCTCCGGCGTCAGCTCGGACGTGGAGAACACCATCGTCCCCCAGCTGCTCGCCGAGATCGACGGGGTGGAGGGCCTGGAGAACGTCATCGTCATCGGCGCCTCCAACCGCGAGGACATGATCGACCCCGCGATCCTGCGCCCCGGCCGCCTCGATGTGAAGATCAAGATCGAGCGCCCGGACGCCGAGGCCGCGAAGGACATCTTCGCGAAATACCTCACGCCCACCCTGCCGCTGCACGTGGACGACGTCTCCGAGCACAAGGGCTCGAAGGAAGCCGCCGCGCACGGAATGATCCAGTCCGTCGTGGAGCAGATGTACGCGGAGTCCGAGGAGAACCGCTTCCTGGAAGTCACCTACGCCAATGGTGACAAGGAAGTCCTCTATTTCAAGGACTTCAACTCCGGCGCGATGATCCAGAACATTGTCGACCGGGCCAAGAAGATGGCCATCAAGGCATTCCTCGACCACAATCAGAAGGGCCTCAGGGTCTCCCATCTCCTCCAGGCGTGCGTGGACGAGTTCAAGGAGAACGAGGACCTGCCGAACACCACCAACCCCGACGACTGGGCCCGTATCTCCGGCAAGAAGGGCGAGCGGATCGTCTTCATCCGCACCCTGGTGACCGGAAAGCAGGGCGCGGACACCGGGCGCTCCATCGACACGGTGGCGAACACCGGTCAGTACCTGTAGAGCGCGGACCGGCTGCGGATGTCCGAAAGGCGTCCGCAGCCGGTCGCTTTCCCCGCACCCGCACCGCACCCCGCACCCGCACCTGGACCTGCCACCCGCACCGTCCACCACACCAGGCCAATGACGGAAATGATCTGCCCGCCGGCGCAGAGGCGTTCTAGTCTCTTTCGTACCGCGGCGTCGCGGAGCGCCGCCGGGCAAGGAGGGCCGCATGACCGTACGGCGAGTAATGGGCATCGAGACGGAGTACGGCATCTCCGTCCCGGGGCACCCGAACGCCAATGCCATGCTCACCTCGTCCCAGATCGTCAACGCGTACGCGGCGGCGATGCACCGGGCGCGCCGCGCCCGCTGGGACTTCGAGGAGGAGAACCCGCTGCGGGACGCCCGCGGGTTCGACCTCGCCCGGGAGACCGCCGACTCCAGCCAGCTCACCGACGAGGACATCGGCCTCGCCAATGTGATCCTCACGAACGGGGCGCGGCTCTACGTCGACCACGCCCATCCGGAGTACAGCTCTCCCGAGATCACCAACCCGCGTGACGCCGTCCTCTGGGACAAGGCCGGCGAGCGCATCATGGCCGAGGCCGCCGAGCGGGCGGCCCAGCTGCCCGGCGCCCAGCCCATCCATCTGTACAAGAACAACACCGACAACAAGGGCGCGTCCTACGGCACCCACGAGAACTATCTGATGAAGCGGGAGACCCCCTTCTCGGACATCGTGCGCCATCTGACGCCGTTCTTCGTCTCCCGGCAGGTCGTCACGGGCGCGGGCCGCGTCGGCATCGGCCAGGACGGCCGCGAGCACGGCTTCCAGATCAGCCAGCGGGCGGACTACTTCGAGGTCGAGGTCGGGCTGGAGACGACCCTCAAGCGGCCGATCATCAACACCCGGGACGAACCGCACTCCGACGCGGAGAAGTACCGCCGGCTCCATGTGATCATCGGCGACGCGAATCTCTCGGAGATCTCCACCTATCTCAAGCTCGGTACGACCGCCCTCGTGCTCTCCATGATCGAGGACGGTTTCATCAACGTCGACCTGGCCGTGGACCAGCCGGTCCGCACCCTGCACCAGGTCTCGCACGACCCCACGCTCGGCCGGCTGGTCACCCTGCGCAGCGGCCGGACGCTCACCGCGGTCCAGCTCCAGATGGAGTACTACGAGCTGGCCAGGAAGTATGTCGAGGAGCGGTACGGAGTCGACGCCGACGAGCAGACGAAGGACGTGCTGGCCCGCTGGGAGGACACGCTCAACCGGCTGGAGAACGATCCGATGAGCCTGTCGGGCGAGCTGGACTGGATCGCCAAGCGGGAGCTGCTGGAGGGCTACCGGCGCCGCGACAGCCTGGACTGGGACGCGTCCCGGCTGCATCTCGTGGATCTCCAGTACGCGGACGTACGCCCCGACAAGGGCCTCTACAACCGGCTGGCGGCCCGAGGCAGAATGCGCCGGCTGCTGGACGACCGGGATGTCGACCGGGCCAGGACCAGCCCTCCGGAGGACACCCGGGCGTACTTCCGGGGCCGCTGTCTGGAGCAGTACGCGGACGATGTGGCCGCCGCGTCGTGGGACTCGGTCATCTTCGACCTCCCGGGCCGTGACTCGCTCCAGCGGGTCCCCACCCTGGAGCCGCTGCGCGGCACCAGGAACCATGTGAAGGAGCTGCTGGACCGCTGCCGCACGGCGGAGGAGCTGGTCCGGGTCCTTTCCGGCGGCTGAAACGGTCCCGGGGTGGGAATGATCGAAGTGGTCCCCGGGCGTTGTCCGGGATGAGGCAAGTACGGGGCCGATGTCCGACCCTCCTTGTAGGGTCGGATCTTGAAGGTCACATCGAGCGGGGCGAACCGAGCGGGGTGAGGGTTATGGCCACCAAGGACACCGACGGCGGACAGCAGCGGGCGACGCGTTCCACGGAGCAGACCGAGGAGCAGGCGCAGGAGGCGCAGGCTTCCGAGGACCTCAAGGAACGCCAGGAGAAGCTGACGGACGACGTGGACTCCGTCCTGGACGAGATCGACGACGTGCTTGAGGAGAACGCCGAGGAGTTCGTGCGGGGATTCGTCCAGAAGGGCGGAGAGTAGTCACGGATGTGAACGGCGCCGTCGGTGCGGGCCGTGCGGCCGGGGAGCCGCACGATCCGCCGGACCGCTCCCGCCGTTCATGTGGATCACTGCCATGAGACGGGTAGGGTCCGTGGCGTACTGTGCTTCAACTGCAATTCGGCCACCGGCAAGTTGGGAGACGATCCCGACACCCCGCGCCGGGCCGTCGCTTACCCGGAGGGAAACGCGTGGAAGCCAACACTCGTAGCACCGGGCGTCTGCCGGCTGCCTTCCTGACGCCCGGCTCGTCCTCGTTCATGGACTTCCTGTCCCACCACTCGCCGGACATGCTGCCCGGCAAGCGCTCGCTGCCGCCCCTCCAGGGGGCGATCGAGGCGCCGCACGGCACCACGATCGTCGCCGTGACCTTCCCCGGCGGCGTGGTGCTCGCCGGTGACCGGCGCGCGACCATGGGGAACATGATCGCGCAGCGCGACATCGAGAAGGTCTTCCCGGCCGACGAGTACTCGGCCGTGGGGATCGCCGGCACCGCCGGTCTCGCCGTGGAGATGGTCAAGCTCTTCCAGCTGGAGCTGGAGCACTTCGAGAAGGTCGAAGGGGCGCAGCTCTCGCTGGAGGGCAAGGCCAACCGGCTCTCCACGATGATCCGCTCGAATCTCGCGATGGCGATGCAGGGCCTGGCCGTCGTCCCGCTCTTCGCGGGCTGGGACGTGGACCGCGAGCGGGGCCGTATCTTCTCGTACGACGTGACGGGCGGCCGCTCCGAGGAGCTGGGCTACGCGTCCACCGGATCGGGCTCGATCTTCGCCCGCGGCGCGATGAAGAAGCTCTACCACGAGGAGCTGACGGAGCAGCAGGCCACCACCCTGGTCATCCAGGCGCTGTACGACGCGGCGGACGACGACTCGGCGACCGGTGGCCCCGATGTGGCCCGCCGGATCTATCCGATCGTCACCGTCATCACCGAGGACGGTTTCCGCCGGCTGACCGACGACGAGTCCTCCGAGATCGCCCGCGCGATCCTTGAGCGCCGGCTCTCCCAGCCCGACGGTCCGCGCGCCGCGCTGCTCTGATGAACCAGAACCTGCCACCGACAGAAAGGGACGGATAGCCGGTGTCGACGCCGTTCTATGTCTCACCCCAGCAGGCCATGGCCGACCGGGCGGAATACGCCCGTAAGGGCATCGCCCGCGGTCGCAGCCTGGTCGTGCTCCAGTACGCCGACGGCATCGTCTTCGTCGGCGAGAACCCGTCCCGCGCGCTGCACAAGTTCAGCGAGATCTACGACCGGATCGGCTTCGCCGCCGCCGGTAAGTACAACGAGTACGAGAATCTCCGGATCGGTGGTGTCCGCTACGCCGATCTGCGCGGATACACCTACGACCGCGACGATGTGACGGCCCGTGGGCTGGCGAACGTCTACGCCCAGACGCTCGGGACGATTTTCTCCAGCGCCGCCGAGAAGCCGTACGAGGTGGAGCTGGTCGTCGCCGAGGTGGGTGCCACGGCCGACGGCGACCAGATCTACCGGCTGCCGCACGACGGTTCGATCGTGGACGAGCACGGCTCGGTCGCGGTGGGCGGCAGCTCGGAGCAGATCAGCACCTATCTCGACCAGCGCCACCGGGACGGGATGTCGCTGGCCGAGGCGCTGAAGCTGGCGGTCCAGGCGCTCTCCCGGGACACCAACGGCGGCGAGCGGGAGATCCCCGCGGAGCGCCTCGAAGTGGCCGTGCTGGACCGTACGCGGCCGCAGCAGCGGAAGTTCAAGCGGATCGTCGGCCGGCAGCTCGCCCGGCTGCTGGAGGCGGACGGCGCCGCCTCGACGCCGACGGACGCGCCGTCGGACACGGAGGAGCCGGACGGCGGGGAGACCGCGACGGACACCTCCGCCGATACGGCGAAGCCCGACGCCGAGCCGTCCGGCGACGACAAGGAATAGAGGAACGGCCGGGGGCACGGACAGGCTGTCCGTGCCCCCGGCCGGGGTGTACCGCGCCGGGGCACGGGCGGCTGTCCGACAGACACCCCCGCCCCCGACGGGGGGATCAGCCCGAGGGCGCGCTCTCCTCGCGCGGAGGCGCCGTCGAGCCGCGGACGACCAGGGAGACCGGCAGCCGCACGCTCTCCGGCGGCCGGCCCGCCAGCACGCTCAGCAGCGCCGACATGCCCTGCCGGCCCACCTGCTCGGCCGGCAGCCACACCGTGGTCAGCTCCGGCTCCACCGCCGTGGCCAGCGCCAGATCGTCGAAGCCGGTGACGGAGATGTCCTCGGGCACCCTCAGCCCCAGCCGCCGTACCGCCTTGCAGGCGCCCGCCGCCAGGACGTCGCCGTCGCAGATGATCGCCGTGGGGCGGGGGCCGGGCGCGGCGAGGGCGCTCTCCACGGCCGCCCGCGCGGCCCCGGACTCCAGCGGGGCGCGCACCCTGCGCACGACCGCGTCCGGCACTCCCTGTACCGCCAGGGCCAGCGCGTCGGCCCGGACGTCGAAGGTCCAGGAAGGGACGGCGGAGGCCAGATGGAGCAGCCGCCGGTGGCCGAGCCCGAGCAGATGCTCCGTCATCTGCCGGATGCCGTCGGCGATGTCCACATTCACCCCGGCGGCGACGCCAAGGGCCGCCGGATCGCTGTCCAGCATCACCAGCGGCAGATCGGCG
Organism: Streptomyces paludis; assembly: GCF_003344965.1. NCBI lineage: Bacteria > Bacillati > Actinomycetota > Actinomycetes > Kitasatosporales > Streptomycetaceae > Streptomyces > Streptomyces paludis. The sequence continues at coordinate 954,987 of NZ_CP031194.1, read as the reverse complement.
CCGTCCGAGCCGCGGAACGCGTCGAGGGCGTCGCTGGCCATCGAGGAGGCGATCACCCCGTCCAGCGCCGCCCGCGCCGAGGCGAACGGCACCTTGGCGGGCCCCGTCCCGTCCGGTGACAGATAGAGGACCACCCCGAAGCCGTGCTCCGCGGCGACCTCGGCCGCGCCGGTGTAGACCCGCGCGAAGAACTCGTTGGTGAGCGCGGGCACCACCAGCAGCGCCGTCCTGGTCGTGCCGAGCCGCAGATTGCGCGCGGCCAGATTCGGCCGGTAGCCCAGCGTGTGCGCCGCCTCCCGTACCAGCCCGGCGGTCCGCTCCGAGACCCGGCCCGGCCACTTGCCGCCGAGCACGAGCGAGACGGTGGCCTGGGACACCCCGGCGGCGCGGGCCACATCCCTGCTGGTGGGCCGGGCGGACTGCTCTGTCATCGCTGTCGCTCTCCGTGCTGCGGCGAGATCCCGGTGGACCCGCGGGCTGCGCTCATGGTACGTATGACGGCGACGTTATACGTAAAACTTGATCTCGCCGGGGCAGCGAGAGAAGAGGGGGCGGGCAGATGGCGACGACCACCGGGTACGCGGACATCCTCAAGGCGCCGTACGCGGCACGGCTGCTGACCGGCACGCTGGTGGGGCGGCTGCCGAACGCCACGGCCTCGATCGCCATCGTCCTGTTCGTCCGGGCGGCCGGCGGCAGCTACAGCCTGGCCGGCGCGCTCGCCGCGGTCTACGGGATCGGCACGGCGGTCGGACAGCCGCTGCTCGGCCGGGCCGTGGACCTCTACGGCCAGCCGCGGGTGCAGCTGCCCGCCGCCGTCCTCTCCGCCGCGGGCATGGCACTGCTCGTCCTCGCCGGCACGGACTCCCCGGCGCTCGCCTACCCCGCCGTCGCCCTCGCCGGGGTGTTCACCCCGCCGCTGGAGGGCGGACTGCGGGCGCTGTGGCCCGGCGTCCTGGGCTCCGAGGAGCGGGTGCACCGGGCGTACGCGCTGGACGCCGTGGCCCAGGAGGTCATGTTCACCCTCGGCCCGCTGCTGGTCACCCTGCTGGTCGCGCTCCGCTCCCCGGCCGCCGCGCTCCTCGTCATCAACGCGATAGGCGTGCTCGGCGCGCTCTCCGTCGTCCTGTCCCGGCCGTCCCGCCAGTGGCGCTCGGCGCCCCGCGAGGCGCACTGGCTGGGCGCCCTGCGCTCGCCCGGGCTCCTCGCGCTGCTCGCCGCGTTCCTCTTCATCGGCGCGGCCCTGGGATCGATCACCGTCGCGGGCATCGCGTACGCCGACGACCGGGGCCGCGAGGCGGTGTACGGCTGGCTGATGGCGGCCCTCGGGCTCGGCGCGCTGATCGGCGGGCTGGGGTACGGGGCGCGGCAGTGGGCCGGGACGCCCGAACGGCGGCTGCGGGCCATCGTCGCGCTTCTCGCGCTCTGCTATCTGCCGCTCATGGCCACCCCGGGCGTGCTCGCCATGAGCGGGCTGTCCGCGCTCGCCGGTGTCTTCCTGGCGCCCGCCCTCGCCTGCGCGTTCATCGTGGTCGACCGGCACGCCCCGCGCGGCACCGTCACCGAGGCGTTCTCCTGGCTCGTGACCACCTTCGGCGTCGGCGCGGCGCTCGGCACGGCCGCCGCCGGACCCGCCGTCGCACTGGGCGGTACGGCGGCGGGCTTCGCCGTCGCCGCGGGCGGCGGAGCCGCCGCGCTGCTGGTCCTGCTGGCCACCGGGCGGGTCCTCAGGGCTCCCGCCGGGCCGGCCGATGCCACCATCCGGACGGAAAATGATCCAAGCGGTGCGGCCCAACCCGGTTTCAGCTCCGGTCATCAGGCGTAATGTTCAGACATGGACCGCCGCATTTTCGGGCTGGAGAACGAGTACGGCGTCACGTGCACGTTCAGGGGACAGCGCCGACTGTCACCTGACGAAGTGGCGCGCTACCTCTTCCGCCGTGTTGTGTCATGGGGCCGCAGCAGCAATGTCTTCCTGCGGAACGGCGCCCGCCTCTACCTCGACGTGGGTTCGCATCCGGAATACGCGACTCCCGAATGCGACAACGTGACCGAACTGGTCACGCACGACAAAGCGGGCGAGCGCATTCTGGAAGGATTGCTCGTCGACGCCGAACGCCGCCTGCACGAGGAGGGAATCGCGGGCGACGTCTATCTCTTCAAGAACAACACCGACTCGGCGGGAAACTCCTACGGCTGCCACGAGAACTACCTCGTCGCCCGCCACGGCGAGTTCTCCCGGCTCGCGGACATCCTCATCCCCTTCCTCGTCACCCGGCAGCTCATCTGCGGCGCGGGCAAAGTGCTCCAGACCCCGCGCGGCGCCGTCTTCTGCGCCAGCCAGCGCGCCGAGCACATCTGGGAGGGGGTCAGCTCAGCCACCACCCGCTCCCGTCCGATCATCAACACCCGGGACGAGCCGCACGCCGACGCGGAGCGCTACCGGCGGCTCCATGTCATCGTCGGCGACTCGAACATGTCCGAGACGACCATGCTCCTCAAGGTCGGCGCCACCGATCTCGTGCTGCGCATGATCGAGGCGGGCACGGTGATGCGTGATCTGACCCTGGAGAACCCGATCCGGGCGATCCGCGAGGTCAGCCACGATCTCACCGGACAGCGCAAGGTGCGCCTCGCGAGCGGCCGGGAAGCCTCCGCCCTGGAGATCCAGCGCGAGTACTATGAGAAGGCCGTGGATTTCGTGGAGCGCCGCGGAATCCGTACGGGCACGGTCGAACAGGTCCTGGAACTCTGGGGCCGCACGCTCGACGCGATCGAGGCGGAGGATCTCGACCGTATCGGCACGGAGATCGACTGGGTCATGAAATACCGGCTCATCGAGCGGTACCGGGCCAAGCACAATCTGACCATGTCGCATCCGAGGGTCGCTCAGATAGACCTCGCCTACCACGACATTCACCGCCGTCGTGGTCTCTACTACCTGCTGGAGAAGCGCGGCCAGGCCGCGCGGATCTGCAATGACATGAAGATCTTCGAGGGCAAGTCGGTGCCCCCGCAGACCACCAGGGCGCGGCTGCGCGGCGATTTCATCCGCCGCGCCCAGGAACAGCGCAGGGACTTCACGGTCGACTGGGTGCATCTGAAGCTCAATGACCAGGCGCAGCGCACGGTGCTCTGCAAAGACCCGTTCCGTTCTGTGGACGAACGGGTGGAAAAGCTCATCGCCGGTATGTGAGTCCGCGCCGACCCCGTCGGCGTAACGCGTGCCACGGGCCCCGTACATTTCGCGTGCGGGGCCCGTGGCACGCCCTAGAGTGGGCGCCTACCGTGCCGTCTGAGATCTGAGGAACACGTGCGCCGACTTGCCGGCCTCATCATCGTCCCCGCGCTGCTGCTGACCGCGGCCTGCGGTGGCGACGGAGGCTCCGACTCCACCACTCCGTCCAAGAACGGTCTCCCCGCGATCAGCGAGGGTGCCAAGTTCGGACAGAAGCCGACCCTGGAGAAGGGGGAGGGCGACCCGCCGAAGGCGTTGAAGGTCGATGTCCTGAGCCAGGGCGACGGCAAGAAGGTCGTCAAGGGCGATGCCATCCAGGTCAACTATCTCGGGCAGAGCTGGGACTCGGACAAGCCGTTCGACAACAGCTTCGACCGTAAGCAGCCGTTCGATCTGACGGTCGGCGCGGGCATGGTCATCAAGGGCTGGGACCAGGGTCTCGAGGGCCAGAAGGTCGGTAGCCGGGTCGAGCTGGGGATTCCGCCGGACCTCGGGTACGGCGCCCAGGGGCAGGGCGACATCAAGCCCAACGCCACGCTGGTCTTCGTCGTGGACATCCTGAAGGCGACCCAGGTGCCGAAGTCCGCCGCCGGCACCGAGGTGCCGCAGGACGACAAGGCGCTGCCGGTCGTCGGGACGAACGACGACGGCAAGGAGCCGACGGTCACCATCCCGAAGGGCGACCCGCCGGCGAAGCTGGTCTCCAACTACGTGCTGGAGAGCAAGGGCGAGGTCGTCAAGGACTCCGACACCGTCGTGCTGAACTACGCGGCGTACCTGTGGAAGGGCGCCAAGCAGTTCGACTCCACGTACAAGACGGGCCGTACGACCTCGTTCCCGCTGCCGCAGCTCACGCTGAAGGGCCTCAAGTCGGGCATCGTCGGCAAGAAGGTGGGCAGCCGGATCCTGGTCGTGATCCCGCCGGACCTGGCCTTCGGCGACCAGGAGCAGCAGGGCATCCCGAAGAACTCCACGCTGGTGTTCGCCGTGGACATTCTGGCGAAGGTGTAACACTGTCCCGGTTGTCCGTTCATCATTCAGAGGGAGCAGTTCAGTGAGCATCGAGAAGCCCGAGGTCGACTTCCCGGGTGGCGAGCCGCCGGCCGATCTCCAGATCAGGGACATCTGGGTGGGCGACGGCGCGGAGGCCAAGGCCGGCGCCAATGTCCGGGTGCACTACGTGGGTGTGGCCTTCTCCACGGGCGAGGAGTTCGACTCCTCCTGGAACCGCGGCGCCCCGCTGCCGTTCAAGCTCGGCGCCGGTCAGGTCATCGCCGGCTGGGACAAGGGCGTGCAGGGCATGAAGGTCGGCGGCCGGCGTGAGCTGATCATCCCCGCGCACCTCGCCTACGGGGACCGCGGCGCCGGTTCGGCGATCGCGCCCGGTGAGACGCTGATCTTCGTCTGCGACCTCGTCTCCGTCTGACCCGGCGGGTCCGGGGCGTACCGGAGACACGAGGGTCCATGCCGCTCCGGCATGGACCCTCGGCTTTTGCCGCGAGACCCGGGGACGGTACGGTCAGCGGGCGGAACTCCACGATCAAAAGGGGTGCGAGACGTCGATGGCCATTGCCAAGGCCGAGCGACTGATGAATCTGGCGCTGTGTCTCCTCGGAACCAGACGCCCGCTCAGCAAACGTGAGTTGCGTGGCTCCATCGAGGCGTACCTCGAAGCCGGCAACGACGACTCGTTCAACCGCATGTTCGAACGCGACAAGGATGACCTGCGCGAACTCGGCCTGGTCATCGAGACGGTGGAGAGCCTCGACGGCGATGTCGGCTATCTGGCCCGCCGCGACAGCAACCGGCTCCCGCCCATCACCCTCGACGCCGAGGAGGCCGCCGCCCTCGGACTGGCCGCCAAGGTGTGGCAGCAGGCCCGGCTGGCCGGCGCGGCGAGCGGCGCGCTCCAGAAGCTGCGCGCCGCCGGGATGCCGGAGGCACAGGACGCGTACGAGGCGCACCACGGCGCCCTCGAACCGCGGATCCCCGTCCACGAGGCGGCCTTCGAACCGCTCATGCTGGCCTGCCGCGACCGCCGGCCCGTGGTCTTCGACTACCGCAAGGCCAACGCCGCCCGGCCCGAGCAGCGCCAGGTGGAGCCGTGGACGCTGGAGTGCTGGCGCGGCCACTGGTATCTGGCCGGCTGGGACCGCGACCGGGGCGCCGAGCGCGTCTTCCGGCTCTCCCGGATCACCGGCCGGGTCCGCTCGCGCACCGGCCTCTTCAGCGCCCCCGTACCCGATGTGGTCACCGTCCGGGAGACCGTGGAGAGCTGGGCCGGCGAGACGGCGACCCGCTCCGCGCTGATCCGGCTGCGCACCGGCTGCGGCTATCCGCTGCGCGCCAGGGCCGTGTCCTCGCGCGAGCTGGGCGACGGCTGGGACGAGCTGGAGATCCCGTACGGTCATGGCCTCGACGCCTGGCTGGTGGAGTTCGGCCCGGATGTGCTCGTGCTGGAGCCCGCGGATCTGCGGGCCGATGTCCTGGAGCGGCTGCGCGCCGTGGCCCGGGGCTGAGGGGAGTCGCAGACCATGGCAGCCAACGCCATCGACCAGACCCGGCGGATGCTCTCGCTGGTCACCTATCTGCGCGAGCGCCCGGGGGCGCACGTCAGCGATGTGGCCCGCGCCTTCGGGATCAGTGAGGACGAGCTGATCTCCGACCTCGACGTCCTGCCCATGTGCGGGACGAGCTTCCGGGGCGGCGATCTCCTCGACATCGACACGGACGGCGACCGCATCTGGTGGCACAACCCCGACGATGTCGCCGCGCCGCTGCGGCTCGCCGCCGACGAGGCGACGGCGCTGCTGGTCGCCGCGCGGGCCGTCGCGACCCTGCCGGGGCTCCGCGAGGGGGACCGCGAGGCGCTGCTGCGCGCCACCGCCAAGCTGGAGACCGCGGCGGGCGAGGCGGCGGGCGCCAGCGCCCGGCTCTCGGTGATCTTCGAGTCGGAGGGCGGGGTCTTCGCCGAGGTCGACCGGGCCATCTCCGAGCGGCGCAGGCTGTGGCTGCGCTACTACTCGCCGGCCCGCGACGAGCTGACCGAGCGCGAGGTCGACCCCATCCGGCTCTTCGCCGTCGGCCACACCTATATGGAGGCGTGGTGCCGGCTCTCCGAGGCGCGCCGCACCTTCCGGCTGGACCGGGTCGCCGAGATCAAGCTGCTGGACGCCCCGGCCGCGCCGCCGGAGCTGGAGCTGCGGGATCTCTCGGAGGGGCTCGTACAGCCGTCCGCGGACGACCCCGAGGTGGTCGTCGAGGTCGGCCCCGGCGGCCGGTGGGTGGCCGAGTACTACCCGCACGACGCCGCCGAGGAACTGCCCGGCGGCGGCCTGCGGATCACCCTGCGCACCCCCGCGCCCGCCTCGCTGCGCCGGCTCGCGCTGCGGCTCGGCGGCGACGGCCGGATCGTTTCGCCGCCGGAGCTGGCGGCGAGCGCGCGGTCGGCCGCGGCCGAGGCACTGGCGGCGTACGGCGTCTGAGGACGGCGCGGCCCGGCGCGGCCGTGGATCAAGGATTTCGAGCGACGAAGCACAGCGACGAGGCACAGAGGAGAACCAGGAACATGTCGGCGACGTCAGGACTGCCGGGGCTCTCGGCGGTGGTCCCGGTCCTCTTCAAGGCCGCCTGCCCCGAGTGCCGCGCGGCCTTCGAACTGTCCGCCGGCGCGCTGCGCCTCGCGATAGGGGCCAGCCGCAGCACCACCTTCTACTCCTTCACCTGCCCCGAGTGCCAGTCCTCGGTCCGTAAACCCGCCGGTGAGCGCATCGTCGAACTCCTCACCGGCGGCGGCGTGCGGACGCTGCGGCTCCACTCGACTCTGTAAGGACCGGTCCTCCGCCCATGTTCTGGCCCATGCTCGCCATCGCCCTCGGATTCTGCGGAATCGCCGTACTCGGTGTGCTGGCGGTCCGTGTCTTCGTCGAAGCCCAGCGGCTCGGCCGGCAGGTCGCCGTCACCACCGAGCGGATCCAGCGGGCGGCCGAGGAGCTGGAGCGCTCGGCGACCCGGCTCGCGGCCACCGGCGACGCCCTCCGATGATTTTCGGCCCGCCCCGCCCCCTGCTGCGTGGCCTGAACGCGGGGTACGCTGCGGAGCGGAGTCCGGAATTCCGGCGATCAGGGCCCAGAAGGGACGTACGCAAGGGGATTGCCCCCCGTTCACCCCTGCGGGTTACGATCGCCGGAGCACCACCTACCGGACACACAGGTCCGGCGGTTACGGTGACGGTGTCCTCCCCATCCAGCCGCCTCCAGTGAGAAGGAATCTCCATGATCGGCAACCTCAAGCCCCTAGAGCTTCTCCTGATCGTCGGCATCATCTTTCTCTTGTTCGGTGCCAAGAAGCTTCCCGACATGGCGCGTTCGCTCGGCAAGTCGGCCCGCATCCTCAAGAGCGAGGCCAAGGCCATGAAGAAGGACGACGAGGCCGCGGCCCCCGCCGCCGCCGAGCAGCCCGCGGACGCCGCCCAGCCGCAGGCCGCCGCCACCGCGCGCACCATCCAGGCCGCGCCCGGAGACGTCACCAGCGCCCGCCCGGTCACCGAGCCGAACCGCACCGCGCAGAGCTGACGCGTCCACGACTGACCGGTCGGGCGCTTTCCGGAACGAGACGAGGGACGCGGGTTGCGCAAGTCTGCCCCGAAGCAGGAGAGAGACACCGAGGGGCGCATGCCCCTCACGGAGCACCTGCGTGAGCTGCGGAACCGCCTGCTGAAGGCGGTTCTGGCCATTCTCGTGGCGGTCATCATCGCCATGTTCTTCCAGGCCCGGATCTTCAAGTTCCTGATGGAACCGATCCTCTCCTCGGTCGGGTGCACCAACGGCGCCACGACCATGGTCAACGGCCGGCCGTGCGCCGAAATGGTCACCAGCGGCCTGATGTCACCGTTCACCATCGCGCTGAAGGTGTCGCTGATGGCGGGGGTGCTGGCCGCCACCCCGGTCTGGCTCTACCAGCTCTGGGCCTTCGTCGCGCCCGGGCTGCACAGCAAGGAGAAGCGCTACTCGCTCGGCTTCGTGGCGCTCGGCGTCCCGCTGTTCCTGGGCGGCGCGACCCTCGCGTACACGATCCTGCCGGAGACGGCGTCGATCATGCTCAGCTTCACCCCCGACGATGCCAAGAACCTGCTGCCGCTCGATGACTACCTCGACCTCATCACGCGCATGGTCATCGTCTTCGGGCTCGCCTTCGAACTGCCGCTGCTGCTGATCCTGCTCAATATGACCCGGGTGCTCAGCGGTAAACGCATGCTCGGCTGGTGGCGCGGCATGGTCGTCGGCCTCACGATCTTCGCCGCCGTCGCCACCCCGGGCGGCGACCCCATCTCCATGCTGGTGCTCGCCGCGCCGCTGGCCATCCTCTACTTCGTGGCGTGCGGCTTCTCGCTGATCAACGACCGGCGGCGGAACCTCGGCAACCCGGACCGCGACCTCGACGACGACGAGGCCGCCGACCTGGACCTGACCCCCGAGCCCATCAACGGGACCGCGACCGTCGGCTCCGGCCGGCCCGAGCTGCCCGCGCAGTCCGACGGCGGCCATACGGACCGGCTGAACGGCTACGACGACGTCACCTGATCCGTCCCGCGATCACCTCGACGCCCCGGGGCCCGCCGGAACCAACCGGCGGGCCCCGGGGCGTCGGCGGTCCCGGCCCAAGCGCTCATAAAGATCGGGCTGACTGTCAGAGGTGGCGGGTAGGCTCGAACACAAGATGACAGAGGACCTCTCACCAGCCGAGCGCTATGCCGCTGCCCGGATCCGCGCCGCCGATCAGGCCACGGCTCTCGCACCCTTCCGCGAGATGTACGAATTCGGTCTCGACCCCTTCCAGATCGAGGCGTGCCGGGCCCTGGAGTCGGGGAAGGGTGTGCTCGTCGCGGCGCCCACCGGCTCGGGCAAGACGATCGTCGGCGAATTCGCTGTGCACCTGGCCCTCGCCGAGGGCCGCAAGTGCTTCTACACGACCCCCATCAAGGCGCTCTCCAACCAGAAGTACACCGACCTCGCCAAGCGCTACGGCGCGGACAAGGTCGGTCTGCTCACCGGGGACAACAGCGTCAACGCGGACGCGCCGGTGGTTGTGATGACCACCGAAGTGCTCCGCAACATGCTCTACGCCTCCTCGCAGTCGCTGCTGGGGCTCGGCTATGTGGTGATGGACGAGGTCCACTACCTCTCCGACCGCTTCCGGGGCGCCGTCTGGGAAGAGGTGATCATCCACCTCCCCGAGTCGGTCACCCTCGTCTCCCTCTCCGCGACCGTCTCCAACGCCGAGGAGTTCGGCGACTGGCTCGACACCGTCCGCGGCGACACGGAGGTGATCGTCTCCGAACACCGGCCGGTGCCGCTCTGGCAGCATGTGATGGCCGGCCGCCGGATGTACGACCTCTTCGAGGAGGAGACCGACCACGGCGGCCGGGGCGTCGCCAAGCGCGAGGTCAGCCCGGACCTCGTCCGGCTGGCCCGGATGGAGAACCAGCGCACGTACAACCCGCGCGAGCGGCGGCGCGGCAAGATGGTCCGCGAGGCCGACCGGGAGCGCGAGCGGCGCCAGCGCGGCCGGATCTGGACCCCCTCCCGGCCCGAGGTCATCGAGCGCCTCGACGCCGAGGGGCTGCTGCCCGCGATCACCTTCATCTTCAGCCGGGCCGGCTGCGAGGCCGCCGTACAGCAGTGCCTCTTCGCCGGACTGCGGCTCAACAACGACGCGGCGCGCCGGCGGGTCCGCGAGATCGTCGAGGAGCGCACGGCCGCCATCCCCGGCGAGGACCTGCATGTCCTCGGCTACTACGAGTGGCTGGAGGGCCTGGAGCGGGGCATCGCCGCGCACCACGCCGGGATGCTGCCGACGTTCAAGGAGGTCGTCGAGGAGCTGTTCGTCCGCGGGCTGGTCAAGGCGGTCTTCGCCACCGAGACACTCGCCCTCGGCATCAACATGCCGGCCCGCTCCGTGGTGCTGGAGAAGCTCGTCAAGTGGAACGGCGAGACCCACGCCGACATCACCCCCGGCGAGTACACCCAGCTCACCGGGCGCGCCGGACGCCGGGGCATCGACGTCGAGGGCCACGCCGTGGTGCTCTGGCAGCGCGGTATGGACCCGGGCGCGCTGGCCGGACTCGCCGGGACCCGTACGTACCCGCTGCGCTCCAGCTTCCGGCCCTCGTACAACATGGCGGTGAATCTGACCCAGCAGTTCGGCCGGCACCGCTCGCGGGAGCTGCTGGAGACCTCCTTCGCCCAGTTCCAGGCCGACCGGTCGGTCGTCGGGATCTCCCGGCAGGTCCAGCGCAACGAGGAGGGCCTCGACGGCTACCGCGCCGGGATGACCTGTCACCTCGGCGACTTCGGGGAGTACGCGCGGCTGCGCCGCGACCTCAAGGACCGCGAGACGGAGCTGGCCAAGCAGGGCGCGGCGCAGCGCAGGGCGGCGGCGGCCTCGTCGCTGGAGAAGCTCAAGCCCGGCGATGTCATCCATGTCCCCACGGGCAAGTTCGCCGGGCTCGCGCTCGTCCTCGATCCCGGGCTGCCGGCCGGGCGGGCCAACGGGCACCGCGGTTTCGAGCACCAGGACGGGCCGCGCCCGCTCGTCCTGACCGCCGAGCGGCAGGTCAAGCGGCTGGCGTCGATGGACTTCCCGGTGCCGGTGGAGACCCTGGAGCGGATGCGGATCCCCAAGTCGTTCAACCCGCGCTCGCCCCAGTCCCGCCGCGATCTGGCGTCCGCGCTGCGCAGCAAGGCCGGCCATATCGTGCCCGACCGGCACCGCAAGGAGCGCGCGGCGGCGGCCGACGACCGGGAGATCGCCCGGCTCCGCACGGAGCTGCGCGCCCACCCCTGCCACGGCTGCGACGAGCGCGAGGACCACGCGCGCTGGGCCGAGCGCTACCACCGCCTCCAGCGGGACACCCGCCAGCTGGAGCGCCGGATCGAGGGCCGGACGAACACCATCGCCCGCACCTTCGACCGGATCGTGGCGCTCCTCACCGAACTGGACTATCTGCGCGGCGACGAGGTCACCCAGCACGGCAAGCGGCTGGCCAGGCTCTACGGTGAGCTGGACCTGCTGGCCAGCGAGTGTCTGCGCGACGGGGTCTGGGAGGGGCTCTCCCCGGCCGAGCTGGCCGCGTGCGCGTCGGCGCTGGTGTACGAGGCGCGGCAGGCCGATGACGCGGTGGCGCCCAAGGTGCCCTCGGGCGCGGCGAAGGAGGCGCTGGGGGAGATGGTCCGGATCTGGGGCCGGCTCGACGCCCTGGAGGAGGACCTCAAGATCAGCCAGACCGAGGGCGTCGGCCAGCGCGAGCCCGATGTCGGGTTCGCCTGGGCGGTCCATATGTGGGCCTCGGGCAAGGGGCTCGACGAGGTGCTGCGCGAGGCGGAGATGCCGGCCGGCGACTTCGTGCGCTGGTGCAAGCAGGTCATCGATGTGCTCGGGCAGATCGCGGCGGCGGCCCCCCGGGAGAACAGCACGGTCGCGAAGAACGCGCGGAAGGCGGTCGACGCGGTGCTGCGCGGGGTGGTGGCGTACAGCTCGGTCGGCTGAGGCTGAGCGGTACGGCGAATGAACCAGGGGCGGCCCCCGCCGGAAGCTCTTCTCCGGCGGGGGCCGCCCCTGGTCATTCGTGCTCAGCGGTCCAGATACGCCCGCCAGCCGCCGTACTCGGTGATGTCCTTCGCGTCCGTGAGCGCGGAGGGCTCGCAGAGGAAGCCCGCGACGGCGGTCCCGTCGGCCAGCTCGACGCGGCCGATCGCCATGGGCCGGGGGAGCGCGGCGGTCAGCGCGCCGAGGCCCTGCGGGGGCAGCTCCCAGATCTCGGCCTCGACCGCGGCTCCCTCCGCGGTCCCGGACGGATCCACATGGACCAGACCCGGCTTCGGCGGGACGGTGTCCAGCGCGTACAGCCGGTAGACCGGCGCGGTCTTTGTCGTACGGACCGGGCGGGCGCCCAGGGCCAGGAGCTGTCCGTTGAGGGGTTGTCCGGTCAGATGCGCGCCGACGACGGCGAGCCGGACCGGTGGGGTGAGCAGCGCGGCGAGGGCGGCCAGCCGGTCGTCCGTGCCGGCCGGGCCGATGAGCATCACCCCGAAGGGCAGCCCCCGGACCTCCTCGCCGGGGACCGCGACCGCCGCCAGGTCGAAGAGGTTGGTCGAGTTGGTGAACCGGCCGAGCCGGGCGTTCGCCCCCAGCGGGTCGGCGGCCACCTCGGCGAGGGTGGGATGGCCGGGCGCGGTGGGCAGCAGCAGCGCGTCCGCGTCGCCGAGCGCGGCCGTCGCCGCCGCGCGCAGGGCGTCCAGCCGCGCCAGATCGGTGTAGAGCCGGTGGGCCGGGATGTCGCGGGCGCGGCGGATGATCCCGGCGACCGTGGGATCGAGACCGGCCCCTTCCCCGCCCGCGTCCGTGTGCTGGTCCACGAACGCACCCACCGCCGTGTAGCGCTCAGCGACGAACGCGCCCTCGTACAGCATCGGCGCCGCCTCGCTGAACGGCGTCAGGTCGATCTCCACCAGCCGCGCCCCGGCCGCCGCGAGCCGGGCGGCGGCGGCCTCGTACGCCTCGGCCCACCCCTCGTCCAGCTCACCGAGCTGGGCCAGGGCCGGGACGGCGACGCGCCAGGGGCCCGGGGTCCGGTGCGGCGCGGGCCGGCCCGGGGCGGCGGAGATCAGCGCGAGCGCCTCGCTCGCCTCGGGGAGCGTACGGGCGAAGACGCTCACGCAGTCCAGGCTCGCGCAGGCGGGCACCACACCCTCGGTGGGGACGAGTCCGCGCGACGGCTTCAGCCCGACGATGCCGTTGAAGGCGGCGGGCACCCGGCCGGAGCCCGCCGTGTCCGTGCCCAGCGCGAGATCCACGATGCCCAGCGCCACGGCGACGGCGGAGCCCGAGCTGGAGCCGCCCGAGATCCGCCCGGGGTCACGGGAGCCCCGCACCGCGCCGTACGGGGAGCGGGTGCCGACCAGGCCCGTGGCGAACTGGTCGAGGTTCGTACTGCCCAGCACCAGCGCGCCCGCCGCCCGCAGCCGCGCCACGGCGGGGGCGTCCCGCTCCGGCTCGTACGCGTACGACGGGCAGCCGGCCGTGGTGGGCAGTCCGGCGACATCGATATTGCCCTTGACCGCGACCAGCCGGCCGGCCAGCGGCAGCGGACCGGCCGGGCTGCCGGCGACGCGCGCGTCGAGGGCGCGGGCCTCGGCCTCCACCTCGGCCCGCGGTCGCAGCGTGATCCAGATCTCCGGGCGGTCCACCTCCGCGATACGCCGGTAGGCGGCCCGGACCCGGTCGAGTGCGGAGAAGACATGCATCGGAACGCTCCTTACGCGAGCCTTGCGCGAGATTTACGCGAGGGACAGGACCAGCAGCGGGGTGCCCGCCTCCACCTGGGCGCCGGGCGACGTCAGAATCTCCGTCACCACACCGTCCGCCGGTGCGTGGACCCGTGATTCCATCTTCATCGCCTCCAGCGCGAGCAGCGGCTGACCCGCGCTCACCCGGTCACCGGCGGCGACGTTCAGCTGCCAGACCGACGCGGCGAACTCCGCCTCCAGCAGCCGTCCGCCCGGCGGGACCGTGATCTCGGCACGCGGTACGGCGGCCACCGGGACCTCGTCGGTACGGTCGAACTCGCCCGCCGCCTCCCACGCGGCCCGCTCCGCCTCGAACGCCGCCGACTGACCGGCCCGGAACGACGCGATCGACGCGGCGTTCGCGGCGAGGAAGCGCTCGTGCTCCGCGAGCGAGAACGTGCCCTCCTCGATCCGGGGGACAAAGCGGCCCGCCGCCATGTCGGCCCGGAGCGTGAGGAGTTCGTCGGCGCCGACCGGATACCACTTGATCCGGTCGAAGAAGCGCAGCAGCCACGGCTTGCCGTCCTGGAACGCCCCGCGCTGCTGCCAGCCCGACCACACCTGGGTCGTCCGGCCCACGAACTGGTAGCCGCCGGGCCCCTCCATACCGTAGATACAGAGATACGCGCCGCCGATCCCGACGGAGTTCTCGGCGGTCCAGGTGCGGGCCGGGTTGTACTTGGTGGTGACCAGCCGGTGCCGGGGGTCGAGCGGGGTGGCGACCGGCGCGCCCAGATAGACGTCCCCGAGCCCGAGCACGAGGTATTCGGCGTCGAAGACCGTGCGGTAGACCTCGTCCGGCGACTCCAGGCCGTTGATCCGGCGGATGAACTCGATGTTCCAGGGGCACCAGGGCGCGTCGTCCCGTACCCCCGCCATATAGCGCGCGATGGCCTCGCGGGTCGCCGGATCGTCCCAGGACAGCGGCAGATGGACGGTACGGGAGGGGACCACCAGCTCGTCGGTGGGCGGCAGTTCGCCCTCGATCCGGGTGAGGACCGCGAGCAGCGCGTCCTGGGACAGGGTGTCCGGGTCCAGCTGGATCTGGAGCGAACGGATCCCGGGGGTGAGGTCCGTGACGCCGGGCAGCTCCTCGGCCGCCACTGCCTCGGCGAGCGCGTGGACCCGCATCCGCAGCGCCAGATCGAGCCGCATCTCGCCGTACTCGACCAGCACGTTGTCGTCGCCGCTGCGGCGGTACGTGACCGACGCGCCCCGGGCGAGAACGCCGCCGTCGGTGATCTCCGCCCGGTCGGCGACGGGTTCGGCGGCGGGGGCGCGGCGCAGGGCGGCGGCCGTGTCCGGGGTGACGGGGACGAAGCGGACGGTGTCGCCGGGGCGCAGCTGGCCGAGCTTCCAGCGCTGGCCGGTGACGATCGTCGCCGGGCAGACGAAGCCGCCGAGCGAGGGTCCGTCGGGGCCGAGGAGGACGGGCATGTCGCCGGTGTAGTCGACGGCGCCGACGGAGTACGGCGTGTCGTGGATGTTGGAGGGATGGAGCCCGGCCTCGCCGCCGTCGCCGCGCGCCCAGCGCGGCTTCGGGCCGATCAGCCGGACGCCGGTGCGCGCCGAGTTGAAGTGGACCTTCCACTCGGCCGCGTAGAACGCCCGCATGTCGTCCTCGGTGAAGAACTCCGGCGCCGCGTGCGGGCCTTCGACGACGGCGATCCGCCAGGTGGCGGAGAAGGCGGGCCGTTCGGCGGTGGGTACGGGAGCGATGGTGGTGCCGGGAGTTGCGGGCGTTTCGTCTGCCGCCTGGCCGTGCAGGACATCGCCGGTGCGCAGCGCCCGCCCGCCGTGGCCGCCGAACTGCCCGAGGGTGAAGGTGGCCGCGCTGCCCAGGAAGTCCGGCACGTCCAGCCCGCCGCCCGCGAACAGCACATACGTCCGCAGCCCCCGTTCGGTGGGCGCGCCGACCGCGAGGGTCGCGCCGGCCGGGACCGTGACCGGCTCCCACTGCGGTACGGGCGCGCCGTCGACGGTGACCGGCGCGGGGGCGCCGGTGACGCAGAGGGTGGTGGCGGCGGTGAAGCGGAGGGTGGGGCCCTGGAGGGTGCACTCCAGCCCCGGCGCGCCCTCGTCGTTGCCGAGCGCGCGGTTGCCGAGCCGGAACGAGAGGCTGTCCATCGGCCCGGACGGTGGTACGCCCACCTGCCAGTAGCCGGTGCGGCCCGGCCAGTCCTGCACGGTGGTGAGGGTGCCCCCGGCGGTGACCTCGATGCGCGGTGCCGGGTCGGTGACGGTGGCGAGGGTGGCCGTGGAGTGCGCGGCGGCCATGACATCGGGGTGGCGCAGGGCGGCCCGTACGAGCCCGAGGTTGGTCTCGATCCCGTCGATACGGGTCGACGCGAGCGCCCGGTCGAGCGCGGCGAGGGCCTCCGTGCGGTCGGCGCGGTGGACGATCACCTTGGCCAGCATCGGGTCGTACGCCGTCGTGACCTCGGTGCCCGTCTCGATCCACGCGTCGACACGGGCGTCGGACTCCGGCGGGAACGAGACATGGGTGAGCAGTCCGGCGCCGGGGCGGTGGTCCCGGCCGGGGTCCTCCGCGTACACCCGGGCCTCGACGGCGTGGCCGCGCGGCGCGGGCGGCTCCTGGACGACGGAGCGCTCGCCCTGGGCGAGGCGGAGCATCCAGGCGACGAGGTCGACGCCGTAGACGGCCTCGGTGACCGGGTGTTCCACCTGGAGACGGGTGTTGACCTCCAGGAAGTACGCCTCCTCGCGGGCGGCGTCGTAGACGAACTCGACCGTACCGGCGGAGCGGTAGCCGACCGAGGCGCACAACTCCCTTGCATGGTCGGCAAGTTGACGGCGCACCCGGTCGGGCAGGCCGGGGGCCGGGGCCTCTTCGAGCACCTTCTGGTTGCGGCGCTGGAGCGAGCAGTCCCGGTCGCCGAAGGTGACGACCCGGCCCGCGCCGTCGCCGAAGACCTGGACCTCGACATGGCGGGCGTCCTCGACGAGGCGTTCCAGGAAGAGTCCGGCGGAGGAGAAGGAGGCCGCGGCGACTCTCCGTACCCCTTCCCAGGCGTCGGTGAGGCCGGCCGCGTCGTGCACGGCGCGCATCCCGATACCGCCTCCGCCGCCGGTCGCCTTCAGCATCACCGGATAGCCGATCCGGCCGGCGGCGGCCAGCGCGGCGTCGAGATCCGGCAGCAGCCCGGTGCCGGGGGCCAGCGGGACACCCGCGGCCTCGGCGGCGGCGCGCGCGGTGTGCTTCGCGCCGAACAGGTCGAGCTGGCCGGGGGTCGGGCCGACGAAGGCGATCCCGGCCTCCTCGCAGCTCCGGGCGAAGTCCGCGTCCTCGGAGAGGAAGCCGTAACCGGGGTGGACCGCGCCCGCGCCGGTCTGCTCGGCCGCCTTCAGGATCAGCCCGGCGTCGAGGTAGGACTCCTTGGCGGGCGCGGGTCCCAGCCGTACCGCCTCGTCCGCGAGCCGGACGTGCGGGGCCGTGCGGTCGGCGTCGGAGAAGACCGCGACCGTACGGAGCCCGAGGCGGCGGGCGGTGCGGATGATCCGGACGGCGATCTCGCCGCGGTTGGCGACGAGGAGCGTGTCGAAGGTCATGAAGGGGTCCCGTCGCTGATCGTCATCTCGACGGCCGTCGGGTCGAAGCCGTTGCAGGGGTTGTTGATCTGCGGGCAGTTGGAGACCAGCACCAGCACATCGGTCTCGGCGCGGAGTGTGACCCGCAGTCCCGGGGCGGAGATGCCGTCGACGATGCCGAGGGTGCCGTCCTTCTCGACGGGCACGTTCATGTACCAGTTGATGTTGGGGACGAGATCGCGCGGGCCGAGGCCGTGGCGCGCCCCCTCGCTCAGGAAGTTGTCCATGCAGGCATGCTGCGACCAGGTGTGATGGCCGTAGCGCAGGGTGTTGGACTCCTTGGAGCAGGCGCCGCCGAGGGTGTCGTGCCGGCCGCAGGTGTCCTCGGTGACGGTCATCAGCGGGGTGTGTTCGTCGGAGAGCAGGACGCTGCCGGTGGTGAGGAAGACATTGCCCTGGGCGGTGATGGTGTCGGGGGCGCTGTAGCGGACGGCGGTGTCGTGCGCGTCGTACACCAGGAAGTCCACGGCCTGGTTGCCGTGCAGATCGGTGAGGGTGAGGTGGTGCCCGGCCGGTACGACGGCGGACCAGGCGGCCCGGGCGGGAACGGCCGTCGTGCGCGGCGCGCGGTCTGCCGGGGTGCTCATCGGATGCCCTTCGACGTGTGGTACTCGGCGGTGTTGAGGAAGGCGCGGCGGCCTTCGGGGGTGGCGTCCCACAGGGGATCGCCCGGAGCGGTGGGCCCGGCGGTCCAGGCCAGCACCTCCAGCGCGGTGCTGGTGTAGGCGGGGCGCGGATCGAGCGGATGCGGCACATTCGCGAGCAGTACGGTCAGATCCTGCTCGGCGCGGAGGGTGACGGAGCCGCCCGGCCCGGCCGGGCCCGTGAACTCCAGCGCGCCGTCGTCCCGTACCGCCACGCCCTGGAAGAAGGAGACGGACGGCGGCAGGTCGCGGGGTTCGAGTCCGTTCTTGAGCGCGGCGAGTTTCAGCAGCTCACGGCCGGCGGGGGAGGCGGAGTGCGGGGCGCCGTCGCCGTAGCGGGCGGTGTTGCCGGCCAGGGTGGAGGTGCCGCAGAGGGTGTCGTGGCGGCCGTCGGCGGTGTCGGTGACGAGGGAGGCGAGGACCCGGCCGTGGCTGGACAGCAGCAGCCGGCCGGCCCGGAGGTACGCGTTCCACTGGACCTTGACGGTGTCGGCGGTGCTGAGGCGCTCCCAGGGGCGGCCGGCCGCGAGGAGCAGCAGATGGGCGCAGGCGTCGCCGTGGCGGTCGGTGAGCCGGATCTCGGTGCCGCGGGCCACCGTCCGGTGGGTGTAGCCGCCGCCGGCCACGGTCTCCGCCCAGACGAGATGGCCCGCTTCGCAGGGGTGCTCGGGCCAGTCGGTGGCGGGCACCGTCGGCATGTGCTCGGCCGCGGTGCCGGCCTGGGCGCGGGCGTGGTCCCTGGCCCCGTATGTCGTCGCTGTCGCCATGGCTCGGCCTCCGTTGGGGTGGCGGTGTCCAGCACACGCCGTCGGTCGCGCAATTCCTGTCGCCCGACAGAAATTACGGAGAGGGTGCGTCGGACCCATTGCCCGCGCGTTGCGCGGCGGTTACCGGACGCTCACCCGGCGCCCCGGGCCGGCGGCCCGGTCCGGGGCGTGTGCGACGATCGGTCCCATGGTGACCACGGGACGACGGGTGGGCCGGCCGCGCGCGGAGCAGCGGCCGGACAGCGGGCTGTCCGCGCCGGAGGAGCTGCTGCGCGCGGCGGCCGAACTCTTCACCACGCACGGGTACGCGGCGACGACCACCCGGGCCGTCGCCGAGCGCGCCGGGCTGCGACAGGCCACGATGTACCACTACTTCGGCGGCAAGGAGGACCTTCTCGCCGCGCTGCTGGAGTCGACCGTACGGCCCTCGCTGGAGCTGGCACGCGAGCTGCTGGCCGATCAGGAACGGTCCGCCGAGGCCCGGTTGTGGGAGCTGTGCCGCTCGGACGTCGAACTGCTCTGCGGCGGGCCGCACAATCTCGGCGGGCTGTATCTGCTCCCCGAGGTCCGGGTGGACCGCTTCGACGGCTTCCACCGCGTACGGGCGGAGCTGAAGGAGGCGTACGGCGCGCTGCTGGCCGCGACCGGGGCGGGCGCGGCGCTGGCGAGCGACGAGGCGGCGCTCCGTACGGATCTGGTCTTCGGGCTGATCGAGGGCGTGATCCTGGTCCACCGCTCCGATCCGGAGCGGCCGGTGGCGGCGTTCGCGGCGGCGACGGCGGACGCGGCGCTGCGGATCGTCGGGGCGGCGGGGGCGGCGGGGGGCGCGGGCGGCCCGGCGTAACGCACGGCGCGCCGCGTCACCGGCGCGTCCGGCACACCCGCCACAGGGCTCCGAGTCCCACGGTGACCAGCAGGAAGAGCACGGTGAACCACTGGAAGTACCAGTGGCCGCCGGCCGGGTCGTACACCGCCGCCCGGGGCCAGGCCAGATTGACGGCCATCGCCAGCCCGTACACACAGGCCAGCGCGTTGACGGGCAGGCCCCAGCGGCCCAGGGAGAACAGCGGCCGGCCCGCCTCGTCCGTCTCCTCCTTGTCCGACCGCCCCGGGTACGTGCCGCGCAGTCTGCCGATCAGCATCGGGCCCGTGACCATGGCGTACGCGAGATAGAGCATCGCGATGCAGGTCGTGCCGATGGCCAGGAACGCCTCCGGGGACGCGAGGTTGAGCAGACAGAGCCCCGCCGCGACCACCCCCACCACCAGCGCGGGACCGGTCGGCATTCCCGTACGCGGCGAGACCTTCGCCAGCGGTCGCGCGGCGGGCAGCACCCCGTCCCGCGCCATCGAGAAGAGCATGCGCGAGCCGGACGTCTGGATGGCGAGCGTCGCCACGGCGATGGCCAGCGCCACATCGGCCAACAGCAGCCGGCCGACCCCGTCGCCGAGCGTGCTGGTCAGCACGTACGAGAGCCCGTCGGTGCCCAGCCTGCCGTCGGTGAGGCTCGGCGCGGCGAGGATGCCGCCGAGCAGCAGCAGTCCGCCGAGCACCCCGGCCGCCGCGAGGGCGAGCAGGATTGTACGGGGCGCGGTGCGCCGGGGGGAGCGGGTCTCCTCGCTCAGCTCGCCCGCGCTGTCGAAGCCGATCAGGACGTACGCGGCGGTGAACGAGCCCACGAGCAGCGCGCCGATGGCGCCGCCCTGGCCGCCGGTGTGCAGGGTGACGCCCGGACCGCGTTCGGCGTGGGTGAGGAGCAGGACGACGATCA
This sequence comes from Streptomyces paludis, assembly GCF_003344965.1. NCBI lineage: Bacteria > Bacillati > Actinomycetota > Actinomycetes > Kitasatosporales > Streptomycetaceae > Streptomyces > Streptomyces paludis. The sequence goes on along the minus strand of NZ_CP031194.1, from coordinate 934,612 downwards.
GGACCGCGCCGATGATCTCGGCGGTCACCCCGACCCGGTTGATGAGGGACATCACCCGGTTGTCGACCAGGTTCACGGCCGTCGTCAGCGCCAGCAGGAGGACCGCGAGGACCGCCGCGTTGGCCGCGCCGCTCACGGAGGTCGGCGCCGGATCGCCGCCGACCAGCTGGAATCCGCTCCAGATGGCGGGCAGGACGACCTGGAGGGCGAGCGCGGCGGCGGCCACCACGACCATCTGGCCGATCACCATGATCCAGCCGGCGAACCAGCCGAAGGCGGGCGTCGAGAGCCGGGTCGACCACTGGTAGATCGCGCCGGACAGCGGGTAGCGGGCGGCGAGTTCGGCGAAGCAGGCGGCGACGAGCAGCTGTCCGGCGAGTACGGCGGGCCAGGTCCAGAAGAAGGCCGCGCCGCCGAACGAGAAGCCGAAGGCGAAGAACTGGAACACCGTCGTGAGGACGGAGATGAAGGAGAAGCCCGCGGCGAAGGACGCGTACCGCCCCATGCTGCGGTGCAGTTCCTGCCGGTAGCCGAAACCGGCCAGGGCGACGGAATCGCCCTGGCCGGTTTCGGGCCGGCCCGGTTCGGCCGGTCCGTGCCGTACGTCCGTGGGTGCGGTGGCGGTCATGGCAGCCCCTGTCTGCGATTCCTGTCGATTGACAGAAATTAGGGAGAGGCTGTTTCACCGGCATCACACGCCCGTGTCCGGACGGGGCACATTTCCTCACGGCGTCACATCACCGCGTCACATCTTGGGCATGAGGACCGAGTCGATGATGTAGACGGTGGCGTTGGCGGTGGGGACGTTGCCGCAGACGACCTTCGCGGTGTCGTTGACGGTGTAGGACTCGCCCGAGCCCTTGGTGCTGAGGGTGCTCTTCTCCAGCGTCGGGAAGGTGCCGTCCTCCAGCGCCTTCGGGGTCAGCTTCTCGCCCACGACGTGGTAGGTGAGGATCTTCGTCAGGGTGGCCTTGTCGGCCAGGACCTTGTCCAGGTCGGCCTTCGGGATCTTGGCGAAAGCCTCGTTGGTCGGCGCGAAGACCGTGATGTTCTCGGCGTTGTTGAGGGTGTCCACCAGACCGGCCTTCTTCACCGCGGTGACCAGCGTGGAGAGGTCGGGGTTGTTGGACGCGGCGGTCGCGACCGGGTCCTTCGACATGCCGTCGAAGGAGCCCGCGCCGGTCTCCGGCACCGAGGCACACGCCGTGCCGAACGGCTTGTCGCCCGTACCGGCCGCGTCGTCCGCCGAGCCGGTGTCCGTGCCCGTGGTCTCCTCGGCGGCGGCCGTCGAGTCGCCGCTGCTCTTGGTGTCCTTGCTGTCGCCGCCGCAGGCCGTCAGGGCCAGCGGCAGGACGACGACGCCGAGGGCGGCGATGGCGGCACGCTGGAAGCGGGTGGCGTTCATGTCGTATCTCCTTGGGGAAGGTGTGCGCGGAGAGTTCCGGGCACGGGGTGTTGATGGTGTGATCAGTGGCTTATGTGGTATTTGGTGTGTCTTCCCGGGCCGCTCGCGGGCAAGGGGGTGCCGGGGCGAGCGAGCGGGGTGACACGGTGTTACGGAGGCGATGTCCGTGAGCCGGGGGATATCTGCCGGAACATCAGGGGACCGCGACCACCACCGAGTGCCAGCCGGTGGCGCCGTTGGGCACGGTGCCGACCCGCTGATCGGTCTGCGTATAGCCGTCCTGGTCCGTGGCCCTGACCTCCAGGGTGTGGTTGCCGCTGGTGGCGGGCCACTCCCAGACCCACTGGCGCCAGGTGTCCTTGGTGTCCTGGGCCGCCAGCCGCGCGGTGTGCCACGGGCCGCCGTCGACCCGTACCTCCACCCGGGCGATCCCGCGGTGCTGCGCCCAGGCCACCCCCGCGATCGGGACGGTGCCCGCCTTGGGGGAGGCGAACGGGCGCGGGGTGTCGATCCGCGACTCCGTCTTGATCGGGGCCTGCCGGGACCAGCTCCGCTTCACCCAGTACGCGTCGTAGTCGGCGAACGTGGTGAGTTCGAGGTCCTGGAGCCACTTGCAGGCCGAGACATAGCCGTACAGCCCCGGGACGATCATCCGCACCGGGAAGCCGTGATCGAAGGGGAGCGGCTCCCCGTTCATCCCGAGCGCCAGCAGCGCGTCGCGGCCGTCCATGACCGTCTCGACCGGTGAGCCGATGGTCATGCCGTCGACCGAGCGGGCCACGATCTGGTCGGCCGGTCCGCCCTTCGACGGCGGCCGGACGCCCGCCTCGCTCAGCAGGTCGGCCAGCCGGACACCGATCCAGCGGGCATTGCCCACGTACGGACCGCCGACCTCGTTGGAGACGCAGGTCAGGGTGATGTCCCGCTCGATCAGCTCCCGGCGGAGCAGATCGTCGAAGCTGAACGTCAGCGGCCGGGTCACCCCCTTGCCGTGGATCCTCAGCCGCCAGGAGGCGGCATCGATCTTCGGCACGACGAGCGCCGTGTCCACCCGGTAGAAGTCCTTGTTGGACGTCGTGAAGGAGGACAGCCCCCGGACCTTGAGGTCCGCGCCCGCCGGCACCGGACGGGCCGGCGAGGAGGGCGGCGGCAGCACGGTCTTCGCACGGGACTCGACGGCACCGGCCGCCCCCGAGGCGTTGAGCCGCTGCCCCAGGACACCCGCTCCGGCCGACGCGGCCACCGCGGCCGTCGCGGCGATGACGAAGCCGCGCCGGTCGAAGCCGCTCCCGGTATCGCTCCCGCCGCCCGTGTCCTGGACGGTGGTGTCCTGGAGGGTGGCTCCGTCCGTACCCGTGGCCGCCCGGTACGGACGGAGCGTTCGGAGGGTGAGCCTGGTGACCAGCAGATAGAGCACCGCCCCGGCCACCAGGGCGCCCACCACCGAGGGCACGGCGTCGGGCAGACCGCCGTCCGGACGGCTCACCGCCGCCACCGCCCCGATCGCGCCGAAGACCAGAACCGCCGCCGAACCCGCCAGCCGGTGCCGCAGCGCGACCACTCCGACCGCCATGGCGAAGAGCGCCAGGAGGGCCAGGATGCCGAGCTGGAGCACCAGCTTGTCGTTGGTGCCGAAGTTCCGTACGGCGAAGTCCTTCAGGGCGGGCGGGGTCAGGTCGATGACCGCTCCGCCGACCGCCGTGACGGGACTCGCTTCGGGCCGTACGGCCGCCGACACCAGCTCCGCGACCGCCAGCGCCGTGAAGCCCGTGATCAGCCCGCTGAGCGCGGCCAGGGCGCCGCGCACCAGGCGCGCCGTCGGACCGCGGTCGCTGTTCTCGGATACCGGCACTTTCGGATCTTCGCTCACACCGGCCATTCGGTGCGGGATGCCAGGCGGATTGGTCGTGAACCCGAACGAATGAAAAAAAGTACCGCGCCGAGAAAGTCCGAGAAGTTCTCGCCGGACACCAATCCCCCGCCGCCGCCGGCCCGAATGCACATCGTGAAGGGGGTACGCCCCCGGGACTGGACGCGAGGGAGCGGTCATGAGCGGCGAACGTCCGCGTACGGCAGTGGTGGGCGGGGGAGTGGCGGGTCTGACCGCCGCGTATGTCCTCGGACGGGCGCACGGGGTGACGCTGTACGAGGCCGACGAACGGCTCGGCGGGCACGCGCACACCCACGACGTGCCCGCGGCCGACGGCCGGGTGCACCGCGTCGACTCCGGCTTCATCGTGCACAACGGCCGGACCTATCCGCACCTGCTGCGGCTCTTCGGCGAACTGGGCGTCGCCACCCAGGAGTCGGAGATGAGCATGTCCGTACGGTGCGACGGCTGCGGACTCGAATACGCGGGCGCGCGCGGCCCCGGCGGTCTCTTCGCCCGGCCGGGCAACGCGCTCAGCCCCCGCTATCTGCGGCTGCTCACCGAAGTGCCCGTCTTCCACCGGCGGGCCCGCGCGCTGCTGGCGGCGTCGGAGACGGCGGAGGGCGCGGCCGGGGCGGGGGAGGCCGAGCGCGGCGGCTCCGGGATGACACTGGGCGAGTTCCTCGCCGCGGGCGGTTTCTCCCCGTACTTCGTCTCGCACTTCATGGCACCGGTCGTCTCGGCGGTCTGGTCCTGCGACGCCGGGACGGCGATGCGCTACCCCGCCCGCTATCTGTTCCGCTTCATGGCCCACCACGGACTGCTCTCGGTCAAGGGCTCACCGGTCTGGCGGACCGTCACCGGCGGCTCGCGCGCGTATGTCGAGCGCGTCGCCAAACATGTGGACGCCGTCCGTACCGCCACCCCCGTACGGTCCGTCCGGCGCCACTCCGGCGGGGTCGAGATCGGCACCGAGGACGGCGCCGTCGCGCACTACGACTCCGTGGTCGTCGCCGTCCACCCCGACCAGGCGCTACGGCTGCTCGCCGACGCCACCGACGACGAGCGGCGCGTCCTCGGCGCGTTCCGCTACTCCCGCAACCCCACCCAGCTCCACACCGACACCGGTGTGCTGCCGCGCGCCCCGCGCGCCCGCGCCTCCTGGAACTTCGCCATGCCGTCGTGCGACGCCGGCTCCGGCGGGGTCCGCGTCAGCTACGACATGAACCGGCTCCAGCGGCTCGACGCGGCCGAGACCTATGTCGTCACCCTCAACGGCGCCGACCGCGTCGACCAGGACCGCGTCCTCGCCCGCATGGTCTACGAACACCCCGTCTACACCCCCGACTCCGTCGCCGCCCAGCGGCTGCTGCCCGGACTCTCCGGACCCGTCACCGCCTACGCGGGGGCGTACCACGGCTGGGGATTCCACGAGGACGGCTGCCGCTCGGGCGTCGACGCGGCGGCGGCGCTGGGGGTGACGTGGTGACGCGCCCGGCCACCGTCCCGGCGCTCTACACCTGTCTGATCGGCCATGTCCGGACGACCCCCACCCGCTACACCCTGCGCCACCGCACCTACATGTGGCTGATCGACCCCGACCGGCCGCCCCGGCTGCCCCCGCCGCTGCGCCCGCTCGCCCGGTTCGACGCCCGCGACCACTTCGGCGGTACGCGCCCGACCATCCGCGCCGGACTCGACGCGTTCCTCGCCACCCACGGGATCGACCTGGCGGGCGGCCGGGTGACGATGCTCGCGCACGCCCGGGTGTTCGGCTACGTCTTCAATCCGCTGACGCTCTACTGGTGCCACGGACCCGACGGCGCGCCGCTGTGCGTGGTCGCGGAGGTCCACAACACCTACGGCGAGCGCCACTGCTATCTGCTGCGGCCCGGCGGCGACGGCACCGGACCGGCCACGGTCGACAAGGAGTTCTACGTCTCGCCGTTCTTCCCGGTCGACGGCGCCTACACCATGCGGCTGCCGGAACCGGGCGCGCGCCTCAACCTGACGGTCCGTCTCGACCGGCCGCGAGGCGGTCCGTTCACCGCGACCGTACGGGGCGAGCGCCGCCCCGCCACCGCCCGCACCCTGCTGCGTACCGCCCTGCGCCATCCCTGGTCCACCGCCGTCGTCTCCGCCGGCATCCGACTGCACGGCATCCGGCTTCTGCTGCGCCGGCTTCCCGTGCGCCCCCGTCCCCACCACAGCCCCCAGGAGGGTGTGAAGTGAGCGTGTTCCCGCCGCTGTCCCCGGTTTCCACCGGCCTGTCGTCCTCTCCCGCCACGGCCACGGACGGCGCCGTCGTCGTCGACGAGACGCGCTGGCCCGACGTGGCCCGGCCGCCCGCCGCCTCCTGGCTCCGGACCGCCGTCGCCGAACGGGTCGTACGGCGGGCCCTGGCCCGGCTGCCCCTGCGCGTACGGCTCTGCCACGGCGACGGAGCCCGCGCCGGCGACGAGATCCTCGGGCGCGGCGGCCCGCTGCTGGAGGTCCGCGACCCCAAGGCGTTCTTCCGCCGGATCGGCACCGGCGGGCTCATCGGCTTCGGCGAGTCCTACATGGCCGGCGAGTGGGAGGCCCGCGACCTCGTCGGCGTACTGACCGTGCTCGCCGAGCGGGCCGCGACCCTGATCCCCGAGCCGCTCCAGCGGCTGCGCGCGTTCTGGGCGCCGAAGCAGCCCGCCGCGCAGCGCAACACCCCCGAGGGCTCGCGGGACAACATCAGCCGCCACTACGACCTCTCCAACGAGCTGTTCGCGCTCTTCCTCGACGACACCCTCTCCTACTCCTCGGCGCTCTTCCGCGGCTTCCCCGCCGACCGGTCGCTGCTCGCCGCCGCCCAGCACCGCAAGATCGACCGGCTGCTGGACCTGGCGGACGTCGGCCCCGGCAGCGAGCTGCTGGAGATCGGCACCGGCTGGGGCGAACTGGCCCTGCGCGCGGCGGCGCGCGGCGCCCGCGTCCGTACGGTCACGCTCTCCCACGAGCAGCGCGACCTGGCGCGCGAGCGGATCGCCGCGGCGGGCTTCGCGGACCGCGTCAGCGTCGAGCTGTGCGACTACCGGCAGGTGACGGGCGTCTTCGACGCCATCGTCAGCGTCGAGATGATCGAGGCCGTGGGCGCCGAGTTCTGGCCCGAGTACTTCACCACGCTGGACCGGCTGCTCGCGCCCGGCGGCCGGATCGCCCTCCAGGCGATCACCATGCCGCACGACCGGATGCTCGCCTCCCGGGACACCCACACCTGGATCCAGAAGTACGTCTTCCCCGGCGGATTCCTGCCGTCCGTCGAGGCGATCGAGCAGCTCACCGCCGAGCACACCACGCTGCTCGTCGCTGACCGCGACGGCTACGGACCTCACTACGCCGAGACGCTGCGGCTCTGGCGCGAGCGCTTCACCGAGCGGGCCGGCGAGGTCGACGCGCTCGGCTTTGACGCGGTCTTCCGCAGGCTGTGGACCTTCTATCTCGCCTACTCCGAGGCGGGTTTCCGCTCCGGCTATCTCGATGTGCAGCAGCTGCTGCTGGCCCGGGCCACCACCGAGGGGACCGCCCGGTGAGCGGCTTTCCCTGGGCGGCGTTCGGCCAAGGGGCCGGCGCCGCCGCCGTTGCCGCGTTCGCGGTCATGCTGACCACGTTCGCGATCGCGCTCGTCAAGGGCATGCACCGGATCGTCGACATCGCCTGGGGCCTCGCCTTCGCGGCGGTCGCCCTCGTCTCGTACGGGGTCTCGGGCGCAGCGGCGGGTGACGACGGGCGTCGGCTGCTGGTCACCGTACTCACCACCGTGTGGGGGCTGCGGCTGGCCGGCCATATCGCGCTGCGCGGGCGCGGGCACGGCGAGGACGCGCGGTACGCGGCGATGCTCGCCAAGGCGCCCGGCAGCCCCGCCCTTTACGCCCTGCGCAAGGTCTATCTGCTCCAGGGCGCGCTGGTCGTGCTGGTCTCCCTGCCGGTCCAGGCGGCGATGTATCTGCCGGGCCCGCTCGGGCCGGTGGCATACGCGGGCTGTGCGCTCTGGGCGGTCGGTCTCTTCTTCGAGGCGGTCGGGGACCGGCAGCTGGCCCGGTTCACGGCGGATCCCGCGAACCGGGGCCGGCTCATGGACCGGGGGCTGTGGGCCTGGACCCGCCACCCCAACTACTTCGGTGACTTCTGTGTCTGGTGGGGGCTGTTCCTGATCGTCTGCGACGGCGGTGACCCGGCGGTGGCCGCCGCGACCGTCGTCGCGCCCCTGGTGATGAGCTTCCTGCTGATCGGCGGGAGCGGGAAGCGGCTGCTGGAGCGGCACATGGCCGACCGGCCGGGCTTCGCCGCGTACACCGAGCGCACCAGCGGTTTCTTCCCGCTGCCGCCGAGGCGCACGCGCTGAGTAAGGAGTGGGGCAAGTCCCGTCCTTCCGGACGGGACTTGCCCCTTTTCACGCTACGGGGAAGTCCATCAGGGCCAGCGGCTCGGAGGTCGGCTGCTCGGACCCGCCGGCCGGCTCCAGGGTGATGCCCATGCCGGACGCGTTCTTGAGCGAGCCGTCCATCAGTATGGAGGCCGAACCCGAGTCCGGATCCAGCAGCCCGGCGGCGCGCATCGTGCCGCCATCGTTGTACCAGAGTTCGTACACCTTGCCACTGGGTGGCTTCGGCATGCCGGTCGCGATGAACGCGGCCTTGTCCCGGCTCCGGGAGACCACGACCGTGCCGGTCGCGCCGTCCGCCAGCTTTCCGGCGACGACCTTGGCGTCCGGGGCGGCCAGCACCTTCGCCAGCTCGGCGGACCGCTGCTGCTCCGCCCGGACGTGTGCGCGCGCGTCCCGTGCCTCCTGGTGCTGCCACACCGCGATGCCGCCGAAGCCGACGGCGCCGGCCAGGCAGGCGGCGAGCGCGAAGCGGGAGAGCGCGCGCCCGCGCGCCGCGCCGCCGCCGGTGCGCGGTTGCGCTGCCACCTTCGGCGGGTCCTGCCGTTCGGTGGCGATCCGGCGGAGCACCTGCTCCTTGAACTCGTGCGGCGGGGTCACGGCCACGGCGCGGCCGAGCCGCGCGGCCGTGGCGGCCAGCTCCCGTACCTCCTGCGCGCACGCCTCGCACACGTCCAGATGGAGTTCGAACTCGGCGCGTTCCCGTGGATCCAGGGCATGCAGCGCGTAGGCACCGGTCAGCGTGTGCAGATCGGCGGTGGTCATGCGGTCACCCCCAAGCAGTCGCGCAGCCGGATCAGTCCGTCGCGCAGGCGTGTTTTGACCGTGCCCAGCGGGACGGACAGCAGCTCGGCCACTTCCCGGTAGGCGAGGCCCTGGTAGTACGCCAGATTCACGGACTGGCGCTGGAGTTCGGTGAGGGTGCGCAGACAGCGGCGCACCTGCTCGCGTTCGAGACTGGCCTCGACCTGTTCGGTGACCTCGTCGTAGGCGGGGGTACGGTCCAGCAGCGCGGCCCGGTGCTCCCGGTCGCTGGCCGCCTGGGCCGAGCGGACCCGGTCCACCGCCCGCCGGTGCGCGAGGGTCAGCACCCAGGTCATGGCGCTGCCCCGGCTGGGCTGGAAGCGGGTCGCGGTGCGCCAGACCTCCAGCAGCACCTCCTGCGCGACCTCCTCCGACTGGGCCGGGTCGCGCAGCACGGAACGGACCAGGCCGAGGACGGGGCCGCAGACCTGGTCGTACACGCGGGAGAAGGCGTCCTGATCGCCCCTGGCCACATGGACCAGCAATTCCTGTAGGTCGGGTCCCGCCGAAGCGGGGCCGCCGATCTGTACGGCTTCTTTCACGCGGCTTCCTCCACGGTGCGAACATGCGTTACCGGGGATTCGGAGCGGACGGCCCGGAGGATTGGTCACCGCGGTCGCGGGAAGCCCGCGCGCCCCGGCCGACGGGGTGGCCGGTCAGCGGGCGGCCGGTCAGCGGGGCGGCGGTCAGCGAGCCGGGCGGGTCAGCCGGCTTCCTGCTCGCGCTCGACCTGCTCGTTCCACTCGCGCTTGACGGCGCGCCACGACTCGTCGTCCTGGCCGAGCCGCCAGTAGCCCGAGATCGACAGCCGCTCGCGCGGCACCTCGCGCTCCAGGCGCAGATGGCGGCGCAGCTCCTTCACGAAACCGGCCTCGCCGTGCACGAACGCCTGGACCTCCCCGGCGGGGAAGTCCAGCGCGCGGACGGCCGCCACCAGCGCCTCGCCCACCGGACGGTCCCCGCGGTGCAGCCAGGTGACGTCCGTGCCGTCCGGCGCGGCGATCTTCTGCTCCTCGTCGGGGCCCGGGATCTCCACGAAGGCGTGTACGACGGCGCCGGCCGGCATCCGCTCCAGCGAGGCGGCGATGGCCGGCAGCGCGCTCTCGTCACCGACCAGCAGATGCCAGCCCGCCGCCGGGTCCGGTACGTAGCCCCCGCCGGGCCCCAGGAGCCGTACGGTCTCGCCCGCCCGGGCCCGCGCCGCCCACGGGCCCGCCAGCCCCTGGTCGCCGTGCACCACGAAGTCGATGGCCAGCTCCAGCGCGGCCGGGTCCCAGCTGCGCACCGTGTACGTACGGTTCGCGGGCCACTGCTCGCGCGGGAACTCGGCGCGGATCCGGTCGATGTCGAACGGCTCCGGATACGTCACGCCCTCGGGGGTGAACAGCACCTTCACGTACTGGTCGCTGAACTCACCGGCCCGGACCTCGGCCAGCCCGGCGCCGCCCAGGACGACACGCACCATGTGCGGGGTGATCCACTCCGTGCGCAGGACCTGGCCCTCGTGGACGGTCGGTGAGGTGCGGGCCGGCTTTTCCGCCATGGCGGTCTCCCTTGACTGACGTACGGCACTGACGTACGACTGAGGCGTGAGCGTGAGCTTAGGTATGCCTAAGTTAACACTCAGTGCTGAAGAGTGGCGAGCAAGCGCCGGACGGCGCCCCCCAGCCCCCAGCGCGCGGCGAGCGCGTCGACCATGGCCGGATCGCGCGGCCCGGCGGGCAGGGCAGGATCGAACTCCGGCAGTGGGACATCGGCGGCGACCCGGACCACCGTGGGGGCGACCGCCAGATACTCCCGGGCGCCGTCGAGCCGCGCCCGCAGCGCCGGGGTGAGCTTCGAGCGCGGATCGTCCACCGCCGCCATGATCCCGGCCAGATCACCATGGGCGGCGAGCAGCTTGGCCGCCGTCTTCTCGCCGACGCCCGGCACGCCCGGCAGTCCGTCGCTCGGGTCGCCCCGGAGCAGCGCCAGATCGACATAACCGGGGCCGTCGACCGCGTACTTCTCGCGGAGCACCGCCTCGTCCGTGATCTGGAGGGTGCCGACCCCCTTGAGCGGATAGAGCACCCGCACGCCCCGGGCGTCGTCGACCAGCTGGTACAGGTCGCGGTCGCCGGTGACGATGTCGACCGGGCCCTTCGCGCGCCCGGCGAGGGTGCCGATCACATCGTCCGCCTCGTATCCCGCGACACCGACCCGGGCGATGCCCAGCGCGTCGAGCACCGCCTCGATGACCGGCACCTGCGGCGCCAGGGTGTCCGGGGTCTCCTCCTCGTCCGGCCCCTCCGCGTGCTCCAGCGCCACGCGATGGGCCTTGTACGAGGGGATCAGCTCCACCCGCCAGGCCGGCCGCCAGTCGGCGTCCATGCAGGCGACCAGCTCGTCCGGGCGGTGGTCCTGGACCAGCCGGGCGATGAAGTCGAGCAGACCGCGCACCGCGTTGACCGGGGTGCCGTCCGGGGCTCTGACGGAGTCGGGGACCCCGAAGTAGGCCCGGTAGTAGAGGGAAGCGCTGTCGAGAAGCATCAGGCGTGGCGTCACACCCCCGATGATGCCCCGTGCCACTGACAGCCGCCGACCCCGCCCGGCATCACGCACGGTCACCACGCTGTGGCGGAAAGAGACTTCCTGGCCATTCGGCCGCACGAGCCTGTGATCCGGATCACTCAATTGTTTGGTCCGCGTAAGCGGGGGCAGGCGCGGCCTCGGGGCGAACCCGGTTGCGTTTTCGAGCATGCCGCCGGTCAGCGGGCCGAACCCGCTCGCTCCACGGCCCGCCCGCGGGGGTTGCGGGCCGTATCCGTTCAACGCGTGAGGTGTATGTGTCCAGGCTGCAAGCCGAACACCTGTACAAGGTTTTCGGCAGACGACCCGACGAAGCAGTGACGAAGCTCAAGAACGGCACCAACCGTGACGAGCTGCGCACCGACGGTACGACCGCCGCGGTGATCGACGCCTCGTTCACGGTCGAGCCCGGTCAGATCTTCGTGGTGATGGGCCTCTCCGGGTCCGGCAAGTCCACGTTGCTGCGCATGCTCAACGGACTGCTGGAGCCGACCGCCGGCCAGGTCCTCTTCGACGGCCAGGACCTCACGGCCCTGAGCCCGCAGGATCTGCGCCATGTCCGCTCCACCAAGATCAGCATGGTCTTCCAGCACTTCGCGCTCTTCCCGCACCGCAGCGTGCTGGAGAACGCCGGATACGGCCTCGAAGTGCAGGGAGTGACCCGCGAGGAGCGCGACCGCCGCGCCGCCGAGGCCCTGGAGCTGACCGGCCTGGGCGGCTGGGAGTCGTCCTGGCCGGACGAGCTGTCCGGCGGTATGCAGCAGCGCGTCGGGCTCGCCCGCGCGCTCGCCACCGACGCCGACCTGCTCCTCATGGACGAGTCCTTCAGCGCGCTCGACCCGCTGATCCGCCGCGACATGCAGGATCAGCTGCTCCAGCTCCAGAAACGGCTCAAGAAGACCATCGTGTTCATCACCCACGACCTCAACGAGGCCATGCGCCTCGGCGACCGGATCGCGGTCATGCGCGACGGCGAGATCGTCCAGCTGGGTACCGCCGAGGACATCCTCGTCACCCCGGCCAACGACTACGTCGCCTCCTTCACCCAGGACGTCGACCGCTCCCGGGTGCTCACCGCCGGCGCGATCATGGCCGACCCCGACACCGTCATCGGCACCCGTACCGAGGGCGGCGAGGAACTCCGTACCGCCCAGGACGTCATCGACGCCGCGCCCGCCGTCGTACCGGAGTCCACGCCGATCATCGACCTGTTCACGCCCTGCTCCACCAGCGGGGTCGCCGTCGCCGTCGTCGACGACGAGGGCGCGCTCCTCGGCGTTGTCCCGCGCGCCCGGCTCCTCGCCGTCCTCGGCGAGCCGATGAAACCCGCCGACGCCGGCGCCCCGGCCGGTACGCCGGCCGCGCAGGGCAAGCAGGACAAGGCGGTCGCCCGTGCCTAGGCTCCCTCTCGGCGACTGGGTCAACAGCGCCGTCGACTTCCTCCAGGACCATCTCGCCTGGCTGTTCGACGCCGCCGGATCCGTCGTCTCCGGTATGTACGACGGCATCAACGCCGTGCTCTCCGCCCCGCAGCCGCTGCTCCTCGCGGGCATCCTCGCCGTACTCGCCTGGTGGCTGCGGAGTCTGTCCGCCGGTGTGCTCGCCTTCGTCGGCTTCGCCCTCATCGACTCGATCGAGTTGTGGGGCGAGGCGATGGAGACGCTCTCCCTGGTGCTCGTCGCGACCATCATCGTGCTGGCCGTCGCCCTGCCACTGGGTATCTGGGCGGCGCGCTCCAAGACCGTCAGCTCCGTGATCAGGCCGGTCCTCGACCTGATGCAGACCATGCCCGCCATGGTCTATCTGATCCCGGGCGTCGTCTTCTTCGGCGTCGGTGTGGTGCCCGGCATCATCGCCACGATCATCTTCGCCCTGCCGCCCGGTGTCCGGATGACCGAGCTGGGCATCCGGCAGGTCGACGGCGAACTGGTCGAGGCGGCCGAGGCGTTCGGCACCACGCCCCGCAACACCCTGCTCCGCGTCCAGCTGCCACTGGCCCTCCAGACGATCATGGCCGGGATCAACCAGGTCATCATGCTGGGCCTGTCCATGGTGGTCATCGCCGGCATGGTCGGCGGCGGCGGTCTCGGCGGCGCCGTCTACCGCGCGCTGGGCAACATCGACATCGGCCTCGGCTTCGAGGCGGGTCTCTCCGTCGTCATCCTGGCCGTGTACCTGGACCGCGTCACCGGCGCGCTCAGCCTCCAGGTCTCCCCGGTCGGCCGCCGCGCCCTGGCCAAGGCCCGGGAACTGGCGGGCGGCGCGAAGATCTGGAACCACCGCCCCCAGCCCGTCGTCGCGCTCGCCGGGGTGCTCGTCCTCGCGCTCGCCGCGGGCGGCATCGGCCTCTTCGGCGGCTCCTCGTCCTCGGACACCACCGACGACGCGGGCAACGTCGGCAAGGGCCAGAAGATCAGCATGGGGTACATCCCCTGGGACGAGGGCATCGCCTCCACCTTCCTCTGGAAGGAAATGCTGGAGCGGCGCGGGTACGAGGTCGACGCCAAGCAGTACGAGGCCGGCGCCCTCTACACCGGCCAGGCCGGCGGGCAGATCGACATCCAGACCGACTCCTGGCTGCCGGTCACCCACGCCTCCTACTGGGCCAAGTACAAGGACAGCCTGGAGGACATGGGGTCCTGGTACGACGAGACCTCCCTGGAGATCGCCGTCCCGTCGTACGTGAAGGGCATCGACTCCCTCGCGGACCTCAAGGGCAAGAGTTCCACCTTCAAGGGCCGCATCATCGGCATCGAGCCCAGCGCCGGTGTGATGGGCCTCCTCAAGGACAAGGTCCTCAAGGCGTACGGCCTCGACAGCGAGTACAAGATCGTCGACGGCTCCACCACCGGCATGCTCGCCGAGCTGAAGCGCGCGTACGCCAAGAAGGAGCCCGTCGCGGTCGTGCTCTGGTCGCCGCACTGGGCGTACGACACGTACGACCTGACCAAGCTCGCCGACCCGAAGAAGGCGTTCGGCGCGGAGAACGACGGCGTCCACAACCTGGCGCGCAAGGGCTTCTCCGAGGACAACCCCCGGGTCGCCGACTGGCTCAAGAACTTCAAGATGACCGAGAAGCAGCTCACCAGCCTCGAAGCCGGCATCCAGGAGGCCGGGAAGGGCGAGGAGCAGAGCGCCGTGCGCGCCTGGCTCAAGGAGAACCCCGGGGCCGTCGACGAGTGGACCCCGCTGGGTGACGGCGGGGCCACCGCCAAGACGGCCGCGGCCGGCGCCAAGGACACCGGCGCCAATGACGAGCGGCAGCGCGCGGTCGAGATCGGCTGGTTCCCCTGGGAGGAGGACATCGCCGCCACCTATCTGTGGAAGGCGGTCCTGGAGGAGCGCGGCTACAAGATCAACCTCAAGCAGTTCGAACTCGGCCCGATGTACACCGCCATGGCGCGCGGCCAGGTCGACGTCCAGTTCGACGGCTGGCTGCCCAACGCCCAGAAGAGCTACTGGGACAAGTACAAGAACGACCTCACCCAGCTCGGCTCCTGGTACGGCCCGACCACCCGTGAGGTGGCCGTCCCCTCGTACGTCAAAGGAGTGAAGTCGCTCGACGACCTCAAGGGCCGCGGCGACGAGTTCAAGGGCCGGATCGTCGGGATCGAGCCCGGCGCCGCGATGATGGACGTCCTCAAGAAGGACATCCTGCCCGGCTACGGACTCGGCGACGAGTTCAAGATCGTGGACGCCTCCACCCCGGCCATGCTCGCCGAGCTGAAGCGCGCGTACGCCAAGAAGGAGCCGATCGCGGTCGCGCTCTGGACCCCGCACTGGGCCTACAGCGAGTACGGGCTGACCAAGCTGGAAGACCCGCAGAAGGCGTTCGGGGACGGCGACCGGCTCACCACCGTCGCGCACAAGGACTTCCCGGCGAACTACCCGCGCCTGACCGAGTGGTTCAAGGACTTCAAGCTCAGCGAGGAGCAGCTCGGCAGCCTGGAGAACGAGATCCAGAAGGCCGGCGCCGGGCACGAGGAAGCCGCCGTCGCGACCTGGATGGGGAAGAACCCCGGCATGGTGGACACGATGGCCCCGCTGTAAAGAAAGCTTCCGCTCCGCCGAAGGGGCGGGCCTCGCCCGAGCTGGCGAAGCCCGCCCCTTCGGCGTGTTTCCGTTCCGCCCCGGCCGCGCGCATCATGGAGGACAGCTCTTGTACGGGCGTCAACTCTGAGAGGATGACGATCCGGTCGGGAGGGAGCCAGTCATGGACGACAAGGAAGCGCTCAGGGTGGGCGCGGCCGTCCGCAGGCGGCGCAGGTCCCTGGGGATGACGCTGGCGGCGGTCGCCGCCCGCAGCGGGCTGTCCGTGCCCTTCCTCAGCCAGATCGAGAACGAGCGCGCCCGGCCGAGCACCCGCTCCCTGGAACGGGTCGCGGACGCCCTGGAGACCACCCCCGCCCAGCTGCACGCCGCCGCCGACTCGGCCCGTACGGTCGATGTCGTACGGGCCCCGGACGCCGCCGGACCCGGGGTGCGCCGGGTGGTCCGCGGCGGGCACCAGCTCAACGCCAAGGAGTTCACCGGCGAGCAGGACACCGGCCGGGAGTACCAGCACCGCAACGACGAGATCATGTACATCGCCGACGGCGCCGCCGAGGTCGAGGCCGAGGGCCGCGCCTACCGGCTGGAGCGCGGCGACACGCTCTACCTCTCCGGCGGGGTACGCCACCGCTGGCGCGCCACCGAGCCCGGCACCCGCATCCTGGTCGTCGCCGTCGCCGAACACATCGACGCGACGGTCGACCCCCGGCGCCCGTAAGCCGCGTCAGGCGGTACGGGGACTTTCAGGCAGTACGGGCGCGGGCCGGCACCCCGGCACCCACCCCGGTCGCCGCGCCGGCCGCCGCCGGGAGCGCGCCGCGGAGCAGCCCGCGCAGGGTGCACCACGCCGCCACCGCCCAGGCCGCCACCAGCAGCGCGAAGAGCGCCACCGCCAGCCACTCCAGCGCCACCAGCCCCGTGCGCCGCCCCAGCCCCGCCGCGCCCGTCACACACGTACCCACCGGGAACGTGAACGCCCACCACGTCATCGAGAACCGCATCCCGCGCCGTACGGCCCGGACCACCAGCGCCGCCGCCAGCGCCAGCCAGAACAGCGCGAACCCCAGCACCGGCACCCCGTACCCCACGGCGAGCGCCGCGAGCACCCCCGCGTACGGCGTGCCCACGGCGGCGCCCGCCAGCTGATGGACCGCGGTCACCGACTGCCCCAGCGGGCCCAGCACCAGGAAGAGCGCCGGGGTCAGCGCGAGCGGCGGCGGCCCGCCCAGCAGCAGCCGGGCCAGGATCAGCGGCAGCAGCGCCAGCGTGGCGAGCAGACTCACCCCGAACAGCCCGTACCCGCCGAACAGCAGCGCCGCGCGCCACTGGCCGGCCGGCAGATACGGCACCAGAAGCGGCGCGGACGCCGCCGAGACCATCGGCGCCACCACCGGCAGCAGCCAGACCGGCGACACGTCCGCCACCGCCGGCCGGTGGCGCACGGCGATCAGATACGGAACCGTCACCGCCACCACGAGCCCCAGCAGCGTCCCCGCGCCGAACAGCACCGCGGCCACGGCCAGCGCCGCCCGCCCGCCCAGCACATCCCGGCCCACGGTGAGCGTGGCCGTGCCGACGGCCAGCGGCGCCATCGCGAGACACCCGTAGAACGGCGCCACCGCCGGATCGAGGAGATGCGCGCGGGCCTGGCCGGGATGGTGGCGCCAGTGCCCGGCGCGGGCGGCCGGCACGAGCACGAGAAGCACCGCCGACAGCGCCCACACCGCCCCGTACACCGCCCGCGGACCGGACCCCAGCGCGGCGCCCGCGGTCGCGACGACGGCCGTGCCCATCACCGGCGCGTACCAGTGGGGCCCGAAATGCCGCAGCGCGTCCGTGGTGACCATGCCCCCACCCTGCGGGCGCCGCGGGGCGGGTACCAGGCCCTTTCCGTCGATGGGGTCATAAGCTGGGGTTATGACAGATCCCGTGCCCGCCGTTCCGCTCTCCCACCGGGTGCCCGACCTCGGCGCGCTGGAGCTGCTCCTCGCCGTCGCCCGCCTCGGCAGCCTCGGCCGGGCCGCCCGCGAGACGGGCATCAGCCAGCCCGCCGCCAGCAGCCGGATCCGGTCGATGGAGCGACAGCTCGGGGTGGCCCTGGTCGACCGCTCCCCGCGCGGCTCCCGGCTCACCGACGCCGGGACGCTGGTCACCGACTGGGCCCGCCGGGTCGTGGAGGCCGCCGAGGCGTTCGACGCGGGAGCGCAGGCACTGCGGGGCCGCCGGGACTCCCGGCTGCGGGTCGCCGCCAGCATGACGATCGCCGAGTACCTGCTGCCCCGCTGGCTGATCGCGCTCCGCCGGGAACGGCCCGACACCGCGGTCTCGCTCCACGCGGGCAACTCCCTCGCCGTCGCCGAGCGCCTCCTCGCCCACGAGGCCGACCTCGGCTTCGTCGAGGGCCTCGCCACGCCGGACGGGCTCGACTCCGCCGTCATCGGCCACGACCGGCTCCTCGTCGTCACCGCGCCCGGCCATCCATGGGCCCACCGCCGTACCCCGCTCGACCCGGCGGAGCTGGCCCGTACACCGCTCATCCTCCGCGAGACCGGCTCCGGCACCCGGCAGGTCCTCGACGCCGGGCTCACCCCGTACGGCGGCCTCGCCGACCCCCTCCTCGAACTGGCCTCCACCACGGCGCTGAAGGCCGCGGCGGTGAGCGGGGCGGGTCCGTGCGTGCTCAGCGAACTGGCGGTGGTCGACGAACTGGCCGCGCACCGCTTGGTCAGCGTGCCGGTGGCGGGCATCCGCCTCCGCCGCGACTTGCGCGCGGTCTGGCCTACGGGGAGCCGCCCGGCGGGGCCGGCACGCGACTTGCTGTCGCTGACCCGGGGCACCTCCCGGTGAGGGGTCGTTTCGCCTCCCGGCTGGGGGGTCGTGGTGCGGGCCGGTTCGGGGTGCGGCCGGTTGGTTTCGTGCCGGGGGCCGGGGCACTCCGGAGGCGCATCCCCGGATGCATGATTTACGCCGCGTGCGGCATATCGGCCGACTGCACGCGCGTACAGCGGCACAAATCACGCTCTACATCCGGGGACGTCACCTCCTGCGACCCCGGCCCCCTCCGCCCGGTGGACGGCCCGCGCCCAAGCGTCCCGGGCTGGGCCCGGTGGGTCTGTGCGGGTCGTGAAGGGGGCACCGCAGGGGGTGCGTGTCCGGACGTAAAGCGCGATTTGTGCCGCTGAGCGAAACCCGCGGGTGGCCACCGGCCCGCACGCGGCGTAAATCGTGCAGTCCGGGCGCGTGCCACCGGAGGGGACCCCGGCGACAACCCGCACGTGTGCACCGGGCTTAGCCCAAGACGGACCACGGCCCCTAGCCGGGAGGCGCAGACGCTTGGACCAGGGCTGTCATTACCCGCACGTCCTCGCCCATCTCCGGGTGCCACTGCACGCCGAGCGTAAAGCCCGGTCCCGCCAGTTCCACCGCCTCGACCGTCCCGTCCGTCGCGTACGCCGACGCCGTCAGGCCCTTGCCCAGGCGGTCGACGTGTTGGTGGTGGTGGGTCGGGACGGTGAGTTCCGTGGGGATGAGGTCGTTGTAGAGCGTGCCGGGGACCGGCTTTACGGGGTGTTCGCCGAAGCGGCCGGGGGTGCCGGAGGTGTGGCCGTCGAGGTGCTGGACCAGCGTTCCGCCGAGGGCCACGTTGAGGAGCTGCATGCCGCGGCAGATGCCCAGCAGGGGAGTGCCGGCGGCGAGGGCCGCGTCGATCAGGGCGAGTTCCCAGGCGTCCCGCTCGCAGGCCGGGGGGCCGGTGCGGGGGTCGCGGTCGGCTCCGTACCGTACGGGCTCGACGTCGGGGCCGCCCGCGATGACCAGGCCGTCGAGCCGCGCGACGACCGCCGCGGCGGCTTCGGGGTCGCCGTCCGGCGGGAGCAGCGCGGCCAGGCCGCCGGAGCGCTGGACGAGCCGGTGGTAGCCGGTGGGCAGCAGCGCCGCGGGCAGCTCCCAGGTGCCCCAGGCGGCGGACGCCTCCAGATACGTGCTGACGCCGATGAGCGGCTTCATGGTTCTCGTACTCCTTCGTGCTGGTGGAACCCGGACCGCGCTCAGCGGTCCCGTTCGAGTTCGGCCTCCGCCGCGGCCAGGGCCGCGAACTCCTCCTCCGGAGCGGCGGCCACCAGCCGGTGCCGACTGTAGAAGGTGAAGTAGGCGAGGGCGACGGCATAGACGCCCAGGGCGATGAACGCGGCTTCCTTGTCGACGAGGAACGTCGCGACCAGCGCGGACAGCGCCAGGACGAGCGCCACGCCGGAGGTGAGCTGGCCGCCGGGGGTGCGGTAGGGGCGGGGGAGGTCCGGCTCGCGGCGGCGCAGGACGAGGTGGGAGAGGGCCATCAGGGAGTACGAGATGGTCGCGCCGAACACCGCGACGTTCAGCATCCGGCCGCCGTCCCCGGTGGCCGCGGCCAGTGCGAAACCGATCGCGCCCGGGATGAGAAGACCCAGATAGGGGGCTTTGCGGGAGCTGGTCAGGGAGAGGAACCGGGGGAGATAGCCCGCGCGGGAGAGCGCGAACAGCTGCCGGGAGCCGGCGTAGATGAGGGAGAAGAAGGATGCGACGAGACCGGCCAGTCCGGCGTAGTTCACGAAGCGGCTCAGCGGGGTCGGGCCACCGTCCCCCTGGAGCGCGACCACCAGCGGGTTTCCCGCTTCCTGGACGGCGGCCGAGCCGCGCGCCCCCGTCGCCGCGAAGAAGGTGATCAGCGCGAGCAGGACGAGCACGGCCATGGAGATCGACAGCGCCTTGGGCATGGAGCGCACCGGGTCCTTGGCCTCCTCGGCCGCCAGCGGTACGCCCTCCACACCGAGGAAGAACCACATCCCGAAGGGGAAGGCCGCCCAGATGCCCAGCAGCCCGAACGGCAGCCAGGAGTTCGAGCCGAACGCGTTCGGGTCGGCCGGGATGTCGTTGAGGCCGCTCGCGTCGAACTCGGTGAACGCGCCGACCGCGAAGATCAGCAGCGCCGCCACCGCGACGGCCGTCACCACCAGGCTGAAGCGCAGCGCCTCGCCGACACCCCAGAGATGGATGCCTATGAAGATCACGAAGCAGGCGAGATAGACCGGCCAGCCGGCGGTCAGCCCGAAGAGATGAAGCGACTCGACATACTCGCCGATGAAGATGGAGATCGCGGCCGGCGCCAGGATGTACTCGATGAGGATCGCCGTGCCGGTGAGGAAGCCGCCCCAGGTGCCGAGCGCGCGCCGGGCGAAGCCGTAGCCGCCGCCGGCCGTGGGCAGGATGGCGGAGAGTTCGGCGAGCGAGAAGACCAGACAGGCGTACATCACCCCCATCAGCACCATGGCGATCGCGAGACCGCCGAAGCCGCCTTCGGAGAGGCCGATGTTCCAGCCCGAGAAGTCTCCGGAGACGACGTAGGCGACACCGAGGCCGGTGAGCAGCAGCCAGCCCGCGCTGCCGCGCCGCAGCGCCCGGCGTTTCAGATAGTCGGTGTCCCGCTGCTCGGCGCCGTCGGCCGCGGGGGCCGGTGGGGTGAGCGCTTCGGTGCCGTCGGACATGAGCAGCTCCTGCCTCGGGTTACTCGGGAGACCCGCGGTGCTCGCGGTACTCGGAGTAAAGGTGTGAGGCCATACCTTTACTCCCGGAAAGGCCGCGCGCAAGGCCCGCGCGTTAAACGGTTGTTACGGATCGGAAAAGGCCGCCCCGCCCGGCCGTGCCGCTCAGGTCAGGAACCCGCGCAGCAGCGCCGCCGTACCGCCGCAGTGCTCGCGGGCGATCTCGCGCGCGCCGTCCGCGTCCCCGTCGAGCACCGCCTCGACGAGCGCCGCGTGCTGCCGCTGCGAGTGCTCCAGGTTCCGCACGAGCAGCGGGATGCAGTCCAGCAGGTCGTTGACCGATGCCCGGACGGCCGCGTACTGCTCGGTCAGGGTCGCCGAGCCGGCCAGCTCGGCGAGGGTCAGGTGGAGCAGCGTGTCCAGCCGCCGGTACTCCGCCAGCGGAGCGTCGCGGGTTGCGGCCAGCGCGGAGCGCAGCCGGTCCGCCCGCTCGCCGGTCAGCCCCTCCGCCGCGCACAGCCCCGCGGCGCCGACCTCCAGCACCTCGCGGAAGCGCAGCACGTCCTCGATGTCCACGCTCGCCCCCCGGCGCCGCAGCTCCTCCTCGGCGCCGGGCGCCGCCGCGTCCGGCCGCGGCCGGACGAAGGTGCCGCCGTATCTGCCGCGCCGGCTCTCCAGCAGCCCCTGGTCCTGGAGGACCTTGAGCACTTCGCGCAGGGTCACCCGGCTGATCCGCAGCCGGTCCGCCAACTCCCTTTCGGCGGGCAGACGTTCGCCGCTGGCGACCAGTCCGAGCCGGACGACCCGGAGGATCTGCTCCAGCGCCTCCTCGAAACCGTTCCCCGCCCGGACGGGCCGCAGAACCGGAGCCAGACGGTCCGCTTCCGTCGGGTCCATCGGCTCGCTCTTCTTCGCCACGTGGCCGTCCCCCCTTCCCAATCAATGGTCTACAGGCATACCTTATGGCTTCCGGCTGACCGAAGGAGGAGCACCCCGTGGCAGACCGCACACCCCCGCTCAGCGTCGAGGAACTGCGTGTCCTCGTCGAGAGCGGCGAGATCGACACCGTCGTCCTTGCCTTCCCCGACATGCAGGGCCGCCTCCAGGGCAAGCGGTTCGCCGCACCGTTCTTCCTCGACGACGTTCTGGAGAACGGCACCGAGGGCTGCAACTACCTGCTCGCCGTCGACACCGACATGAACACCGTCGACGGCTACGAGATGTCCTCCTGGGACCGCGGCTACGGCGACTTCGCGATGCGCCCCGACCTCTCCACCCTGCGCCGCGTCCCCTGGAACGAGGGCACGGCGATGCTCGTCGCCGACCTCGCCTGGCACGACGGCTCGCCCGTGGTCGCCGCCCCCCGGCAGATCCTCCGCCGCCAGCTGGAGCGCCTCGCCGAACACGGCTTCACCGCCCACGTCGGCACGGAGCTGGAGTTCATCGTCTTCAAGGACACCTACGAACAGGCATGGGACAGCCACTACCGCGGCCTGACCCCCGCCAACCAGTACAACGTCGACTACTCCGTCCTCGGCACCGGACGCGTTGAACCCCTGCTGCGCCGGATCCGCAACGAGATGGCCACCGCCGGACTGACCGTCGAGTCCGCCAAGGGCGAGTGCAACCCCGGCCAGCACGAGATCGCCTTCAAGTACGACGAGGCCCTCGTCACCTGCGACCAGCACGCCATCTACAAGACCGGCGCCAAGGAGATCGCCTCGCAGGAGGGCGTCTCGCTCACCTTCATGGCCAAGTTCAACGAGCGCGAGGGCAACTCCTGTCATATCCACCTCTCGCTCCAGGACGCGGCCGGCACCAACGTCATGGCCGGTGACGGACCCGGCGGCATGTCGCCCGTGATGCGCCACTTCCTCGCCGGCCAGCTCGCCGCGCTCCGCGACTTCTCGCTGCTCTACGCGCCCACCATCAACTCGTACAAACGCTTCCAGCCCGGCTCCTTCGCGCCCACCGCCGTCGCCTGGGGCTACGACAACCGCACCTGCTCGCTGCGCGTCGTCGGCCACGGCCGCTCCCTGCGCTTCGAGAACCGGCTGCCCGGCGGGGACGTCAACCCGCACCTCGCCGTCGCCGGCCTGATCGCCGCCGGACTGTACGGCATCGAGCACCAGCTCGAACTCCCCGAGGAGTGCGCCGGAAACGCCTACAGCGCCGGCTACGAGCAGGTCCCCACCACCCTCCACGAGGCCGCCGCCCTCTGGGAGAACAGCCCCATCGCCCGCGCCGCCTTCGGCGACGAAGTGGTCGCGCACTACCGCAACATGGCGCGCGTCGAAGTGGAGGCATTCGACGCCGCGGTGACCGACTGGGAGCTTCGCCGCTCCTTCGAACGTCTGTGAGGAACGACGTGCAGGAACAACACCCCGCCGCACACCTGGTGCTCAACCCGGCCACCGGGGAGACGGTCGCCACCGTCCCGGCGACCACCCGCGCCCAGGTCGACGCCGCGGTCCGGCGGGCCGCCGCGGCCCAGCTCCGGTGGGCCGCGCTCGCCCCCGCCGACCGGGCCAGGGCCCTGCGCCGGTTCGCCGTCGTCGTCGACGAGCACATCGAGGAACTCGCCCGGCTGGAGGTCACCGAGGCCGGCCACACCATCGGCAACGCCCGCTGGGAGGCGGGCAACGTCCGCGATCTGCTCGACTACTCCGCCGGCGGAGTGGAACGGCTCACCGGCCGTCAGATCCCGGTCGCCGGCGGACTCGACATCACCCTCCTCGAACCGCTCGGCGTCATCGGGGTGATCGCCCCCTGGAACTTCCCGATGCCCATCGCCGCCTGGGCCACCGCGCCCGCGCTCGCGGCCGGCAACGCCGTCCTGCTCAAGCCCGCCGAGACCACCCCGCTCACCGCGCTCCGGCTCGCCGCACTCGCCCTCGACGCCGGACTCCCCGAGGACCTCTTCCAGGTCCTGCCCGGCGCCGGCGCCGTCGCGGGCGACGCCCTCGTCGAGCACCCCGGCGTCGCCAAGATCGTCTTCACCGGCTCCACCCGGGTCGGCAAACAGATCATGGCCAAGAGCAGCGCCCTCCTCAAGCGCGTGACCCTCGAACTCGGCGGCAAGAGCCCCAACATCGTCTTCGCCGACTCCGACCTCGAACAGGCCGCCGCCGGCGCCCCGATGGCCTTCCTCGACAACGCCGGCCAGGACTGCTGCGCCCGTACCCGCATCCTCGTCCAGCGCGAGGTCCACGACCGCTTCCTGGAACTGCTCACCACCGCCGTCGCGAACGTCGTCGTCGGCGACCCCGCCGACGAGAAGACCCAGATGGGCCCGCTCATCTCGGCGCTCCAGCTCGACCGCGTACGGTCCTACGTCCCCGACGGCACCCCCGCCATCCGTGGCACCGCGCCCGACGGACCCGGCTTCTGGTTCCCCCCGACCGTCCTCACCGACGCGGCGGCCGACTCCCCGGTCGCCACCGAGGAGGTCTTCGGCCCCGTCGCCGTCGTCCTGCCCTTCGACGACGAGGAGGACGCCGTCCGGCTGGCCAACGCCACCGCGTACGGCCTCGCCGGCTCCCTTTGGACCCGGGACGTGGGCCGCGCCCTGCGCGTCTCGCGCGCCGTCGCCGCCGGGAACCTCTCCGTCAACTCGCACAGCGCCGTCCGCTACGGAACCCCGTTCGGCGGCTACAAACAGTCCGGACTCGGCCGAGAACTCGGCCCGGACGCCCTCACCGCCTTCACCGAAACCAAAAACGTCTTCCTCAGCACGGAGGTCTGACCCATGACCGCTCCCCAGAACGACATCGTCTGCCGCCGGCTCGTGGGCCGTACGGCGGTCATCACCGGTGCCGGCAGCGGCATCGGCCTCGCCACCGCCCGCCGGCTCGCCTCCGAGGGCGCGCACATCGTCTGCGGCGACATCGACGAGACCGCCGGCAAGGCCGCCGCCGAGGAGGTCGGCGGGACCTTCGTCAAGGTCGACGTCACCGACGCCGACCAGGTCGAGGCCCTGTTCAAGACCGCGTTCGACACCTACGGCAGCGTCGACATCGCCTTCAACAACGCCGGTATCTCGCCCCCCGACGACGACTCGATCCTCACCACCGGACTCGACGCCTGGCGCCGGGTCCAGGAGGTCAACCTCACCTCCGTCTACCTCTGCTGCAAGGCCGCGATCCCCTACATGCGGCGCCAGGGCCGGGGCTCCATCATCAACACCGCCTCCTTCGTGGCCCGCATGGGCGCGGCGACCTCGCAGATCTCCTACACCGCCTCCAAGGGCGGCGTACTCGCGATGTCCCGGGAGCTGGGCGTCCAGTTCGCCCGCGAGGGCATCCGCGTCAACGCGCTGTGCCCGGGCCCCGTCAACACCCCGCTGCTCCAGGAGCTGTTCGCCAAGGACCCGGAGCGCGCCGCGCGCCGCCTGGTGCACATCCCGGTCGGCCGGTTCGCCGACGCCGAGGAGATCGCGGCGGCCGTCGCGTTCCTCGCGAGCGACGACTCGTCCTTCGTGAACGCCACCGACTTCCTCGTCGACGGCGGCATCGCGGGCGCCTACGTCACCCCCGTGTAGCCGGCCGGCCAGCCGGACCGCGACCGGGGCGGAGGGTCAGAGGAACGTACGGCCCTCGCCCCGGTACGTCGGTACGGACGCCACCACCCGGTCGCCCGCGACCAGGTGGAGCGTGTCGAACCGCTCGCACAGCTCACCGGCCTTGGCATGCCGGAACCACACCTTGTCACCGATCAGCAGATCGTCCGCCGCCGGGCCCAGCAGCGGGGTCTGCACCTCGCCCGGGCCCTCCTGCGCGTCGTACCGCAGCCCGCGCGGCAGATACGGCACGGGCAGCCGGTCACGGCCCGCCGCCCCCGACGCCGGATAGCCGCCGCCGAGCACCGTCACCACCCCGACCCCGGGCCGCCGCACCACGGGCTGGGCAAAGAGCGCCGCCGGACGGCCCGTGAACGACGTGTAGTTGTCGAACAGCCGCGGCACATACAGCCCCGAGCCCGCCGCGATCTCCGTCACCGCCTCCTCCGCCGCCGTGTGCTGGACGCTGCCCGTCCCGCCCCCGTTGACGAACTCCAGATCCGGTGTGACGGCCCGCACCGCGCGCACCACCGCCGCCCGCCGCTCCACCAGTTCCCGCCGGGCCGCCGCCTGCATCAGCCGGATCGCCCGCGACCGCACCGGACGCCCCACCAGGGAGTCCCCGACCCCGGCCACATGACCCTCGTACGCCATGATCCCCACCAGCCGGAATCCCTGACGACGCGCCACCGACCTGGCCAGATCCGCCAGTTGGGCCGGCTCCCGCAGCGGCGAGCGCAGCGCGCCGTACCGGATCCGCCCGCCCAGCAGCCGCAGCGACGTGTCCAGCTCCAGACAGACCCTGACCTCCTCCCGGCCACCGTCGCGCGCCGCGTCAATGAGATCGAGCTGCGCCGGATCGTCGATCATCACCGTCACCGCGGCGGCGAGCTTGGGATCGGCCGTCAGCTCCGCGTACGCCGCCCGGTCCACCGACGGATAGGCCAGCAGCACATCGCCGAACCCGGCCCGGGCCAGCCACAGCGACTCGGCCAGCGTGAAGGACATGATCCCCGCGAACCCGTCCCGGGCCAGCACACGCTCCAGCAGCGCCAGACACCGTACGGACTTGCTCGCCACCCGGATCGGCTTGCCCCCCGCCCGCCGCACCAGATCGTCGGCATTGGCGTCGAACGCGTCGAGATCGACGATGGCGACCGGCGCGTCGAGATGGGCGGTGGCCCGGTCGTACCGGACCCGGTCACTGGCACGCGGATTCATGGCCCGCAGCTTGCCAGACATGACCGTCGCCCGGGTAGGGGATGATCTGGGCAGATCACCCCGGCCTTCGCGGTCGTTCCCGCCGGGCCCTCTCCAGCCCGTAGAGTGACGCACACGCCGCGTCGAACGGGCCTGCTCCGTAAGGTGATCGGTCATGCGGTGGACCGACCGGTCAAGGCAGCGGCACAGGGGGGCGGATGAGTACCGAAGCACCACGCGCCGCCGTACCTCCCCGGCCCGCGCACCCTCCGGTCACCGGTCCGCGCGCCACCCTCCCCGCGCAGCCGCCCGCCCCCGCCTCGTCCCTCCCGCCCGGGCCGCCCGCCTCACCCGGGGCGCCCGTCGCGCCGGCGCCGGGCGCGCGCAAACCGGCCCACCCGCCCGCCGTCACGCCGGTGCCGGGCGCGCGCAAACCGGCCACCGAGGCCCCGCGCCCGCCGGGGCCCGCCGACCCCCGCACCGCCACCGTCCCGCCGCGCCCGCGCACCGCGTTCGGCCCGCCGCCCGTCACCACGGGCCGCCGGCCCGTGTACGGGCCACCGCCGGGCGGCGACCGCCGCACGGGCCGCGAGGGCGGCGCTCCGGCGACGCCTCCGCCGCCTCCGACACCTCCGGCACCGTCGTACGCGCCGTCCGTGGCGCCGGGGGATTCGGCTCCTGGCCCGGGCCCTGGCCCGGGCCCGACGGTGGCGCGGAGCGCCGGTGCTCCGGCTTCGGAGGCTCCGACGACGGCGCGGGCCGCTGCGGCTCAGGCTGCGTCTTCTTTGGTGCCGCCGTATGCGCCGCCTGTCGCGCCTTCTGTGCCGCCCGGGGCTCCGAATCCGGCGACGGCGCGCACCGCCGCCGCTCCGGCTGCGCCCTCTCCGGTGTCGCCCGCGCCCCCGGCGACGGCGCCCGCCGCGCCCCCGGTTCCCTCGTTCGCTCCGCCGTCCGTGCCGCCGCCTCCCGGCTGCGCCTGGCCCGCGCCGGCGCCCGCGCCGCCGCTCGACGAGCACGCGCGGCTGGTGCCCGTACCCGCGCGTCATCCCGGTCGTACCGCCGCCGCGCTCGTCTGCGGGGTGCTCGGGCTCGGACTGATCGGCGGCGCCGTCACCGGCAGCTGGCTCACCGGCGACTCCGCCGCCGAACCCGCCACCGAGGACGGCTTCACCACGGCCCGCGCCCTCTGGCACAGCGTCCCCGTCGACACCCTCTTCCCCCGTACGCTCAAGGGCGACGGCGCCGGGCCCGGCAACGCCGCCCGTGACTGGACCAGGGTCGGCGTCGCCCCCGACAGCGGCTGCGCCGCCGCCCTCGACCCGCTGCTCGTCAAGACGATCGCCCCGGTCGGCTGTGAACGCGTGCTCCGCGCCACCTACGTCGACGCCACCTCCAGCAACGTCACCACCGTCGGGCTCGTCTTCACCCAGGCCGACGCCGCCGCGATGAGCGCCCTGCGCGCCCGTTTCCGCGAAGAGAAACTCGCCGACCGCGCCGATCTGATACCCCGCGCCTTCGCCGTCAAGGGCACCTCCGCCGCCAAGTTCGGTGACGCGCAGCGGGCCAGCTGGACCGTGAACGTCCTCACCGACGCCCCCGTCGTCGTGTACGGCGTCTCCGGCTTCACCGACGGACGCGAAGTCACCGCGCCCCAGCCCGCGGCGGCCGCGATGGTCCCCAAAGCCACCACCGCCCCCGCGCAGTCGGGCCTCGGCCACGAGGCCAAGGGCATCGCGGACCGCGTCGAACGAGGACTGCGCGAGGCCGTCAGCGCGCGCACGACGGAACCCCGGAGGCCACGATGACCCCGCCCGCGACCGGTCCCGCGCCCACGTCTGCGCCCGCGCCCGCCGTGCGCCGCCGCCGTCGGCAGCGTGCCGCCGCGGTCCTCGCCGCCTCGGCCTTCCTCCTCGCCCCCGCCGTCCCCGCCGCGCACGCCGACGCCATCCGCGACCGGCAGTGGGCGCTGGACGCCATGCACACCGCCGAGGCGTGGCGCAGCGCGCAGGGCACCGGCGTGACCGTCGCCGTCCTCGACACCGGCGTCGACGACCGCCACCCCGACCTCGAAGGCCACGTACTGCCCGGCAAGGACCTCATCGGCTTCGGCGCGGTACGCGGCGACCGGTCCTGGGCCCGCCACGGCACCGCCATGGCCGGGATCATCGCGGGCCACGGCCATGGCCCCGACCGCTCCGACGGGGTCCTCGGCATCGCGCCCGAGGCGAAGATCCTGCCCGTACGGGTCATCCTCGAAGGCACCGACCCCGAGCGGACCAAGGCCCGCTCCTCCAAGGGCGGCGCCCTCGCGGAGGGCATCCGGTGGGCCGCCGACAACGGCGCCGACGTCATCAACCTCTCCCTCGGCGACGACAGCGAGTCCGCCCACCCGGAGGCGGGCGAGGACGAAGCCGTCCAGTACGCCCTCGCCAAGGGCGCCGTCGTCGTCGCCTCCGCCGGCAACGGCGGCGAGAAGGGCGACCACATCTCGTACCCGGCGGCCTACCCCGGCGTGATCGCCGTGACCGCCGTCGACCGCTACGGCACCCACGCGGCGTTCTCCACCCGCCGCTGGTACGCCACGGTCAGCGCGCCCGGCGTCGACGTCGTCATCGCCGACCCCGACCAGCGCTACTACGAGGGCTGGGGTACGAGCGCGGCCGCCGCGTTCGTCTCGGGCGCGGTCGCGCTCATCCGCTCGGCCCACCCCGACCTCACCCCCGCCCAGATCAAGCGGCTGCTCGCGGAGACGGCGCGTGACGCGCCGAAGGACGGCCGCGATGACGCGCGCGGCTACGGGTTCGTGGACCCGGCCGCGGCGTTGCGCGCCGCCGGCGCGGGGGGCGTTGGTACGGACGTGGCCGCCGACGCCGCGACCTACCGCAAGCGGTACTTCGGGGCGGGCCCCACCGTGGCCCGCCCCGACCCGGAACCGGCGGCGTGGCTCGCGCCGACGGCGGGCGGGGTGGGAGCGGCGCTGCTGGCGGGGGCGGTGCTGCTGTGGCGCGGCGGCGCCCGTCGCCTCCCGGCGGGGGGCCGTGGTCTCTGACGTTGCGGGGGTGCGGCCGTCACGTCTGGTGCCGGGGGCCGGGGCGGGGTCGCCTTCCGGCTAGGGGGCCGTGGGCTGGGGCGGTTGCGGGGTGCGGGTCGGTTGTTTCGGTGCCGGGGGCCGGGGCACTCCGGAGGCGCATCCCCGGATGCATGATTTACGCCGCGTGCGGGCCGGTTCTTCGACTGCGGACCGTTCAGCGGCACAAATCACGCTCTACATCCGGGGACGTCACCTCCTGCGACCCCGGCCCCCTCCGGTAGGTGGTCGGCCGAGCCACGAACTCCCCGGGCTCAGCCCGAACAGCCCGCGGCCCCGGCCACGTACCCGCAGGTGCGTACTGGGCTCAGGCCGTCCCAACATCCCCGCCCGGTAGGGTCAACTCGTGCTCAAGAAC
Organism: Streptomyces paludis; assembly: GCF_003344965.1. Classification (NCBI taxonomy): domain Bacteria; kingdom Bacillati; phylum Actinomycetota; class Actinomycetes; order Kitasatosporales; family Streptomycetaceae; genus Streptomyces; species Streptomyces paludis. The sequence goes on along the minus strand of NZ_CP031194.1, from coordinate 904,781 downwards.
ATTCCGGAATCCGGGTTTTCCGACGACGACGGCGCCGCCGATCCCGTTCTCGCCGAGGCGCTTGCCGCCTGGGCCGTGGATCGGGGGGCGGAGGGGCGGGTGCTGGCGGCGTTGCGGGGTGCGCGGTTGCTGGTGCCCATCGTCGCCGTGCTCGGGGAGGTGGAGGAGGGCGCGGACGGGTTGCGCCGGGAGAAGACGAGCGACATGGCGGTGCCGACGCTCCGGGCGGGGGACCGGCGGGCGTTGCCGGCGTTCACGTCGGTGGAGGCGCTGGCGCGGTGGGACGCGGAGGCGAGGCCGGTGGCCGTGCCGTTGGGGCAGGCGTTGCAGGCCGCCGCGCACGAGAAGGCGGACACCGTGGTGCTGGATCTGGCCGGGCCCGTGACGTATCAGCTCACCGGGTCCGCGCTGCGCGCGCTCGCCGAGGGGCGGACCAGTGCCGAGCCGCTGGCGGATCCCGCCGTCACGGAGGCGGTACGGGCGGTCGTGGCGGGGGAGGGGGCGGTGCGGCGGGCGTATCTGGGGCCGGGGAGCGCGGACGGCATCGTCGCGCTCGTACTGGACCCGGCCGAGCCGCCGGCGGAGGCGGCCCGGCGGGTCGCGCGGGCGCTCGCGGCGGACGAGGTGCTGCGGGCCCGCCTGGTGCGCGGGCTGGACCTGGCGCTGCTGCCGGCCGATGCCCCGCCGCCGGGCGAGCCCTTGTTCGTACGTCAGCCGTAGACCGGGCCCGTGTACTTCTCGCCGGGGCCCTGGCCCGGGGCGTCCGGGACGACGGACGCCTCGCGGAAGGCCAGCTGGAGGGACTTGAGGCCGTCGCGCAGCGGGGCGGCGTGGAAGGAGCTGATCTCCGTGGTGCTGCCGTCCATGAGGCCGGCCAGCGCGTGGATCAGCTTGCGCGCCTCGTCGAGGTCCTTGTGGGCGTCGCCCTCGTCGGTGAGTCCGAGCTTGACGGCCGCCGCGCTCATCAGGTTCACCGCGACCGTGACGATCACCTCGACGGCGGGGACCTCCGCGATGTCGCGGGCCATGGCGTCGTAGCCGGGGGTTGCTTCGGGTGTCGTCGTGTCGCTCATGGGTCACACGATAGGCGCACGGGCGGTTAGCGCGTGCCGCGGGGAGCTGCTAACCTGGAGTGACGACCGGCCGGACACGTGTGTGCCCGGCCCACAAGTGGAGGCTCCGATCTCCCACCTGGCTGCCCTTTCCGGGCGGCGGGTCACCGGTCAGGTGGTGCCCATCGTTCCGTACGGACGATGGAACTGCCCGATGCGCGCCCCGTGGCTCATACGCGGCGGTGCTCCGGTATTCAAGGAGCTGCTGCCTGTGTGCCGTCCGGGGCATTTTTGATGTTCCGCCGCGGTTGGTCCGTACACAGACGTTACGCGGCTGTCTGCCAGACAGTCGTGTGGTGCTACCGAGGAGGATCCATCAGCGCCGAGCCCCGCATCAACGACCGGATTCGCGTTCCCGAAGTGCGACTTGTCGGTCCCAGTGGCGAGCAGGTGGGCATCGTCCCGCTCGCCAAGGCCCTGGAACTCGCACAGGAGTACGACCTGGACCTGGTCGAGGTCGCGGCGACAGCCCGTCCGCCCGTGTGCAAGCTCATGGACTACGGGAAGTTCAAGTACGAGTCGGCCATGAAGGCCCGTGAGGCGCGCAAGAACCAGGCGCACACGGTCATCAAGGAAATGAAGCTCCGGCCGAAGATCGACCCGCACGACTATGACACCAAGAAGGGTCACGTCGTCCGGTTCCTCAAGCAGGGTGACAAGGTCAAGATCACGATCATGTTCCGTGGTCGTGAGCAGTCCCGCCCCGAACTGGGCTTCCGACTGCTTCAGCGGCTCGCTTCGGACGTCGAGGAACTCGGCTTCATCGAATCGAACCCGAAGCAGGACGGCCGGAACATGATCATGGTTCTGGGCCCGCACAAGAAGAAGACCGAGGCCATGGCCGAGGCCCGCGAGGCGCAGGCCGCCCGCAAGGCCGAGCGTCAGGGTTACGCGACCGAGGAGTCGGCGGACGCGACGGGCGACGCCCAGGCCCCCGCCGAGGCTTCGTCCGAGGCGTGAGCCGCGGGGGTGCCGTCCAGGCGGCCCCCGGTTCCGTCCGGAACCACATACCAGAGATCTGACGCTCCCGCGCGCCGGTCGGGAAACCGGCCGGCAGGGAGCGCCACTGACGAGGAGAGAGCGGCGCCATGCCGAAGAACAAGACGCACAGCGGTGCCAGCAAGCGCTTCAAGATCACCGGCTCGGGCAAGGTGCTGCGCGAGCGGGCCGGCAAGCGCCACCTGCTTGAGCACAAGTCGTCTCGGGTGACGCGGCGTCTCACCGGCACCGCCGAGATGGCCCCCGGCGACGCCAAGAAGATCAAGAAGCTTCTCGGCAAGTGACGCCACCGCCCCCGGGTGACCGGGGGCGACGGCTGTCAGCACCGGGACCTATTCGTTTTCGGGTCGTGTGAGTCCACCCACGGCCCCGCTACAAGGAGTCAACACGTGGCACGCGTCAAGCGGGCAGTCAACGCCCACAAGAAGCGCCGGGCAATCCTCGAAGCGGCCAGCGGTTACCGCGGCCAGCGTTCGCGCCTGTACCGGAAGGCGAAGGAGCAGGTCACCCACTCCCTCGTTTACAACTACAACGACCGCAAGAAGCGCAAGGGCGACTTCCGTCAGCTGTGGATCCAGCGGATCAACGCCGCCGCCCGCGCCAACGGCATCACCTACAACCGCTTCATCCAGGGTCTGAAGGCCGCCAACGTCGAGGTCGACCGCAAGATCCTCGCCGAGCTGGCCGTCAACGACGCCAACGCGTTCGCCGCGCTGGTCGAGGTCGCCCAGAAGGCCCTTCCGAGCGACGTCAACGCTCCGAAGGCCGCCGCCTGATCGCCTTCCGGCCCTCAGCGGTACCCGTTCCTCCGCCGGACCCGTAGGCATCGCGCCTGCGGGTCCGGCGCGTTCCACCCGTACCCCCGCCACGAGAAGTGAGTACCGCCGCCGATGGGCACCCCCGAGCTGATCTCCCCGCGCTCCGCGCGTGTCACGGCCGCCCGGCGGCTCGCCAAGCGCGCCTTCCGCGGCAAGGAGCGCCGGTTCATCGCCGAGGGCCCCCAGGCCGTACGGGAGGCGGTGGCCCACCGGGGCGAGGACGGGGCGCCCACCCTCACCGAGCTGTTCACCACCGTCGAGGCCGCCGAGCGGTACCCGGAGCTGATCGACGCGGCGCGGGCCACCGGCGCCCGGGTGCACGCCGCGCCCGACGAGGTGCTCGCCGACCTCTCCGGGACCGTCACCCCGCAGGGGCTGCTGGGGATCTGCCGCTTCCTCGACTCTCCGTTCGAGTCCGTGCTGCGGGCCCGGCCCCGGCTCGTCGCCGTCCTCGCGCATGTCCGCGACCCCGGGAACGCGGGAACGGTGCTGCGCTGCGCGGACGCGGCGGGGGCCGACGCCGTCGTCCTCACCGACGCCTCCGTCGACCTGTACAACCCCAAGTCCGTACGGGCGTCGGCCGGTTCGCTCTTCCATCTGCCGGTCGCCGTCGGTGTCCCCGTGGAGCAGGCCGTCCGGGGGCTGCGCGAGGCGGGCGTACGGATCCTCGCCGCCGACGGCGCGGGCGACCACGACCTCGACGACGAGCTGGACGCGGACACCATGGGCGGGCCCACCGCCTGGGTCTTCGGCAACGAGGCATGGGGTCTGCCCGCCGAGACGCGCGCCCTCGCGGACGCAGTCGTCCGGGTGCCGATCCACGGAAAGGCCGAGAGCCTGAACCTCGCGACCGCCGCGGCCGTATGTCTCTACGCCTCAGCACGCGCCCAGCGCGTCCGCGTACGTGCTGAGGGGGTCCGTACCGGCAGGCGTGACTAGTACTGTTGCGTTTTCGGGGACCCACTGAGCAACCGCGGAAGAGGTGGGGTGCGGGCATGACTGTCGGTGCGAGCGGATCCGACGCGGCCCGGAGCGCCTCGATCGGCGGACCGGCGGACGGCGGGGCGGGATCCGGCCCGTGCGGTATCGATCCCGACGACCTCCCCGACGGGCTGATCATCGCCGACGAGACCGGCCGGGTCATCTGCTTCAACACCGCCGCCGCCCGGATCACCGCCATACCGCCCTCCGCCGCCCTCGGCCACCCGCTGGAGCGGGCGCTGCCGCTGGAGGACCTCAAGGGCCGCCGCTGGTGGACGCTGACCGACCCGTACGGCGGCCTCGCCACCCGGGTCGGCCAGCCCGAGCGCAATCTGCTGCTGCCCGGCGGCCGTGAGGTGCTCGTCTCCGCCCGGTACGTACGCGAGCGCCCCACCGGGCCCGTCCGCCGGCTGGTCGTCTCCGTCCGGGGCACCGAGGCGCGCCGCCGTACCGAACTCAGCCACGCCGAGCTGATCGCGACCGTCGCCCATGAGCTGCGCTCGCCGCTGACCTCCGTCAAGGGGTTCACCGCCACCCTGCTCGCCAAGTGGGAGCGGTTCACCGACGACCAGAAGCGGCTGATGCTGGAGACCGTCGACGCCGACGCGAACCGGGTCACCCGGCTGATCACCGAGCTGCTCGACATCTCCCGTATCGACTCCGGACGGCTGGAGCTGCGCCGGCAGCCCGTCGACATCGGGCAGGCCGTCGCACGCCACGTCCAGTCGCACACGGCCTCCGGCCAGTCGCCCGACCGCTTCCTGGTCCGTATCCAGCAGCCGCTGCCCGATCTGTGGGCAGACCCCGACAAGATCGACCAGGTCCTGGGCAACCTGCTGGAAAACGCGGTGCGCCACGGCGAGGGAACCGTCACCATCGATGTGGCGGCCGCCGAGGTCCAGCACGCGGCCGGGACAGAGAAGGGGACGGCCGTCACCGTGTGCGACGAGGGGCCCGGCATTCCGGAGGAGTCGATGAACCGTGTCTTCACCCGCTTCTGGCGGGGCAGCAAGCGCGGCGGCACCGGACTGGGGCTGTACATCGTCAAAGGCATCGTCGAGGCCCACGGCGGGACGATCACGGTCGGGCGCGGGCCGGGCGGTGGCGCCGAGTTCCGCTTTGTCCTGCCCGTCGGTACGCCCGCCCATCTCATATAGCGGACCCGGGCGGGCACCACGGGCTCCGTCACGTACGTACGGCCTTTAGACTCGACCTTTGGCACCTTCGCGCCCCCAGTGATCGAGCAGGGTCGTTTCGCCAGCCAATCGGAAGTACGGGAAGAGATGTCCGCACCGAACAAGTCGTACGACCCGGTCGAGGTCGAGGCACTGAAACCGGAAGAGATCGAGCGCATGCGGGACGAGGCGCTCGCCGCCTTCGCCGCCGCCGGCGACCTCGACGCGCTCGCCCACGCGAAGACCGCGCACACCGGAGGCACGTCGCCGCTCGCCCTCGCCAACCGGGAGATCGGCGCGCTGCCGCCGCAGGCCAAGGCCGAGGCCGGCAAGCGTGTCGGCCAGGCGCGCGGCGCCGTCAACAAGGCGCTCGCCGGCCGGCAGACCGAGCTGGAGGCCGAGCGCGACGCCCGGGTCCTGGTCGAGGAGGCGGTGGATGTCACGCTGCCGTACGACCGGACCCCGGCCGGCGCCCGCCACCCGCTGACCACCATCATGGAGCGGGTCACGGATGTCTTCGTGGCCATGGGCTACGAGGTCGCCGAGGGCCCCGAGGCCGAGGCCGAGTGGTTCAACTTCGACGCGCTCAACTTCGTCCCGGACCACCCGGCCCGGCAGATGCAGGACACCTTCTTCGTCCAGGGGCCCGAGGGCACCACGGGCGACGAGTCCGGCGTGGTGCTCCGTACGCACACCTCGCCCGTGCAGGCCCGCTCGCTGCTCTCGCGCGAGCTGCCCGTGTACGTCGTCTGCCCCGGGCGGGTCTACCGCACGGACGAGCTGGACGCGACGCACACCCCGGTCTTCCACCAGATCGAGCTGATCGCGGTCGACGAGGGCCTCACCATGGCCGACCTCAAGGGCACCCTGGACCACATGGTGCAGGCGCTCTTCGGCCCGGACATGAAGACCCGGCTGCGGCCGAACTTCTTCCCGTTCACCGAGCCGTCCGCCGAGATGGACATGGTCTGCTACGTCTGCCGCGGCGAGTCCGTCGGCAACCCCGACCGCCCCTGCCGCACCTGCGGCAGCGAGGGCTGGATCGAGCTGGGCGGCTGCGGCATGGTCAACCCCAAGGTGCTCACCGCCTGCGGGGTCGACCCCAAGAAGTACAGCGGATTCGCCTTCGGGTTCGGCATCGAACGGATGCTGATGTTCCGCCACAACGTCGAAGACATGCGAGACATGGTCGAGGGTGACGTCCGGTTCACCCGGCCGTTCGGGATGGAGATCTGATGCGGGTCCCGCTTTCCTGGCTGCGGGAGTACGTCGACCTGCCGGCGACCGAGACCGGCCGTGACGTGCAGGCCAAGCTCGTCTCCGCCGGCCTTGAGGTCGAGACGGTCGAGCAGCTCGGCGCCGGCCTCAAGGGCCCGCTCGTCGTGGGCAAGGTCCTCACCATCGAGGAGCTGGAGGGCTTCAAGAAGCCCATCCGCTTCTGCACCGTCGACGTCGGCACGGCCAACGGCACCGGCGAGCCGCAGGAGATCGTCTGCGGCGCGCGCAACTTCGCCGTCGGCGACAAGGTCGTCGTCGTACTGCCCGGCGCCGTGCTGCCCGGCGACTTCGCGATCGCCGCGCGCAAGACGTACGGCAGGACGTCCCACGGCATGATCTGCTCCGGCGACGAGCTGGGCATGGGCGACGACGGCACCGGCGGCATCATCGTGCTGCCGCCCGAGTGCGAGATCGGCGCCGACGCCATCGCCCTGCTGGAGCTGGTCGACGAGGTCCTCGACATCGCCGTCACCCCCGACCGCGGCTACTGCCTGTCGCTGCGCGGCGTCGCCCGCGAGACGGCCATCGCGTACGGGCTGCCGCTGCGCGACCCGGCGCTGCTCGACGTCCCCGCGCCGAACTCGTACGGCCACCCGGTGAAGATCGCCGACCCGCGCGGCTGCGACCGCTTCACCGCCCGTACGGTCACCGGTCTCGACCCCGAGGCCCGCAGCCCGATCTGGCTCCGGCGCCGGCTCCAGAAGGCCGGTATGCGGCCGATCTCGCTCGCCGTCGACATCACCAACTACGTGATGCTGGAGCTGGGCCAGCCCCTGCACGCGTACGACCGCACCCGGCTCGACGGGCCGATCGGTGTCCGCCGCGCCGAGCCCGGCGAGAAGATCACCACGCTCGACGGCACCAAGCGCGTCCTGGACGCCGGGGACCTGGTCATCACCGACAACCGCGGGCCGATCGGCCTGGCCGGGGTGATGGGCGGCGCGCACACCGAGATCGCCGACACCACGACCGACCCCGAGACCGGCGAGGTCAGCGGCACGACCGAGGTTGTCATCGAGGCCGCGCACTTCGACGCGATCTCCATCGCCCGTACCGCGCGCCGCCACAAGCTGGCCTCCGAGGCGTCCAAGCGCTTCGAGCGCGGCACCGACCCCGGGGCCACCGCCGCCGCCGCACAGCGGACCGTCGACCTGCTGGTGCTGCTCGCGGGCGGCTCCGCCGAGGCCGGCGTCACCGAGGTCATCGCGCCGTCCGCGCCGCACACCATCGCCATGCCCGCCGACCACCCCGACCGGGTCGCCGGGGTCACGTACGGCCGCGAGACCGTCGTACGCCGGCTCCAGGAGATCGGCTGCGACGTGTACGGGCAGGACGACCTGGTCGTCACCGTGCCGTCCTGGCGCCCCGACCTCGGCGCGCCCAACGACCTCGCCGAGGAGGTCATCCGGCTGGAGGGGTACGAGAACCTGCCCTCCACGCTGCCCACCCCGCCCTCCGGCCGCGGGCTCACCGAGCGCCAGCGGCTGCACCGCAGGGTCGGCCGCGCGCTGGCCGGCGCGGGCTATGTCGAGGCGCTGAACTACCCGTTCACCGGCGAGGCCGTGCTCGACGCCTTCGGGCTGGCCGCCGACGACGCGCGGCGCCGCACGGTCACCCTCGTCAACCCGCTCTCCGACGAGGAACCGGCGCTGCGCACCACGCTGCTGCCGGGCCTGCTCACCGCGCTGCGCCGCAACGACGGCCGCGGCTCGCACGATCTGGCGCTCTTCGAGACCGGCCTGGTCTTCCGGCCCACCGGCGAGGAGACCGTCCCCGTACGGCTGCCCGTCGACCGGCGGCCGACCACCGAGGAGATCGCCGCGCTCGACACGGCCCTGCCGCGCCAGCCGCGCCACGCGGCGGTCGTGCTGGCCGGGGCGCGCGAGCAGGCCGGCTGGTGGGGCAAGGGCGGTCCCGCGCGCTGGGCGGACGCCGTCGAGGCGGCCCGCACCGTCGCCCGCGAGGCCGGTGTCGAGCTGACCGTACGGGCCGACCGCCACGAGCCGTGGCACCCGGGCCGCTGCGCCGCGCTGTCCGCCGTGATCGACGGCGAGGAGACGCTCGTCGGCCACGCCGGGGAGCTGCACCCGCGCGTCGTCAAGGCGCTCGGCGTGCCGGAGCGCACCTGCGCCATGGAGATCGATCTCGATCTGCTGGAGCGGGCCGGCACCGGCGCCCTCCAGGCGCCGCGGATCTCCACCTACCCGGTCGCCACACAGGACGTCGCGCTGGTCGTCCCCGTGGACGTGCCGGCCGCCGAGGTGGAGCGGGCGCTGTACGAGGGCGCGGGTGAACTCCTGGAGTCCCTGCGGCTGTTCGACGTCTTCGCCGGCGAGCAGATCGGCGAGGGCCACAAGTCCCTCGCGTACGCCCTGCGCTTCCGCGCCGCGGACCGCACCCTGACGGTCGACGAGGCCACGGCCGCGCGGGACGCGGCGGTGGCGCTGGCCGGGGAGCGGACCGGGGCGGTCCTGCGGGGGGCCTGACACAAGGTCTGACGCGGGGGCCCGGGTTGCCGGGCCCCCGCGTGCCGAGGGCCTCGTGTGCCGGGAGTCTCGTGTGCCGGGCCCGGCCGGCCGGACGCGCGGACTTGCTCGTCCGATGTTCCCGATGGTTTTTGAGCTTTTTTGAGCGGTTTTTGAGGGGCGCGTCCGGATTCTGGACGCGCCCCTCACTCGTTCGAGTGAGGAAGCCGGGCGTGGTTCGCATTCGGACCCCAGTGATCGACACAATCGATCCGGCCACGACGGTCGAGTGCGCCCAGAGGCTCAGGGGGTCTTCCGCTCGGATCAGGCCGGATCAGGGAGCGGGGGCCGGCGGATGAATCGCACCAGAGCGGCGGACGGGGCGTCCTCCTCGGACGACACCACGTCCGAGGACGCACAGGACAAGCGGGACGAACGGGATGCGCGGAACGCGCGGGACGAGCGGGAGTCACGGGAAGCGCAGGCCGAGCTGGAAGCGCTCGAAGAGGCGTCCGCCTCCTGGGGGTTCATGGAGTGCGCGGTGCCCGGCGGACTCCTCGCGCTGATCATCACCTGGGAGCTGACCCGCCCGACCACACCCCGGGAGAACCTGCTCCCGCGCATCGTGACCTGTGTGGCCTTCCTGCTGCTGATGGCCTACCTCGTGGTGCGGGTACGGCGCCGGGCGGCGCGGGAGCTGGGCGAGGTCCGGGCGGTGGCGCGCGCGGCCCAGGAGACGCTGATCCGGCCGCTGCCCTCCCAGCTCGACGGGCTGGCGCTGGCCGCCCGGCAGCTCTCCGTGTCCCGGGGCGCCGACGTCGGCGGCGATCTGTACGAGGCCCTGGCCACCCCCTACGGCGTCCGTGTCGTCATCGGGGATGTGCGCGGCCACGGGTTACCGGTCATCAGCACGGTGGCCGCGGTCCTCGGCAGCTTCCGGGAGGCCGCGCACGACGAGAGCGGGCTCGACGGGGTGCTCCGCCGGCTGGACCGGGCGCACCAGCGCCATGTCCGGGACCAGGCGCGGGACTCCGGGGGCGGGGGCGGTACGGGGGCCGGCGGTGGTGCGGGTGGCGGTATCGACGGGCTGGAGCAGGAGTGCCTGTCGGCCGAGGAGTTCGTGACCGTACTGCTGCTGGAGATCGGCCCGGACGCCGAGGTGCAGGTCCTCAACTGCGGCCACCCGTGGCCGTATCTGCTCGGCCGGTGCGTCACCCGGCTGGCCGCCGGTGAACCGCTGCCGCCGCTGGGCGCCGCGCCGCTCCCCGCCGATCTTCCGGCACAGCGCTGCGGGCGGCTGCTGCCCGGCGAGGCGATCCTCCTGCACACCGACGGCGCGGAGGACGCGCGCGACCCCGAGGGCCGCTTCTTCCGCCTCCCGGAGGAGCTGGCGCGCATCCTGCCGTCGGGCGGACACCAGCCGCTGCCGCCCGCGGCCCTGGTGCGCCGGATCCACCTGGCGCTGCTGCGCCACACCGCCGGCCAGATCAGGGACGACACGGCGCTGCTGGTCCTGCGCAACGACCGCGTCCCGGTGGAGGAGCACGAGCGGGTCCCGGCACAGTCCGGCGAACCGGCGCGCGGCCCGACGCACGGGCCGGATCTCGCACCGGCTCACGGGCCGGACCCGGGACCGGCTCATGGACCTGATCTCGCACCGACGCACGGGCCGGAGCTGGGCTCGACTCACGGGCCGGACCATGAGTCGGCTCGGGGACCGGCGCATGGACCGACCCGTCAGGCCGGTCTTCTCCTTCCGCTGGACGAGTGAGGGGTGACGGGTGAGGGCGACGGGTGGTCTTCGGACGGGCCCGTCGGTGGGGGCGTCGTCCGCCCCGCCGTCGGGGCGTCGGGCAGGTCGCGGCGGGGCGGACGGTGCGGGGTGCGGGCCGCCGCACGGTACGAGGGGGGAGCCACGGCCCGGCCCGCCTCTTCCTCTTCGGTGAGGCGATGTCAGTCAACCGTCCCGGTACGGCCCGCGGCAGGGCGCACGCGCCCCGGGCCCGGGCACTACGTTCACACCCCGTGCGTTTCCCGTTCCACTACGCTGGTGCGGCCGAGCCATCGGAGGGGCACATGCAGCCCAATTCACTGCTCGATTCCCTGCTGGACGAGGCGGGCATCTCCCACGCCGGCCTCGCCGCCCGCGTCAACCAGGCGGGCCGTACCAGGGGCCTCGCCCTGCGGTACGAACACACCGCCGTATCGCGCTGGCTGAAGGGCCAGCGGCCACGCGGCCAGGTGCCCGACCTGATCTGCGCGGTGCTCGGCGACCGGCTGCGGCGGCCGCTCACCCTCGACGACATCGGGCTCGGCGTGCCCGGCGAGGCGCCCGTACCGCACGGCACCCCGCTCGCCGGGTTCGTGGAGCGGGCCACCGCGCTGTGGCGCAGCGACGAGCAGCAGCGGCCGCACATAGTGGGCGCCCCCGCGGTCACCGGCACGCCCGCCGTCATGCCCGTCTGGGAGTGGGAGAACCCGCCGGACGACGCGGATGTCTCCCGTACCGGCGGCAACCGGGTCGGCCCCGCCGACATCGAACTGCTGCGCTCCGCCCGGGCGCACTACGAGCTGATGTACCGCCGGGCGGGCGGTGTGGCGACCCGGACCCGGATCGTCCGCTTCCTCAACGCCGAGGCCGCCCCGCTGCTGCGCGGCGGGTACACCGACGCGATGGGCCGTCAGCTGCACCGGGCCACCGGGGGGCTGGTCGCGGTGGCCGGCATCTGCGCGTACGACTCGGACGCGCACGGCCTCGCGCAGCGCTACTTCCACCAGGCGCTGCGGCTGGCCAAGGCCAGTGGCGACCGGGGGCTCGGCGCGTACGCCATCGCGCTGCTGGTCAACCAGTCGCTGTACATGGGGGAGCACCGGCAGGCGGTCGCCTTCGCGGAGGCCGCGCTGCGTACGGCGGGCAGCCGGATCACCCCCGCGCTCGCCGCCGATCTCTACGCGATGCAGGCCAAGTCGTACGCGCATCTCGGAGACGCGGGCGCGGCGCTCGGCTGCATCCGGCGCGCGGAGTCGGAGGCGGAGCGGATCCGGCCGGGCCGTGAGCCGGACGAGACCGGTTACGTACAGCCGGGGCTGGTGAACGTGCAGGTGGCCGAGGCGCTGCTGAGCCTCGGTGATCTGCCCGCGGCCCGGGCGCACGCCACGGCGGCGGTGGACAGCCCGGCGCACGACCGGGGGCGGGTCCACCGGCTCGCCATGCTCAGCCATATCGAGCTGCGGCAGGGCGAGCCGGACCGGGCGGCGCGGACGGCGGCGGAGATGGCGGAGCGGGCCAGGGGCATGGAGTCGCAGCGGCTGCGGGACCGGCTGCGGGCGGTACGGGAGCAGCTGGTGGCGAGCGGGTCCACGGTGGCGGAGGAGACGGCGGAGCTGATCGAGGGGGCGCTGCGGGTTCCGCTGTAGCCCTCGCTGTCTGGTGGCCGCTCTTTGGTGCCGGCTCTTTGGTGCCGGCCGCCTGCTGTCCGGTCCCGGCCGGGCCCCGTGCCTTCGTGCTGCTCGCGCGCCGGTTCGCGCGCCCGCCTCCGCGCCTGCCGCGCGCCGTCCTGTGAATCCGTCCCTCTGTGAGCCCCTCGTGCGTTCCTGCCTGTCGCTTTTCGCTGCTGCGATATTGCCATCAACTTGTCGGAAGGTGGCAGAAACGTGCAGTGGACGAAACTAAGTGAGCAAACCGTCTATGAGAACCGCTGGTTCAGCGTCAATCTGGCCGATGTCGAACTCCCCGACGGCCGGCATCTGGACCACTTCCTCATCCGGCTCCGCCCGGTCGCCGTGGCGACCGCGGTCAACTCCGCGAACGAGGTGCTGATGCTCTGGCGGCACCGCTTCATCACCGACAGCTGGGGCTGGGAGCTGGCCGCCGGCGTCGTCGAGGACGGCGAGGACATCGAGACCGCGGCGGCGCGGGAGATGGAGGAGGAGACCGGGTGGCGCCCCGGCCCGCTGCGGCATCTGCTGACGGTCGAGCCGTCCAACGGACTGAGCGATGCCCGGCACCATCTCTACTGGGCCGATGAGGCGACCTACATCGGCCATCCCGAGGACGACTTCGAGTCCTCGCGCCGGGAGTGGGTACCGCTGAAGCTGATCCCGGACATGATCGCCCGGGGCGAGATCCCGGCCGCCAATATGACGGCCGGGCTGCTGATGCTCCACCATCTGCGGCTGGGGTAGGCGTCCACGGCGGGCGGTGCGGCGTCCACGCGGGTGCGGCGGGTACGGCTCGCACGGCTCGTACGGGTCCGTGACGTACCGCCCGGGCGGGACGCGCTCAGCGGCCGACGGCCTGCCAGACCGTGGTGGCCAGCGCGCCGAGCGCGCAGAGCGACGCCACGGCGGGCAGCGGCCACCTGGCGTGCTCCAGCGCCGCGACGCGCGCGGCCAGATCGGTCACGTCCTTGTCGGTCTGGTCGCTGCGCTGGGCGAGCAGCGCCATTCTGCCGTCGGTCCTCGCCAGGCCGACATCGAGGCCGTGGCGTAAGTCGGCGTAGGTGTGGGTGTGAGGGTGGGTCTTCTGAGCCGGGTCGGCCTGGCGGGACAGGCCGGCGATCAGGGTGTGGTCGGGGTCGGGGGTCACGTTTCCGCTCCTGTTCGAGGTGGGTGCGTCCTCTTGGGAGCGAGTCAACTCCCCCTGGGCGAAGGGCATCAAGGTGTGCGCATGGCATATGCGCGCACCCCGCGCACACCTCGTGCGAAGAGGTGTGACGCAGGGTAGCCCCGAGAGTTTTCCGGTGCCCGGGGCCGGTACTCTCGCCTCATGGCATCGATGGGACGCAAGTCGAAGGACGCCCTGGTGGCGGTGGACCGGCTCTTGGGCGGCCTGGAGCCGCCGACCCGGTTCCAGCGCCTTGTCGCGCGCCACCCGGTGGCGGTGGGGTTCGCCGTCGCCGTGCCGCTCATTCTCGTCTCGCTCGTGACCGTACGGCCGGGCGACGGCATCGCTGACGCGCTTTTCTTTGTGGGGTCCTCCGCCGCCCTCGGCGCGGTCTTCGGGGGCACCGCGTATGCGGAACGCCTGCGGCAGCGCCGGCTGGTCGCCCAGGGCCTGTACACATTCCCCCTGCGTCCCGGGAGCGGCTCCGGGCTCAGGCGGCGCGGACGGAGCTGAGACCGTACGGAGCTGAGACCGTACGGAGTCGGGCGGCCCGCGACGGTGGCCGCCCATCGGGAGGTGGGGGCCGACATGACACGCATCTGGACCGTGCTCGCCGTACTCTTCGCGGCGCTCGCCGTCGGCAGCGTCGCCTCGAAGGAGTCCGGCGCGCCGATCGGCGTCGGAGACCTGGCGGTCACCGCGCTGCTCGCCTGTTTCGCCTGGGCCTGCTGGAAGTGCCGCCGCTGACGGCCGAGGGCTCGTAGCACTCACCGTCCGGCGGGGCCCGGCCGCCAGATGACGACTTCGGTGCCGGGCTGCCGCTCGGAGAACCGGCCTGACGGGGAAGCCGTCCGCAGCAGTTGGCGGAGGTCCGCCTCGAAGGCCGCCCGGTCGGTCCCGAACAGGTGCGGCGCCGAGGACGACATCGAGAACACCCAGGCGACGACGTCGTCGGAGTGACGTTCCAGGGCCTGCCCGCCGGGGACGACATGGCGCTCCGGACCGCGGAAGCCCGCCCGGGCGAGCACCGCGGCCTCACCTCCGGGCGTCCCGTCCGGCAGCACGCCCCGCCCGGCCCGCCGGACCGGCCCCAGATACCGCCTGACCAGCTCGGCCATCGCGGCGTAGGGCACGGCCGGGTGCGGAAGGCCCTCGGTGGACGGGGAGTCCGTCTTCACATCCGCGACGTGCACCCACGCCCCGCCGGGCCGCAGCATGCCCTTCACCGTCGTGGCCACCGCATCGCGGTCCATCCAGTGGAAGGACTGGCCGAACGTCGCCACGGTGAACGTGCCGAGCCCCGCGGGCAGTTCCTCGGCCCGGCACCGCACCCACCGCGTCTTCCCGCCCACCCCCGCCACCGCGGCCCCGCGCCGGGCCTCGGCGATCATCCCGCGGTCCGGGTCCACCCCGACCACCTCACGGAACAAGTGCGCCAGCCCCAGCGCGAGAGTCCCCGGCCCACAACCCACATCAAGAAGCCGCCCCCGCCCGTCCAGCCCCAACACCCCGGCGAGCACCTCCACCAGCCCAGGCGCGTAGGGGAGCCGCCCCCGCGCGTAGTGAACGGCCGCCCCGGAGAACAACGTCTCGTCCCACACCCAGCCGGAGGCAGCCATCTCAGTGGTACGGGTAGAAACCCGCGCCCGTTTTGCGGCCCAGGCGGCCCGCGTCGACCATGCGTTGGAGGAGGGGGGACGCGGCGTAGAGCGGTTCCTTGTATTCGGCGTACATGGAGTCGGCGACCGACGCGACCGTGTCCAGGCCGATCAGGTCCGCGAGTTTCAGCGGGCCCATCGGGTGGGCGCAGCCCAGTTCCATGCCGTTGTCGATGTCCTCCCGGCTCGCGATGCCCGACTCGTACATCCGGATCGCGGCCAGCAGATACGGGATGAGCAGCGCGTTCACCACGAAGCCCGAGCGGTCCTGGGCGCGGATGGCGTGTTTGCCGAGCATGCCCTCGACGACGGCCTGGGCGCGTTCGACCGTCTTGTCCGAGGTGGTCAGGGCGGGGATCAGTTCGACGAGCTGCTGTACGGGGGCCGGGTTGAAGAAGTGGATGCCGATGACCTGGTCGGGGCGGGAGGTCGCGACGGCGAGCTTGACCAGGGGGATCGAGGAGGTGTTGGAGGCGAGAATCGCGTCGGGACGGGTCACCACCTGGTCGAGCACCTGGAAGATCTCGGTCTTGATCTGCTCGTTCTCGACCACCGCCTCGATGACGAGATCGCGGTCGGCGAACTCCCCGAGGTCCGTGGTGAAGCTGAGCCTGCCGAGCGCCGCGTCCCGCTCCGCCTCGGTGATCTTGCCGCGTTCGGCGGCCTTGGCGAGGGAGTTCGTCAGCCGGGTCCGGCCGATCTCCAGCGCCTCGCCGGTGGTCTCGGCGACCTTGACCTCCAGGCCGCTGCGGGCGGCGACCTCCGCGATGCCTGCGCCCATCTGGCCGCAGCCCACCACTCCGACGCGGACGATATCGGTCAGGGTGTCGGTCACATCGTGCCTTTCACTGGTCCGTGTCCCGGCGGGTCCCCCGTGTGATTCCGGCGCCCGCCAGGGAACAGGACGTTACTCCGACGGCGGGTGTGGCCGGTGCGCCGGGGCGGGCATCACGCTGTGAGGAACGACCGACCTACCGGGCACGGACACAGGAACAGGACAAGCATGGAACACGGTACGAGCCGGGGCACACATCGGGGCGCGGGCCCCCTGGGCAGAAGGGAGTTCGTCGGGGCCGGGGCCGCGATGGTCGCCGCGCTGCTCACCGCCGGGGACTCGGCCTTCGCGGCGGGAGCGGGGGCGGAAGCAGCCCCCGGCGCGCCGGGCGTCCCCCGGCCCGCGCTGCGCGGCATGTGGATCGCCACCGTCACCAACCGCGACTGGCCCTCCAAGCCCGGGCTGACGGCCGCCGCCCAGCGCAGTGAGCTGATCCGGCATCTGGACACCGCCGTCAAGCGCGGTCTCAACGCCGTCGTCCTCCAGGTCCGGCCGACCGCCGACGCCCTGTGGCCCTCGCCGTACGAGCCGTGGGCGCAGTACCTCTCCGGCACCCAGGGCCAGGACCCCGGCTGGGACCCGCTGGGCACGGCCGTACGGGAGGCGCACGCGCGCGGGCTCGAACTGCACGCCTGGTTCAACCCGTACCGCGTCGCCAACCACACCGACCCCACCCGGCTGATCGCGACCCACCCGGCGCGGCTCCACCCGGAGTGGATCGTCCCGTACGGCGGGAAGCTCTACTACAACCCGGGTCTGCCCGAGGTCAGGAGGTTCGTCCAGGACGCGATGCTCGACGCCGTCGAGCGCTACGAGGTCGACGCCGTCCACTGGGACGACTACTTCTATCCGTACCCGGTCGCCGGTGAGACCTTCGACGACGCCGACGCGTACCGCCGCCACGGCGCGGGCTCCGCCTCCAAGGCCGCCTGGCGGCGGGGCAACATCGATCTGCTGGTACGGGAGACGGGCGCGCGGATCAAGGAGATCAAGCCGGACGTACGCTTCGGCATCAGCCCGTTCGGCGTCTGGCGCAACGCCACCACCGACCCGCTCGGCTCGGACACCCGGGGCGGCGTCCAGACGTACGACGATCTGTACGCCGACACCCGCGCCTGGGTCAGGAACGGGTGGATCGACTACATCGTCCCGCAGCTCTACTGGCACATCGGCTACACCGCCTGCGACTACGCGAAGCTGCTGCGCTGGTGGGACGCGACCGTACGGGGCACGGGCGTCGACCTCTACATCGGTGAGGCTCTCTACAAGGCGGGCGACCAGGCCCAGCCCGCCGCCTGGCAGGACCCGGCCGAGCTGTCCCGGCATCTCACCCTCGCCCGGGAGTACGCGGGGGTACGCGGCCACTGCTTCTTCTCTGCGAAGGAGGTCGGCGCCGATCCGATCGGCGCCATGACCCGGGTGGTGGCGGACCACTACGGGAAGCGGGCGCGGCCGGGGGTCTGACCCCGGAAGGGCCGGGCTGTCCCTCCCCGGGCCGCCCGGGTCCTCTCATGCCGCCGACCGCTGGGTCACCGCGATACAGACCAGCACCGCCACGGCCGCCAGCGGCGCCGCCGGTGTGAGGTGTTCGCCCAGCAGGAGCACCGACCAGACCAGCGTCAGCACCGGCTGGGCCAGCTGGAGCTGGCTGGCCCGCGGGATCCCGATCGCCGCCATGCCCCGGTACCAGACGTAGAGCCCGAAGAACGTCGAGCCCGCGGCCACCCACACCAGCCCGATCACCCCGTGCGCCGTCAGCCGCACCGGCTCGAAGGAGAGCGCCACCGCCGCGCCCGCCAGCGAGAGCGGCAGACAGCCGATCAGCGCCCAGCCGACCACGTGCCAGCCCGGCATCTCCCGGGCCAGCCTGCCGCCCTCCGTATAGCCGGCCGCGCAGACCAGCAGCGCGCCGAAGAGGTACAGATCGCCGGCGGACAGGGCGCCGCCGCTCTGCTGGACGGCGAAGGCGAGCACCACGGCCGCGCCGGCGCCCGCCGCGATCCAGAACGTACGCGAGGGACGGCGGCCGGTACGGACGGCGGCCAACGCGGCCGTGGTGAGCGGCAGCAGCCCGACCACCACCGCCGCGTGCGAGGTGGTGGACGTCTCCAGCGCCAGTGTGGTCAGCAGCGGGAACCCCACCACGACGCCCCCGGCGACCACGGCCAGCCCGCCCAGATGACGGCGGTGGGGGAGCGGCACGCGCAGGGCCAGCAGGAAGCCGCCCGCGATCAGCGCGGCGAGCGTGCCGCGGAGCGCGACGAGGGACCAGGGGCCGAAGCTCTCCAGGCCCCACACGGTGGACGGGAAGGTGAGGGAGAAGGCGACGACACCGAGCGCGGCGAGCAGGGTGCCGAGGGAGAAGCCCCCACCGTCGGCTGTGTTCTCGGCGGTGCTTTCCGACCGCCTGACCGCTATCGCATCAGCGGCAGTAGCGCTATTCTGTGCTGTCATGCATGAGCGTAGCAGTGTGACAGAGCTGGCGAATGCCCTGCGGGCCGACCTGAACCGCTACTCACCCGGTGGAAAGCTGCCGTCCAGCCGGACCCTGGTCGAGCGGTACCGGGTCTCCCCGGTGACCGTCTCCCGCGCCCTCGCCCGCCTCACCGCCGAAGGGCTTGTCACCACCCGGCCCGGCGCCGGCGCCTTCCGCGCGACCGCCCGGACCGGCCAGCCCGCGCCCGGCGACACCTCCTGGCAGGAGGTCACCCTCAGCGCCGACACCGCCGCCGAACCCGTCCCGCGCGCCGTCGACGCCTCCGGCGTGCTCGTCACACTCGCCGCGCCGCCGCCGGGCGTCATCGAGTTCAACGGCGGCTATCTGCACCCCGCCCTCCAGCCCGAACAGGCGATGGCCGCCGCCCTCGCCCGCGCGGGCCGGCGCCCCGGCGCCTGGGGCCGGCCGCCCGTCGACGGTCTGCCCGAGCTGCGCGACTGGTTCGCCCGGGGGATCGCCGACACCTGCACGGCCGCCGAGGTGCTCGTCACGGCGGGCGGCCAGAGCGCGCTGACCACCGCGCTGCGCGCGCTCGCCCCGCCCGGCGCGCCCGTCCTCGTCGAATCGCCCACCTACCCCGGGATGCTGGCCATCGCCCGCGCCGCCGGGCTGCGGCCCGTACCCGTACCGGTGGACGCGGACGGGGTACGGCCCGAGCTGCTCGCCGCCGCGTTCCGCGCCTCCGGCGCCAAGGTGTTCGTCTGCCAGCCGCTGTTCCAGAACCCCACCGGCGCGGTGCTCTCGGCGGCCCGCCGGCCCGAGGTGCTGCGGATCGCCCGGGCGGCCGGGGCGTTCGTCGTGGAGGACGACTTCGTACGGCGCCTGGTGCACGAGGACGCGGGCCCGCCGCCCCGGCCGCTGGCCGCCGACGACCCGGACGGCGTCGTCGTGCACGTCTGCTCGCTCACCAAGGCGACCTCCCCGAGCCTGCGGGTCGCCGCGCTCGCCGCGCGCGGGCCGGTGCTGGAGCGGCTGCGCGCCATCCATGTCGTCGACACCTTCTTCGTACCGCGCCCGTTCCAGGAAGCCGCGCTGGAGCTGGTCGGCTCGGCCGCCTGGAACCGTCATCTGCGTTCCCTGTCAGCCGAGTTGAGGTCCCGGCGGACGGCCATGACCGCGGCGCTGCGGACCGCGCTGCCCGAGCTGGCCCTGCCGTACGTCCCGGCGGGCGGCTACCACCTGTGGCTGCGGCTGCCGGACGGCGCCGACGAACAGGCCGTCGTCTCCGCCGCCCTGCGCGCGGGCGTCGCCGTGGCGCCGGGCCGGCCGTACTTCAGCGCCGAGCCGCCCGCCGCCCATCTGCGGCTGAGCTTCGCGGCGGTGGCGGGCGCCGGGGAGATCACCGAGGGCGTACGGCGGCTGCGTACGGCGTGCGACGAGGCGCTCGGTTCCCTCGGTTGAATCCGGGCCCGGGGGCGGGCCCTTGACCGGGGGTGGTTTCGGCCCCACGCTCACGGCCATGACTGTTCGGCTCACCCTGGTCGCCGCCGCGCGCGGGTCGGACCCGTACGACGAGCGCTTCGAGGACGACCGTCCGCTGGACCGGGACGGCTGGTACGCGACGCGGCTCGTCGCGCACGCCCTGCTCCCGCTCTGTGCCGCCGATCTCCGCTACTGCTCGCCGACCCCGCGCAGCCGGGCCACGGGGGAGGCCCTCGGCTTCGCGCCGCTGATCCAGCCGGCCCTGCGCGACTGCGACATGGGCCGCTGGCGCGGGCACACCCTGGCGGAGGTGGCGGCCCGCGAGCCGGCCGCCGTGGACGCCTGGATCGCGGACCCGCGCGCCGCGCCGTACGGCGGTGAACCCCTGCTGGCCTTCATCACCCGGATAGGGGGCTGGCTCGACACCCGGCCCGCCGACGGCATCGTCGCCATCGCGGCCGTCGCCGAGCCCGCGGTCGTCCGGGCGGCCCTGCTCTACGCGATGAAGGCGCCACCCCGTATGTACTGGTACGTGGATGTCCGGCCCCTCTCGACCGTCACCCTGACGGGTACGCCGGGCCGCTGGAGCCTGCGGCTGGACGCGGCGGCCTGAGGGGCCGGATGGGCGGTTCAGCTCACGGTGACCGTCTGGAGGAGGCTGTTGTAGCCCGTGGCCGCCTCCCAAGTGCCCTGGTTGGCCAGCCTGATGGAGTACTCGGGCCGCGACGGCAGCTGCGGGTCCGGGAGGTTCAGCAGCAGGCTGTAGCTGCCCGCGGGCAGATTCGCCGGCAGGGTCACGCTCCGGTCGATCGTGGTCGTGGCGCCGGCGGCCCAGGTGCGCGGGTCACCGGTCAGCGGCAGCTTGTACACCTGCGAGGTGGCGGTGTTGCGCAGCACCAGTTCCAGACCGCGCGGGTTGAACGGCGCCGCGTACCCGTCGTTCCTGACCGTGAGGTTCACCGCGAGCGGGCCGCCCGGGCTCGCCGTGGTGGGGAAGGTCCCGCTCTGGAGGGCGAAGCGGTAGCCGAGGTTCCGGGTGATCTCGGGCAGACAGCCGCCGGTGCGCCAGCCGTTGATGACGTTCGTCTCGTAGTCGGCGTTCAGATACGACCAGTGGAACATCTTCAGCTCGGAGAGCGTGGTCGGGCAGCTGGTACGGGGGGTGTTGACGGCGCAGGTCTCGCCGCCCATGGCGAGCGAGGCGGTCTCGGCGGCCAGATACGGGTACTCGACGGCGGGGTTCTCGTACGTGCCGTAGTCGTCGGCGCCGGCGAGGAAGCAGTCGTTGTGGTGGCCGAGGCGGGCGAGCGAGGTGCCGCTGTACGCCTGGGCGGCGGGCAGCGCGGTCGTGCCGTACATCGTCCGCTTGTACTTGGGAGTCCGCAGCTGCACCATGCGGGTCGAGGGCAGGACGCTGAGGGTCTTGTCGACGACGGCCTTGCGGTTGGCCCAGTCGGCGGTGGTGACGCTGCCCGCGTTGCCGAAGTTCTGGGTGTAGTAGCCCTCGCCCCAAGCGCCGACGAAGCCCGCCTGGACGACGTGGATGACATCGCTGTTGGCGCTCAGATACGGCGCGAGCTGGTCGAGATGGGCGACGACCCGGTCCTTGGTGGCGTCGGCGCCGTCAGCGGAGTCCGTGTAGGCGAACCGGACGATGGTCTTGAGCCCGGCGGTCCGTACGGCGTCGAACTGGCGCTGGAGGCGGTTGAGCGCGGTCTGGCTGATGGCGCTGGTCCTGAACTCGGAGAGGTAGAAGATGCACATCACGAGGGTGGCGCCGTCGTTGACGCGGTAGCCCTGGAGGGTGGCCGCGCTGAAGTCGCTCTGGTCGCAGCTGCTGGTGTGGCGGTAGAAGCCGCGCTCGGGGTTGGCGAAGCTGTCGGTGGTCTGCGGGTACGTGACCGACGCGGCGACGGCGTCCGCGCTCGCGCCCGCGCTGGCTTGGGCGTCCTGTGCGGCCTGCGCGGCCTGTGTGTCCTGCGCCGAGACGGGCGGGGCGCCGACGAGCAGTGTGCCCAGCAGCCCCATCAGGGCTAGACCCTTGAGGAGGCCGGAGCGACGGGGGGTTCTCTTCATCGCGGGGGTTCCTTTCTGACGGTGTGACGGAACGTCGAGGACGTCACGTACGTGGGGGGACGTCGGTGGCGTCGGTCAGCCCTTGACGCCGGTGTGCGCGATCCCCTGGATGAACTGACGCTGGAGGAGCGCGAAGGCGGCGATCACGGGCAGGGACGCGAGCAGGGAGCCCGCCATCAGCACCGGGTAGTCGGTCTGGAACTGCCCCTGGAGGGCGGACAGCCCCGCCGACAGTGTCATCTGCTCCGGATCGGTGTTGACCACCAGTGGCCAGAAAAGATCGTTCCAGGACCAGAGCAGTGCGAGAACGGACAGCGCGATCACCCCGGGCCGGGCCAGGGGCAGCATGATGAACCAGTAGATCCGCAGCGGCCCGGCACCGTCGAGGCGCGCCGCCTCCTCCAGTTCGGGTGGCAGACCGAGGAAGAACTGCCGCAGCAGGAAGACTCCGAACGCGCTGAACATGCCCGGCACGATCAGTGCCTGAAGGGTGTTGAGCCAGCCGAGCGACGCCATGATCTGGTACTGCGGGATGATGAACAGCTGCGGCGGCACCATCAGTACGGACAGGAACAGCCCGAACAGCACCTCGCGGCCCGGGAAGCGCAGCCGGGCGAAGGCGTAGGCGGCCAGCGGGCAGAGCAGCACCTGCCCGGCCGTACGGCCCGCCGCCATCAGGGTGGTGTTGAGGAACTGGTCGCCGAACGGCAGCAGTTGGAACACCTGGCGGTAGTTCTCCCAGCGGCCCTCGGGCAGCAGGGACGGCGGTACCCGGGTCGCGCTGGAGAGGGTCTTCAGCGAGGTGATGAGCTGCCAGACGAACGGCGCGACCATCACCAGGGAGGCGGGGATCAGCACGGCGTGCACACCGAGGTGCGACCGCGACCGGCGGCGCCCGGGGCGTGGCCCGGACCGGTCGGGCTGTGGCGGGACGGCGCTGGAGCGGGCCTCAGCCATAGTGCACCCACCTTTTCTGGAGCCTGAACTGAAGGGCCGTCAGCGCGATGATGAGAACGAGCAGCATCATCACGATCGCGGCCCCGTAGCCCCGGTCATTGGTCGCGAACGCCCGGTCGTGGAAGAGCTGGACGACCGTCTCCATCCGGGGGAAGGCGGGGTTGGCCCGGGCGGTCTGGCCCGAGCCGGCCAGTACGTACACGAGGTCGAAGAGTTGCAGCGACCCGATCACCGAGATGATCGAGACGAAGAACGCGGTCGGGGACAGCAGCGGGAGTGTGATCCGGAAGAACTGCCGGACCGGGCCCGCGCCGTCGATGGCGGCGGCGTCGTAGTACTCCTTGGGGATCGCCTGCATTCCCGCCAGGAAGATGACGAGGTTGTAGCCGAGGCTGCTCCAGATCCCCACCACGACCAGGGCGAACAGCGCCGTGTCCGGGTCGGCGATCCAGTTGGGGCCGTCGATGCCGACCTGGGCGAGCACATGGTTGATCAGCCCGTAGTCGCCGTTGTACAGCCACCGCCAGATCATCGCGACGGCCACCGGCATGGTGACCACCGGCAGGAAGAACAGCGTCCGGTAGATTCCGGCCCCGCGCAGCCCGTCCCGGTTGAGGAGCGCGGCGAAGACGACGGCGAGCGGGATCGCGATCAGCCCCAGCGCGGTGTACGCGAGGGTGTTGACCAGCGACCGGCCGACCTCCGGATCGCTCAGGAGCCGGTGGTAGTTGTCGAGCCCGGACCAGGTGTGGCCGCCGAACGCGCCCCACTCGGTGAACGAGAAGTAGCCGGTCCTGACGACGGGCCAGAGGTAGAAGACCGCGAGGCCGAGCCCGGCGGGCGCGATGAACGCGTACCCCCACAGGGCTTCGGTGACCCGGTCCCGGCGCGGACGGCGGCGTGGCCGCCCGCCGGGCCGGCTGGTGAGCGTCACGGCTACTCCTTGGCGAGCAGGTCGTTCATCGCCGAGGCGAGCGCCGCGGACGCCTCGCCGACGGGCTGTTCGCCCGTCCACGCCTTGGTGAGATGGGTCAGCTCCGCCTCGTTCCAGGCGGCGGTGTTCTTCGACACCGGGAAGGGCACCGCGTAGTCGAGCGAGTCCAGGAAGGTCTGGAGACGGAACTGCGGATACGTGTCCAGCCACGCCTGCTGCGTACCGTCATGCGCGGGGAGCGGGCCGCTTTTGCCGAGGGCGAGAGCGGCCTTCTTGGAGCCGAGGAACTCGACGAACTGCCACGCCTCCTTGGGGTGGGCGGTCTTCGCCGATACGACGTTGGCCACACCGTGGATGATCGTGGCGCGTTTCTCCCCCTTGGGCAGCGGCGCCACCTCGACCTTGTCCTTGGTGTACTCGTTCGCGGAGAACTCGCCCGCGTTCCAGGAGCCGCCCCAGTACATGGCGATCTTGCCCGCCTCGAAGAGCTGGAGGGGAGCCGTGTCGGTCATGGTCTTCAGATCGGGCGACTGATTCTTCTCGATCAGATCGGTCCAGAAGCGCAGGCCCTCGACGGTCCTCGGGTCGTCGTACCCGGACTTCCTGCCGTCGGGGGAGATGACGTAACCGCCCGCCTGGGCAATGGTGTTGTACTGGTACTCCTGGAAGCTGGTCAGCTGGGCCGCCGCTCCGTAGATACCTTTCGCCGGGTCGGTCAGCTTGCCGGCCGCGGTCCGGAAGTCGGCCCAGGTCCAGTCGTCGGCGGGCGGTTTGACCCCGGCGGCGTCGAAGAGCTTCTTGTTGTACCAGACACCGATGGTGTCCATGTCCTTCGGCAGCCCGTACACCTTGTTCTCGTAGGTGTACAGATCGACCAGGGCCTGGGGATAGACGGAGAGATTGACCTTGTCCGCCGCGATCTCCTTGTCCAGCGGCCGGATCACTCCGTTGGAGGCGTAGAGCTGGAAGTTGGGGCCGTTCATCCAGAAGACGTCCGGCGCGGAACCGCCGGTGGCCACCGTCTTGAGCTTGGACCAGTAGTCGGCCCAGGGCGTGAGCTGGACCTTGACCGTCACCCCCGGGTGGCTCGCGCTGAACTCGCGGCCCAGCTTCTCCATCACGGCCTTCTGGTTCTTGTCCCAGACCGCGTAGGAGAGGGTGATCTCCCCGTCGTCGCTGCCGGAGCCTCCGCCGCCCCCGCAGGCCGAGACGGAGAGCGACAGGACCACCCCCAGCAGAGCCGTACAGAACCGTGCCGACTTCCCCATGCTCGGACCTCCTCATGTACCGCGAGGCGAAAAGTTGTACTAATCATGGAGACCAGGGAAAGTAAGTCAAGACTCGATTGGGTTACGGAACGAGCCACCGGCGGCGGCCCGGTGACGGTCCGGCGGTGGCTCGGCGGTGGCTCGGTGACGGTCCGGCCGGTCAGCGGGCCTTGAACTGACCGCCCGTCAGAAAGCTTTCCGGGGCGGCGATTTCGCCCGGGTTGTGCAGTCCCCGCTCGACATGGTCCAGCGCCAGCCGGAGCGCGCCCAGCGCCACGCCCTCGTCGGCGAAGGCCGAGACCCGGACCTCGGGCGTACGGATGCACCAGCGGTCCAGCTCGCGGCGGAGCGGCTCCACGATGAGATCGGCGGAGCGGGAGAACCCGCCCCCGACCACGACCACTTCGGGGTCGAGCGTGAGCACCAGGGCCGAGGTGCCGACCGCCAGGTCGCGTACGTAACGCCGGACCGCCGTCAGGGCCTTGCGGTCCCCGGCGCGGGCCGCCCGGAAGACCTCCTCCATCGCGGTGTCGGGATCCCCGCCCGCGTCCGGCCCCCTGGTGCCGCTGCCGGTGCCGCTGCCGGTGCCGCGGGTGCCTTCCTCGGTGCCGCCGCCGGGCCAGGACCGCAGATGGCCGGGGGCGCGCGTCCAGCCCGCCGCGGGCAGCGCGCCGATCTCCCCGGCGGCGTTCCCGAACCCCCGGTGGAGCTTGCCGTCGATGATCAGACCGGTGCCCGTACGCAGCCCGGCCAGCAGGAACACCACGTCCTTCGCGTGCCGCGCGACCCCCCGCCACGACTCGGCCAGCGCCGCCAGCTTGCTGTCGTTCTCGACCAGGACAGGGCCCGCCACCAGCCCTCCGACATGGGCCGCCACATCGAGCCCGGTCCACTCGGGCAGCGCCTCCGAGAGCATCACCCGGCCCACCCCGTCGACCAGCCCCGTCGTGGCCACCCCGGTCACCCACACCCCGGCGGCGGGGGTGCCGGAGCCGGCCAGCGCCTCCCGTACGGCCCGGTCCACGGCGGCCAGCCGCGCGGTGCGCCCCATCGACGGGGTGACCGCCACCCGGGCGCTGTGCTGGACCTCGCCGTCCAGATCGCCCACCAGCGCCAGCACCTTGTGACCGCCGATGTCGACACCGAGCACCCGGCCCGCGTCCGCGCGGAAGCGGTAGCGGCGGGCGGGCCGGCCCACGGTGCCCGTCGCGGGCGCGACCTCCTCCACCCAGCCCCGCTCCAGCAGTTCGCGCACCACGTCCTCGGTGGACGCGCGGGAGAGCCCCGTACGCCCGGCGATCTCGGTCAGTGTGAGCGCCGGTTCGCCGCGCAGCGCGCCGATCGCGGCCAGCGCGTTGAGCCTGCGGAGCTGGGACAGATCTCCGCCCCCGGGGATTTCGGTCATGGCACACCCTTGAGGTCGACCGCACTACGGCTAATAATGAGGGACTCCTGTGGAACTCTGAAGGGATCCCATGTCCCCGGTGACTCTAGCTCTCGTCGGTTCCGGCCTGCGCGGGCAGTCGTACGCGCGGCACGCGGTGGCGTCCGGTCTGGGGCGCGTGACCGCGGTGGCCGAACCCGATCCGTACCGGCGCGCCGCCGCCGCCCGCGAGTTCGGCGTACCGCCCGAGCATGTCTACGCGGACTGGACCGAGCTGGCGGCGGCGGACCGGCGGCCGGCCACCGCGGCGATCGTCGCCACCCAGGACCAACTGCACATCGGCCCCGCCGTACGGCTGGCCGACCTCGGCTACCACATCCTGCTGGAGAAGCCGATGGCCACCAGCGAGCGCGACGCGACCGCCATCACGGAGGCCGCCGAGCGCAACGGGATCCTGCTGGCCGTCTGCCATGTGCTGCGCTACACCCCGTACACCCGGACCCTGCGAAAGCTCCTGGAGAGCGGCGCCATCGGCCGTCTCGTCAGCGTCCAGCATCTGGAACCGGTCGGCTGGTGGCACCACGCCCACTCGTTCGTACGCGGCAACTGGCGCCGCGAGGACACCTCGGCGCCCATGCTGCTCACCAAGTCCTGCCACGACATCGACTGGTTGATCCATCTCTTCGGTGAACTCCCCGACCGGGTCGCCTCGTTCGGCGGGCTCACCCACTTCCGCGCCGAGGACCGCCCGGCCGGGGCCGCCGACCGCTGTCTGGACTGCCCGCTGGAGCCCAGCTGCCCGTACTCGGCGAAGCGGCTCTACCTCGGCTGCCTCGGCGATCCCGACAAGGAGTTCTGGCCGCTGTCGGCGGTCACCGAGGAGCACACGGAACCGGCCGTGCTCGACGCGCTGCGCACCGGACCGTACGGCCGGTGCGTCTACGCGGGCGACAACGACGTGGTCGACCACCAGGTGGTCACCATGGAGTTCCCCTCCGGCGCCAGCTGCTCCTTCACCATGAGCGCCTTCACCCCCATGGAGCACCGCCGCACCCGGCTGATGGGCACCCACGGCTTCATCGACGGCGACGGCAGCACCCTGCGCGTCGTCGACTTCCGCACCGGCGAGGAGCGGACCGTCGCCGCCGACCCGGGGGCCGGTCCGTCCGCCGGGGACGGCCACGGCGGTGGCGACGAGGCGCTGACGGAGGCGTTCCTCACCGCCGTCGCCACCGGTGACGCCTCCGTGCTGCGCTCGGACGCGGCGGAGAGCCTGGCGACGCACCGGGTGGTGTGGGCGGCGGAGGAGGCGCGGGTCAGCGGGACGGTCGTACGGCTGACCGCGCCGTCGTCCCCGCGGCCGGCCCCGCCGGAGGCAGTGGCGACGGCCTGACCGGCGGGTTCGCGGGCCTGCGGATCACTCCGTACCCGGGTCGGATCATTCCGTGCCCGGGTCGGACCACCCCGTATCCAAGCCGGTCACTCCATGTCCGGGTCCGGCTCCATGTCCCAGTCGTCGCCCCAGGCCGAGTCCGGGTCCGGGGCCGCGGCACGCCGACCGCCCGCGGCCTGCTCCGGGCCCGGGGCCTGGGCCTGGGCCGGGACCTGGGCCGGGCGCGGGTCCTCGCCCATGTCCTGGCCCCCCAGCGTCTCCAGGATCTGCTCCCCGTACTTCGCCAGCTTGTTCTCGCCGACCCCCGTCACCGTGCCCAGTTCCGCCAGCGTCGACGGCCCCAGCAGCGCGATCGCCCGCAGCGTCGCGTCATGGAAGATGACGTACGCGGGCACGCCCTGCTCCTTCGCCGTCGCCCCGCGCCAGGCGCGCAGCGACTCGAAGACCGGCAGCGCCTCGGCCGGCAGATCGACGGGCGCCGCGCGCCCCTTCGACGTCTTCTCGCGCGGCGCCTTCGCCGCCCGCGCGGCCTTCTCCGGCTCTCGCCGCAGCACGACCGGCCGCCGCCCGCCCAGGACCTCGCGGCTGCCCTCCGTCAGGACCAGCGTGCCGTAGTCGCCCTCGACCGCGATCAGCCCCTGGGCCAGCAACTGCCTTGCCACACCGCGCCATTCGGCCTCGCGCAGCTCCGTACCGATGCCGAACACACTGAGCGCGTCATGGTCGAACTGGATGACCTTCGCGGTCTTCTTGCCCAGCAGGATGTCCGTGATCTGCCCGGCGCCGAACTTCTGGTTCCGTTCACGCTTCAGCCGTACCACCGTCGACAGCAGCTTCTGCGCCGGGACGGTGCCGTCCCACGACTCGGCGGGCGTCAGACACGTGTCGCAGTTGCCGCACGCGGTGCTCGGCTGCCCGAAGTACGCGAGGAGCTGGACCCGCCGGCACTCGACCGTCTCGCAGAGCGCCAGCATCGCGTCGACATGCTGGCCCAGCCGCCGCCGGTGCGCCTCGTCGCCCTCGGAGGTGTCGATCATCTTGCGCTGCTGGACGACGTCCTGGAGCCCGTACGCGAGCCAGGCGGTGGACGGCAGCCCGTCGCGCCCGGCGCGGCCCGTCTCCTGGTAGTACCCCTCGACGGACTTCGGCAGATCGAGATGGGCGACGAAGCGCACGTCCGGCTTGTCGATGCCCATGCCGAACGCGATCGTCGCGACCATCACCATGCCGTCCTCCCGCAGGAAGCGCGACTGGTTCGCCGCCCGTACGCGCGCGTCGAGCCCCGCGTGGTACGGCAGCGCGTCGACCCCGTTCTTCACGAGGAATTCGGCGGTCTTCTCCACCGAGGCCCGCGAGAGGCAGTAGACGATGCCCGCGTCGCCGGGGTGCTCGGCGCGCAGCAGCTGGAGCAGTTGGCGCTTGGGGTCGTCCTTGGGCGCGATGCGGTACTGGATGTTGGGCCGGTCGAAGCTCGCCACGAAGTGCCGGGCGTCCTGAAGCTTCAGCCGGGACGCGATCTCCTGGTGCGTGGCCTCGGTGGCGGTCGCGGTCAGCGCGATCCGCGGCACATCGGGCCAGCGCTCGTGCAGCGAGGACAGGGCGAGATAGTCGGGGCGGAAGTCGTGGCCCCACTGCGCCACACAGTGCGCCTCGTCGATGGCGAACAGCGCGATCGTGCCGCGCTCCAGCAGCCGTACGGTCGACTCGACGCGCAGCCGCTCCGGCGCCAGATAGAGCAGATCCAGCTCACCGGCGAGGAACTCGCTCTCCACGAGCCGCCGTTCCTCGAAGTCCTGCGTGGAGTTCAGGAACCCGGCCCGCACCCCGAGCGCCCGCAGGGCGTCGACCTGGTCCTGCATGAGCGCGATGAGCGGGGAGACGACGACCCCGACGCCTTTGCGGACCAGCGAGGGGATCTGGTAGCAGAGCGACTTCCCGCCGCCGGTCGGCATGAGCACGAGGGCGTCGCCGCCGTCGACCACCTGCGCGATGATCTCCGCCTGGCTCCCGCGGAAGGAGTCGTAGCCGAAGACGCGCCGCAGGACGGCCAGCGCCTCGTCGGGCTCGGCCGCCGCCGTCCCGGAGGGGAGGTCCGCGGGGAGGTCGGCGAGGACATCGGGACCGTTTGCGGCATCAGCGGGATCGTCTACGGCACGGGTGTCGGCATCGGGAGCGCTCATCCGTCGAGTCTACGAGGCGGGGGAGGCGCCCGGGGCGGCCGATGCGTGAACTAGGACAGGCCCTGACCTGTAGGGGTTCTAGCGTCGAACACACGGCCAAAGTCGACCGTACGGCCCGAACAGAGGAGCCTCCCCGTGAGCTACGTGACGAGCAATCCGCCGACCGGCACCCCCACCTGGACCGACCTGGACGTCCCCGACCTGGCGCGGGCGAAGGAGTTCTACGGCGCGCTGTTCGGCTGGGAGTACGCGGCCGGATCACCGACGGCCGGTGACGCCGACGGTGCAGGCGACGGCGACGGCGACAACGGTGGCGGCTCGGCGCCGGCCGGCCCGGAGCCGTACACCCTGTGCCTGCTGCGCGGCCGGCCGGTCGCGGGCCTCAACCCCGTACCCGACGCTTCGGGACCCCGGCTGTGGCGGGTGTATCTGGCCACCGACGACTGCGACGCCACCGCGAAGCGTGTCACCGGCGCGGGCGGCACCCTGCTCCAGCCGCCGGCGGACATCGGCGACCGGGGCCGGTCGGCCCGGGTGCTGGACCCCTCCGGCGCCGAGTTCGCGCTGTGGCAGGGGCGGGCCCGGCTCGGCTACGAGATCGTCTTCGAACCCGGCAGTCTCGTACGGAACGATCTCGTCACCCCCGACCCGGCCCCGGCGCGCGCCTTCTACCCGGCGGTCTTCGACTACACGCTGGACGGCAACGACGACCTCCCCGGCACCGACTTCACCTTCCTGCGCCGCCCGGACGGCCACGAGATCGGCGGCATCCTGGGCGACCCGGCCGCACCGGCCGCCGCCTGGGGGACCCTGTTCGCCGTGGCGGACGCCGACGCGGCGGCGGAGCGGGCGGTCGCGGCCGGCGGCGCCGCGGGCACACCGCACGACACGTTCTACGCCCGGATGGTGACCCTCACCGACCCGTTCGGCACCGTCTTCGAGGTGGGCGACGCGACACGGGCCGCGCAGAGCTGAACCCGTACGAACCGGGCACGCGCCGGCCGCCCGGTGGGACTCGCCGGGCGGCCGGGGGTTTCGCGCGGGTGATGGCCACGGCATCCCGCGGGTGCCGGGTCAGGCGTGCTGCGGAGCCTCGTCCTTGAGCATGGTCCTGATCCGGTCCCGCAGCTCCGCGGTGTTCTCGTGCCCGTGCACGGAAGCGGCGTGTTCACCCGCGGCGCGGACGACCTCGTCCTCCTCGCCGGTGATGGCGAGGGTGCACTGCGTCTCGCTGGGGAAGTCCCGGCAGTCGGCTACTTTGCGCATCGCTCACACCTCCTCCTTCCAGTGTCCACCCGCGCGCGCCGCCTCCTCAGCTCATACGGTCACGACGATCTTGCCCCGGGGATGGCCCGTCTCCAGGTGCCGAATCGCGGCGACGCCTTCGGAGAGCGGATAGACACGGTCGACGGCCGGGGTGATCGTGCCGTCCTCGGCGAGGCCCTTGAGGGCCAGCAGATCCTCGGCGCGCACCACCGCGATCACACTGCTCAGCGTCTGCGCGAGGAACGGCGAGAGCGCGTAGCCGCGCAGCTGACGGCCCAGGCCCCCCACCCAGTCGCCGGCGTCCTCGCCACCGGCCATGAGCAGGATCCCCTTCGGGGTGAGTACGCGGCGCAGCAGGGACAGCGGGCGGTTCCCGGCGGTGTCGAGAACGACGTCGAACCGGTGCTCGCTGTCGGTGATCTCCTGGCTGGTGTAGTCGATGACGCCGCTCGCGCCCAGGGACCGTACGAAGTCCGCCGCGCCGGGCCCGCAGACGGCGGTGACCTCGGCCCCGTACGAGACGGCGAGCTGGACGGCGTAGCTCCCGACGCCACCGGAGGCGCCGATGACGAGGACCCGCTGCCCCGGCCGCGGGCGCGCCTTGCCGCTGAAGGCCTGGTAGGCGGTGACCCCGGAGACGGGGAGGGCGGCGGCCTGTTCGAAGCTGAGGTTGCCGGGCTTGGGCGCGAGCTTGTCGGCCCGGGCGCGGGTGTACTCGGCGAGCGAGCCGTCGCCGCTGCCGAAGACCTCGTCACCCGGCGCGAACCCCGTCACCTTCGCGCCGACCGTCTCGACCACTCCGGCGACGTCCCAGCCGCGCACCGGGTTCTTGGGCCTGCGGAGTCCCAGGGCGAGGCGGGCGATGTAGGGCTTGCCCGTCATCAGATGCAGAATGCTCGGATCCACCCCGGCGGCGCGCACCTGGATCAGTACTTCGTCGTCCCGCGGTACGGGCCGGTCGATGTCCCGTAATTCCAGACCGTCAGCGGTGCCGTACGGGTCCTGGGCGATGGCCTTCATGGCGGTTGTCCCTCCCTGGTGGGCGATGCTGTCCCGAGCATCCCGCCCCTGCGAACCACTGACCAGAGTCACTGAGCGCTCCGGTTGGCCCCTGCCGGAGCGGACGGCAGTTCCCGGAGCGCGCGGATGGGGGAGCAGAAGACCGGGAGGAAGGCGCCGGCCAGGCACATCGCGCCTGCCCACACGACGATGCGTACGTTCGCGGCCTCACCGATGAGGCCGCCCAGGGCGGACCCGATGGCCAGGGCGCCGGTGAGCAGGAAGCGGAAGGTGGCGTTCATACGGCCGAGCAGCGGGTCCGGGGTCAGGTGCTGGCGCAAGGTGACGCCGAGGACGTTGTCGATGCCTGTCCTGGTCATGGTGACCAGCCACGCGGCGCCCGCCACCCACAGCCACGGGCCGGTGCCGACCAGCGCGATGGCCGGCGCGGCGGGTGCGCACCACAGCCCGGCCAGGGCCATGGCGCGGCCGTGGCCGAGGCGGGCGGCGAGGGGGCGGGCGAGGCGGGCACCGAGCAGGATGCCCAGGCCGCCGGCTGCCCAGTACAGGCCCAGCGCTCCGGCGGGCAGGTCCAGTTCGCGGGTGAACAGCACCGGCAGCATGGCGTTGATCATCTGTGCGCCGAGGTTGGTGAGGGTCGCGGCGAGCGCCAGGGGCCGCAGCTCGCGCGTGCCGAGGACATGGCGCAGCCCTTCCGTGATCTCGGTCCGCAGCCGTCGCCCGGCGGTCGCGGGCTCCGGGCGGGCGCGGTGGCGGGCGATACGGGTGAGCCCGCAGGCGGAGGCGAGGTACGCGAGGGCACCGCAGAGGATTGCCAGGGGTGCTGTGAGGAGCTGGACCATGAAGCCGCCGGCGCCGCGGCCGGCGATGTTGGCGCCGGCCATCAGGCTGACGACGGCGGCGTTCGCCGGCACCAGGCGCTCGCGGCCGACCAGTTCGGGCAGGACGCTCTGCGAGCCGACGTCGAAGAACACGGTGGCACAGCCGGTCAGCAGCACCACCGCGTACAGCTGCGGCAGCGACAGCACGCCCAGCCACCAGGCCAGCGGAATCGAGGCGAGCAGGGCCGCGCGAGCGGCGTCGGCGGCCACCAGCAGGCGGCGCCCGGGCAGCCGGTCCACCCACGCGCCCGCGGGCAGCCCGATCAGTAGGAAGGCGGCGGTGGACAGCGCGGCCAGCGCCCCGGCCTGGCCAGGGCCGGCGTCGAGCGTGGTGACGGCGAGCAGCGGTATCGCCACATAACCGATGTTGCTGCCGAGGTGACTGAGGGCGCTGGCGGCGAAGAGCGTGCGGAAGGCGCCCATGCGCCACGGGGAATCCGGGACTACGGTCATGCGGCGTACGGTGCGGGACGCCGCGCGGCTCTCCACAGAGATTTACGCTGAGCTGAATGATCGAGATCGAATTCGCCCCGGAGGACGTGGCCCGCACCCGCTTCGCGATCTCCCCGCTGTGGGAGGTGGTGACCAGCGTCCGGGTGCTCAAAGGGGCGGACGCACAGGGCCTGCACCGCTCCTGGGCCGACCAGGTGCGCCCGCGGCTGGCGGCGGCCGGCCTCGACCTGAGCCCGCTGTTCGACCTCGTCCCGATGCCCG
The DNA here is from genome assembly GCF_003344965.1 of Streptomyces paludis. Taxonomy (NCBI): domain Bacteria; kingdom Bacillati; phylum Actinomycetota; class Actinomycetes; order Kitasatosporales; family Streptomycetaceae; genus Streptomyces; species Streptomyces paludis. The sequence goes on along the minus strand of NZ_CP031194.1, from coordinate 870,862 downwards.
GGCCCTCGCCCTGGGCCGGCCGCGTACCGGGGTTCATCTGCCCGCCGCCCACAACGCCGCTGCCGTCGCTGGACCTTGAGCTGGCCACGGTGCGGGCCATGCCGCCGACGCTGCTGCGCACCACGGCCCGGGTGCCGGAAGCGCGGATGGCGGCGCTGCGCGGCGATCCGGCCGCCGAGCTGGCGCGGCTGGCGGACGTGATCGAGGCGTACTGGGAGCTGGCGCTGGCCCCGTACTGGCCGCGCATCCTCACCCTGCTGGAGGGCGACATCCGCTACCGCGCCGGCCGCCTGGTCGCCGGCGGCGCGCAGCACCTGTTCACCGACCTCGACCCGCGGGTCAACTGGGCCCGGGGCACCCTGCACCTGGAACACCGCACCGTGCGCGGAGCGCGCCGGCTCGACGGCCGGGGCCTGCTGCTGGTGCCCTCCGCCTTCGTCTGGCCACGCGTCTTCTCCGTGCTCGACGAACCGTGGCAGCCGTCGCTGCGCTATCCTCCCCGCGCCGTCGGCACGCTCTGGCACACCCCGCCCGCGACCGTCCCCCACGCCCTGGCCGGGGTGCTGGGCCGCTCCCGCGCGATGATCCTGACCGAGCTGACCGCCCCCGCGTCCACCACCGAACTCGCCCGCCGCACCGGACTGACCCCCGGCGGCGTCTCCCAGCACCTCACCGCACTGCGGAACGCCGGACTGGTCAGCGCCCACCGCGCGGGCAGACAGGTCCTGTACGCCCGCACCCGGGCCGGTCAGACAGTGACGGAGGCCGCGGAGCCGGGCTCACCTCTGTGACCGAGGATCTTAGTTTGCGGATCATGATCTGAACCGTGCAGGTCGGAAGCGCGTCGAGAATGCTTGTTTGCGGATCTTGAGAGAGATAGTTAGCGGATCATGACGACAGACTTTCACTATGCGTAACCGTCGTGGCGAGGTGTTCCTACGTCGCAGCAGCAACAAGGCTGTTGCTGCCCTGGTCGTTAGGTATCGGCGTACACGTCGAAGCGGGCCTTGGCGAGATGGCCGTGAGGCCAGAATGTGCCCCCCTGCGCCGATAACACTTAGTCACGGGTAGCGGCAGTGCGGCGAGTGCCCCGGCAGTGGTCCTGCCTCGGTGAGGATTTTTCAACCTCAGGTTGAGGCGAATCGAAGGACGAGGACAGCCTTCACGATCTTGGTGATGCGGTTGGTTGCGAAGGCTCACTATGCGCCCCATAATCACGATCGCTTCACCCGCTTGATCGGCCACTCCATCTCCGTATCGAAGAACTTAATGACCGAGGTGACCAGCATGAGCCCCATCACCGCGTTGATCCGGCTGTACTGAGCGCGCGAGACGGCATGCGTGGTCGGATGCCTTCCAAAGGTGCGAGGGATCGGGTCGCCGTCTTCCGTTTTGTACTTCGCGTGCGCACACCACACTGGTGCGAACGTGAAAGCCGCCCGGATCTTGTAATCTTCCAAGTTGAAACGAACACCGTGACTCTGTTGGCGATCTTGTCGGGGTCAGTTAAGGGTGGTGCAGAGGGCGCGGAAGTGGCTGGGTGCCCGCTGGGGTCGGGTCGGGTCGGCGATCCAGTCGGCGATGCGGGTGACATTGCAGGCCAGCGCGGTCAGTACGTGCTGGACGTGTGTCTTTGGCAGTCCTCGGTAGTGGGTTCGTCGCAGGCCGCAGGTGCGGACGTTCTGGGAGAGGGTGGCTTCGATGCCCGCACGGATCGCGTAACGGCGCTGCCAGTCCTCAGTGCGCTGGTCGAGCCGGTTGTGCTGCTGAATCTCGTGCAGTTTGCGGGTGGGCAGCAGTGCGAGCGAGCGCGGACCGCTGACTGCGTTGGTGCATTGCGGGCGGACGGGGCAGGCCAGGCAGGTGGGCTTGTCGAACTTGATCTGGGTGTAGTCGTGTCCGCTGATGCGCAGGGGCCGCCACTCACGGCTGAGGTTGCCTTGGGGGCAGGTGGCCCGGCGGTGGTCCCAGTAGATGGTGAAGGCGGCCTTGTCGAAGCCGGCCCCGCTTCTGGCCTGGTGGCTGTGGTCGGGCACGACCGGGCCGAGCAGGGTGATGCTGTGTATCCGCTGGGCGCGTTCGATCTGCGCCGGGCTGACGTAGGCGGCGTCGACCGCGTGCTCGGCCGGGGTCAAGTTGATCGCTGCGAGGTCGTCGTGGATCTGGGCGGTGAGTTGGCCGTCCTGGACCGGGGCGATCGTGGTGGCCACGTGCACGACCACCTCAGGCAGTTCTGACGTGCATGTTTCGGTGAAGTGGGTGCGGTAGCCGGACCAGGCTGTGTCCCGTTTGACGCAGTAGTGCGCATCGGTGTCGTAAGGGGAATCGAACCGCAACGACGCGGGTGGCAGCGCGTGGCCATCGCGCCAGCGCAGCCGCCCTCCGGAGTCCCGGTAATAGTGGTGTACCCAGACCCGGCGCAGGATCTCCACCTGCGTCAGCGTCCGGAGCCTGGGCGTGGCGTCGGCCGCCCACGCGGCGGCCAGGATCTTCTGCCCGTCCCGGCCGAAGGCCTCGGCCAGGGCTGTGACCCCGGCTTTCCCGCCGGGTACCTTGCCGATCTCCACCTTGCGCCCGTAGCGCTTGTTCCACTCCGGCTCGACCAACGGAAGCAGCCAGTCCGGGGCCGTCTGGGCGAGCTGTTCCAGGGCGGCCCGCAGGCTCTCGCCCACCAACTCCAGTCGGCTGAGCGTGCGCACCGCCGAGAGCACGTGGGTCGCGTCGGTGCGCTGCCGTCCGCCGGATTTGAGCAGTCCGGCCTCGGTCAGCCGGTACAGCATCACCGGCAGCAGCCGGTCCGTGGCGTCGGTCTCGGCCAGCCGGGCCCGGAACTCGCACAGCACCGAGTGGTCGAAGCCCGGATCGTCCAACTCCAGTCCCAACGCGTATTTCCAGTCGATCCTGGTGCGGACCGCGTTCGCGGCCGCCCGGTCGGACAGGTTCTCCGCGAATTGCAGCACCGACACCAGCGCCAACTGCCCCGGCGACAAGCCCGGCCGCCCGTCCGTGGGGTACAGGTCCGCGAACTCCTCGTCCTCGAACACCACATCCAGCCGATCCCGCATCAGCATCGCCGGCGTGCCCTTCGGGCACGCCGCCCACGCCGTCAACACCGTTCACGTCGGAATCCGCTGGTAACTCCTGGCACGCAAGGACATCTTCGACCCTCTCCCCGAAACCACCCCGCCTCACTCCAGCAAACCGCCGAACAGACGACCTGTCAGCACCCCTCGCAAGATCGCCAACAGAGTCATGCCGTTGCTTTAGTGGTCGTGCCATCGGCTGTTCAAGACCACGGCAACCGGTGGGCGACGGCTGCTGGAGGGTTCGCCGGGGGCTTTGCTGGCATAGCCGGTGATGCAGGAGCGGATCTTGCGAGGGCAGTCACGGGATCTTCGGCGGGGCAGCAGACTGCGGCCGATTTCCGAGAGTCCGAGGCGTCGATCCCGCTTGCGTGCTGAGGGGGGAAAAGCCGCTCGGTGAGATCACCGAGCGGCGGACGACGTGCAGAGCCCTGGTGAACGAGGTCCGCTCTGCGATGCTGCGGTGCAGGCGAGCGGCCTCGTCCAGCAGTTCCCGGGTGGCATGGTGCACGATCAAGTGAGCGTAGATCTCCTGCCGCACGCCGTCCGGTGTCTGTGACCTGAGGACCGGCCGGCCGCGTTGATGGGTCTTGATCTCGTCGAAGACGAGCTCGATCTCCCAGCGCCGGGCGTAGAGGACGGCGAGTTCTTCGGCGGGGTACTTCTCGTGGTCGGTCAGGCTGGTGATGAGCCGGACGATGTCGGCCTGCCCGTCGACGCGGTACTCGACGACCCGGACCAGCGCCGGCGGCGCCTTGACGGTTCCAGCCGCCTTGCTGTGCTTGTTCGCCTCGATCCGGGCCAGGTAGCTGCCGTCGGGCAGAACGTCCTGGACCCGGCGGGCCTTGCGTCGCTCGATCCTCCACAGAAGGTGCGTGCCCTGCTCCCGGAGCCGGTGCCAGCGGGCCAGACCCCACAGTCCCCGGTCGGCCAGTAACAGCGTGCCGGTCCCGAGATGGGCGTCCAGAGCGTCGGAGACGATGCGTTCGGAATCCTTGAACCCGCCGATCGCGGCGTCCAGGACGGCGTGAGAGGAACACTCGGCCACCGCGACCACTCTGGCCTGCGGATAACCCATCGGGCTGCGCTGGGAGCCGGACTTGCCGAAGGCGTCGTTGTTGCCCACGGAGTCGGGCACGGCCAGCAGCATCCCGTCCAGAGCCAGCACCCGCAGCCCTCGGAACAACTCGCCGTCCGCGCCGAGAGGCCGGGCCACGGACCGGAACAGTTCCCGCATTACCGGCCAGCCGAGCCGCTGCCGAGCCCTGGTCAGCGACGACTTGTTCACCCCGGACCAGGACCGCAACCCCTTGTCGCCGGTCTTCACCAGCCGGAGGACCTCCAGGTAGTCGGCCTGCGGGAACAAGCACATCGCCAGCACGAAGTACACCGTGAACCGGGCGGACAACAGACGCCGGCGCTTCTCCGAACGCCCCGCTTCACCCACCACCCGGTCCACCACATCAGGCGGACACGACCGGGTCAGTACTCCCAACCCCAGTCGCTCCAGCCGCGATATCAGCACACCGCTTCAACCGCCCGGACCCCGCAAAAGCAACGGCATTGTCATGCCTTCGACAGGGGGACACAGTCATGCCGGGCCCGGAGGCCAGCGGCCCTCTTGCAGGACCGCGAAGAACATAACGGGGGGGGGCGTGGGTGGCGGCGGACAGCAGGTGCTGGTGGCGCTGGGTTCGGTGTGCGGAGCCGGACAGCGCCTTGCCGTCCACCGCGATCGCCGGGCGTGGCGTCGAGTCGGTGGTGGTGACGTCGGTGTGGCCGTGTTCGGCCGGGTAGTCGCCGATCGCGGTGTCCAGGGCATCGCTGTCGAGGGCGGCCCGGAGCCGGGTGAGGGTGGTATGGGACGGGGCGCGTCGGCGTCCGGGCAGGTGGCGGCGGATGCCGAGGTGTTCCAGCACCGTGGTGGTGGCGCGCTGCCCCACTCGGTGATCTTGGTGATGGTCCGGGCGTCGGAGATGACCGTGCAGGTGCGGATCAGCGGCAGGCTGATCAGGGGGTATCACCGCCCGCGACGTGCACGCGGGTCGGGTGCGCGCTGGAGGTGGGCGCGCAGGCGGCCGGTGTCCTGCGGGTGGAGAGGACTCGGTTTCGCCAGGGCGGCAGGGATCGGGGAGGGTGGAGCGGCAGGCACGGGACCTCGATGTGATCAGCTGGCGTAGACACCCTGATGATCACCGGTCTCGTGCCTGTGCTGTTGCCGCGTCAACTCCCGCCGGACGCGGACGATCTACCCGATCCCGGAACTTGCAACCGCCCTGGCCGGGCCGGTGGGGTAGTTTAGCGGTCTGATCTGGTTTGCGGCTGTTTATGACGAATATCGTGTGGCGCCGGCATGTTCCACACGCGGCCCTGTGGTGTTTGCCCCGCGTGTCAGCGAACTCTTCCTTGCAGTGTGCCCTGGAGGCTCTGGGGCCGGCTGCGCTGCTGAGCTAGAACACCAAGTGTCAGGTGTGTCAGCGCAGGCAAAAGGGATCCATCGTGAATTATCACAGTCATAACAAGAAGCGGGCCGGTGGCTCCTCGGCCCCCCAGGGCGGGCCGCTCGCTGCAGCAGGGTTGTTGGCCTTGCAAGCAAGCGCGGGGAACGCCGCCGTATCGGCGTGGTTGGAGGGGCGCGCTCGCCCGGGGCATGCCGACAGTGTGCGGCGCAGCTTGGGGATAGGGCGCGGTGGTGCTGCGGTGGGCGGGGACTCGGGCGCCGTGCCGGCGCAGGCGGCGGCAGCAGTCCAACGTCATGCTGATTGCTCTGGGAAAGGTCACCACGACGCCGCGGCTGTGGCCGAGTCCTTGGAGGCATCCGGCGGGGCTGAGGTGCAGCGTATGGCTATCCACGGGGTGCTTAGGTCTCCAGGGCAGCCGATGGAGACGGGTCTGCGACAGGAGATGGAGCAGCGGTTCGGCGGAGCGAACTTTGAGTCGGTGCGCTTTCACACCGGAGGTGAAGCGTCCGAGTCGGCTGAAGAGCTTCAAGCACAGGCATACACCATGGACAACCACGTGGTGTTCAACAGCGGGTTCGAACGGAACAAGCATGTCGTCGCGCACGAGCTGGCGCATGTAGTCGACAATATGGAGGGGCGGTCATTCGTCTCACATGACTATGGCGACGGGGTCAGTGTTTCCGATCCGGGTGGTTCTTCGGAGGTCTCAGCCGAGAACACGGCTCGCCGCGTGATGAATTCCCCGATACCGGATGCTGTGGAATCACCGAAGACCGAAGCCGTTTCCCGGCGTCCGAAATTCGGTGTCCGGAGCGCTCCCCGTTCGGGGGCTGGGGTTCAGCGTGCGCTCAAGGTCGGCCCAAAGGATTACACCGCGGTTTACAAGAATGAAACCATTAAATACGACTCCCGGCACCACGCCCAAATTCTACAAAAGCTTGTTATGGAGATTGAGGAAGGGTTTCAGGCTTCGATCAACACGGGGCACCTCTCAATACCGGAGGCGCAATCCATACAGGGCTTCGGCATCAAAATCAGGAGTCAGATTGCCAGGGCGATCGTGGACCCGGTCGGAGAGCAAGACATTAATCCGGTTCTGAATCAGTACGTTGGCAATCATCCTGATTTCGGTGCAAAGAATCGCGATATTCAGGTGAACAACTTTGTCGAACTTGCCCGGAACATGAACGGCTGGGTCCGGGCGAAGCAGAACAGGCATGAAGAAAAGAGGCAGGCAGTACAGCTGCATCAGGACAGGAATCTCGACACGTATCTCAACGTGCTGCTGAGGCGACTGCATGGATTTGCGGACAAGAAAGTTCCAAAGATAAACCATCTGGATTCCAGGCAAGTAAAGATCATGACCAGCGAGCTCAAGACAGGCAGAGCTCATGTCGAGTCGCAGCTGGCCGGGGACCCTGAGCGGAAAGCCGGGAAGGCCATCGGAGCTTACATCGACTACTTCGACGGCGAGTTCAACCCGAAATGGCGCAGAGAAGGGAAAGACCACCTTGACGCGCGGATCGTGGCGCGAGGTGGTCTCCATCAGGTCATGGCCGATCCCGTCAAATACAATTTGCGCGAGAAGATGATCGCGCTGCATGACCTTTCGGAGTACTTTGGGCACTCTCGCCACACGCCTGAAACCCAGGGCAAGAGGGCTGTCGGTGAAATCGGTGAACGTGAATCGTTGAGCACCACTCACGTCTATCCGAATGGCGAGAGGGCCGGCGCTTCGACGGATCGAGCTCAAAACCCCCTGGACGGGCAATTCGACCGACACGGGATCCAGAAAACCCATCCATCGACTCGCAACGAAAACTCTCACTCCACTAAACTGGCACGGCAGTTCAACATGCCCGTCTGGGCGGGCCAGTCCTTCACTGCTGCCAGAATGTTCAAGATGGCAGAAACGGCAGGTGCCACTCCGGAGGAGATCGCCGCAATGGCGTGGGGAATCTTTGCGTTCTGGAGAACAGACTTCGACCACACCACCACGTTCGCCTACCATACTCTCCACGAAGTCATGGACATCGCCCACAACTTCGGAGTGCATTACAACATTACGCGACCGTATGAATCCAAGGCGATGCTGGACCCACAGCGTCCGGCGGGAAAGCTCGATGCGATCGCGCGCGATACGGAAGCGCTGTACCGGGACGCGGATGCGGCCTACCGCGCTATGGTGTATCGAGCGAAGGACCCCAGGGCGAGGTGGTCTGCGAGGGATGACCAGCTCCTGGTGGAGCTGAGGAATGCCAGGGATCAGGCGGCCGCATTGCAGACAGATGTAAAAAACGCCAGAAATGATTACGCCACGTGGAGCACGGCAAACAGTAAAGACAGGAGTACTCTTCTCACGCGGACCATTAAAAGACTCGAAAATTTCGTTGCAGAAGGAAATCTCCTGAACCGTCGACTCGGTGAACTGGGGGTTCGTTAACCTCGCGCTTTCGCGAAGTGGGCTGTCCGACGGTTGGTCAGGAAAGCAGAAAGTTCCTCTGCCCAGCAATGCCGATTTCCAGGTGAGCTGCCAGGGCCGCGTCGTTCAGCCCGAATCCACCGGCTGACGCCTGTGGATAGTCCTTCCGGAAACGAGGAAGTGCCTTGTGACCTGCGATGATGGGAGTTCTTCAGGCTTCCAGCACGCACGATCGACAAGGCACTTCCGAGATGCAATCTTCCCATGCCGCCGTCCATGTCTCCGCGGTCTTCGATGAGCCGAATCTGATCGCGGATGCGGGGCTGCTGCCGCTGGTCGCGCTCGCCGAACGGGTCGGCCTGCCCGCTCTGGCAACCCAGGTCCGCATCGAGGCGGCCGACAACAGCGGCGGCACCCATCCGGGGGCCAAGGTGATGTCGCTGCTGGGCGCGATGTGCGCCGGGGCCGACTCCATCGACGATGCCGGCCGGCTGCGGCACGGCGCGATGGACCGGGCCTTCGCCGGGATACGCGCCCCGTCCACGCTGGGCACCTTCCTGCGGTCCTTCACCCACGGCCACAACCGTCAACCGCACCGGGTGCACCGCGACTTCCTGACCCGCCTCGCGGCGCACACCCCGCTGCTGCCCGGAGCCAGCGAGCTGATGTTCATCGACATCGACCCCACCCACCGCCGGGTCTACGACCGCGCCAAGCAGGGCGCCGAGCACGGCCGCCTCAAGGGCCAGCGCACCCTGCACCCGATCGTGGCCACCCTGTCCACCCCGCTCGCCCGGCCCGTGATCGGCGCGGTCCGCCTGCGCCGCGGCAAGGCCGCCGACGTCCGCGGCGCGAAAAGCTTCGTGCGTGGGGCCCTGACCATCGCGGCCGAGTCCGGCGGGGCGGGGATCCGGATGGTCCGGGCGGACAGCAAGTTCTACACCGCCGACGTGGTCGCCGCCTGCCGCACCGCCGGCGCGTACTTCTCCCTGACCACCGGCATGAACCCTTCCATCGCCGCCGCGATCGGCCGCATCGACGACGACGCCTGGGTCCCGATCCGCTACCCCGACGCCTTCGTGGACCCCGACACCGGCGAAATGGTCTCCGACGCCGAGGTCGCCGAGACCGAGTACACCGCCTTCACCGGCCGCAAGAAGAACGAACAGGTCACCGCCCGCCTGATCGTGCGGCGCGTCCGGCGCCTGAACGCCGAAGCAGCCGCCGGACAGGGGGAGTTGTTCGACTCCTGGCGCTACCACCCCGTCTTCACCAACAGCCCCTTCGGCATGCTTCAGGCCGAACTCCACCACCGGCAACACGCGATCATCGAGCAGGCGATCGCCGACGGGAAGTCCTCGGCCCTCGCGCACCTGCCCTCCGGCGACTTCCAGGCCAACGCCGCCTGGCTGACCCTGTGGGCCATGTCGCACAACCTGCTGCGGGCCGCCGGCTCCCTTGCCTCGGTCTTCCATGCCAAGGCCACCACCGCCACCCTCCGCGCCCACCTGGTCCACGTCCCCGCCCGCCTGGCCCGCACCGCCCGCGTCAAACTCACCGCCCACCTGCCCGTCAACTGGCCCTGGCGCGACGCCTACCAGGGTCTGTCCGAGGCCGTCCACCACCCGCCCGCACCGGGCTGACCGCCACGCAGAGCGCAAGCACCACGGACGGCCTCAACGGCCCTGGGCGACACCGCCCCCGCACCACCCCAACCCGAGAACCCCGGACAGGCCGCGACCCGAGCACGGCGGGCACCCCGTGCCCTCATGTCCGCACCTCACACGGCCAACGGCCCCCGGCAAGGAATCAGACCCCCGAAAGATTCACCGGTGGATCCGGGCTGAACACCCGTCACCTACACATCATTCCGTACCCGCCACGGCATCAGATGTCGGCGTACACAGTTACTCGGCAGGGCCCGAGCAGGGTGGCCCTCCCGGAACCCCGTCTCGGCTTCCAATACATGTGCAGCCCTCAGCCGGGCCCGCTCCCGCTGGTCCTCGGTCAGATCAGCCATTGTCCTCGGCTGCAGGGAGACCGCCGAAGGCCGCCCCGATGCTTCACCCCTCGGCAAGAGCCGCAGGTCGGCATGGTTGATGAGCCAGCGGAACGATCGGGTCTCCGCGCGGCCGTCACCATCCACGAGAACGAGCCGGCCGAGCTGGCCGTGGACATCCTTGATCGTCCACTCGACGCCGTTAAGCGAGACTTGCCTGCCTGGCGCGATCTGCAAGAACCCCCTCACCGCCATTACGCCTCCCAGATCAGCGAGTTGTGGCGCAGGGGACTACCCAGATCAACACCGAGCTCGCGGTGCCAGAGCAGCCGAACGATGTTCGCCCGGCCAACTGAAGGCACGCTGGTCGCGTCCGCCAGCTCGGAGAACGTCATCACCCGCCCCTCCCGGCCGCCGATCGCGGTGAGCAACTGATCCCGCATGCCCAACAGATCCCTCGACGGCCGTCGGCGCGAGGACAAGTGGTCAAGGACGCTCCAGACGTGCAGGCCCCAGCCTGCGACCACCGAGTATCGCCAGCCGCATGCCGCCGCCACCTCCCTGGCCGCCGCGAACTTGAGCGCGTCGTCGTCTTTGACCAGTTCCATCGGGCGTACGTCCAGCAGCCACATGCTGCCGCCGAATACGGCCAGGTAGTCCGGGATGTGCCAGGACTGTCCGCGCCATGTGCTCAAAGTCCAGCCGGAACGGCTGCGACAGCACCTCCGAGGCTCCCAGGAAGTCCAGCGCGACCAGCAGCCGTACCTCCTCCAACGACTCGAAACCGTGCTGCCTGTCCGTCGACGCCATCCCCTCAAGCCCGGGGCGATGCCCCTGCTTTGCCCGCCACGTGAACCCCCGCATCGGCCGGGACGACAGCACCGGCACGTGAGCCATATCCCGGATCGGCCAGCAGACCTCGCCAACACCCACCCGCCACGTCGAACTCCACCGACGCGGCCAGCCGTCCCCGAGCCGCAGCCGATCCCGCAGCCCGGCATCCCCCTTGTACTCCGCGATCAGCTGATCCAGGTGACTTGAATCCGACGGGATCTTCGCCCTCGCTACCTCGTCCACTCGCCAACCACAGCACCCCCCCCGCCCAGCCACGGGGGCCATACTTCGGAACTGATCGCAACACAGCGTTATGGGATCAAGATCCGCAAACTAACTATCTCGTCCGCAAACTAAAATCCTCGGTCACAACCTCCATCCGCTGCCTCCACCGAATACATTGCATAAAACTGCATTGATACGTATAGTCATGCCATCGCTGAGGAGGGTTTTTCGATGGCTGTACGTGCTCTACGCGCCGCGGTGGCCGGGGCGAGCGGATACGCGGGTGGGGAAGTCCTCCGGCTGCTGCTCGGGCATCCCGGGATCGAGGTCGGCGTTCTCACGGGGAACTCCAGCGCGGGACAGCGGCTCGGGGGGCTTCAGCCGCATCTGGTGCCGCTGGCCGACCGGGTGCTCGCGGAGACCACCGCCGAGGCGCTCGCCGGGCATGACGTCGTGTTCCTCGCGCTGCCGCACGGGCAGTCCGCGGCCGTCGCGGAGCAGCTCGGGGACGAGGTGCTCGTTGTCGACATGGGGGCCGACTTCCGGCTGAAGGACGCCGGTGACTGGGAGCGGTTCTACGGTTCCGCGCACGCCGGGACCTGGCCGTACGGGCTGCCCGAGCTGCCGGGCGGGCGCGCGGCGCTGGCCGGGAGCAAGCGGATCGCGGTGCCCGGCTGCTACCCGACCGCCGTCTCGCTCGCGCTCTTCCCCGCGTACGCGGCCGGGCTGGCCGAGCCCGAGGCCGTCATCACCGCGGCCTCCGGCACCTCCGGCGCGGGCAAGGCCGCCAAGCCGCATCTGCTCGGCTCCGAGGTCATGGGCTCCATGAGCCCGTACGGAGTCGGCGGCGGCCACCGGCACACCCCCGAGATGATCCAGAACCTCAGCGCCGCCGCCGGGGAGCCGGTCACCGTCTCCTTCACCCCCACCCTCGCCCCCATGGCCCGCGGCATCCTCGCCACCTGCTCGGTCAAGGCGCGCCCCGGCACGACCGCCCAGGACGTCCGGGCCGCGTACGAGAAGGCGTTCGACGACGAGCCGTTCGTCCGGCTGCTGCCGGAGGGGCAGTGGCCCGCCACCGCCTCCGTGTACGGCTCGAACGCGGCCCAGATCCAGGTCGCGTACGACGGGACCGCCCGCCGGATCATCGCGATCAGCGCCATCGACAACCTCACCAAGGGCACCGCCGGCGGCGCGGTGCAGAGCATGAACATCGCCCTCGGAATCCCCGAGGACACCGGACTTTCCACGATCGGAGTGGCACCTTGAGCGTCACCGCAGCGCAGGGATTCACGGCGGCGGGCATCGCCGCCGGAATCAAGGAGAACGGCGGCCCCGACCTGGCGCTCGTGGTCAACGAGGGCCCGCGCCGCGCCGCCGCCGGAGTCTTCACCTCCAACCGCGTCAAGGCCGCCCCCGTCCGCTGGTCCGAGCAGGTCCTCAAGGGCGGCGCCGTCACTGCCGTCGTCCTCAACTCCGGTGGCGCCAACGCCTGTACCGGCCCTCAGGGCTTCCAGGACACCCACGCCACCGCCGAGAAGACCGCCGAGGTGCTGGCCGGACACAGCGCCGGGGAGATCGCCGTCGCCTCCACCGGCCTCATCGGGCTGCTCCTCCCCATGGACAAGCTCCTCCCCGGCATCGAGAAGGCCGCGGCCGAACTCTCCCCGCACGGCGGCGAGAAGGCCGCGATCGCCATCAAGACCACCGACACCGTCCACAAGACCGCCGTCGCGGGCGGCACCACCGCCGACGGCACGGCCTGGACCGTCGGCGGCATGGCCAAGGGCGCGGGCATGCTCGCCCCCGGTCTCGCCACCATGCTCGTCGTCCTCACCACCGACGCCGACCTCGACGCCCCCGCGCTGGACACCGCGCTGCGCGCCGCCACCCGTACCACCTTCGACCGGGTCGACTCCGACGGCTGCATGTCGACCAACGACACCGTGCTGCTCCTCGCCTCCGGCGCGTCCGGCGCGGTCCCGGAGTACGACGCCTTCGCCGAGGCCGTCCGTACGGTCTGCGCCGACCTGGCCCGCCAGCTGATCGGCGACGCCGAGGGCGCCTCCAAGGACATCCGTATCGAGGTGATCAACGCCGCGACCGAGGACGACGCCGTCGAGGTGGGCCGCTCCATCGCCCGTAACAACCTCCTCAAGTGCGCCCTCCACGGCGAGGACCCCAACTGGGGCCGGGTGCTCTCCGCCATCGGCACCACCTCGGCCGCCTTCGACCCCGACCTGCTCAACGTGGCCATCAACGACGTCTGGGTCTGCCGGAACGGCTCGGTGGGCGAGGACCGCGATCTGGTCGACATGCGGTACCGGGAGGTACGGATCACCGCCGACCTCGCCGCCGGCCAGGACTCCGCGGTCATCTGGGCCAACGACCTGACCGCCGACTACGTCCACGAGAACAGCGCGTACAGCTCATGACGGCCCGCAAGCACACCGCGCTGCCCAAGGCCCAGATCCTCATCGAGGCGCTGCCCTGGCTCACCCGCCACAACGGCAAGACCGTCGTCATCAAGTTCGGCGGCAACGCCATGATCGACGAGGACCTCAAGGCCGCCTTCGCCCAGGATGTCGTCTTTCTGCGGCAGGCCGGCCTCAAGCCGGTCGTCGTGCACGGCGGCGGCCCCCAGATCAACGCCCAGCTCGACCGGCACGGCCTGGTCAGCGAGTTCAAGGCCGGACTGCGCGTCACCACCCCCGAGGCGATGGACGTCGTACGGATGGTGCTGGCCGGCCAGGTCCAGCGCGAGCTGGTCGGGCTGCTCAACCAGCACGGGCCGCTCGCCGTCGGTATGACCGGCGAGGACGCCCACACCATCACCGCCGTCCGGCACCGGCCGCTCATCGACGGCGAAGCGGTCGACATCGGCCGGGTCGGTGAGATCACCGCCATAGACACCGGCGCCATCGAGGCGCTCCTCGCCGACGGCCGGATCCCCGTCATCTCCTCCATCGCGCGCAGCGCCGACGACGGGTACATCTACAACGTCAACGCCGACACGGCCGCCGCCGCGCTCGCCGCCGCCCTCGGCGCCGAGACCCTGATGGTCCTCACCGATGTCGAGGGCCTCTACGAGGACTGGCCCCACAGCGACGACGTCATCAGCCGGCTCACCGCCGGCCAGCTGGAGAAGCTGCTGCCCGAACTCTCCAGCGGCATGGTGCCGAAGATGGAGGGCTGTCTCTTCGCCGTGCGCAACGGGGTCACCACCGCGCGCGTGCTCGACGGCCGGGTCCAGCACTCGATCCTGCTGGAGATCTTCACCAACGACGGCATCGGCACGATGGTCGTGCCGGACGGACAAGACGCAGACATCGACGCGGACGCGGACGCGGATACAGGCGTACAGGACAGCTCACCCGACGAAAGGGGCGCGAAATGACCGGCAACCAGGATCTCGCGCGGCGCTGGCGGAGCGTCATGGCCGACAACTACGGCACGCCCGCGCTCTCCCTCGTACGCGGCGAGGGCACCACCGTCTGGGACGCCGACGGGACCGCGTACACCGACTTCGTCGGCGGGATCGCGGTGAACGCGCTCGGCCACGCCCACCCGGCCGTCGTCGAGGCCGTCTCCCGGCAGATCGCCTCCCTCGGGCATGTCTCCAACCTCTACCTCGCCGAGCCGCCCATCGCCCTCGCCGAGCGGCTGATCCAGCTCTCCGGCCGGCCGGGCCGCGTCTACTTCTGCAACTCGGGCGCCGAGGCCAACGAAGCCGCCTTCAAGATCGGCCGCCTGACGGGCCGTCAGCACATGGTCGCGACCACGGGCGGCTTCCACGGCCGCACCATGGGCGCGCTCGCCCTCACCGGCCAGCCCGGCAAGCGGGACCCCTTCCTGCCGCTGCCCGGCGAGGTGACCCATGTGCCGTACGGGGACGCCGAGGCGCTGCGCGCCGCCGTCACCGAGGAGACGGCCCTTGTGATCATCGAGCCGATCCAGGGCGAGAACGGTGTCGTCGTGCCGCCCAAGGGCTATCTGGAGGCCGCCCGCGCGATCACCCGCGCGACCGGCACCCTGCTCGTGCTGGACGAGGTCCAGACGGGCGTCGGCCGGACGGGGCACTGGTTCGCGTACCAGGCCCACCAGGGCATCGAGCCCGATGTCGTCACCCTCGCCAAGGGCCTCGGCGGCGGACTGCCCCTCGGCGCGACCCTCGCCTTCGGCCCGGCCGCCGACCTGCTCGGGCCCGGCCAGCACGGAACGACGTTCGGCGGCAACCCCGTCGCCTCCGCCGCCGGACTCGCCGTACTGGACGTGCTCGCCGCCGGCGGACTCCTCGACGAGGTCAAGCGGCTCGGCGAGAAGGTACGGGACGGAGCCGAGGCCCTCGGCCACCCGCTGGTCTCCCATGTCCGTGGCGCGGGGCTGCTCCTGGGTATCGTGCTCACCGAGCCACTCGCACCCCGCGTGCAACAGGCGGCTCAGGAGGCCGGGTTCCTGGTGAACGCGCCCGCCCCCGACGTCGTACGGCTGATGCCTCCGCTGATCGCCGGTGACCGTGAGGTGGACGCGCTGCTCCGGGCGCTGCCCGGCATCCTCGACGACGCGCGGGGGAACGGACGATCAGGAGAATGAGACGACGATGACCGAGGCCCAGGGGAACGAGCACGGCGGGCAGTCCGTGCCGCAGACCAGAACCGCCCGCCACCGCCGGATCGTTGACATCCTGAACCGGCAGCCGGTGCGCTCACAGAGCCAACTGGCCAAGCTGCTCGCCGACGACGGGCTGAGCGTCACTCAGGCGACGCTCTCCCGCGACCTGGACGAACTGGGCGCGGTCAAGATCCGTAACACCGGCGGGGAGTTGATCTACGCGGTCCCCAGCGAGGGCGGCTACCGCACCCCGCACGCGCCGCTGGGCGAGTCGGCGAAGGAGGAGCGCATGCGCCGGCTCGCCGGTGAACTCCTCATCTCCGCCGAGGCGTCCGCCAACCTGGTGGTCCTGCGCACCCCGCCGGGCGCGGCCCAGTTCCTGGCCTCGGCCATCGACCAGGCCGAGCTGAGCGACATCCTCGGCACGATCGCGGGCGACGACACACTGATGCTGATCAGCCGCGACCCGGCGGGCGGCCAGGCGCTCGCGGACCACATGCTGAAACTGGCCCAGAACGACCGCTGATCGCCTTGGGCGGCGGGCGGCGGGCGGCGGGTCCGGCGCGGGCCGTCCGCCCGTCGCCGGTCCGCGCCGTACGCGCGAACGTCGGCCCACGGGCCGAACGTTGTGCCCGCCGGCGCCGGCGGGCGATCTCGGGGCGGTACGCCGCCGGGCGCGGCGCGGGTGCGGGGCGTACCGCCCTCCGGGCCGGACGCCGGTCCGGAAGCGCGGGCCCGTACGGTACGCCGCCGGGTGGCCTCGGGGCCGTACGTACTGGCCTGGCCGCGTGCAGACGCGCGGGCCCGCGCGGTACGGCGTCGGCCGCCGCCCGGCCGGCTGCGGCCCAGGACGCCGCGTGCAACGGCGCCGCGTACGTACGGTACGTGCCGCCGCCCGAACCGCTACGCGCGCGCACCCGTCGTCGTCGCCGTGTGGCGGTGGAAGCCGCTTGTCGTCCAGGTGGTGCCGTCGGTGGCGATCGCGAAGCCCTCCGTGTCCGGCAGGGACTCCAGCCAGTCCCGGGCCTGCCCGCCCATCGCGTACGCGGCCGTCGCCCGTACGTCCGCCGTGGTCAGGCCCGCTCCGCAGACGACGGTGACGGAGGCGAGCCCGTCGGCCGGTGCCTCGCCGGTGTGCGGGTCGACGATGTGGCAGCCGCGCTCGGCCGGGCCCGAGGTGGCCACGCCCAGACCGCCGTCGAGGCTCTCCACGACCAGGGCCAGGGCGCCGGGGTTCAGCGGATCGGCGATGCCCACCCGCCAGGGGCCGCCGGTCAGCTGGATGTCACCGCCGCCGTTGAGGCAGACCGAGGACGCGCCGGACGAGGTGATCATCCGGACGGCCCGCTCCACCGCCCAGCCCTTGACCAGGCCCGTCGGGTCCAGCCCGCCCGCGTACCCGGTGGTGAACCACCCGTCGCTCTCCCGCTCCGCCGCCGCGCACAGGTCCAGCACCTCGGGCACCTCGGTCACACAGTCGGAGAGGGCCAGCTCCCCCCGGCCCAGCCGCATGATCTGGCTGTCGGGCCGGAAGGTGGAGAAGACCTCGTCCGCGCGGTGCAGGGAGGCCACGGCCGCCTGGAGCCCGGCGTGCACCCGGGCCTCGTCCCGTATCCCGCGGATGTCGAACGAGAAGACCGTGCCCATCGACTCCTCGACATGGCGCAGCCGGTCCACGGCCTCCGGCGCCATCAGTTGCCCGCCTTGTCCAGGGCGCTCTGGAGCGATTCCTGATAGCCCTTGCTGGTGTAGCTGGCGCCGGAGACGGTGTCGACCTGGGCGCTCTGCGCGGTCACGGCGGCCTGGTTCAGCTTGGGCACCGCGTCGGCGGAGACGGACTGGCTGCGGGCGTCGCCGTTCGGCGCCTGGACCGCGTCCGCCTTGGTGATCCGGCCGCCCTCCACCGTGATCTGCACCTGCACGGTGCCGTACTGCGTGTTCACGGCGTTCCCCAGCACCGTCCGCGGGCCGGTCTCCGGCGGGGTCGCCGGGGCGTCGCCCGACGCGTCGCCCGTCGAACCGCCGGTCGCGCCACCGGCGTCGGTGCCCGCGCCCGCTCCCGCGTCCGCGTCGGCTCCCGCCTCCGCGCCCCCGGTCGCGTCCCCGTTCGCGCCGTCGCCCTGCGCGGGCGGCGTCTCCGTATCCGCGCCACCGCCCGTGCCGGCCTTGTCCAGGGCGCTCTGGAGCGATTCCTGGTAGCCCTTGCTGGTGTAGCTGGCGCCGGAGACGGTGTCGACCTGGGCGCTCTGCGCGGCCACCGCCGCCTGGTTCAGCTTGGGCACCGCGTCCGCTGTGACGGACTGGCTGCGGGCGTCGGAGTTCGGCGCCTGCACCGCCTCCGCCTTGATGATCTTCCCGCCCTCCAGGGTGATCTGCACCTGCACCGGGCCGTACTGCGTGTCCACCGCGTTCCCCAGCACGGTCTGGCCGCCCGTCGCGCCGGCCGCGCCGCCCACCGCGGCGGCGACCCCCGTACCGGCCTGTGTCCCGGTCCCGGCCCCGGCCAGCGGAGTGCCGCCGGGCTGCTTCAGGGCGAGCAGCAGAACGACGCCCGACGCGGTCGCGGCGACACCGATCATGATCCGCCGCAGCGGGTGCTTCCTCTTCATCGTCTGCCTCACATCTCGAAGGACTCGTGGTGGATATGGCGCGTCGGCACGCCCGCCTCGCGCAGCGCCTCGTACGACTGGCGGGCCAGCCCGGTCGGCCCGCAGACGTAGACGTCGTGCTCGCCGATGTCCGGGAGCAGCTCGCGCAGCCGCTCCGGGGTGATCTCGGGGCGCACCCCGTCCGGGCCGTTGACCGCGTACAGCAGCCGTGCCCCGCGCGCCGAGGCGATCTCGCGCAGCTCGCGCCAGAGCGCCAGATCCTCGGTCTTGTTGGCCCGGTAGAGCAGCGTCAGATCGCCCGGCTCCCCGGGCAGCGTCTCGAACAGCGCCCGCATCGGGGTGATACCGGCCCCGCCCGCGATCATCAGCACCTTCTCCTGACTGCGCCGGGCCGCCGTCATCGCGCCGTACGGCCCCTCGGCCCAGACCGGGGTGCCGGGCTCAAGACGGGACAGGGCCTCGCTGTGCTCGCCGTTCGCCTTGACGGTGATCCGCAGCAGATCGGGCCGGGGCGGCGCCGACAGGGAGTACGGGTTGGAACTCCAGCGGAGCCCGTCGGTGAGGAACCGCCAGCGGAAGAACTGACCGGGCTCCGCGCCCAGCCGGTGCAGCCGGCGTCCCGTGATCAGTACGGAGACGACTCCCGGCGCCTCGTGCACGGTCGACTCGACCCGCATCCGGTGGCGCAGGTTCAGCCGGATCGGCGTCAGCATCCGGTACCAGACCAGCAGCGCGCCCGCCCCGCCGTACAGCACGTACCAGGCCGTGCGGGCCGCCGCGTTGGCGACGAACTCGGTACCGGTGGCGAGCTGGTGCCAGAACGTCAGATAGACCGCGACATAGGTCAGCAGATGCAGGTAGTACCAGGTCTCGTACGACAGCTTCCGCCGCACCATCCCCGCCGAGACGAAGCCGATCACCAGGAAGAGCACGGTGCCGATCGTCGCCTCGATCATCCGGGGGAAGTCGGTCACGACATCGATGAGCTGGGGCAGGAACCCCGAGTTCGCCTGGGTCGCGTACCCCCCGGTGATCAGCAGCGCGTGCGCGATCATCAGGCTGATCGCGTACCGTCCGCTCATCGCGTGCCACCGCGCCACCCGGTCGGAGCCCACCCGCCGTTCCAGCGCGGGCACCCGCGCCATCAGCAGCACCACGATGGCGATGCCGTAGCCCGCGAGCAGGCCGGTCAGCCGGCCCGCCCCGGTCAGCCACTCCGCCAGGTCCATATGGACGACCGCGGTGTTCTCCCACCACAGCGCCATGACGGCCGCCGCTCCTGCCCAGCACGCCACCAGCAGGGGCAGCGCGCCCGACCGCTGCGGGCGTATCGCGCGCAGGGTCTGCCTTCTGGCCGCCCTGCCGTTGTGCATCATCGCCACGGGAACCGCACCTCAACTCTTCCTCCGTGCCCGGCGATACGGATTTGAGTGCTCGCGGGTTCAAATGCGGGCCATATCCGTGGTTCGTCCGGGAACGGAGGGAGGGGCGCTGATCAGCCCAGGGCGGTGTCTCCCACCGAGATCGCGATCCGCGGGTGCCGCTCCGGGTCCGCCCAGGCCAGCACGGCGCGCATCGCGTCGGCCGATACGGAGACACAACCGGCGGTCGCGCCCCGGCCGTTGACATGAAGGAAGATCCCGGCGCCCCGGCCGCGCACCGGCTGCCGGTAGTTGAAGCCGATCACCAGACCGAAGTCGTACTGCCCCGGATAGTCGGCGAGCCGCTCGGCCTCGGCCGCCCGGCAGTCCTTGGGCAGGCCCTCCACCCAGCGGTTGTACGAGCGCGACGCGTTGTCCTGGCACCACCAGGACGCGCCGGTCACCGGGCGGTAGCCGTAGCGCGTCCCGGCGGGCCTCGGCTCGATGCCGAACGCGTACGGCAGGTCGTACACCCCGGTCGGGGTGGTGGAGGTGCCCTGGACACGGGACGGGCCGTCCACGAGCCCGCCCGCACCGAACCGGGCGGGCGCCGAGCCCACCGCCACCCAGCCGCCGTCGCGCCGGTCCCACCAGGTCAGCACGCCGGTGGTGGACGTGGTGGCGGGGGCCTCGGCGGTGATCAGCTGGGTGTACTCGGTGTCCTCGGCGGCGGTGACGGCGGTGGTGGCAGCGGCGGTGGAGGTGGCGGCGGTGGCGAGGGTCAGCAGGGCGGCGGCGAAGGCGAGAGCGGTGCGCATGGTCCGGACCGTAAGCGCCGTTTCCGGCGGCGGCCTCCCGGCGGCCCCGCGCGCTGCGCCGAACGCGGCGAGATCGGTCCGTACGGGCGGCGGCAAGGAACAGGGCCGCCGGGCGCACGGCATTCGGGCGCGGCATTCGGGTGCGCGAAGGGGGCCGTCCCCGGAGAAGCTCCGGAGACGGCCCCCTTGCGCGGGTGGCTCAGCCGCTCAGCGGCCCGTGGTGGTTCAGCTGTTCAGGGTGCAGGTGGCGAGGGTGTCGACCGGCAGCTCGGGCTTGGCGGCGGTGCGGCCGATGGCGGTGGCCATGCGGTTGATGGTGGCGACGCGCTTGTCCTTCAGCGGGCCGAGGATCGCGTTCTGGACGAAGTTCGGGCCGCCCTGGCCGACGGTGTTGATCAGGCGCTGGTTGGCCTCGGCGATCTGGGTGTCGAGGAGGGCGAGGTTCCGGTCGATCTCGGCCTGCGCGGAGGCGGGGATCGCGGGCAGGCTCGGGGCGACGGCGGGGCAGTTGACCGTACCGGCCGCGCCGGCGTTGGCGTTGTTGCCGTTGCCCGCGTTACCGGCGTTGCCGTTGTTCCCGGCGTTCCCCGCGTTGCCGTTGTTGCCGGTGACCGGAGCGGCGGAGGCGGGCTGCTCGGCCGCGCCTCCCGCGTTCAGGGTGCAGGTGGCGAGGGCGTCGACCGGCAGCTCGGGCCGGGCGGCGGCGCGGCCGATGGCGGTGGCCATGCGGTTGATGGTCGCGACGCGCTTGTCCTTCAGCGGGCCGAGGATCGCGTTCTGGACGAAGTTGGCGCCGCCCTGGCCGACCGTGTTGATCAGGCGCTGGTTGGCCTCGGCGATCTGGGTGTTGAGCAGGGTGAGGTTCTGGTCCACCTCGGCCTGCGCGGAGGCGGGGATCGCGGGCAGGGCCGGCGCGACCGCGGGGCAGTTGACCGTACCGGCGGCGTTGGTGCTGTTGCCCGTGTTGCCGTTGCCGGCGTTCCCGGCGTTGCCCGCGGCGGGCGTCTGGGAGCCCGCGGCCGGCTGGTTGGCCGCGCCTCCCGCGTTCAGGGTGCAGGTGGCGAGGGCGTCGACGGCCAGTTCGGGCTTCGCGGCGGTACGGCCGATGGCGGTGGCGATGCGGTTGATCGTGGCGACGCGCTTGTCCTTCAGCGGGCCGACGATCGCGTTCTGCGCGAAGTTGGGACCGCCCTGGCCGACCGAGGTGGCGAGGCGCTGGTTCGCCTCGGCGATCTGGGTGTTGAGCAGGGTGAGGTTCTGGTCCACCTCGGCCTGGGCCGAGGCGGGGATCGCGGCGGGCAGGGCCGGCGCGACCGCGGGGCAGTTCACCGTGCCGAGCGTGGCCGCATTCGTCCCGTTGGACTCCTCGCCTGCCATCGCGTTGGTCGCGATCACGGCTCCGGACAGGACGACCGCAGCGGCACCGCCCGCGATGAGGACACGGCGCTTGTTGTACTTCGCAAGACCCCTGGACATGCGGAAACCTCACTCGGATTCAAGAAGGTGGGAGAGGATCCGCCCGGTGGTGACCGGGCGGTGCTCCTCGGGTGATCAACGCGGCGCCTGCGTTCGGTGAGGGGTACGAGGCGGCTGGGCCCCGCGTTCAATGTTTTCCCAACATCTCTTAAACATCTTTTGGAAGATCAAGTTCCGGCTGGATTGACGAATCATACGGAGGGGTGCATAGTTATGCTCATCAGCGAATGCATCGTAAGGAGAAACCCGTGACCGAGCGCGTCGTACTCGCCTATTCGGGCGGCCTGGACACCTCCGTCGCCATCGGCTGGATCGCCGAGGAGACGGGCGCCGAGGTCATCGCCGTTGCCGTGGACGTCGGCCAGGGCGGCGAGGACCTGGACGTCATCCGCAAGCGCGCGCTCGCCTGCGGTGCCGTCGAGGCCGAGGTCGCGGACGCCAAGGACGAGTTCGCCGAGGAGTACTGCCTCCCCGCGATCAAGGCCAACGCCCTCTACATGGACCGTTACCCCCTGGTCTCCGCCCTCTCCCGGCCGACGATCGTCAAGCACCTCGTCGCCGCCGCGCAGAAGCACGGCGCCGGCATCGTCGCCCACGGCTGCACGGGCAAGGGCAACGACCAGGTGCGCTTCGAGGCCGGTATCACCGCGCTCGGCCCCGACCTGAAGTGCATCGCCCCGGTCCGTGACTACGCGATGACCCGCGACAAGGCGATCGCCTTCTGCGAGGAGAAGAACCTCCCGATCGCGACCACCAAGAAGTCCCCGTACTCCATCGACCAGAACGTCTTCGGGCGCGCCGTCGAGACGGGCTTCCTGGAGGACATCTGGAACGGCCCGATCGAGGACGTGTACGAGTACACCTCCAACCCCGCCACCCCGCGCGAGGCCGACGAGGTCGTCATCTCCTTCGAGGCCGGCGTCCCGGTCGCCATCGACGGCAGGCCTGTCACCGTCCTCCAGGCGATCCAGCAGCTCAACGAGCGGGCTGGCGCCCAGGGCATCGGCCGGATCGACATGGTCGAGGACCGGCTCGTCGGCATCAAGTCCCGCGAGATCTACGAGGCGCCCGGCGCCATCGCGCTGATCACCGCGCACCAGGAGCTGGAGAACGTCACGGTCGAGCGCGAGCTGGCCCGCTACAAGCGGCAGGTCGAGCAGCGCTGGGGCGAGATCGTCTACGACGGCCTGTGGTTCTCGCCGCTCAAGCGGGCCCTGGACGGCTTCATCAACGAGGCCAACCAGCACGTCACCGGCGACATCCGGATGACCCTGCACGGCGGCCGGGCCGTTGTCACCGGCCGGAAGTCCGAGCAGTCGCTGTACGACTTCAACCTCGCCACGTACGACTCGGGCGACACCTTCGACCAGTCCAAGGCGCAGGGCTTCATCGAGATCTTCGGCCTCTCGGCCAAGATCGCCGCCCGGCGTGACCTCAGCTGATCCCCACTCGTTCGACAGTCCGCCTCCCCGTCCCGCACGGCGGGGAGGCGGTCGCATGTCCCCGACCTCTCCAAGGAGCAGCAGTGAGCAGCAACAACGGTGATGTCCGGCTGTGGGGCGGCCGGTTCGCCGACGGCCCGTCGGACGCGCTGGCGGCCCTCTCGGCCTCGGTCCACTTCGACTGGCGGCTCGCGCCGTACGACATCGCCGGCTCCCGCGCGCACGCGCGGGTGCTGCACAAGGCGGGGCTGCTCACCGCCGACGAACTGACCCGCATGCTGGCCGGGCTCGACCGGCTGGAGGCGGATGTCGCCGACGGCTCCTTCGTGGGTACGGTCGCGGACGAGGACGTCCACACGGCGCTGGAGCGCGGGCTGCTGGAGCGGCTCGGCGCCGACCTCGGTGGCAAGCTGCGGGCCGGCCGGTCCCGCAACGACCAGGTCGCCACGCTCTTCCGGATGTATCTGCGTGACCACGCCCGGATCATCGGCGGTCTGATCGCCGACCTCCAGGACGCGCTGGTCGGCCTCGCCGAGGCGCACGCGGACGTCGCCATGCCGGGCCGTACGCACCTCCAGCACGCGCAGCCCGTGCTCTTCGCCCACCACACGCTGGCGCACGTCCAGTCGCTCTCCCGGGACGCCGAGCGGCTGCGGCAGTGGGACAAGCGCACCGCGGTCTCGCCGTACGGCTCCGGGGCGCTGGCCGGGTCCTCGCTCGGTCTCGACCCGGAGGCGGTCGCCGCGGACCTCGGCTTCGAGCGCGGCTCGGTGGGCAACTCCATCGACGGCACGGCCTCGCGCGACTTCGTCGCGGAGTTCGCCTTCGTCACGGCGATGATCGGCGTCAACCTGTCGCGGATCGCGGAGGAGATCATCCTCTGGAACACGAAGGAGTTCTCCTTCGTCACCCTCCACGACGCGTTCTCCACCGGCTCGTCGATCATGCCGCAGAAGAAGAACCCGGACATCGCGGAGCTGGCGCGCGGCAAGTCCGGCCGGCTGATCGGCAATCTGACCGGGCTGCTGGCCACGCTGAAGGCGCTGCCGCTCGCGTACAACCGCGACCTCCAGGAGGACAAGGAGCCGGTCTTCGACTCCTGCGACCAGCTGGAGGTCCTGCTGCCCGCCTTCACCGGCATGATGGCGACCCTCACCGTCCACCGCGAGCGCATGGAGGCGCTGGCCCCGGCCGGCTTCTCGCTCGCCACGGACATCGCCGAGTGGCTGGTCCGGCAGGGGGTGCCGTTCCGGGTCGCGCACGAGGTCGCGGGCGAGTGCGTCAAGGAGTGCGAGGCGCTCGGCATCGAGCTGAACGAGCTGACGGACGCGCAGTTCGCCAAGATCTCCGCGCACCTCACCCCCGACGTCCGCTCGGTCCTCAACGTCCCCGGAGCCCTGGCCTCCCGCAACGGCCGCGGCGGCACCGCCCCCTCCGCCGTCGCCGTCCAGCTCTCCGAGGTCAAGGCCGACCTGGTGATACAGCACGCCTGGGCCGACGCCAAGAAGTAACGTCCCCGGACGCACCCCCACGGCTACAGCGCCGCCGCCCACCGCGCGAGCGCGTCGAAGTCCCGCCGGACCAACCCGGTCCCGGGATCGACCCGCACCAAGTGGGCGGCGGCGAGATGCCGTTGGGCGACCCACTCGCGGTCGTGCGCGGTGATCTCGTCGTCGACCCACGCGAACGGCCGCCCGGCCGCGTACTCCAGGACGTACCGCGTCTTCCAGAAGGTCCCGCGAGGGGCCTTTTCGCGTATCGGGGGCCAGGCGATGCAGGGCAGCTCCGGCAGTCCGAGCCGGGGCCCGATCCACACGTTGGCGTCGGCCTCCCAGGTGGTCGCCCAGACCAGGTCGTACCGGCGGCTGAGCGCGCGCAGCGCGGCGCCGTGCGCCGGAGCCAGGAGTACGGGCAGGGGCCCCGGCCCGGTCCAGGCCGCCGGCCGCATCAGGTGCCGCGCGTAGCCGGCCGGCGGGTGGACCGAGGACAGGGCCTCGTACGGGTTGAGCGGGCCGTCGACGTCGATGAGGAGAAGGGGTTTCACCAGGGCTCCTGAGGGAAGCGGGCTCGTATGGGATGAGACATTGATGTCTCATTTGGGTTATGGTCGGCTCATGACGCTCGACCGTGAACAGATACTGCGCACCGCCGCCGCGCTGCTCACCCGTAGGCCCACCGCGACGATGGACGAGGTCGCGCGGGCCGCCGGGATGGGGCGGGCGACGTTGCACCGGCACTTCGCCGGGCGGGAGGCGCTGATCAGGGCGCTGGAGAGGCTCGGCATCCAGGAGATGGAGACCGCGCTGGACGCCGCCCGGCTCGACGAGGGCTCGGCGGACGAGGCGCTGCGGCGGCTCGTCGCGTGTGTGGAGCCCGCCGCCGGGCTGCTCAGCTTCCTGCTCACCGAGAACCAGCTCTTCGAGGGCGAGGTCTACGACGGCTGGGCCCGGATCGACGCCCGCTTCTCCGCGCTCTTCCAGCGTGGCCAGGAGGAGGGCGTCTTCCGTATCGACCTCAGCCATGTCTGGCTCACCGACGCCCTCTACGGGCTGATCAGCTCCGCCTCCTGGTCGATCCAGGACGGCCGGGTCGCCCGCAAGGACTTCCAGCACATGATCGTCGAGTTGCTGCTCGGCGGAGTACACCGGAGTGTGAAGTGATGACCAGCACCTACCGGACCGCGGCGGAGAGCGAACAGACCCCCCGCCCCGGGCGGTGGATCGCGCTGTCCGTGCTGGTGCTCGCCGTGCTGCTGGTGGCCGTGGACGCCACGGTCCTGGGCCTGGCGACCCCGTTCCTCAGCGAGGACCTCAAGCCGTCGGGCACCCAGCTGCTCTGGATCGGCGACATCTACTCCTTCGTCATCGCCGGACTCCTGGTCTCCATGGGCAGCCTCGGCGACCGTATCGGCCGCAAGAAGCTCCTGCTGACGGGCGCCGTCGCGTTCGGCGGGCTCTCCGTGCTCAACGCCTACGCGACCAGCGCCGAGATGATGATCGTCGCCCGGGCGCTGCTGGGTGTCGCGGGCGCGACCCTGATGCCCGCCACCCTCGCGCTGATCCGCAACCTCTTCCACGACCCCAGGGAACGCAGTCTCGCCATCGGCATCTGGGGCGCGGCGGCCTCCGCGGGCGCGGCGGTCGGCCCGGTCGTCGGCGGGTTCCTGCTGGAGCACTTCTGGTGGGGCTCGGTCTTCCTGATCAACCTGCCCGTGATGGCGGTGCTGGTCATCGTCGGACACAAGACCCTGCCCGAGTCCAAGGACCCCGCCCCCGGCCCCTGGGACCTCGTCAGCGTCTTGCTCTCCCTCATCGGCATCGTCGGCGTGGTGTACGCGATCAAGGAGGGCGCCGCGCACGGGGTCCGCTGGGACGTCGCCGTCACCGGGCTGCTGGGCGCGGGCGCGCTGTACTGGTTCGTACGGCGCCAGCTCACCCTGCCGTCCCCGCTGCTGGACGTACGGCTCTTCCACCACCGGGGCTTCTCCGGCGCGGTCCTGGCCGACCTGCTGACCATCCTCGGACTCTCCGGACTGGTCTTCTTCCTGTCACAGTATCTGCAACTGGTCCAGGGCCGCGGCCCGTTGGAGGCCGGTCTCGCCGAACTGCCCGCCGCGGTCGGCGCGGTGGTGACCGGGCTGCTCGCCGGGCGGGCCGCGCGCCGGTTCTCCGTACGGGCCGTGGTGGCCGGCGGTCTCGGGGCGATCGGGCTGTCCCTCGCCGTCCTGACCGGCATCAGCCAGCAGACCGGCTATCCGCTGCTCGGCGCGGTCCTGCTGACCGTCGGCGTCGGCGCGGGCTTCTCCTTCACCGTCACCGCCGATGTGATCCTCTCCAGCGTCCCCAAGGAACAGGCCGGCGCCGCCTCCGCGGTCTCGGAGACGGCGTACGAACTCGGCGCGGCCCTCGGGATCGCGCTGCTCGGCTCGATCGTCACCGGCGTCTACCGGGACTTCCCCACCCCGCCCGGCATCCCGGCCGACGCGGCCGCGGCCGCCCATGAATCCCTCGGCGGCGCCGTCGACGCGGCGTCCGGACTCCCCGGCCACAGCGGCGCGGAGCTGATGGCGGCGGCCCAGGACGCGTTCGTCGACGGACTGCGCCTCGCCTCGGGCATCGGCGCGGTGGTCCTGCTGGCCACGGCGGTCGCGGCCTGGTTCCTGCTGCGCGGCCAGCGGCTGGAGGAGGGCGTCCAGCATTGAGCGCGAGACGTACGACGGGAGCGGGGCGGCATACCACCCGGGTACGCCGCCCCGCTCCCGTCAGCGGTGTTACGCCGCCTTCGCCTTCGTGGCGTACATGTCCACGTACTCCTGCCCCGACAGCCCCATCACCTCGGTCATCACCGAGTCCGTCACCGCGCGCAGCACATACCGGTCCCGGTCCATGCCCTCGTAGCGGGAGAACTCCATCGGCTTGCCGAACCGGACCGTCACCTTGCCGAAGCGCGGCATGCCCGCACCGGTCGGCTGGAGCTTGTCCGTACCGATCATCGCGAACGGCACCACCGGCGCGCCCGTCATCAGCGTCAGCCGCGCGATGCCCGTACGGCCCCGGTAGAGCCGGCCGTCGGGGGAGCGGGTGCCCTCCGGGTAGATCCCGAAGACATTCCCCTTCTCCAGCACCCGGCGGCCCGTCATCAGCGCCGCGACCCCGCCCCGGCCGCCGTCGCGGTCCACCGGGATCATGCCGACGCCGGTGAAGAACCAGGCCATGAACTTGCCCTTGAGCCCCTTGCCCGTGACGTACTCGTCCTTGCCGATGAAGAACACCTGACGGTGGCAGACCAGCGGAAGGATCATCGAGTCGATGAACGTCAGATGGTTCCCGGCGAGGATCACCGGACCGTCCCCCGGAATGTTCTCGGCGCCCTCCACTCGGGTGCGGAACATCAAGCGCATGACCGGTGCGAGCACTGCCTTGATGAGCGCGAAGCGGGACAACGGGTCCTCCGTGTCGATGGGGCGATGGTCGGGCGGTTGTTGGATGGCCTACTAAATCCACGCAGGTGAGTACGGTACTCGCGGCGCGGGGCCGGCGCACATCGGGTTCACGGAGTGGATACGCGCTGTTGACCTCTGTTACCGCCGCGTTCGTCGGAGATCTCCCGGACGGACGGCGGAGCCGCCTACGCTCGGGCCCCGATCAAGGAACCACGCGATGTCAACGGACCACGGGACCAAGGAGAGTTCATGACACAGGGTGCGCGGAACACGCCCGGCCGGCGGACCGTCCTCGGCGCGGCGGTGCTCGGCCCGGCCGCCGCACTGGCACTGCCCGCCGCGGCGGCGCGGGCCGCGGAGGCCGCTCCCGGCAGCGCGACCGCCGTCACCGCCGCCACCGGCCGCGGCGCCGGCGGCCCGGCGCGCCGGGACCTGCCCGTGCCGACGGTCATCGGCCACCGCGGCGCCAGCGGCTACCGACCGGAGCACACCCTCGGCTCGTACCAGCACGCGCTGGACCTCGGCGCGCATGTCATCGAGCAGGACCTCGTACCCACCAAGGACGGCCATCTCGTCTGCCGCCACGAGAACGACATCACCGCCACCACGGATGTCGCCGACCACCCCGAGTTCGCCGGCCGCAGGACCACCAAAACCATCGACGGCACGGCCCTCACCGGCTGGTTCACCGAGGACTTCACCCTCGCCGAGCTGAAGACGCTCCGCGCCACCGAGCGCATCCCCGGCATCCGCCCGCACAACACCCTCTACGACGGCCGCTGGACCATCCCCACCTTCGAGGAGGTGCTGCGCTGGGCGGACGAGCAGGGCCGCCGGCTGGGCCGCCGCGTCTGGCTCTACACCGAGACCAAGCACCCCACCTACTTCCGCTCCCTCGGCCTCGGCCTGGAAGAGCCCTTCGCCAGGCTGCTGCGCCGGTACGGACGCGACCGCGCCGACTCCGCGATCTTCCTCCAGTCCTTCGAGCCCACCAGCATGCGGCGGATGGCCCAGCTGGTCTCCTCGCCGCGCGTCGTCCTGCTCGGCGGCGCCGGCAGCCGGCCCTGGGACTTCGTCGCGAGCGGCGACCCGCGCACGGTCGCCGACCTCGTCACCCCCGAGGGCCTGAAGTGGATCGCGTCCTTCGCGCAGGGCATCGGCCCCACGCTCGACCTGATCATCCCGAAGGACGCGGCCGGCCGGCTCGCCACGCCCACCACGCTGGTCCGCGACGCCCACGCGAAGAAGCTCGTCCTCCACCCGTACACCCTGCGCAACGAGAACGCCTTCCTGCCCGCCGACTTCCGGCGCGGTACGGACCCGAACGCGTACGGCGACGCCTTCGGCGCGTTCCGCGCGTACTTCGAACAGGGCATCGACGGCATCTTCGCCGACCACCCGGACACCGCGCTGCTGGCCCGCGCGGACTTCGTCAGCCGCTGAGCGCGGGTGCCCCGGTCGGGTGACTGTCCGGCCGGGGAGCAACCGCCCGGCGGTCCCTGTCGTCCCGCCGGGCATGACGCCCGTACGCGCCACCCCGTCCCGCCCGCCCGTACCCGACGCCCCAGCAGCGCCCGACGTCCCTGAAGCGCCCGGGCTGCCCGACCTCGTCAGCGCGCTGCTTCCGCTCGTACGGGCGGAGGCGGCGGCCGAGGCGCCGTCGGCCGGGATCGAGCCGGGCGACCTCGAACAGGGCGTCTGGCTCCGGCTGCTGGAGCGCCCGGCCGCCGCGGGCGCGCCCGGCGACCCCGCGCGCTGGGTCCGGGACGTCGTACGGGCCGAGGCGCGCCGCGCCCGCCGTACCGCCGCCCGGGAGCGGCTGCTGCGCCGCCGCGACGAACCCGCCGCCGGACCGGACTCCGACCCCGAACGCGCCGCGCTGCGCACCGACCGGCGCCGCGCCCTGCGCGCGGCGGTCGACCGTACGCCCGGCCGCTGCCCGCTGGTCCTGACCGCGATGCTCTCGCCGAGGGACCCCACCTACCGCGAGATGGCCGGCGAGTTGGGTATGTCACAGGGGAGTTTGGGGCCGTTGCGCTCCAGATGTCTGGGATGCCTCCGCAGAATGCTCGCGGCCGAGGTTGCGGCTCCTGAACCCGGGGGAAAGGAGCGGTAGACAATCGGCGGACAAGTGAGCGGGAGGCATGCACACATGGGCATGAGCGTGACCATCTCAGCGGCGAGTGCGCAGGACGCGGAACAGATCCTCAAGCTCCAGTACCTGTGCTACCAGAACGAGGCAGAGCTGTACGGCGACTACACCATCGAGCCGCTGACACAGACCCTCGACGACCTACGGGCCGAACTCGACCGCGGGCACGCCCTGGTGGCGCGCCTCGGCGACGAAGTGGTGGCCTCGGTGCGCGGCTCGGTCGACGCGGCCGGCACCGCCCGGATCGCCAAACTCATCGTCCATCCCCGGCTCCGCCGGCACGGCCTCGGCGGGCGGCTCCTCGACGCCATAGAGGCGCGGTTCGCGGACGACCCGGCCGCGCAGCGCTTCCAGCTCTTCACCGGCCACCGCAACGAGGGCAACCTCCGGCTCTACCGCAGCCGGGGCTACGCGCCCGTGGCGACCGAGGAGACGGGGGCGCGGCTGCGCCTCGTCACGCTGGAGAAGCAGGCCGGCGCCGGGGCGTACGCGGCCAGCGCCTGAGGTGCGGGCGGAATCCCCGCGTCACGGCGGCGTAAACGCCACCGTACGGCGCAGGGGATTCCGCCACCGGACAGCCCGGCCTCCCGGGCCCGCACTCCTTACCGGACCGGCGCGGTCACCCGCCGCCGCAGCCACAGGATGCCGGTGACGGGCAGCAGCACCGGAATGAAGAGGTAGTCCATCCCGTACGTCGACCAGACGGTCGCGTCGGAGAACGCCGAGGGCTCGACCAGCGTCCACGTACCGACGCTCACCACCCCCACCAGCTCGGCGCCGCAGCACGCCAGCGCGATCCGGCGCGCGGTCTCGCCGCCCCGGACGACGGTGTACGTGATGAACACGTAGACGACGGCCGCGACCGCGGAGAGCGTGTAGGCCAGCGGCGCGCGGTCGAACTCGGTGGCGATCTGGTACGCCGAACGGGAGACCGCGCCGACCGACATCACGCCGTACAGCCAGACCAGCAGCAGGCCCGGCCCCTTGACCAGCCGGGAATCCCGGGATCCGGGCACCTCGGTCGTCATGGGTCAGCCCTTCCAGATGTCGTGGAGCCGTACTTCGAGGACGGCCAGGACGACCGCCCCCGCCGCCACCGTGATGGAGCCCCAGCGGGTCCGCTCGGAGAGGGACAGAAAGCCCGCGGCGGGCACCGCGAGCAGCGCGCCGAGCAGATACGACACGAAGATCACCGATCCGTCGTGCGCCTGCTCGCCCCGGGCCAGCGCCACGATCCCGACCACCAGCTGGACCAGCGCCAGCAGTGTCACGACGGCCATTCCGATGAAGTGCCAGTCCTTGGTGGCCTGGTCGCGGTAGGCGGCGTGACCGCACCAGGCGGCGAGGGCGAGCGCGGCCACGGAGAGCGTGACCGTCAGAGCGACAAGCATGCCCCCGAGGGTATTAGGTCCCGTCCGCGCGTTTTCTGCCGGGCCCGTCCCCGTAAGGTCGGTGCACATGACGATCCACGCCGAAGCCCTGCTGTTCGACAACGACGGAACGCTGGTCTCCTCCCTGGCCTCGGTGACGCGCTGCTGGAGCCGGTGGGCACAGGAGTACGGCGTCACGCCCGAGGACTTCGCCCGGGTCGGGCTGCACGGCCGGCCCGCCGCCGAGATAGTCGCCGATCTGGTGCCCGCCGCCGGGGTCGCGGCGGCCGTGGCCCGGATCGAGCAGCTGGAGGTCGACGATGTCGCGGGCGGTGTGGAGCTGCTCCCCGGCACCGCCGAGCTGCTCGCCGCCCTGCCCGCCGAGCGCTGGGCCGTGGTCACCTCCGCGGGCCGGCGGCTGGCCGAGGCACGGCTCGCCGAGGCCGGTATCCGGCCCAAGACGCTGATCACCGCCGACGACATCACCCGCGGCAAGCCCGACCCGGAGCCGTATCTGCTCGGGGCCGCGCGGCTCGGTGTGGACCCGGCCCGCTGTGTGGTCTTCGAGGACGCCCCGGCGGGGCTGGCCTCGGCGCGCGCGGCCGGAATGAGGAGCGTGGCCTTGACCACAACGCACGAGCGCGCCGAGCTGCTCGCCGATCTGGTCGTCCCCGACCTCTCCGCCCTGTCGGTGCGGGTCACCGCCGGGGGAGTGGAGATCCGAACGGCCGGCTGAACGCGCCCGCCGAGGCCGGCGACCCCAGCCCCTGTCCATATACCGCGACAAATGGTCCCGGTATATGGACAACCCTCGATCGGCGGTCCTGATGTCTGATTTACTTACCCCATGACCACGACGAGCTACCGCGCTTCCGCGACCGAGGCGATCACCACGCCCGGTGCTCGTTGTCTGTGTCGAATGTGCGCCCGCTGAGGGCCCCCGCCTGAGCCTCGCGCCCCGAAGCGAGCCGCCCGACGCCGCCCCCGCGGTCGCGTCGGCCCGTACGCGTCGAGGGCCCGGCCGCGCTTCCGCGCCCGGCCGCCCGCGAACCGGCCCGACCCGCGTACCGCTGCCCACGGTCACCCACCGCATCAGCGTGCGACGTGGCCATGACGAATGCCCCGTGCCCGGCACACCCCTCGCCGCGCACTCGACAGTGACGGAAACCCTGTGATCACCACTACGGGCCTGACAAAGGTCTACCGGTCCGCCGCGCGCGACCGTGAGGTCATCGCCCTCGACGGAGTCGACCTGCACGTCCGCGAGGGCGAGGTCTTCGGCGTCGTCGGACAGAGCGGCGCCGGGAAGTCCTCGCTCATCCGCTGCGTCAACCTCCTCGAACGCCCCACCTCGGGCACGGTGACCGTGGCCGGCCAGGACCTCACCGCCCTCGCCGGCCGGGGCCGCCGGGCCGGCAAGGAGCTGCGCCGCGCCCGCAGCTCGATCGGCATGGTCTTCCAGCACTTCAACCTGCTGTCCTCGCGCACGGTCAAGGGCAATATCGAACTCCCGCTGGAGATCCTCGGCATCTCCGGCCAGGAGCGCTCCCGCCGCGCCCTCGAACTGCTCGACCTGGTCGGCCTCGCCGACAAGGCCGGGGCCTACCCCGCCCAGCTCTCCGGCGGCCAGAAGCAGCGCGTCGGTATCGCCCGCGCCCTGGCCGGCGACCCCAAGGTGCTTCTCTCCGACGAGGCGACCAGCGCCCTCGACCCCGAGACCACCCGCTCGATCCTCCAGCTGCTGCGCGACCTCAACCGGCAGCTGGGCCTGACCGTGCTGCTCATCACGCACGAGATGGACGTCGTCAAGACCATCTGCGACTCCGCCGCGCTCATGGAGCAGGGCCGGATCGTCGAGTCGGGCACGGTCGCCGAACTGCTCGCCACCCCCGGCTCCGCGCTGGCCGCGGCGCTCTTCCCGGTCAGCGGCGAGGCATCCGGCGACGACCGCACCGTCGTCGATGTGACCTTCCACGGCGACGCCGCGACCCAGCCCGTGATCTCACAGCTCGCGCGCGTCTACAACATCGACATCTCGATCCTCGGCGCCGCGATGGACACCGTCGGTGGCAAGCAGATCGGCCGGATGCGCATCGAGCTGCCCGGCCGCTTCGAGGAGAACGTCGTGCCGATCGGATTCCTGCGCGAGCAGGGGCTCCAGATCGAAGTCCCGGGCCAGGCGCCCGAACCCGTGAAGGACGGTGCCCAGTGACCTGGTCCGAGATGCAGCCCCTGCTCACGCAGGCGTGTTGGGACACGCTCTACATGGTCGGCTGGTCCACCGTCATCGCGGTCGTCGGCGGACTGCCGCTCGGCATCCTGCTCGTCCTCACCGACCGCGGCGGACTGCTCCAGAACACCGTGACCAACCGGATCATCGGGCAGATCGTGAACGTCGCCCGCTCGATGCCCTTCATCATCCTGATGGTCGCGCTGATGGGCTTCACCCGGCTGATCACCGGGACCACGATCGGCCGCGAGGCCGCCATCGTCCCCCTCGCGGTCGGCGCCATCCCGTTCTTCGCGCGCCTGGTCGAGACGGCTGTCCACGAAGTGGACGGCGGGCTCGTCGAGGCCGTGCAGTCCATGGGCGGCAGCACCTGGACCATCGTCCGCAAGGTCCTCGTACCGGAATCGCTGCCCTCGCTGATCTCCTCCGCCACCACCACCGTCGTCGCCCTCATCGGCTACTCGGCGATGGCGGGCACCGTCGGCGCGGGCGGACTCGGCGACATCGCCATCCGCTACGGCTACCAGCGGTTCGAGACCGGAATGATGTGGATCACCGTGGCGATCCTCGCCGTGGTCATCTCCCTCATCCAGTTCGCCGGGGACTACGCCGCCCGCAGGCTGCGCCGACGCGGCGGACACGCCGGGAAGGCGCCGAAGCTCCGGCCGCTCAAGGCCGGGGAGCCGGCCACGGCGGACGCCGGCAAGGCGGCCTGACCGCCGCCCGGCCCCTCACACCTCCCACCTCTTCCCTCCTCCCTCCCCGCCCCCACCCCCCACCTCTCACACCTTCCACGACGGCGCGCCGCGCCGGGTCCCGCCGAGCGCTGGGCCGACACATCCTCAGGAAAGGCACTTTTCGTGCGTAATGCTGCCAAGATCACCACAGCCGTTCTCGCCGCCGGGGCCCTGACCTTCGGCCTCACCGCCTGCGGCTCGGACAAGGATTCCGGCTCCGCCTCCGACAGCAGCGGCCCGCTCATCGTCGCCGCGAGCCCCACCCCGCACGCCGAGATCCTGAACTTCGTCAAGAAGAACCTGGCGGAGAAGGCCGGACTCGATCTGGAGGTCAAGGAGTTCAGCGACTACGTCCTCCCGAACACCGCCACCGAGGACGGCTCCGTCGGCGCCAACTACTTCCAGAACCAGCCGTACCTCGACGACTTCAACAAGAAGAACGGCACCCACATCGTGCCCGTCGTCACGGTCCACCTGGAGCCGCTCGGCCTCTACTCCAGCAAGATCAAGAGTGTGGACGAGCTGAAGAGCGGCGCCACCATCGCCGTCCCGAACGACACGGTCAACGAGGCCCGCGCGCTCAAGCTCCTCGCCGCCAACGGGATCATCACCCTCAAGGACGGCGCGGGCAACGACGCGACCATCAAGGACATCGCGAAGAACGACAAGAACCTCAAGTTCAAGGAGCTGGAGGCGGCCCAGACCCCGCGCTCCCTGGACGACGTGGACGCCGCGGTGATCAACGGCAACTACGCCATCTCCGCCGACCTCAAGCCCGCCGAGGACGCCCTCGTCCTGGAGTCCCCGAAGGACAACCCCTACGGCAACTTCCTGGCCGTCAAGGAGGGCAACGAGAAGGACCCGCGCGTCGAGAAGCTCGCCAAGCTCCTCACCTCGCCCGAGGTCAAGAAGTTCATCGAGGACAAGTACGACGGCTCCGTCATCCCGTCCTTCTGACCCACCCCGCCGACTCCGGAGAAAGGCCCACCATGCGCAGCAAGTCCGTCATCCCGGCGGCAGCCGCCGCCCTGGCCCTCGGCCTCGGCCTGACCGCCTGCGGTTCGGACTCCGGCTCCGGAGCGGGCGGCGGTGACAGCGACACCCTCGTCGTCGGTGCCACCGCCGTGCCGGCCGGCGAGGTCCTCTCGTACATCAAGAAGGACCTCGCCGAGAAGGCGGGACTCAAGCTGGAGATCAAGGAGTTCACGGACTACGTCCTGCCGAACACCGCGCTCCAGGAGGGCTCGCTCGACGCGAACCTCTACCAGAACGAGCCCTTCCTCGACGAGTTCAACAGCTCCAAGGGCACCGACCTGGTGCCGGTCGTCCAGGCGTATCTGCCGCCCATGGGCCTGTACTCGAAGAAGATCACCGACATCGCCCGGCTCGCGGACGGGGCCACCGTCGCCGTACCCAACGAGACCACCAACGAGGGCCGGGCCCTCAAACTCCTCGCCGCCAAGGGCCTCATCACGCTCAAGGACGGCGCGGGCACGACCGCGTCCCCCGCGGACATCACGGCCAACCCCAAGAAGCTGAAGTTCAAGGAGCTGGAACCCGCCCAGCTGCCGCGCTCCCTCGACGACGTGGACGCCGCCGTCATCAACAACAACTACGCGCAGGACGCCGGACTCAGCCCCGCCAAGGACGCCATCCTGGTGGAGTCCCCGAAGAACAACCCCTACGCGAACGTCCTCGCCGTCAAGAAGGGGAACGAGAACGACCCGCGCGTCGCGAAACTCGTGAAGCTCCTCACCTCGCCCGAGGTCAAGAAGTTCATCCAGGACACCTACAAGGGCTCGGTCCTGCCGGTCACTTCGGGCTGACCCGCACAGGCTGACCACCTTTGTCACCGTACGGGGTCCGCGCCCTCACCCGGTGCGGACCCCGTGGCACGTCCGGCTCACGCGTACTGCCATGCTGGGCAGTTCAGCAGGCCCGAAGGAACTGCGCGGGCCCGAACGATCCCGAGGTTACGGAGCGGCGCATGGCTGGCACCTTCCCCAACATCTCCATCAGTACGGAGCGGTTGGTGCTGCGCCCCTTCGAAGCGGCGGACATCCCGGCGCACATCGAGATGATGAACGACGAGATGGTCACCGCCTGGACCCCCGTGCCCCACCCGTACACCCAGCGGCACGCCGAGGCATGGGTCGACACCATCGCCCCCGCCGAACGGCTCAGCGGCCACGGCATCGCCTGGGCCGTCACCGAGTTCCTCACCCAGCGCCTCGTCGGCGTCGTCCGGCTGCGCAACACCAACTGGCACGCGCTCGCCACCGAGGCCGCCTACGTCACCGCCCCCTGGGCCCGCGGCGAGGGCTACGCCACCGAATCCGCGCTCGCCGTCGCCCAATGGCTCTTCCGCGACCAGAAGTTCGAACGCATCGAAGTGCGCACCGCCGCCGACAACACCGCCTCCCAGCAGGTCGCCCAGAAGATCGGCTGCATCAGCGAGGGCGTCCTGCGCAACGCCTGGATAGCGCGCACCCAGACCGAGGACGGCGGCTGGACCGACATCCGCACCGACCTGATCGTCTGGAGCCTGCTGCCCGAGGACCTCGAAGGCATCGCCGAACAGATGGCCGACGCCGGCGGCTACGCCTCCTTCACCGACTGGAACTGACCCGCACTTTCCTGGACGGACACGCCCGAAGTCCCGTCCGCGGGGAAGCGCCGAGGGACGGACGCCGTTACGTCGGACTTACCCGTCCGTCGCCGGGTACTCTCACCAGCGACGACCCGCCCGCGACTCCAGGAGACCGACAACCATGGCCGACCGCGTCACGGTGATCGGCTGGGACGGCTCGCCCCTCGGCGCCGCCGCCAGGTCCGCCCTCGCGGCAGCCACCCTGGTGGCCGGGGCCGGACACCACCTCGCCCTGGCCGACGTACCCGCCGACGCGGAGCGCGTACGCCTCGGCTCGATCGGCCTCGCCGCCCGCCGGATCGCCGGCCACCGCGGCAGCGCCGTCGTCCTCGCCGACGGCGACCCCGGCTTCTTCGGCGTCGTACGGACCCTGCGCGCCCCTGAACACGGCCTGGAGGTCGAAGTCGTCCCCGCGGTCTCCTCCGTGGCCAGCGCCTTCGCCCGGGCCGGCATGGCCTGGGACGACGCCCAGGTCGTCGTCGCCCACCGCCGTACGCTCCGCCGTGTCGTCAACGTGTGCCGCGCGCACACCAAGGTCGCCGTCCTCACCTCCCCGGGCGCCGGCCCCGCCGAACTCGCGCTGCTCCTCGACGGGATCCACCGCACCTTCGTCATCTGCCAGGAGCTGGGCACCGAGCGCGAGAAGGTCGCCGTCCTCACCTCCGACAAGGTCGCCGACCACGTCTGGCGCGACCCCAACGTGGTCATCGTCATCGGCGGCGTCGGTACGGTCGTCTCCCCGACCGGTGGCTGGATCGCGGGCCACGACCCCGGCTACCCGCCGGCCGCGCGCGGCTGGGCCCTGCCCACCGAGGAGTACGGCATCGCCCTCGACGAGGGCGAGTCCACCTGGCTGCGCGCCGCCCAGCTCGCCCGGATCGGCGCCAGGACCGGCGACCTGATCTGGGACATCGGCTCCGGCAGCGGCGCGCTCGCCGCCGAGGCCGCCCGCTTCGGCGCGGCCGTCATCGCCGTCGACGAGGAACCGGGCGCCTGCGCCAGCACCGCCGCCGCGGCCCGCCGCGCCGGGGTCCAGCTCCAGGTGGTCCAGGGCCGGGCGCCGCACGTACTGGAGCGGCTGCCCGAGCCGGATGTCGTACGGATCGGCGGCGGCGGCATCGACGTCGTCATCGCCTGCGCCGACCGCCGGCCCGAACGCATCGTCACCCACGCGGCCACCAGGGACGAGGCGGAGGCCGTCGGACGAGCCCTCGCGGAGGGCGGTTACACCGTGGAGTGCGCCCTGCTCCAGTCCGTCGCGCTGGACACCGGCGCCTGGTCCGAACGCGAGCGCTCCGTGGTCTTCCTGGTCTCCGGCCAACGACCGGACAGCGGCCCCTGACCCCGCCGCCGGGCCGCGCGAGGTAGGCTGGCCCGTCGTTGTACCGCAGCCGGGCGTTCGTCGCTTCGTTCGTCAATGTCCGGAAAAGGGGCCCGTTTTGGCCGCTGATGTGATACAGCGGTAACCGGGGGGACGCGCGACGTGGCGCGGCCCACAGCAGGCCGTCATGCGTGCCGCGCGGCGCCCACGCTCGTTGTTGATGACGGGCGCCGGAAGCGTCGCGGATCGGGCGCCCCGGTTGAAGGGCCGAAGGAGCACAACCACATGGGCGAGGGGTACGCATGACTGACACCGGCCAGGTCCCGGGCGAGGGACTGCCGGAGAACGCAGGCATGGTGGAGCAGCCGGGCATCCCGGCCGCCGGCGCGTACACCTACCTCGACCCCTCCGAGCCCACGACCGAGCACGAGGACATCCTGCTGATGCCGAGCGCGCAGGGCGGCTGGAACGACCCCCAGGTCGTCCCCGCCGAGGCACCCGCCTACGCCGCGCCGGCCGGCTACGGAACCCCGGACGGATACGCGCCGGCTCCGGCGGCCTACGCGCCCCCCGAGGCGTACGCGGTCCCCGAACAGCCCGCGGCGGAAGTAATAGAACAGCCGGCGGAACAGGCGCCGGAGATGTACGAGGCGCCGCAGGCGTTCCAGGCCCAGCCCGAGTACGCGGCCCAGCCCGAGCCCGCCCCCGTGGCGCCGCCCGAGCCCGTACCGGCCCCGGAGGCCGTGCCCGCGCCGGAGCCCGTGGCGGCCCCGGAGCCCGTCGCGGAGCAGCAGCAGGACGCGCACGAGGCCGGCGGCCGGGACACCGGCTCGGTGGACCTCACCGGCGTCCGAATCCCGCCCCCGGCACCGGCACCGGTGGCCCCGCAGACACCGGCCCCGGCCCGCAGGCCGCTGCACCTCGGCCCGCCGCTGCCCGACCCGACGGGCGGCGTGGTGCGCTCGCTGGCCGACCGCGGCCCGGCGGACGCCCCGACCCAGGCGGTACGGGTGGCACCCCCGGCGGCCCCCGAACCCGAGCCCGAGCCGGAGCCCGTACCCGAGCCGGTACAGGAAACCCCGGCCGAAGCGCCCGCCCCGGAGCCCGAGCCCGCCCCGACGCCGGAGCCGGAAGCCGCCCCCGAGCCGGAAGCCGTGCTCGTACCGGAAGCCGCACCCGAGGAGCCGACCCCGGCGGAGGAGCCGGCCCCCGTACAGGAGACCCCGGCCCCCGAGCCCGAGCCGGAACCGGAACCGACCCCGGAACCCGAGCCGACCCCCGCCCCGGCGCCCGAGGCCGAGTCCGCGCCGGAGCCGGAACCCGCCCCTGAGCCCGCGCAGGAGCCCGCCCCCGAGCCCGAGCAGCCCGCGGCCGTGGCAGAACCGGCCCCTGAGCCCGCCCCAGAGCCCGAGCCCGTACCCGAACCGGCCCCCGAGCCCGAGCCCGAGCCCGCGCAGGAAGCCGCGCCCGCGCCCGAGCCGGAGCAGCCCGCCACTCCGGAACCCGCTCCCGAGCCCGTACAGCAACTCGCCGCCCCCGCGGACCCCGAGCCCGTAGCCGAGGAGCAGCCGGAAGCGGAAGCACAGCCTGCGGCCGAGCCCGAAGCCGAGCCCGAGACTGAACCCCAGCCCGAGGCGGAGGCGGAGGCGGAAGCCCCCGCACCCCGCCCGGCCGCCGCGCCCGGCTACGACGACGCCGACCGCGAGGCGGTCCTGCGGGTGATGCGCGAGCGCCGGGACATCCGGAACGGCTTCCGCCCCGACCCGATCCCGCACGAGGTGCTGCTGCGCGTCCTGGAGGCCGCGCACACCGCCCCCAGCGTGGGCCACTCGCAGCCCTGGGACTTCGTCGTCATCCGGTCCGCCGAGACCCGGCGGTCCATGCACGAACTGGCGCAGCGGCAGCGCGAGGCGTACGCCAAGTCGCTGCCCAAGGGGCGGGCCAAGCAGTTCAAGGAACTGAAGATCGAGGCGATCGTCGACACGCCGGTGAACATCGTCGTGACCGCCGACCCGACCCGCGGCGGCCG
The DNA here is from genome assembly GCF_003344965.1 of Streptomyces paludis. Lineage (NCBI taxonomy): Bacteria > Bacillati > Actinomycetota > Actinomycetes > Kitasatosporales > Streptomycetaceae > Streptomyces > Streptomyces paludis. The sequence continues at coordinate 830,089 of NZ_CP031194.1, read as the reverse complement.
GCACACCCTCGGCCGGCACACCCAGCCGCAGATGGCCCCGTACTCCTCCGCGCTCGCCGTCGAGAACCTCTGGCTCGCGGCCCGCGCCGAAGGACTCGGCGTCGGCTGGGTCAGCTTCTTCGACGAGCGCGAGATGGTCCGCGCCCTCGGACTGCCCGAACACCTCGACGTCGTGGCGTACCTGTGCATCGGCTACGTCGACGAATTCCCCGAGGACCCCGAGCTGGTGCAGGCCGGCTGGTCCAAGCGGCGCCCGCTGTCCTGGGTTGTCCACGAGGAGACGTACGGCCGCCGTGCCCTGCCCGGCGAGGACCCGCACGACCTGCTCAACGAGACGGTCGCCGGGATCCGCCCGCTGGACGCCAAGGCGCTGGGGGAGGCGTGGGAGCGGCAGAAGCGCATGACGAAACCCGCCGGCGCGCTCGGCATGCTGGAAATCATCTCCGCACAGCTCAGCGGCCTCTCCCGGACCTGCCCGCCGCCCATCCCGGAGCCCGCGGCCGTCGCGATCTTCGCCGGCGACCACGGTGTGCACGCCCAGGGCGTCACCCCGTGGCCCCAGGAGGTCACGGCCCAGATGGTCGCCAACTTCCTCGGCGGCGGCGCGGTGTGCAACGCCTTCGCGAACCAGGTGGGCGCGGAGGTCTGCGTCGTCGACGTCGGCGTCGCGGGCGACCTCCCGGCCACGTCCGGCCTGCTGCCGCGCAAGGTCCGCGCCGGCACCGCCGACTTCACGACGGGCCCCGCGCTGACCCGCGAGGAGGTCCTCGCCGCGATCGAGGTCGGCATCGAGACCGCCCGCGACCTGGTGACCGCCGGCAACAAGGCGCTCCTCACCGGTGAGATGGGCATCGCCAACACCACCGTGTCCGCCGCGCTGATCTGCGTCTACACCGGCCAGGACCCGGCGGAGGTCACCGGCCGGGGGACCGGCATCAACGACGAGATGCACGCGCGCAAGGTCGACGTCGTCCGCCGCGGCCTCGACCTCCACCAGCCGGACCCGGCCGACCCCATCGGCGTCCTCGCCGCGCTCGGCGGCCTGGAGCACGCCGCGCTGGTCGGCTTCCTCCTCGGCGGCGCGTCCATGCGTACGCCGGTCCTGCTGGACGGCGTGAGCGCGGGCGCGGCGGCCCTGGTCGCCCGGGCGATCGCCCCCGAGGCCCTTGCCGCCTGCATCGCGGGCCACCGCAGCGCCGAACCCGGCCACGTGGCAGCCCTCAACAAACTCGGCCTCCGCCCCCTGGTCGACCTGGACCTCCGCCTGGGCGAGGGCACGGGCGCGCTGCTGGCACTCCCGGTCATCCAGAGCGCGGCCCGCGCAATGCACGAGGTGGCGACGTTCGACTCGGCAGGCGTCACAGAGAAATAACCTCCGGTCGGGGCCGTGGGGTTTGTCTTTGGGCGGGGCCCGGTGCACACGTGCGGGTTGTCGCCGGGTGCCCCTCCGGTGGCACGCGCCCGGACTGCACGGGGCCGCCTTCCGGCGAGGGGCCGTGGTTCGGACGTCTTGGGCGGGGCTCGGCGGGGAATCTGCGGGTTGTTGCCGGGGTCCCCTCCGGTGGCACATGCCCGGACTGCACGATTTACGCCGCGTGCGGGCCGGACCGTACCCGCGGGTTTCGCTCAGCGGCACAAATCGCGCTTTACGTCCGGACACGCACCCCCTGCGGTGCCCCCTTCACGACCCGCACAGACCCCTCGGGCCGAGCCCGGGACGTCTGGGCGCCCGCCCCCACCGGCGGGAGGGGGCCGGGGTCGCAGGAGGTGACGTCCCCGGATGTAGAGCGTGATTTGTGCCGCTGTACGGTCCGCAGCCGAAGAACCGGCCCGCACGCGGCGTAAATCATGCATCCGGGGATGCGCCTCCGGAGTGCCCCGGCCCCCGGCACCAGACGTGCCGGCCCGGACCCCGTACAACCACAAACCACGGCCCCGTAGCCGGGAGGCGACCCCGCCCCGGCCCCCGGCACGAAACGACCGGCCGCACCCCGGTACCACCGCACCCACGGCCCCAGCCGGGAGGCGCAAGACGCGACCCCCCACCGTAAAGTGACCCCAACAGACCCGCCCCCAAGGAGCCCCCGCCGACATGGCCGAGCACGTCCAGACCGCGCCCACGCGTGACCCGCACCCCGCCTACCCCGTAGGACTCCGTCTGGCCGGGCGGCGCGTCGTTGTCGTCGGCGGGGGTCAGGTCGCGCAGCGCAGGCTTCCGGCGCTCATCGCGGCCGGCGCCGACATCGTGCTGGTGTCGCCGTCCGCGAAGCCCTCCGTCGAGGCCATGGCGACGGCCGGCGAGATCCGCTGGGAGCGGCGGCGTTACGAGGAGGGCGACCTCGACGGCGCGTGGTACGTGCTCGTCGCGTCCAGCGACCCCGACGCGAACCGCACCGCCTCCGCCGAGGCCGAGCGCGCGAGGGTCTGGTGCGTACGGAGTGACGACGCGGAGGCCGCGACGGCGTGGACCCCGGCGACGGGCCGCAGCGACGGTGTGACCGTCGCCGTGCTCACCGGCCGCGACCCGCGCCGCTCCGCCGCGGTGCGGGACGCCGTCGTGGAGGGCCTGCGGGACGGCACGCTCGCGGCACCGCGCCACCGCGCCCCCACTCCCACCAACACCCGCACCGGCGCCGGGGAGGCCCCCGAGAACCCCCAGCCCCCCACGGTCGCCCTCGTCGGCGGAGGCCCCGGCGACCCGGATCTGATCACGGTCCGCGGCCGCAGGCTCCTCGCCCAGGCGGATGTGGTCATCGCGGACCGTCTCGGCCCGCGCGATCTGCTCGATGAACTGCCGCCGCACGTCGAGGTGATCGACGCGGCGAAGATCCCGTACGGCCGGGCGATGGCGCAGGAGGCGATCAATGAGGCGCTGATCGAGCATGCCAGGGCGGGCAAGGCCGTGGTCCGGCTCAAGGGCGGGGACCCGTTCGTGTTCGGCCGGGGTATGGAGGAGGCGCACGCGCTCGCGGCGGCGGGGATCGCGTGCACGGTCGTGCCGGGGATCTCCAGCTCGATCAGTGTGCCGGGCGCCGTGGGGATTCCGGTCACACACCGGGGGGTGGCGCACGAGTTCACCGTGGTCAGCGGCCATGTCGCGCCGGACGACGCCCGTTCGCTCGTGGACTGGGCGGCGCTCGCGCGGCTGCGCGGCACACTCGTCGTGCTGATGGGGGTCGACAAGATCGGCCCGATCGCGCGGGCGCTGGTCGAGCACGGCAAGGCGCCCGGGACGCCGGTCGCGCTGATCCAGGAGGGGACGACGGCGGCGCAGCGCCGTGTGGACGCCACGCTCGCGACGGTCGCGGAGGTGGTACGGGCGGAGGGGGTACGGCCGCCGGCGGTCATCGTGATCGGCGAGGTGGTAGCGCTGGGAGACGGCGGCTGACACCGACGCCCACCCGAAAACGCCCCCCACCCCCACCCCACCAACCACCCCCGAGGCAGAGCAACCCGTGGCCGAACTCATCACCGTCGAGGACCCCGAGGACCCGCGGCTGCGCGACTACACCGGTCTGACCGATGTCGAGCTGCGCCGCCGCCGCGAACCCGCCGAGGGGCTGTTCATCGCCGAGGGGGAGAAGGTCATCCGCCGCGCGGCACAGGCGGGTTACACGATGCGGTCGATGCTGCTGTCGGCGAAGTGGATCGGTCCGCTGCGGGATGTCATCGACGCGGCGAGCGCGCCGGTCTTTGTAGTCGACCCGGAACTGGCGGAGCGTGTCACGGGCTATCACGTGCACCGCGGCGCCCTCGCCTCGATGGCGCGCAAGCCGCTGCCGGCGGTGGACGGGGTGCTGCGCCCGGCGCGGCGGGTCGCGGTGTTCGAGGACATCGTCGACCACGCCAACCTGGGCGCGGCCTTCAGGAACGCCGCCGCCCTGGGCGTCGACGCCGTCCTTCTCTCGCCGCGCTGTGCCGATCCGTTCTACCGGCGCTCCGTGAAGGTCTCGATGGGCGCGGTGTTCCAGGTGCCGTGGACCCGGCTGGAGTCCTGGCCCGGGGAGGTGGGCACGCTGCGCTCGGCGGGCTTCACGGTCGCCGCGCTCTGTCTGAGCGACCGGGCGATCACCCTGGACGAGCTGGCCGCGCGGGACGACGCCAGGCTCGCCCTGGTCTTCGGCACCGAGGGGGCCGGTCTCACCCCCGGGGTGCTCGCCGAGGCCGATGAGCATGTCCGTATCCCGATGGACGCCGGTGTCGACTCGCTCAATGTGGCGGCGGCGTCGGCCGTGGCCTTCTACGCGACGCGCCCACGGCCCACCCAGCTCCGCTGACCCGTCCGTCCTCCGCCCGTCCGCCCGACCGGACGGCGCGCGGCCCGTCAGAGCTGCTGCGCTGCCGCGATGCCCAGGGCGACGATGAGCGTCACCACGACGAAGACGATCAGCCGCTGCCGCAGCAGCCGGGGGTTCGCGGGACGCAGCTTGGACGAGGTCGTGCGCGCGCCCTGCTTGCGCGCGCCGCCGCCGGTACGGGACGTGTCGCGGGGGCGCGGCGGACGTGCGCCGGTGGTACGGGACGACGGCGCTCCGGCGCCCCGCGAGGAGCGGCCGGAGCGGGAGGCCGGGCCGCCCGCCGTACGGTTCCCCGGCGCCCGGTCGGGACCGGACTGCGACCCGCCGCCCGGACCCGGACCGGGACCCGGCCCCTGCCGCGGCCCGGAGGCCGACGCCGCCCGCTCCGCGTTGCGCTCCGTGTACCGCTCGGGGAGCCGGCCTGTGGGCAGTTCCTGGCCGCCGCGGTTCCGCTGCGTGGGCGGCCGGCTGTCGATGAGCCCCTGCACCTCGCGCGCGGCGATCTCCTTGAGCCGCATCGAGAGTTGGAGCGTGCTGGGACGTTCCTCCGGATCCTTGGCGAGGCAGGCGCGCACCAGCGGCGCCAGCGCGTCGGGCACCCCGTGCAGATGCGCCTCCTCGTGGACCACCCGGTAGAGCATGACCTCGGAACTGCCGTGCCCGAAGGGCGAGTCGGCGGTCGCCGCGTACGCCAGGGTGGCGCCCAGCGAGAACACGTCGGTGGCGGGCGTGACGGCCGCTCCCCGTACCTGTTCGGGGGCGAGGAAGCCCGGCGACCCCACGGCTGTGCCGACATGCGTGAGCGTGCTCGCGCCGGTCGCCCAGGCGATACCGAAGTCGATGATGCGGGGGCCCTTGGGGGAGAGCAGGATGTTCGACGGCTTGAGATCGCGGTGGACGACCCCGGCCTCGTGCACGGCCACCAGCCCCTCGGAGAGCGCCGCGCCGACCGAGGCGACCTCGGCGGCGGAGAGCGGGCCCTCCTCGTTGACCTTGTCGTGCAGCGACGGGCCCGGTACGTACTGGGTGGCGAACCAGGGCCGCTCGGCGTCGAGATCGGCGGCCACCAGCCGGGCCGTGCAGCCGCCCCTGATCCGCCGCGCCGCCGAGACCTCGCGGGCGAACCGCGACCGGAACTCCTGGTCCTCGGCGAGATCCGGCCGGATCACCTTCAGCGCGACCCGCTGGCCACGCCGGTCCGAGCCCAGATAGACGACGCCCATCCCGCCCGCGCCCAGCCGCCGGTGGAGCTTGAACGAACCGACGACACGCGGGTCCTCCCGCCGGAGCCGCATCATCGCCATGTCCATCCCCGCTGCCCGGTCGTCCGTATGACGTGGCACAGCTTACGTACCCGGGCCCCGGCGCGCTCAGAGGCCGCGCCCTCGCGCAGCGACCGATTGTCCGTGCGGGGCACAAACTTGAGGAGCGGTCAGGAGACCGGCGGCCGCTGCGCACCCCGGCTCGGGCAAGATCTCAAAGCTCCCGCACAGAAAGGGTGTTGGATCCTCAGGGGTAACCCCGAGACGAGGTCCGGGACCGGCGGGGCCGGGTGGCGCCGGCCCGGCCCGGCGGCGGTCCCGGCGGTCCGTCCGAGGCCCCCGCGCCGCTTCGGAAAAGGGGCGGAAGTGAGAGAAGTCACCGCGAAGGGCGGCCGGCCGGCCCGGCTTCCGGGCGCCTCGCCGGCGGTCCCGCGGGCCGGGCCCGTACCGGCGTACGGGCCCGCCGCCGCGCGCGTATCGCGTGCTCTCCGGGAAGACCCTCAGACTTCCCTGCCCCGCCTCTCCAACCAGGGGTGTACACAGCCGGCCCCCGCTCATCCTCCGGGAGGCCCGGCAATCGGTACGCCGGCATGACGCCCGGGCGTCCACGCGTCCCTAGTGTTGAGTTCAAGCGGCGGGTGCAGCACTCGTCCCCCGAGGTCAGACACTCGCCGCTGTCAGATGTGACAGGAGAGGGACCATGACAGGGACGGCAGCGCGGACAGCGATCCGTACGCGGGGGCGCAGAGCCTTCGCGGCGTTCGGCGGACGCCGGTCGGGCACGCGCCATCCACTGGTGGCGACGGCCATGGTCCTTCCCCTCGCGGTACTGCTGACGGTCGCCTTCGGCGGCTGGGAAGCGGTGCTCACACAAGCGTCGTCCGTGGGCGTGATGCTGGGGCGCTGACACGGCGCTCCGGACCCGGGAGAGCGGCCCGGGTCGGGGACATCCGGCCAACAACCCCGTGGGGACGGGGGTGCGGCGGACGGCAGCGGTTGGCCGGTCAGCTGGGGAGCTGACCGGCCATCGTGCTGTCCGGGCCCGGCCCGTGGCCCCTGAGACCAGCCGGTTGTACGACAAAACCCCGGCCGCCGAAGCGACCGGGGTTTCGATGAGGGTGCGCGATACTGGGATTGAACCAGTGACCTCTTCCGTGTCAGGGAAGCGCTCTCCCGCTGAGCTAATCGCGCGGGTGGGACCTGCGTTTCGTACGATACTGCGTGCGCGATACTGGGATTGAACCAGTGACCTCTTCCGTGTCAGGGAAGCGCTCTCCCGCTGAGCTAATCGCGCGGGAACCCTCATCGGGTCCAGTGGACGATACTGGGATTGAACCAGTGACCTCTTCCGTGTCAGGGAAGCGCTCTCCCGCTGAGCTAATCGTCCGCAGAGGTGGAGACGGGATTTGAACCCGTGTAGACGGCTTTGCAGGCCGTTGCCTCGCCTCTCGGCCACTCCACCAGGAGTGCGGGGAACCGGTGAGGGATCCCCGACAATCGAGCGGACGACCAGGTTCGAACTGGCGACCTCAACCTTGGCAAGGTTGCGCTCTACCAACTGAGCTACGTCCGCGTGTCGTTTCCGGCCGTCTGCGCGGCCTTGCGACGTGTTGAACTCTAGCGGATTACCGGGCCAGCACAAAAACGCGTTTCCGCAGCGTGCTGGCGTGCGTTCACCACGCGTTCGGTCCCGAGCGGCTCCATGACCCCTGTTCTAGACTCGCAACTGTGCACGATCGCGCTCCACTGGCCCGCTTCGGCGGCCTCGTCGCCTCGGATCTGCGGGATGTCACCCATGATCCGGAGGCACTCGACTCCGCCGGGTTCTGGGCCGTCGCCGCGGACTTCGAAGGCCGTCTCACCTGCGCACGGTTCGCGGACGTACGGCGCGAGCCGGTCCCCGTACCGGTGCCGGGGCGGTGGCGCGGACCCCGGCCCGGGGACTGGACGTCGTCGCTCGACCACGCCGCGTACACGGCGGGGGTCCGCCGGATCCGCGCGTACATCGCGGCGGGGGACGTGTACCAGGCCAACCTCTGCCGGGTGCTCTCCGCCCCGCTGCCGGACACCGGCACCGGCGGCGCCGACATCGACGCCCTGACGGCGCTGCTCGCGCGCGACAACCCGGCGCCGTACGCGGGGACGGTCCGGCTGCCCGCGCACGGCGTGGAGATCGCCACCGCCTCCCCCGAGCTGTATCTGCGCCGCACCGGCCGCACCGTCGAGTCGGGCCCCATCAAGGGCACCGCCCGCACCGCCGGGGAGCTGCTGGAGAAGGACCGCACCGAGAACGTGATGATCGTGGACCTCGTCCGCAACGACCTCGGCCGGGTCTGCGCCCCCGGCACCGTCACCGTCCCGGCGCTCTGCGCGCTGGAGCCGCACCCCGGTCTCGTCCATCTCGTCTCGACGGTACGGGGCGAACTCGCCGCGGCGGCGGGCTGGCCGGAGCTGCTGGCGGCGACCTTCCCGCCCGGCTCGGTCACCGGCGCGCCCAAGTCCAGCGCCCTCAGGATCATCGACGAGCTGGAGACCGCCCCGCGCGGCCCCTACTGCGGCGGCATCGGCTGGGTCGACGCCGACCGGGGCACCGCCGAGCTGGCCGTCGGGATCCGTACGTTCTGGATCGACCGCGCCACCCCCGCCGGTCCCGTCCTGCGCTTCGGCGCGGGCGCCGGGATCACCTGGGGCTCCGACCCGGAGGGGGAGTGGCGCGAGACCGAGCTGAAGGCGTCCCGGCTGCTGGCCATAGCGTCGGGAGCGTACGGAAAGGCGCGCGAGACGCCGGAGACGCAAGGAACGGATCCGGCGGGCCCGGACGCCCGCGAACCGATCGGAAGGACCGCGCGATGCTGATCTGGGCCGACGGCGCACTGCGTACGGCGGATGACGCCCGGGTGTCCGTGTTCGACCACGGACTGACCGTGGGCGACGGCGTCTTCGAGACCGTCAAGGCCGTCCGGGGGCGGCCCTTCGCCCTCACCCGCCATCTCGACCGGCTGGCCCGCTCCGCCCGCGGCCTCGGACTGCCCGAGCCGGACGCCGACGAGATACGCCGGGCCTGCGCGGCCGTCCTCGACGCCGGTCCGCCGGAGCCGGCCCGGCTGCGGATCACCTACACCGGCGGACCCGCCCCGCTCGGCTCCGACCGCGGCGACGCGGCCCCCACCCTGATCGTCGCCGCCGACCCGTCCCCGCGCCGCCCCGACACCACCGCGGCCGTCACCGTCCCCTGGCCCCGGAACGAGCGCGGCGCGGTGGCCGGGATCAAGACCACGTCGTACGCGGAGAACGTCGTCGCGCTCGCCCGCGCGACCGGGCGGGGCGCCACCGAGGCGATCTTCGCGAACACCGTCGGCGCGCTCTGCGAGGGCACGGGCTCCAATGTCTTCGTCGTCCTCGACGGCGAACCGCACACCCCGCCCCTCGCGTCCGGCTGCCTCGCCGGTATCACCCGCGCCCTCGTCATCGAGTGGAGCGGCGCCCGCGAGACCGAACTGCCGCTGGCGGTACTGGAGTACGCGGACGAGATCTTCCTGACCTCGACACTCCGCGACATCCAGGCGGTCCACCGGATCGACGACCGCGCCCTGCCGTCCGCCCCCGGCCCGGTGACCGCCGAGGCGGCCCGCGTCTTCACCGAGCGGGCGGGCGCAGACCCGGATCCGTAAGACCGATCCGGATCCGTAAGGCCGGCCCGATCCGTAATCCGGATGACTCCCGGGCGCGCGGCGGGTAGAACTCTCCCGATGACCACCACCCTGCGGCCCACCGGACCGCTCCAGCAGACCCGCGACGGCGGCACGTCACGCTCCTACGAGATCTGCGTCAACAGCAGGCCCGTCGGCGCGATCGGCCTCGCCACGGACGCCGCCTTCGGCCACACCGCCGGCATTCTCGACGGGCTCCGCGTCGACGAGCCCGACCGCCGCCGGGGCCGGGCCACCGTCGCCGTGCTCGCCGCCGAGGAGGTGCTGCGCGGCTGGGGCTGCGAGCAGGTGATGGCCTCCGTACCGCCGGACGCCACCGCCGCGCTGTCCCTGCTGGACTCGCTCGGCTACACCGAGCGCAGCCGCAACATGGACAAGGAGCCGCCGTCCGCGCCCCCGGCGCTCCCCGCCGGTGTCGAGGCCCGCCCGATGACCGGCGCGGAGTACGACGTATGGCTGGCGGCGGCCGTCGACTCCTTCGCTCAGATCTGGATCGACCGCGGCACCGAGCCGGCGGCGGCCAGGGCCAAGTCGGAGCTGAGCCACCGGCAGAACCTGCCCGAGGGCCTCGCCACCCCCGACACGGCCTTCCATGTCCTGCTCCACGAGGGATCCGCCGTCGGCCATGTCTGGACCGGGCGCCGCGAGATCCGGCCCGGCGAGTGGGCCGCGTACGTGTACGACGTGGAGGTGGCCGAGAACCGGCGCGGCCGGGGTTTCGGCCGGGCCCTCATGCTGGTCGCGGAGCGGGTCGCCCTGGAGTCCGGCTCGGCGCTGCTCGGGCTGCATGTCTTCGCGGACAACACCCCGGCGGTCCGGCTCTACGAGTCGCTCGGCTACCGCACGACATCCCGCAACTTCGCCAAACGGCTGCTCTAGGACTCGGGGTACGCGGGCGCTACGCGTCCGCTGCCGGGGGAGCGTCCACGATCTCCTCGATCCGCGCCCGCAGCCCGTCCTGGCTCTTGCCGCCGTCGAGCCGCCGGCCGGCGATCTCGTACGTGGGGGTGCCGGTCACGCCGATCGCCTTCCCCTCGGCCTGGTCGGCGTCGACGGTCAGGAAGTGCCGGCCGTCGATCAGCGCGGTGTCGAACTCCTCGGCGTCCAGGCCGAGTTCGCGCGCGACCTCGATCAGGACGGGCTCGCCCCGGGCCGCCAGCTCCTCGGTCCTGGCCAGGACGGCCTCCACGTACGGCCAGAGCGCGCCCTGCGCGGCGGCCTCCTCGGCGGCCTGGGCGGCGGCGTAGGCGTGCCGGTTCTTTTCGAGGGGGAAGTGCCGCAGCCGGATCTCCAGCCGGTCCCCGTAGCGGGCGCGCAGCGCGCGGATGTCGTCCAGCGCGGTCCGGCAGTCGGGGCACTGGAGTTCGCACCAGACGTCGAGGACGGCGGGGCTCGTGGTGGTGGAGTCGCTCATGGGGTCAGTCTCCCAGTACGGGAGAACCCCGAGTGCTCCCGCCCGGCGCGGTGCGCGGGCCCCGGACCGGCACCTGGGGAGGAGCGCACCCCCGAGATCTCCCCCAGATCCGCCGCCCGGGGCCCCGGGCCATGGCCTCGACCCCCTGGTCAGGTGCAGGATGGAGGGGACGATGTGTTCGGCCCACGACGAGTGACTGCCTGGAGGACCTGATGATTGCCGAGACCATCTGCGCGGCGGTGTCGGCGGCGGGCCTCGGCATCGCCGCCGTCACGGCCTACCGCAAGCGTTTCCTGGCCGCGACGAGGATCGCCGCGTACGCGCTGGTCCCGGCCGGGCTGGTGATGATCGGCGCGGTGAAGTGGATCTCCCACATGGCCTTCAGCCTGACCTCGTGGGCCGGCTTCGGTGTGCTCGCGTTGGCGTGGCTGCTCTTCATGACGACGCGCACGATCGAGCGGCGCACCGGTGGCACGCGCAAGGAGCGCAGAGCCGCCGCCCGGGCGGCGGCGGAGCGGGGCGCCGGTCCGGTGGAGCCCGCCGCGTCCGCGCCCTCGCTGGGCCCCGGCACCAGGCCCGCCGCGCAGCCGAGGCCGGCGGCGCGCGAGGAGCGGGCGGGGGAGGACTTCAGCGACATCGAGGCCATTCTCAAGAAGCACGGCATCTGACGGCCCGGGTCCTCCTGACGACCCCGGTCTTCCGGCGGCCCGGTCTTCCGGCGGTCCCGGTCTTCGGGCCGACCGCGGAGGCCCGGCAGCATGCCAGGCCGGTCCCGATTCGGCTGGCATTCCGGGGATCAAACCACGGGAAATGATGAACTCCCCGGCTGATCACCCTGGTTGGGGCGGGGTCGGGTCCCGGGGTGCGTCATGATCGCCCCGAGATGTTGGATACCACCCGGGGGGAAGCCCCCGCACCCACCGAGGAGCCGCGCGGCTGTCTTTTCGCGCTCTCCCAGCCACCGTTGATGATCTTCCTGACGGTGATCGGCGCTCTGCTGCTGATGGCGGCGCTGCACGATCTGTTCCTGCTGTGACCGGCGGTGCGACCCGCGGTGTGCCCGGAGGTGTGGGCGGCCCGGTGCGGGTCAGCCGGCCGCTTCCTTGCGGCGTGCCCGGTACGCGGCCACATGCAGCCGGTTGCCGCAGGTGCGGCTGTCGCAGTAGCGCCGTGACCGGTTGCGCGACAGGTCGACGAACGCGTGCCCGCAGTCCGGGGCCTCGCAGCGGCGCAGCCGCTCCTGCTCACCGGCCACGACCATGAAGGCGAGCGCCATGCCGCAGTCCGCCGCGAGATGGTCGGCGACCGAGGCGCCCGGCGCGAAGTAGTGGACATGCCAGTCGTAGCCGTCGTGGTCGGTCAGCTGCGGGGTCGTTCCCGCGGCGGCCACCAGCCGGTTGATCAGATCGGCCGCGGCCCGTGTGTCCGGCGCCGCGAACACGTCCGCGAAGCGGCTCCGTACCCGCAGCACGGCCCGGAGATCCGGGTCGCCGAGGGCGTTCACCCCGCTGATGTTGTGGTCCCGTACGAAGCCGTACAGGTCCTCGACGCTGGCGAGCCGGTCGCCTGTCTCGTCGCTCGTGCCGGATTCGGGCGCGGTGTTCACCAGATCCACGACGGTGTCGAGGGCGATCCGGGTGTCGTGTGGAATCAGCACGGTCGGCTCCCTGGCAGGCCCGGCGGGCCGGTGCCCGCCAATCCCGCCGACTTTAGCCGTTGGACCCGCCCGGAACGCATCGGCGCCGCCGTCGCGGTGGTTTCCGCGGCGCCGGCGCCGATGTCCTGCCGTATGCGATTGTCCGCGCGGCGCCGTCTCCCCGAGTCGGACGGCGCCGAGCAGTCTGCTGCCTGGCTCAGCTCTCGGCCAGGATGTGCGACAGCTCGGTGTCGAGATCGAAGTGACGATGCTCGGTGCCGGGTGGCACCGCGGCGTCGGTCCGCTTGAGGAACGACTCCAGGGCCCGCGCCGGGGCCTCCAGAAGGGCTTCGCCCTCCGGGGAGCTGAGCGCGATGCAGACGACGCCCTGACCGTGGCTGCGGGACGGCCAGACTCGGACGTCGCCGGTGCCGGTGGGCCGGTGCAGCCCCTCGGCGAGAAGGTCGCGGGCGAAGACCCACTCGACCGTCTCCTCGGCTCCGGTGTGGAAGGTGGCGTGCACGGCGTAAGGATCGGCCGTGTCATACCGCAGGCCCGCGGGTACAGGCAGTGAGGACTCGCTCGATACAACGAGGCGCAGGTGCAGCTCGCAGCTGACCGTGGTGTTCATAAGCGCCAGGGCCTTTCGCTCAGTGTGCGCTCGGGGATTCGCACGTCGGCGAAATCGACATGCCACCTACGGTGCCGTTGTAAACCCCTCTGTCTGTTTTGTGATCCTTCGGGTAGCTCGTATGGCGGTGTACTACTTCGGGTCATACCGCCATTGCGGTGACGCGGACAAGGCGCCGAAGATTGCTTGAGCGGTCAATCTTTGCCCTGTGCGGCGTCCGCAGGTGACCGGCCGGTGACCAGGAGGTGATCGGCCACCCCCTGACATGGGGTAACGTATGCGGTGCGTCCGGGCGATTAGCTCAGTGGGAGAGCGCTTCGTTCACACCGAAGAGGTCACTGGTTCGAACCCAGTATCGCCCACCCGGATCGGGGCCCCGAAGACCTACCGACAGGTTTTCGGGGCCCCGTCCGTTTCCCCTCGTTCCCCCGGGCGTTTCCCTGTGGCCGTACGGGAATCCGCCGCCGGAATCCGGTTTGAAGGAACGGCGCCGGGGCCTGTATGGTTCAGGCGTTCCCGGGCGATTAGCTCAGTGGGAGAGCGCTTCGTTCACACCGAAGAGGTCACTGGTTCGAACCCAGTATCGCCCACCGGGAAAGGCCGGTCCGTCATCGACGGACCGGCCTTCGCGCGTTACGGGCCCGGGTCAGGCCGCCTCGGCCGGCCGCTCGGGGCGCAGCGGCCAGCCCGCCCCGGCCGCCTCCTCGCCGGCCCGCGAGAACCAGGACTGCTGCCCCCGCACCAGCTCCGCGTGCCAGCCGGTCTGGAGCCCGTGCAGCTCCGCCGCCCCGAGCCGCTCCAGCCGCCCGGCGAACCGGCGCCCGATGGCCCGCACCACCTCCATCGCCGTCAGCGCGGCCAGTGTGGTCGGCCCGCCGCGTGTCCCGTCCGCCGGATCGGCCCGCTCGGCCTTGTAGTGCTCGGAGAGGTCCGTGAGCGCGCGCGGCCCCTTGCGGTAGCGGTCGAGATGCCCGTCCAGGACGCGCGGGTCCAGCACATGGAACGGCATCCCCGTCAGCAGCCGGGAGAGCGAGGTGGCCCGGTGCCGCCGCAGCTCCCGGTCGAGCACCGTCAGACCGAACGGCGCGTCCATCACCACCAGCGGCCGGCCCGCCGTGCACTGCCCGCCGAGCGCCCCGGCCACCTCCGCCACCACCGGCGCCGGCCACCGCCCGGTGCGGTGCAGGCAGTCGTGGGTGAGCCCGAGCCCCCCGACGACCGCCGCCGGCACCGGCACCCCCGGGTCCACCAGCCAGCGGGTCACCCGGGGCCGCGTCCCCGCCAGATCCTGGACCACCAGCGAGGCCACCACGATCCGGTCCTCCTCGGCGTCCGCCCCCGTGGTCGCCGTACCGAAGGCGGCCAGCGGCCCCTCGAACCACGTCATCCCCGAACTCCTCGCGCGTTGACGGCAGATGGCGCTCACGCACTGCCCGAATCGGTGCTACCCGGACAGGTCGTGCGGTATGCCTCGTTTACGGCGACGGGAAACCGTTTCGCGGCGGGCCCGGTGGGCTCGGTACGATTCGACACGCGCAGTGTCCGCTGTCGTACCCCGTAGGTCAGGAGAGACCGGTGTCAGATGTCCGTGTGATCATCCAACGCGATTCCGAGCGGGAAGAGCGCGTGGTGACGACGGGCACTACGGCGGCCGAGCTGTTCCCCGGCGAGCGCACCGTTGTCGCCGCGCGCGTGAACGGCGAGCTGAAGGACCTCGCGTACGGCGTCGCCGAGGGCGAGGTCGTCGAGCCCGTGGAGATCTCCTCCGAGGACGGCCTGAACATCCTGCGCCACTCCACCGCGCATGTCATGGCCCAGGCCGTGCAGGAACTGCACCCCGACGCCAAGCTCGGCATCGGCCCGCCCGTCAAGGACGGCTTCTACTACGACTTCGACGTCGCGACCCCCTTCACCCCCGATGACCTCAAGGCCATCGAGAAGAAGATGCAGGAGATCCAGAAGCGCGGACAGCGCTTCGCGCGCCGCGTCGTCACGGACGAGGCCGCCCGCGAGGAGCTGGCCGACGAGCCGTACAAGCTCGAACTGATCGGCATCAAGGGCTCCGCCTCCACCGACGACGGCGCGGATGTCGAGGTGGGCGGCGGCGAGCTGACCATCTACGACAACCTCGACGCGAAGACCGGCGAGCTGTGCTGGAAGGACCTCTGCCGGGGCCCGCACCTGCCCACCACCCGGAACATCCCGGCGTTCAAGCTGATGCGCAACGCCGCCGCCTACTGGCGCGGCAGCGAGAAGAACCCGATGCTCCAGCGCATCTACGGCACCGCCTGGCCCTCGAAGGACGAGCTGAAGGCACATCTGGAGTTCCTCGCCGAGGCCGAGAAGCGCGACCACCGCAAGCTCGGCAACGAGCTGGACCTCTTCTCCTTCCCCGACGAGGTCGGTTCGGGCCTCGCCGTCTTCCACCCCAAGGGCGGCGTCATCCGCCGCGCCATGGAGGACTACTCGCGCCGCCGGCACGAGGAGGAGGGGTACGAGTTCGTCTACACCCCCCACGCCACCAAGGGGAAGCTCTTCGAGAAGTCCGGGCACCTGGACTGGTACGCCGACGGCATGTACCCGCCCATGCAGCTCGACGAGGGCGTCGACTACTACCTCAAGCCCATGAACTGCCCGATGCACAACCTGATCTTCGACGCCCGGGGCCGGTCGTACCGTGAACTGCCCCTGCGGCTGTTCGAGTTCGGGACCGTCTACCGGTACGAGAAGTCCGGTGTCGTGCACGGGCTGACCCGGGCCCGCGGCTTCACCCAGGACGACGCGCACATCTACTGCACCAAGGAGCAGATGGCGGACGAGCTGGACTCGACGCTGACCTTCGTGCTCAACCTGCTCCGCGACTACGGGCTGACCGACTTCTATCTGGAGCTGTCCACCAAGGACCCCGAGAAGTTCGTCGGCACCGACGAGGCGTGGGAGGAGGCCACCGAGACGCTGCGCAAGGTCGCCGAGAAGCAGGGGCTGCCGCTGGTCCCCGACCCGGGCGGCGCCGCGTTCTACGGGCCGAAGATCTCCGTACAGGCGCGGGACGCCATCGGCCGTACCTGGCAGATGTCCACCGTCCAGCTCGACTTCAACCTGCCGGAGCGCTTCGACCTGGAGTACACCTCGCCGGACGGCTCCAAGCAGCGGCCCGTCATGATCCACCGGGCGCTGTTCGGCTCCATCGAGCGGTTCTTCGCGGTCCTGCTGGAGCACTACGCGGGCGCGTTCCCGGTGTGGCTGGCGCCGGTGCAGGCCGTCGGGATCCCGATCGGTGACACGCACATCCCGTACCTCCAGGAGTTCGCGGCCAAGGCCAGGAAGCAGGGCCTGCGGGTCGACGTCGACGCGTCGTCGGACCGGATGCAGAAGAAGATCAGGAACCAGCAGAAGCAGAAGGTTCCGTTCATGATCATCGCGGGCGACGAGGACATGGCCAACGGCGCGGTGTCCTTCCGCTACCGCGACGGTTCGCAGGAGAACGGCATCCCGGTCGACGAGGCCATCGCGAAGATCGCGAAGGCCGTCGAGGACCGCGTCCAGGTCTGACGACCGGACGGCGGACGGCCCCCGGGCGCCCTTCAGGGGCGGCCCGGGGGCCGTTCCATGTCCTCTCCGTCCTGCCTACCTGTCCTCCCGGTCCGTTCGCCCGTCCCGGTCCTCGCGGCCGAAGACCTGGATCAGCCAGGACGAGAACGACCCCGTCACCGCCCCCAGCAGCGCCAGGCCGCACACCATCAGAAACACCGCGCACAGCCGCCCCAGCGGGGTCACCGGTGTGACATCGCCGTAGCCGACCGTGGTGATCGCCGAACAGGCCCACCACACGGCGTCGCCGAAGGTCCTGATCGTGGCGCCCGGCGAGTCCCGCTCCTGCTGGTAGACCGCGAGCGAGGCGGCGAAGCTGAGCAGCGCCGAGGCCGTTCCGGCGTACGCCATCACCCGCCCGTACAGACTGAACCGCGGGCGGCCCCGGCGGTGTCGCAGGGCCACATACGCGTTGACGATCCGCAGCGGGCGCAGCAGGGGCAGCGCCAGCACGACCGTGTCCAGCCAGTGCGACCGTACGAAGCGCAGCCCCCGGCCGCTCAGCACCAGCCGTACGCCGTAGTCCACCGCGAAGACCGCCCAGATCAGCACCGTGCCGGCCAGCGCCAGGCCGTGCCAGACCGGGGCGGCGCGGGCGAGCACCCGGACCGTGTAGCAGGCGAGGAAGAGGAGCGAGGCCACGAGCAGCGGCAGCTCCGTGCGCCGCTCCCAGGCCCGCTGCCGGGCCGGGCCGTTGCGGACATGCATCGCCCCAGCATCCCGACGGGCGGCCGTTACGGGCCCGGCGACACGCTTCCGGGACGAAGTCATATGCTGCACAGCATGACGAGTGAGCCGGAGCAGCAGATCGGCGTGGGGACCCAGGACGCGTTCCAGCGTCTGTGGACACCTCACCGGATGGCCTATATCCAGGGCGAGAACAAGCCCACCGGGCCGGGCGCCGGCGACGGCTGTCCCTTCTGCTCCATCCCCGCCAAATCCGATGTGGACGGGCTGATCATCGCCCGCGGCGAGCAGGTGTACGCGGTGCTCAACCTCTACCCGTACAACGGCGGACATCTGATGGTGGTGCCGTTCCGGCATGTCGCCGACTACACGGAGCTGGACGAGGCGGAGACCGCCGAGCTGGGGCTGTTCACCAAGCACGCCATGACGGCGCTGCGCCGGGCGTCCGGCGCGCACGGCTTCAATATCGGGATGAATCAGGGCGCGGTCGCCGGCGCGGGGATCGCCGCGCATCTGCACCAGCATGTGGTGCCGCGCTGGGGCGGCGACACCAACTTCATGCCGGTCGTCGGCCACACGAAGGTGCTGCCGCAGCTGCTCGCCGACACCCGCCAGATGCTCGCGGACACCTGGCCGGACGGCTCCTGAGCTGAGCGCCGCCGCCACCGCCGCTGTGTCCGGGGCCCGGCCCTGGGCACAGCGGCGGTCGCGTTACGCGTCGTACGCGTCGATCTTCTTCGGCGACGGGTCCTGCACGGCTCCTATCAGCGAGGACGAGCGGCTGCTGAAGCCCGCCGTGCTCACGCCGTGCTCGTCCAGCACCCGCATCGCCGCGTTGTGCGCGACCCGCAGCACCGGGGTGGCGGCGCGCATCGCGTCGTCCGCCATGAAGCGGTGGCGCCACGGCTGCTCGGCCCAGACATGCCGCATACCGAACGGCTCCGGCAGCGACAGCTTGCCGCCGAGGAAGTCGAGGATGTGCGGATACCAGGTGAACGGCGCCCGCACCGCGAGCCGGACCGCCTCCTTGGGCTCCACCAGCGGCAGATTCCGCGAGGTCGTCTCCCAGAACCGGACCGTCTTGGCGCGGGACACGGTCTTCGCCGCCGGCTTCGCGAAGAAGAACGAGTGCACCGGACCCAGCGCGTAGCCCGAGACCTCGATACGGAGCGTCTCGTGCAGAACGGTCACCGAGATCATCATCGTGATGACCAACTGGCTGTCCCAGAGCGTGAACTGCACTCCGAGATAGTGCCGGTTGCCACTGCCGAACTGCTGGTGGTTGCAGATGCGCTGTATCTCGTGGCTCTTGATCTGATACGCCTCGACGTCCGCGCCGTCCGGCCAGGAGACCGAGGACGCGCCTTCACCGATCGGCGCCACGACCCAGTGCTTGACCGAAGGGGTCGGGAACCCACCGGAGTTGAGCGGGCCGCGCTCCAGCAGCTTCATCTGGTCGTGGATCGCGCGTATCACGTCGTAACTGCGGAACTGGTGGATCTCCTTGTCGGGATCCTTCGGGACCAGCTCCTCGGCGAGCTGCCAGCTGCCCCAGCGCGTGCCCATCCCGAGTATGCCCTTCGGGCCCGCGTAGAAGACCATGTTGGACTGCTGCTCGGCGCTGAGCTTCTCCAGCCCCAGACGCATCTCCTCCCGGGTCGCGTCGCCCGGGGTGCCGGGGACCGCCTCGGGGATCTTGACGCTGGTGCCGCCGCCGGACAGCAGACCGTTCCAGTGGTCGCGCAGATCCTGCGCCGCCTGCTCGCAGATGCGCTTCGCCAGATACCAGCCGATGACCGGTGCGACGATCACTCCGCGCAGATACCAGCCGAGCACCCCGTCGAACGGCAGCTTGACCAGGAGCAGCACCGCCAGCACCGCGACCGCCACCAGCGCCGCGGTGCCCACCGCGCCCGCCCGGCGGTCCTTCGCCCCCGCCAGGGTGCGGCGCAGCTGGAACACGCCCAGCCAGATCAGCACACCGGGCAGGAAGACCACCCCGGCGACCGCCGTCACCACCGTGAGCTTCTTGTCGCGCTCCCGGCGGATATGGGTCGCGTCCAGGCAGTGCTCGACGACCGTCTGGGGCGCCATGCCGAACGACTGGATCAGCGCGCCCCGGCCGGGGCCCAGCGTCCGCGACTGCACGGCGCGGGCGAACGCCTCGCCGAGATTGGGCTCGAAGAGCGAGAACTTGCCCTTGGTGACCTTCGACTTGTGCCAGTCGTTGTCGGCCTTGAGGATGTCCTCCATCGGGCTGTCCCGATAGGCGGCCGAGGCGAGGGCCTGGGTGGCCGCCGTCTGCCCCGCCGAGCCCTGGAGCGGGATCTGCGCCCCAGGGCTGAAGTCGAATACGTCGTTTGCCACTTGCCGCCCCTCGCCGCACGGTTCCGCTGCCGCGACTACTTCCCGGCCCGCGTGCCCCGCAACCCAGGGCCTGGTCACCCCAGCGTAACCGCGTCATGCCGTCCGCGTCAGGACACTGGCGTGTCTTCGCCACTCGCGCATGAACCGGGCCGCGCGGCCAACCAGGCGCTCTCCGCCGTCCGTTGCCGCCCCGCCCGGAAAGGGCCCCGCCGAGGCCCGCGGCGGGGCCGGGCTCCGGTCCTCCCGCACCCCGTACTCCGCCCGGGGCGCGTCCATACGGGGCACAGGACGGCCCGCGCGGGGACCCGGCGGTGTCGCGCGGCCGTCGTGACTACGATGGGCCAGCCGGTGGCCGTCGGGGCCGCGCGGCCAACCGAACCTCGGGAAGGCCATGCTGAACAAGTACGCGCGTGCATTCTTCACGCGTGTCCTCACGCCGTTCGCCGCATTTCTGCTCCGACGCGGAGTCAGTCCTGACGCGGTCACCCTGATCGGCACGGCCGGGGTGATGGCGGGCGCGCTGGCCTTCTTCCCCCGCGGGGAGTTCTTCTGGGGCACCATCGTCATCACCGTTTTCGTCTTCTCCGACCTCGTCGACGGCAACATGGCGCGACAGGCCGGGATCACCAGCCGCTGGGGCGCCTTCCTCGACTCCACGCTCGACCGTGTCGCGGACGGCGCGATCTTCGCCGGCTTCGCGCTCTGGTACGCGGGCGACGGGGACAGCATCACCCTCTGCGCCGTCGCCATCTTCTGCCTCGCCAGCGGCCAGGTCGTCTCGTACACCAAGGCGCGCGGCGAGTCCATCGGGCTGCCGGTGGCCGTCAACGGGCTCATCGAGCGCGCCGAGCGGCTCGTCATCTCCCTCGTCGCCGCCGGGCTCGCCGGCCTGCACGCCTTCGGCGTGCCCGGGATCGACATCCTGCTGCCGATCGCCCTGTGGGTCGTCGCGGCCGGCAGTCTCGTGACCCTCGGGCAGCGCGTCGTCACCGTACGGCGCGAGTCCGCCGAGGCCGACGCCGCGGCGGAGACGGCCGAGAGTCCCACCCGGGAGAGTGGGGCCGCCTCATGAGCGCCGTCGGCGACCGGGTGACCGACGCCCTGTACGGGATCGGCTGGAGCGCCGTCAAGACGCTCCCCGAGCCCCTCGCGAACGCGCTGGGCCGGACCGTCGCGGACACCGCCTGGAAGCGGCACGGCCCCAGTGTGCGGCGCCTGGAGGCCAACCTCGCCCGCGTGGTCCCCGACGCGGGCCCCGAACGGCTCGCCGCGCTCTCCAAGGCCGGGATGCGCTCGTACACGCGGTACTGGATGGAGTCGTTCCGGCTGCCCGCCTGGAGCAAGGAGCGCGTGCGCGACGGTGTCGAGATCAAGGACATCGGCCTCCTCTTCGACGGCCTCACCACCGGCCGGGGCGTCATCCTCGCCCTGCCGCACATGGCCAACTGGGACCTCGCGGGCGCCTGGCTCACCCGCGCCCACGACGTGCCCTTCACCACCGTCGCCGAGCGGCTCAAGCCCGAGAAGCTGTACGACCGGTTCGTCGCCTACCGCGAGAGCCTGGGCATGGAGGTCGTCCCGCACACCGGCGGCACCGCCTTCGGCACGCTCGCCCGCCGGCTCCGCGCCGGCGGCCTGGTCTGCCTCGTCGCCGACCGCGACCTCTCCGAGTCCGGCGTCGAGGTCGACTTCTTCGGCGACCGGGCCAGAATGCCGGCGGGCCCCGCGCTGCTGGCCCAGCGGACGGGCGCGCTGCTGCTGCCCACCGTCCTGTGGTTCGACGACACCCCCGTCCTGCGCGGCCAGGTGTTTCCCGCCGTCGAGGTCCCCGGAACAGGTACCCGCGCCGAGAAGACGTCTGTGATGACACAGGCGGTGGCCGACGTCTTCGCCACCGGAATCGCCGAGCACCCGGAGGACTGGCACATGCTGCAACGTCTGTGGCTCGCGGATCTCGACCCGGGCGGGGGTCCCCGGTGAGGATCGGAATCGTCTGCCCGTACTCCTGGGACGTACCGGGCGGCGTCCAGTTCCACATCAGAGACCTGGCCGAACATCTCATCCGGCTCGGCCACGAGGTCTCCGTCCTCGCCCCCGCGGACGACGAGACCCCCCTGCCGCCCTACGTCGTCTCCGCCGGCCGCGCCGTCCCCGTCCCGTACAACGGCTCCGTCGCCCGCCTCAACTTCGGCTTCCTGTCGGCCGCGCGGGTCCGCCGCTGGCTGCACGACGGCACCTTCGACGTCATCCACATCCACGAACCGGCCTCGCCCTCGCTCGGCCTGCTCGCCTGCTGGGCCGCGCAGGGCCCCATCGTCGCCACCTTCCACACCTCCAACCCGCGCTCCCGCGCCATGATCGCGGCGTACCCGATCCTCCAGCCCGCGCTGGAGAAGATCAGCGCCCGTATCGCCGTCAGCGAGTACGCGCGCCGCACCCTCGTCGAACACCTGGGCGGCGACGCCGTCGTCATCCCCAACGGCGTCGACGTCGGCTTCTTCGCCGACGCCGACGTCAACCCCGCCTGGCAGGGCGGCACCATCGGCTTCATCGGCCGCATCGACGAACCGCGCAAGGGCCTGCCCGTCCTGATGGAGGCCCTCCCGGAGATCCTCGCCGCCCGCCCCGGCACCCGTCTGCTGGTGGCGGGCCGCGGCGACGAACGGGAGGCGGTGGCCCGCCTCCCCAAGGACATGCGCGAACGCGTCGAGTTCCTCGGCATGATCAGCGACACCGACAAAGCGAGGCTGCTGCGCAGCGTCGACCTGTACGTCGCGCCCAACACCGGCGGCGAGAGCTTCGGCATCATCCTCGTCGAGGCGCTGTCCGCCGGGGCGGCGGTCCTGGCCAGCGACCTCGACGCGTTCGCCCAGGTCCTCGACCACGGCGCCGCGGGCGAACTCTTCACCAACGAGGACGCCTCCGCCCTAGCCCGCGCGGCCACCCGCCTCCTCGCCGACCCGGCCCGCCGCGCGGCCCTGCGGGGGCGCGGGAGCGCGCATGTACGGCGCTTCGACTGGTCGACGGTCGGCGCGGACATCTTGGCGGTGTACGAGACGGTGACGGACGGCGCGGCGTCGGTGGCGACGGACGAACGTACGGGGTTTCGGGCGCGGTTCGGTCGTTAACGCGGGGTCGCCTCCCGGCTAGGGGGCCGTGGTTTGTGGTTGTACGGGGTGCGGCAGGTGCGCCCGTGCCGGGGGTCGGGGCACTCCGGAGGCGCATCCCCGGATGCATGATTTACGCCGCGTGCGGGCCGGTTCTTCGACTGCGGACCGTTCAGCGGCACAAATCACGCTCTACATCCGGGGACGTCACCTCCTGCGACCCCGGCCCCCTCCGGTAGGTGGACGGCCGGGCCACGAACCCTCCGGGCCGGGCCCGGTGGTCTGTGCGGGTCCTGAAGGGGGCACCGCAGGGGGTGCGTGTCCGG
This sequence comes from Streptomyces paludis, assembly GCF_003344965.1. NCBI lineage: Bacteria > Bacillati > Actinomycetota > Actinomycetes > Kitasatosporales > Streptomycetaceae > Streptomyces > Streptomyces paludis. The sequence continues at coordinate 807,060 of NZ_CP031194.1, read as the reverse complement.
ACGTAAAGCGCGATTTGTGCCGCTGAGCGAAACCTGCGGGTACGGTCCGGCCCGCACGCGGCGTAAGTCGTGCAGTCCGGACGCGTGCCACCGGAGGGGCACCCGGCGACAACCCGCACGTGTGCACCGGGCCCCGCCCAAAGACAAACCCACGGCCTCTTAGCCGGGAGGCGGCTAGCGGCTAGCCTGCCGGGCGTGACCTCTCTTGTGTGGATTGTTGTTGTCGTTATCGCTGTGGGGCTCTATCTCAGTTGGACCGCTGGGCGGCTCGACCGGCTGCACACGCGGATTGATGCCGCCCGCGCCGCGCTCGACGCGCAGTTGTTGCGGCGGGCGTCCGTGACGCAGGAGCTGGCGTCGTCGGGGGTGCTCGATCCGGCCGCGTCGATCGTGCTGTATCAGGCCGCGCATGCCGCGCGGCAGGCGGAGGAGGAGCAGCGGGAGGTGGCGGAGAGTGAGCTGAGCCAGGCGTTGCGGGCCGTGTTCGGGGAGGCGGCTCAGGTGGAGGCGGTAAGGGAGGCGCCGGGGGGTGTGGAGGCCGCCGAGGAGCTGGCCGCGGCGGTGCGGCGCGTGCCGATGGCGCGGCGGTTCCACAACGACGCCGTACGGGCCGCCCGCGCCCTGCGCCGGCACCGGAAGGTGCGCTGGTTCCGGCTCGCCGGACACGCGCCGTTCCCGCTGGCGTTCGAGATGGACGATGTGCCCCCGGTGGCGCTGGCGGCCCGGCCGGGGGGCTGAGCCGGGGGAGAACGAGCCACCGCGTAACCATTGGCCCTTGCAGTGGACCGGGCGCGCGGCGTTCCCTTGAGGAGCCGTAATCCCTGTCGTTTTCAGCCAGTGAGGTCGCTCCGTGTCCACTACGCTTCCCACCCCCGCCCAGCCCGTCGACACCGCCGCGACGGGCACCGCGCGCGTCAAGCGCGGGATGGCCGAGCAGCTGAAGGGCGGCGTGATCATGGACGTCGTCACCCCGGAGCAGGCGAAGATCGCCGAGGACGCGGGGGCGGTCGCCGTGATGGCGCTGGAGCGGGTGCCGGCGGACATCCGCAAGGACGGCGGCGTGGCGCGGATGTCGGACCCGGACATGATCGAGGGGATCATCGGCGCGGTCTCGATCCCGGTGATGGCCAAGTCGCGGATCGGCCACTTCGTGGAGGCGCAGGTCCTTCAGTCGCTCGGGGTCGACTACATCGACGAGTCGGAGGTGCTGACCCCGGCGGACGAGGTGAACCACTCGGACAAGTGGGCGTTCACCACGCCGTTCGTCTGTGGTGCCACCAACCTCGGTGAGGCGCTGCGCCGGATCGCCGAGGGCGCCGCGATGATCCGGTCGAAGGGCGAGGCCGGGACGGGCAACGTCGTGGAGGCCGTACGGCATCTGCGGCAGATCAAGAACGAGATCGCCCGGCTGCGCGGGTACGACAACAACGAGCTGTACGCGGCGGCCAAGGAGCTGCGCGCCCCGTACGAGATCGTCAAGGAGGTCGCCGCGCTCGGCAAGCTGCCCGTGGTGCTCTTCTCCGCGGGCGGGGTCGCCACCCCGGCGGACGCCGCGCTGATGCGCCAGCTCGGCGCCGAGGGCGTCTTCGTTGGCTCGGGCATCTTCAAGTCGGGCGACCCGGCCAAGCGCGCCGCCGCGATCGTGAAGGCCACCACGTTCTACGACGACCCGAAGATCATCGCGGAGGCGTCCCGGAACCTCGGCGAGGCGATGGTCGGCATCAACTGCGACACCCTGCCCGAGACCGAGCGCTACGCGAACCGTGGCTGGTAATCACCCATGAGCGCACCTGTGATCGGAGTGCTGGCGCTCCAGGGCGATGTCCGGGAGCATCTGGGCGCGCTGACGGCGGCGGGCGCCGACGCCAGGTCCGTACGGCGGCCCGCGGAACTGGACGCCGTCGAGGGGCTGGTGATCCCCGGCGGCGAGTCCACGACCATGTCCAAGCTCGCCGTGCTCTTCGGGATGCTGGAGCCGCTGCGGACGCGGGTACGGACCGGAATGCCGGTGTACGGCACCTGCGCCGGGATGATCATGCTCGCGGAGAAGATCCTCGACCCTAGGTCGGGCCAGGAGACGGTCGGCGGGATCGACATGATCGTGCGCCGCAACGCCTTCGGCCGGCAGAACGAGTCCTTCGAGGCGGCCGTGGAGGTCGCGGGGGTGGCGGGCGGTCCCGTCGAGGGCGTCTTCATCCGGGCGCCCTGGGTGGAGTCGGTGGGCGCGGGCGTGGAGGTGCTCGCGGAGCACGGGGGCCATGTGGTCGCCGTACGGCAGGGCGCCGCGCTCGCGACGTCGTTCCACCCCGAACTCACGGGGGACCATCGGCTGCACCGTTTCTTCACCGACATGGTGCGCTCCGCACGGTGACCCGGTCCCGGTAGGATCGCTGCCGAACGGAGCAGGATTGGTTACGCGAAGGAGACAGGCAGATGTCCGGCCACTCTAAATGGGCTACGACGAAGCACAAGAAGGCCGTGATCGACGCCAAGCGCGGCAAGCTCTTCGCGAAGCTGATCAAGAACATCGAGGTCGCGGCCCGTACCGGCGGGGCCGATGTCGACGGCAACCCGACCCTTTTCGACGCCATCCAGAAGGCGAAGAAGAGTTCGGTGCCGAACAAGAACATCGACTCGGCCGTCAAGCGCGGCGCCGGTCTTGAGGCCGGCGGCGCCGACTACGAGACGATCATGTACGAGGGATACGGCCCGAACGGTGTCGCGGTGCTCATCGAGTGCCTCACCGACAACCGCAACCGCGCCGCCTCCGACGTGCGCGTCGCCATGACCCGTAACGGCGGCTCGATGGCCGACCCGGGTTCCGTCTCGTACCTCTTCCACCGCAAGGGCGTGGTGATCGTCCCCAAGGGCGAGCTGACCGAGGACGACGTCCTGGGCGCCGTCTTGGACGCCGGCGCGGAAGAGGTCAACGACCTCGGCGAGCAGTTCGAGGTGCTCAGCGAGGCCACCGACCTGGTCGCGGTCCGTACCTCCCTCCAGGAGGCCGGCATCGACTACGACTCGGCCGACGCCAACTTCGTGCCGACCATGCAGGTCGAGCTGGACGAGGAGGGCGCGCGCAAGATCTTCAAGCTGATCGACGCCCTGGAGGACAGCGACGACGTGCAGAACGTCTTCGCCAACTTCGATGTCTCCGACGACGTCATGGAGAAGGTCGACGCCTGACACCGCCTCATCCGACGGGCCGACGGAGCTGCTTGCCGTCGGCCCGTCGGCCTGTCCGCCCGGCGCGTTGTCAGAGGTGACCGATACTGTGCTGATCAGCGGGAACACCTGACCGAGGGAGGGGCGCCATGCGGGTGCTGGGAGTTGACCCCGGGCTGACCCGGTGCGGGATCGGCGTGGTCGAGGGCGTCGCGGGCCGGCCGCTCACGATGCTCGGCGTCGGCGTCGTCCGTACCCCCTCCGACGACGAGATCGGCCCCCGGCTGGTCGCCATCGAGCGCGGCATCGAAGCCTGGCTGGACGAACACCGGCCCGAACTCGTCGCGGTGGAGCGCGTGTTCGCCCAGCACAACGTCCGTACGGTGATGGGCACCGCCCAGGCCAGCGCGGTCGCCATGCTCTGCGCCGCCCGGCGCGGCATCCCCGTCACGCTGCACACCCCCAGCGAGGTCAAGGCCGCCATCACCGGCAGCGGGCGCGCGGACAAGGCGCAGGTCGGCGCGATGGTGACCCGGCTGCTGCGGCTCGCCGAGCCGCCCCGGCCCGCGGACGCGGCGGACGCCCTGGCGCTCGCCATCTGCCACATCTGGCGCGCCCCCGCGATGAACCGCCTCCAGCAGGCGCAGGCCGCGGCGCGCGCCTCCCGTATCCCCAGCACCGCATCCGTACGGAAGGTCACCCGATGATCGCCTTCGTCAGCGGCCCGGTCGCCGCCCTCGCCCCCACCACCGCCGTGATCGAGGTCGGCGGGGTCGGCATGGCCGTCCAGTGCACGCCGGGCACGCTCGCCGGGCTGCGTGTCGGCGCGCCGGCCCGGCTCGCCACCTCGCTGGTCGTCCGGGAGGAATCCCTCACCCTGTACGGCTTCGCGGACGACGACGAGCGCCAGGTCTTCGAGCTGCTCCAGAGCGCCAGCGGGGTCGGGCCCCGGCTGGCACAGGCGATGCTCGCCGTACACAGCCCGGACGCGCTGCGGATGGCGGTCTCCGCCGGGGACGAGAAGGCGCTCATCGCCGTCCCCGGCATCGGCAAGAAGGGCGCGCAGAAGCTTCTGCTCGAACTGAAGGACCGGCTCGGCGCCCCGGTCGGCCCCGTGGTCGGCCGGCAGAGCACCGGCGCACACGGCCCGGCGCCCTGGAACGACCAGCTGCACGCCGCGCTCATCGGGCTCGGCTACGCCGCCCGGGAGGCCGACGAGGCGGTCGCCCTGGTCACCCCCCAGGCCGAGGCCGCGCTGGCGGACGGCGCCGAGCCGCCCGTGCCGAGGCTGCTGCGCGCCGCGCTCCAGAGCCTGAACAGGACGCGCTGAGCCGGCCTGCCACCGGCTTCCGCTCCGCCCGCCCGTGTTTCTACGCCCCGAGGTGAATCAGAGTGAACTGGGACGACACCAGCGAGACCGGGACGCCGGACGACGCGGCCGAACGGCTCGTCGGCGCGTCCGCCGACGGTGAGGACCAGGCCGTCGAGGCGGCGCTGCGTCCCAAGTCGCTGGGCGAGTTCGTGGGCCAGGAGCGGGTGCGCGAGCAGCTCGACCTGGTGCTGAAGGCGGCCCTGGCGCGCGGTGCCACCGCCGACCATGTGCTGCTCTCCGGCGCCCCCGGCCTCGGCAAGACCACCCTCTCCATGATCATCGCGGCCGAGATGAACGCGCCGATCCGGATCACCTCCGGTCCCGCCATCCAGCACGCCGGGGATCTCGCCGCGATCCTCTCCTCCCTCCAGGAGGGAGAGGTCCTCTTCCTCGACGAGATCCACCGGATGTCCCGGCCCGCCGAGGAAATGCTCTACATGGCGATGGAGGACTTCCGGGTCGACGTCATCGTCGGCAAGGGCCCGGGAGCCACCGCCATCCCGCTGGAGCTGCCGCCCTTCACCCTGGTCGGCGCCACCACCCGGGCCGGGCTGCTGCCGCCCCCGCTCCGCGACCGCTTCGGCTTCACCGGCCACATGGAGTTCTACACGAGCACCGAGCTGGAGCGTGTCATCCACCGTTCGGCCCAGCTCCTCGACCTGGAGATCGACGCCGACGCGGCCTCCGAGATCGCCGGCCGCTCGCGCGGCACGCCCCGGATCGCCAACCGGCTGCTGCGCCGTGTCCGGGACTACGCGCAGGTCAAGGCCGACGGCCACATCACCCGCGAGGTGGCCGCCGTGGCGCTCGGGGTGTACGAGGTCGACGCCCGGGGCCTCGACCGGCTCGACCGGGCCGTGCTCCAGGCCCTGCTGAAGCTCTTCGGTGGCGGGCCCGTGGGGCTGTCCACCCTGGCGGTGGCCGTGGGGGAGGAGCGCGAGACCGTCGAGGAGGTCGCGGAGCCTTTCCTCGTACGGGAGGGACTGCTCGCCCGCACCCCGCGCGGCCGGGTGGCCACGCCCGCCGCCTGGACGCACCTCGGGCTCGTGCCCCCGGCGCCGGCCGGGGGCGCGGGCGGGCAGGCGGGGCTGTTCGGGGGGTGACGGTGAAGGAGTGCGCGGGGCCAGGAACCCCGGGGTGGTGCCGGGCGTTGTTCCAATGATGCGGACTCGCTTAGACTCCGCCGATGCCGCACCTACAGGTCGGCATACCCACCCCCGTATATCAGGCCGCCCGACAGCGCGGTCGTGCGAAGGAAGTTCCCTCCCGTGAGTCTCGCCGCCTTGTTCCCCTTCGTCCTGCTCATCGGGGCCATGTTCCTGATGACCCGGTCCGCCAAGAAGAAGCAGCAGGCCGCTGTGCAGATGCGCAACGAAATGCAGCCCGGCTCGGGCGTCCGCACCATCGGCGGTATGTACGCGACCGTCAAGGAGGTGCACGAGGACATGGTCGTGCTGGAGGTCGCGCCGGGCGTTCACGCGATCTACGCGAAGAACGCCATCGGCGCCGTGCTGGACGACGACGAGTACAACCGCATCGTGCACGGCGAGGACGCCTTCGACGAGGACACTCCGGTCGTCCCGGACGACGCCTCCTCGCTGACCGGGGAGCTGGCGGCCGACGAGGCCCGTATCGACCTGGGCAAGAAGCCCGAGAGCGCCGCCGACGCCGACGCCGAGGACACCAAGGCCGTCACGGAGAGCAAGGACGCCGCCCCGGAGGACAAGGCCGACGCGAAGGCCGACGCCGCGGCGGAGACCGGCTCCGAGGGCGCCAAGGCCGAGGTCAAGACCGAGACCAAGGACACCAAGGCCGACGGCGAGGCCGACGCGAAGTAGTCTCGTCCTCGCCGACGGGCCGTCCAACGGGGCTCCACGGCACAGGGTCGCGCTGATTTCTGCGGGGGCAGGTCCCCACAACACTTCGTGGCCGCTCCGGCGCACACCCGGCGTGGGGCGGTTGGACAGGGAGAAACGAGAAGGTGGCAGCACCTAATAAGGGCCGAAGGCAAGCGGGGTCCCCAGGCAGGCCGGGCCGTACCCTGGCACTGTTCCTGATTGCCATGGTCGCCCTCACGGGCGGAATGTTCTGGTCCGGTCATGTCACACCACGGCTGGGGATCGACCTCGCGGGCGGTACGAGCATCACGCTTGAGGCGAAGAACACCCCGGGCAAGCCGAACGCGATCAACAAGACCAATATGGACACCGCCGTCAGCATCATCGAGCGGCGTGTGAACGGTCTTGGTGTCTCCGAGGCGGAGGTGCAGACCCAGGGCGACAAGAACATCATCGTCAACATCCCCAAGGGGACGAACGAGAAGCAGGCCCAGAAGCAGGTCGGCACCACGGCACAGCTCTACTTCCGGCCCGTGCTGACCGTCGCCGCGGGTTCTCCGATCGCCGCGCCCTCCGCCTCCCCGAGCGGTTCCCCCTCTCCCTCGGCCAGTCCGGACAAGGCCGGCAACAGTGACAAGGCGGGTGACGGCAAGGCGGGTGACGACGAGGCGTCGGCCACCCCCACGTCCAGTGCCACCGCTCAGGGCCGGGCCGTCACGGACGCCCTGAAGAAGGACACGACGCCCACCCCGACCGACTCGGCCGCCTCGGACGCGGACAAGAAGGACGCCGACAAGTCCGGCGACGCCGCGACGCCCAGCCCCTCGGCCGACCCCGCCGAGGAAGCGGCCGCGGCCGCCCTGGAGAAGAAGTTCACCAGCCTCGACTGCTCCAAGCAGGCCCAGCGCACCTCGGTCAACCAGGACGCCGCGCCTGAGGACACGATCGTGGCCTGTGGCAAGAACTCGGGCGGCGAGTGGGAGAAGTACGTACTCGGCCCGGCCGAGATCGAGGGCACCGACGTCGACGACGCCAAGGGTGTGCTCGACCCGCAGCGCGGCATGTGGATCGTCACCATGGACTTCACCAAGGGTGGCACCAAGAAGTTCCAGACCATCACCGCCAAGCTCTCGCAGCAGCAGGCGCCGATGAACCAGTTCGCCATCGTGCTCGACGGTGACGTCGTCTCGGCGCCCTCGGTGAGCCAGACCCTCGGCGGCAGCGCCGAGATCTCCGGCAGCTTCACCCAGCAGTCCGCCCAGGACCTGGCGAACATCCTGTCCTACGGCGCGCTGCCCCTCAGCTTCCAGGAGCAGAGCGTCACCACGGTCACCGCCGCGCTCGGCGGCGAGCAGCTGGAGGCCGGTCTGATCGCCGGCGCCATCGGCCTCGCCCTGGTGATCATCTACCTGGTGGCGTACTACCGCGGGCTCGCCGGCATCGCCATCATCAGCCTCGGCGCCTCGGGCGTCCTGACGTACACGATCATGTCGCTCCTCGGCCCGGGTATCGGCTTCGCGCTGAACCTGCCCGCCGTCTGCGGCGCGATCGTCGCCATCGGTATCACCGCGGACTCGTTCATCGTCTACTTCGAACGCGTCCGGGACGAGATCCGTGAGGGCCGCACGCTCCGCCCGGCCGTCGAGCGCGCCTGGCCGCGCGCCCGGCGCACCATCCTGGTCTCCGACTTCGTGTCGTTCCTCGCCGCCGCGGTCCTCTTCGTGGTCACCGTCGGCAAGGTCCAGGGCTTCGCGTTCACCCTCGGCCTGACCACGCTCCTCGACGTGGTCGTCGTGTTCTTCTTCACCAAGCCGGTGATGACGCTCCTGGCCCGTACGAAGTTCTTCTCCAGCGGCCACCCCTGGTCCGGGCTCGACCCGCAGCGGCTCGGCGCCAAGCCGCCCCTGCGGCGCTCCAGGACCGCCGTCCGCGTCAGCGCCCCCATCGACCCGAAGGAGGCGTGAGATGTCGAAGCTCGGCGATCTCGGCGCCCGGCTCTACCGCGGTGAGGTCGGATACGACTTCATCGGGAAGCGCATGTTCTGGTACGCCATCTCGATCCTGATCACCATCACGGCCATCGTCGCCGTGGCGGTGCGCGGGCTCAACATGGGTATCGAGTTCAAGGGCGGTGCCGTCTTCACCATCCCGAAGACGGAAGCCTCCATCTCCCAGGTCCAGGAAGACGCCGAGCGGGCGTCGGGGCACGACGCCATCGTGCAGAAGCTCGGCAACGGGACCATGCGCATCCAGGTCACCGAACTGGACACCGCGCAGTCGGCCAAGGTGAAGACCCAGCTCGCCAAGGACCTGAACGTCGACGAGAACAAGATCGCCGCCGATCTCGTCGGGCCCAGCTGGGGCGAGACCATCGCCAACAAGGCGTGGAACGGTCTCGCGATCTTCATGGTCCTGGTGGTGATCTATCTGGCGATCGCCTTCGAATGGCGCATGGCGGTCGCGGCCCTGATCGCCCTGATCCACGACCTCACGATCACCGTCGGGGTCTACGCCCTGGTGGGCTTCGAGGTCACCCCCGGTACGGTGATCGGTCTGCTCACCATCCTCGGTTACTCCCTCTACGACACCGTCGTCGTCTTCGACAGTCTCAAGGAGGGGTCCGAGAAGATCACCAAGCAGTCCCGCTGGACCTACAGCGAGGTCGCCAACCGGTCGATCAACAGCACGCTGGTGCGCTCCATCAACACCACCGTGGTCGCGCTGCTCCCGGTCGGCGGTCTGCTCTTCATCGGCGGCGGCTTCCTCGGCGCCGGCATGCTGAACGACATCTCGCTGTCGCTCTTCGTCGGCCTCGCGGCCGGCGCGTACTCCTCGATCTTCATCGCCACCCCGCTCGTCGCCGACCTCAAGGAACGCGACCCGCAGATAAAGGCCCTGAAGAAGCGCGTGCTCGCCAAGCGCGCCGCCGCCGCTGCCAAGGGTGAGCCCGCGGACGGCTCCGCGGACGACGCCGACGGCGGCGACGGCGGTTACGAGGACGGCGGCGACGGTACGGAGCCGGGCACGCCCGCTCCCGCCGGAGCCGGTGCCTCGGCGGGCCAGCGCCCCCGGGGCGGCCGCGGCCGTCCCTCGGGACCGGGGGGGCGTCGATGACCGACACCAGCACACGGGAGCTGCTGCTCAGCCGCATCCGTGATGTCGCGGACTATCCCAAGCCGGGTGTGGTGTTCAAGGACATCACCCCGCTGCTCGCGGACCCGAAGGCGTTCACCGCGCTGACCGACGCGCTCGCGGAACTCTGCGCCCGTTACGGCGCGACCAAGATCGTCGGACTGGAGGCCCGGGGCTTCATCCTGGCCGCCCCCGTCGCGGTCCGGGCGGGCGTCGGATTCATCCCCGTACGGAAGGCGGGCAAGCTCCCCGGAGCCACGCTCGCGCAGTCGTACGACCTGGAGTACGGCTCCGCCGAGATCGAGATCCACGCCGAGGACCTCGACAGCGGCGACCGGGTCCTCGTCATCGACGACGTCCTGGCCACCGGCGGCACCGCCGAGGCGTCCCTGGAGCTGGTGCGGCGCGCCGGTGCCCGGGTCGTGGGTGTGGCGGTCCTCATGGAGCTGGGTTTCCTGGGCGGTCGCGCCCGGCTGGAGCCCGTGCTCGACGGGGCTCCGCTGGAGGCCCTGATCACGCTCTGAGCAGCGCTTCGGCGGATTACGGCAGACAAGGACGGGCACCCGGGAACAACCGGGTGCCCGTCCCGCGTTACGCAAGGCCTACGTCCCCGGGACGAGAGGGACACCTGAGGTCGATACCATGGGAACCTCCGGGCCTGACCGGGGGACCTGGATCCGCACGAGGAGCGCCCTTGCCAGAAGAGGTCCAGCCACTGGCCGCCGCGACGCCCGACCGCCCCGCCGCGACGGAGTCGGCCGCGCCCCGGGACAGGGCCGTCGCCGCCGACGGGAAGCCTGCGCAGCCGGCGGTGGACCCCGCACCCGCCCGCGCCGACGGGCGTACGCCCCCCGCGCCGCCCGCCACCCCCGCGCCCGTCCCGGCCGTCGAGCGCCCCCTGGCCCCCGCCGGCGCCTCCCGGCAGCCCCCGGCCCCCTCGCGTTCCGGTGGCTCCTCCAATCGCGTACGGGCCCGGCTGGCCCGGCTCGGCGTGCAGCGCTCGTCCCCGTACAACCCCGTTCTGGAGCCGCTGCTGCGGACCGTACGGATCAACGATCCCAAGATCGAGACGGCGACGCTCCGGCAGATCGAGAACGCCTACCAGGTCGCCGAGCGCTGGCACCGCGGGCAGAAGCGCAAGAGCGGCGACCCGTACATCACCCACCCGCTCGCGGTGACGACGATCCTCGCCGAGCTGGGCATGGACCCCGCCACCCTGATGGCCGGGCTGCTGCACGACACCGTCGAGGACACCGAGTACGGCCTGGACACCCTGCGCCGCGACTTCGGGGACCAGGTCGCGCTGCTGGTGGACGGCGTGACCAAGCTCGACAAGGTCAAGTTCGGCGAGGCCGCGCAGGCCGAGACCGTCCGCAAGATGGTCGTCGCCATGGCCAAGGACCCGCGCGTCCTGGTCATCAAGCTCGCCGACCGGCTGCACAACATGCGCACCATGCGCTATCTCAAGCGGGAGAAGCAGGAGAAGAAGGCCCGCGAGACCCTGGAGATCTACGCGCCCCTGGCCCACCGGCTGGGCATGAACACCATCAAGTGGGAGCTGGAGGACCTCGCCTTCGCGATCCTCTACCCCAAGATGTACGACGAGATCGTCCGGCTGGTCGCGGAGCGCGCCCCCAAGCGCGACGAATACCTGGCCATAGTGACCGACGAGGTCCAGTCCGACCTGCGCGCGGCCCGGATCAAGGCCACCGTCACCGGCCGGCCGAAGCACTACTACAGCGTCTACCAGAAGATGATCGTCCGCGGCCGGGACTTCGCGGAGATCTACGACCTGGTCGGCATCCGTGTCCTCGTCGACACCGTCCGCGACTGCTACGCGGCGCTCGGCACCGTCCACGCCCGGTGGAATCCGGTGCCCGGGCGGTTCAAGGACTACATCGCGATGCCCAAGTTCAACATGTACCAGTCGCTGCACACGACGGTCATCGGGCCCAACGGCAAGCCGGTCGAACTCCAGATCCGCACCTTCGACATGCACCGCCGCGCCGAGTACGGCATCGCCGCGCACTGGAAGTACAAGCAGGAGGCCGTCGCCGGCGCCTCCAAGGTCCGCACCGACGTCCCCAGAAGCTCCGGCCGGGGCGCCGGCCAGGACACCGTCAACGACATGGCGTGGCTGCGCCAGCTGCTGGACTGGCAGAAGGAGACCGAGGACCCCAGCGAGTTCCTGGAGTCGCTCCGCTTCGACCTCTCGCGCAACGAGGTCTTCGTCTTCACGCCCAAGGGCGACGTCATAGCGCTGCCCGCCGGCGCCACCCCCGTCGACTTCGCGTACGCCGTCCACACGGAGGTCGGCCACCGGACGATAGGGGCCCGGGTCAACGGGCGGCTCGTACCGCTCGAATCGACCCTGGACAACGGCGATCTGGTGGAGGTCTTCACCTCCAAGGCGTCCGGCGCCGGCCCCTCCCGTGACTGGCTGGGCTTCGTCAAGTCGCCCCGGGCCCGGAACAAGATCCGCGCGTGGTTCTCCAAGGAGCGCCGCGACGAGGCGATCGAGCAGGGCAAGGACGCCATCGCGCGGGCCATGCGCAAACAGAACCTGCCGATCCAGCGCATCCTCACCGGGGACTCGCTGGTCACCCTCGCGCACGAGATGCGCTACCCCGACATCTCGTCGCTGTACGCGGCGATCGGCGAGGGCCATGTCGCCGCCCAGGGCGTCGTACAGAAGCTGGTGCAGGCGCTCGGCGGCGAGGACGCGGCCAACGAGGACATCGCGGAGAACTCCCCGCCCTCCCACGGCCGTTCCAAACGCCGCTCCAGCGCCGACCCCGGTGTGGTCGTCAAGGGCGTCGACGACGTCTGGGTCAAGCTCGCCCGCTGCTGCACCCCGGTCCCGGGCGACCCGATCATCGGCTTCGTCACCCGCGGCAGCGGTATCTCCGTACACCGCGCCGACTGCCTCAACGTCGACGCGCTCTCCCAACAGCCGGAGCGGATCAAGGAGGTCGAGTGGGCCCCCACCCAGTCGTCCGTCTTCCTGGTCGCCATCCAGGTCGAGGCGCTGGACCGGTCCCGGCTGCTGTCGGATGTCACCCGCGTCCTGTCCGACCAGCACGTCAACATCCTGTCGGCCGCCGTCCAGACCTCCCGCGACCGCGTCGCCACCTCCCGCTTCACCTTCGAGATGGGCGACCCGAAGCATCTCGGACACGTCCTGAAGGCGGTACGGGGCGTGGAGGGCGTCTACGACGTCTACCGCGTCACCTCGGCCCGCAGGCCCTGACCGCGCGGTGACGGCCGCACATGACGGAGGGGCTCCCCGTACCGAAGCACGGGGAGCCCCTCCGTCATGAAGAACGACGCCCGGATCAGCCGCCGAACTCGTGGAGGCCCTTCAGCGCCTGGTCCAGCAGCGCCTGACGGCCCTCCAGCTCCCGCGCGAGCTTGTCCGCCCGGGAGTTGTTGCCCGCCGCGCGCGCCGTGTCGATCTGCCCGCGCAGCTTGTCCACGGCGGTCTGGAGCTGGCCCGTCAGCCCGGCGGCACGCGCCAGCGCCTCCGGGTTGGTACGGCGCCACTCGGTCTCCTCGGACTCCTGAAGAGCCCGCTCGACCGCCTGCATCCGGCCCTCGACCCGCGGCCGGGCGTCCCGCGGCACATGACCGATGGCCTCCCAGCGCTCGTTGAGGGCACGGAAGGCCGCCCTGGCCGCCTTGAGGTCCGTGACCGGCACCAGCCGCTCGGCCTCGGCCGCCAGCTCCTCCTTGAGCTTGAGGTTCTCGGTCTGCTCGGCGTCCCGCTCGGCGAACACCTCACCGCGCGCCGCGAAGAAGACGTCCTGGGCACCGCGGAAGCGGTTCCACAGCTCGTCCTCGGCCTCGCGCTGAGCGCGGCCCGCCGCCTTCCAGTCCGTCATCAGCTCGCGGTAACGGGCCGCCGTACCGCCCCAGTCGGTGGAGCCCGACAGCGACTCGGCCTCCGCGACCAGCTTCTCCTTGGCCTTACGGGCCTCCTCCCGCTGCGCGTCGAGCGCCGCGAAGTGGGCCTTGCGGCGCTTGGAGAACGCGGAGCGCGCGTGCGAGAAGCGGTGCCACAGCTCGTCGTCGGACTTCCGGTCCAGCCTCGGCAGGCCCTTCCAGGTGTCCACCAGAGCCCGCAGCCGCTCGCCGGCCGACCGCCACTGGTCGCTCGCGGCCAGCTCCTCCGCCTCGACGACCAGCGCCTCCTTGGCACTACGCGCCTCGTCGGTCTGCTTCGCCCGCTGCGCCTTGCGCTCCTCACGGCGCGAATCGACCGTGGCGACCAGCGCGTCGAGCCGCTTGCGCAACGCCTCCAGATCGCCCACGGCGTGGTGCTCGTCCACCTGACCGCGCAGGTGGTCGATGGCCACCGTCGCGTCCTTCGCGGACAGGTCGGTGGTCTTCACCCGCCGTTCGAGGAGGCCGATCTCGACAACCAGGCCCTCGTACTTGCGCTCGAAATAGGCCAGAGCCTCTTCCGGAGAGCCTGCCTGCCACGATCCGACGACCTGCTCGCCCTCGGCCGTCCGCACGTACACGGTGCCCGTCTCATCGACACGGCCCCACGGGTCGCTGCTCACAGCGCCTCCTCCACCTGATACCCGCGAGGGGAATGGCCCCCGGGCATCATCCACAGTTTCCTGGGGCGGGCCGCGCCCGCCCTGCACCAGGCCAATCTAGGCGACCGGCCGCCCGGCTGTCCGCACTCAGCGCGGCCGAAATTCACGGGGTCACGCCTTGTCGACCGTGCCCTTCTCCACGGTGACCGCCTTCTTGGGCGCACCGTCGCCCCCGCCGCCCTCGACCCCGGCCTTCCCCACGGCTTCCACGGACTTCAGACCGGCCTCGTCGAGCGTCCCGAAGGGCGTGTAGCTGGGGGCCAGCTTGGTGTCCTTGTAGACCAGGAAGAACTGGCTGCCACCGCTGTGCGGCTGGCCGGTATTGGCCATCGCCACCGTGCCCGCGGGATACGTGACGGTGCCGTCCGCGCCCGCCTTGCCGAGGGACGCCAGATTCTCGTCCTCGATGGTGTAGCCCGGACCGCCGGTGCCGTCGCCCTGCGGGTCGCCGCACTGGAGGACGAAGATCCCCTCCGTGGTCAGCCGGTGGCACTTCGTCTTGTCGAAGTACCCCTTGTCCGCGAGCGCCTTGAAGGAGTTCACCGTGTGCGGTGTCTTCTTGGCGTCCATGGCGATCGCGAAGGTGCCCTGGTCCGTCTTGAGCGTGAACGTGTACTTCGCCGACTTGTCGATCGTCATCTTCGGCTCGGGCTCGGCGCTCTCGCTCTCCGAGGGCGACGGCGACGCCTCGGCCTCCGCGGCCTTGTCGCTCTTCTTGTCGTCGCCGGACGACTTCACCGCCGCGTACGCGCCCGCCCCGCCGATCACCACCACGGCCAGCGCGGCCGCGATGACCGAGTTGCGGACCTTCGCACGCTTGCGTGCCTCGGTCCGGCGCAACTGCTGCCGCTCGAACTTTTCCCGGGCGAGCTGCCGCCGCCGCTGATCGCTGTTGACCACCGGGTCTTCTCCTCGATGTCGTGTGATCGGTGCCGCCCGACCAGACAGGCACCCGGGGCCCTCCGTTTGGATCATGCCGGCCTCGCGCGCCCCGGCACCGAAAGGCTCCAGCCCCGTACGGTATATGGATTGGCTGTGGAATGAGCAGCGCCGGTACCCTGCGAACGGCCGCCTTGCCGACCCGGCCGCCACCGGCCGGCCACCCCGCCCGACGACATATAAGGACGATCGTGCTCATTGCCGGGTTTCCCGCCGGGGCCTGGGGCACCAATTGCTATCTGGTCGCCCCCGCCGCCGGCGAGGAGTGCGTGATCATCGACCCGGGCCACCAGGCCGCGCGGGGAGTCGAGGACGCGGTCAGGAAGTACCGGCTCAAGCCCGTCGCCGTGCTGCTCACCCACGGCCACATCGACCATGTCGCCTCGGTCGTCCCGGTCTGCGGAGCCCACGACGTACCCGCGTGGATCCACCCCGCCGACCGCTACATGATGAGCGACCCCGAGAAGGCCCTCGGCCGCTCGCTCGGGATGCCGCTGATGGGCGAGCTGACCGTGGGGGAGCCGTCCGACGTCCACGAGCTGACCGACGGCGCCGCGCTGGCGCTGGCGGGGCTGGAGCTGACCGTCGCGCACGCGCCCGGCCATACGAAGGGGTCGGTGACCTTCGGGACGCCCGAGTCCGCCGGCGGCGGCGATGTGCCGCCGCTGCTCTTCTCGGGCGACCTGCTGTTCGCCGGCTCCGTCGGACGCACCGATCTGCCGGGTGGGGACCCCGCCGAGCTGCTCGAGT
Source organism: Streptomyces paludis (assembly GCF_003344965.1). NCBI lineage: Bacteria > Bacillati > Actinomycetota > Actinomycetes > Kitasatosporales > Streptomycetaceae > Streptomyces > Streptomyces paludis. The sequence goes on along the minus strand of NZ_CP031194.1, from coordinate 791,260 downwards.
CGCTGGGCCGTGTGTGCCTGCCGCTCGACGACTCGACCGTGGTGCTCTCCGGCCACGGCCCCCAGACCACCATCGGCCGGGAGCGCGCCACCAACCCGTATCTGCGCGAGGTGGCCACCGGCTATGGAAGCGGCCAGAGCGCCGCTCCGCGACGAGGAATGTGAACACACCGATCCCCATGAGCACCTTCCAGGCCCCCAAGGGCACCTACGATCTGCTCCCGCCCGTCTCCGCGACCTTCCTCGCGGTACGGGAGGCGATCTCCGCGCCCCTGCGCAACTCCGGCTACGGCTACATCGAGACGCCCGGCTTCGAGAACGTCGAACTGTTCTCGCGCGGCGTCGGCGAGTCCACCGACATCGTCTCCAAGGAGATGTACGCCTTCGAGACCAAGGGCGGCGACCGGCTCGCGCTGCGCCCCGAGGGCACCGCCTCCGTGCTGCGCGCCGCGCTGGAGGCCAATCTGCACAAGGCGGGGAACCTGCCCGTCAAGCTCTGGTACTCCGGCTCGTACTACCGCTACGAGCGCCCCCAGAAGGGCCGCTACCGCCACTTCTCGCAGGTCGGCGCCGAGGCGATCGGCGCGGAGGACCCCGCGCTCGACGCCGAGCTGATCATCCTGGCCGACCAGGCGTACCGCTCCCTGGGGCTGCGGCAGTTCCGTATCCTGCTCAACTCGCTGGGCGACAAGGAGTGCCGGCCCGTCTACCGCGACGCGCTCCAGGGCTTCCTGCGCGGTCTCGACCTGGACGAGGAGACCCGCCGCCGGATCGAGCTGAACCCGCTGCGCGTCCTCGACGACAAGCGCCCCGACGTGCGCAGGCAGCTCACCGGCGCGCCGCTGCTGCGCGACTACCTGTGCGACGCGTGCAAGGCGTACCACGAGGAGGTCAGGGACCTGCTGACGGCCGCGGGTGTGGCGTACGAGGACGACGAGAAGCTCGTGCGCGGCCTCGACTACTACACGCGCACCACCTTCGAGTTCGTCCACGACGGGCTCGGCTCGCAGTCCGCGGTGGGCGGCGGCGGCCGGTACGACGGGCTGTCCGAGATGATCGGCGGCCCGGCGCTCCCGTCGGTCGGCTGGGCGCTGGGCGTGGACCGTACGGTGCTGGCGCTGGAGGCCGAGGGCATCACCCTGGAGGTGCCGAGCGCGACCAGCGTCTTCGCCGTACCGCTGGGCGAGGAGGCCAGGCGCGCCCTGTTCGGCGTGGTCACGGAGCTGCGCCGGGCCGGCGTCGCCGCCGACTTCTCGTACGGCGGGAAGGGCCTGAAGGGCGCCATGAAGAACGCCAACAGGTCCGGCGCCCGGTACACGGTCGTGGCCGGCGAGCGCGACCTCGCCGAGGGCGTGGCGCAGCTCAAGGACATGGAGACCGGCGAACAGACCCCGGTCGCGCTCGACGCCCTGGTGACGGAGCTGACACGCCTGCTCGGCTGAGAGCCTGTGCGGTGGCGGGCCCGGACCGAGGGTGGTCCGGGCCCGCTCTCCATTAGACCGACCGTCACATGGGGGGCGGCGTCACGGGGGCCGGCACGCACATCTGCGGCGTTGTCGTCGGTCACGATGGCTCCGCCATCACTCCCTCCTCCGCCTTGCAGCTGCACGCACCAGCCCCCGCTCCTTCACCCACCCCCCATGTGACGGTCGGTCTTATCCGCCGCGAACGGTGGAGCGGGGGTCCCGTACGGCACAATGAGCCTGCCCCACAGGCCCACAGTGATGGAACGGCGATATGAAGAGTGCAGCGGTGGACGATGTCTCCTCCTCCCGGAGGGAGGAGGGCGACCCGGGGACCGTGGGCGGCGGCAGGGCCTTCGCGCTCCTGCTGATCATCACGGGCGCGGCCGGGCTGCTGGCGGCATGGGTCATCACCATCGACAAGTTCAAGCTGCTGGAGGACCCGGGCTTCACCCCGGGGTGCAGCCTGAACCCGGTCGTCTCCTGCGGCAACATCATGAAGAGCGAGCAGGCGTCCGTCTTCGGCTTCCCGAACCCGATGCTGGGGCTCGTCACCTACTCCGTGGTCATCGCCATCGGCATGGGGCTGCTGGCCGGGGCGCGCTACCGGGGCTGGTTCTGGCTCGGGCTGAACGCCGGGACGCTCTTCGGGGTCGGCTTCTGCACCTGGCTCCAGTACCAGTCGCTGTACAGCATCAACTCGCTCTGCCTCTGGTGCTGCCTGGCCTGGGTCGGCACCATCGTCATGTTCTGGTACGTGACGTCCCACAACATCCGCAACGGGGTGCTGCCCGCGCCGTCCTGGCTGCGCGGCTTCCTCGGCGAGTTCACCTGGCTCCTCCCGGCGCTGCACATCGGCATCATCGGGATGCTCATCCTGACCCGCTGGTGGGACTTCTGGACCGGGTGAGCGCGAGCCGGAAAGTCCGGTCGGTCCGGGCAGTGCGGGCGTTTTCCGGCCGGGCGATCGCTGTCAGTGGTCTGGCATAGGCTTCACGCGTGGAGCCCGACCTCTTTACCGCAGCGGCGGAAGACCGCCAGGAGAAGGACCCGTCCAGCAGCCCCCTGGCCGTCCGGATGCGCCCGCGCGTCCTGGACGAGGTCGTCGGGCAGGGGCATCTGCTGAAGCCGGGGTCCCCGCTGCGCCGGCTGGTCGGGGAGGGCAGCGGCGGCCCCGCCGGGCCCTCGTCGGTGATCCTCTGGGGACCGCCGGGCACCGGAAAGACGACCCTCGCCTATGTCGTCTCCAAGGCCACCAACAAACGCTTTGTCGAGCTGTCCGCGATCACCGCGGGCGTCAAGGAGGTCCGCGCCGTCATCGACGGGGCGCGCCGGGCCTCCGGCGGGTTCGGCAAGGAGACCGTCCTCTTCCTCGACGAGATCCACCGCTTCAGCAAGGCCCAGCAGGACTCCCTGCTGCCCGCGGTCGAGAACCGCTGGGTGACGCTCATCGCCGCCACCACCGAGAATCCGTACTTCTCGATCATCTCCCCGCTGCTCTCCCGCTCTCTGCTGCTGACGCTGGAGCCGCTCACCGACGACGACCTGAGCGCCCTGCTGCGCCGGGCGCTCACGGAGGAGCGCGGGCTCGGCGGCGCCGTCACGCTGCCCGACGACGCCGAGGCGCATCTGCTGCGGATCGCCGGCGGTGACGCGCGCCGCGCGCTGACCGCGCTGGAGGCGGCGGCCGGCGCCGCGATCGACAAACGGGAGCCGGACATCTCCCTGGCCACCGTCGAGGAGACCGTCGACCGGGCGGCCGTGCGCTACGACCGCGACGGCGACCAGCACTACGACGTGGCGAGCGCGCTCATCAAGTCGATCCGGGGCTCCGACGTGGACGCCGCGCTGCACTATCTGGCCCGGATGATCGACGCGGGCGAGGACCCCCGGTTCATCGCCCGGCGGCTGATGATCTCGGCGAGCGAGGACATCGGCCTCGCCGACCCCGCCGCCCTGCCGCTCGCGGTCGCCGCGGCCCAGGCCGTGGCCATGATCGGCTTCCCGGAGGCCGCGCTGACCCTCAGCCACGCGACCATCGCGCTGGCCCTCGCGCCCAAGTCGAACGCGGCGACGACCGCGATCGGGGCGGCGCTGGAGGACGTACGGAAAGGGCTGGCCGGACAGATCCCGCCGCATCTGCGCGACGGCCACTACAAGGGCGCGGCCAAGCTGGGGCACGCCCAGGGGTATGTCTATCCGCACGATGTGCCCGGCGGGATCGCCGCCCAGCAGTACGCCCCGGACGCGGTGCGGGACCGCCGTTACTACGAACCCACCCGGTACGGCGCGGAGGCGCGCTACGCGGATGTGGCCGACAAGGTGCGCGAGCGGCTGCGCGGGGACGCGGGGTGAGAGCCCCCGGCCGGGAGTTCAGCCGGCCGCCGCGTCGAAGAGCGTGTGCATGGCGTAGCGCAGCTCGTTCACATCGCGCACAGGCTCGGGGAAGTCGAAGCGGGCGTCGAAGCACTGCACCCCGGTGAAGCGCACCCGTAGCCCGAAGCGGTCGATCGCGACCGGCACGGCCGCGGTTCCGGCCGTGGTCGACTCGCCGCGCTCGCCGAGCAGTCCGCGCAGCGACTGGACCTCGGCGCTGTGGGCCGTGTGCAGATGCTGGAGCAGCTCCGCCTCGTGCTCGACCAGCGGGTCGGCCGCGGCCGACGCGAAGTCCTCGGGCTCGACCTGGTCGGCGCCCCAGAGATCGTCCACGCAGGCTTCGCCGACCTCCAGCCGCAGCAGCGTACGGCCCGGTTCCATCGCGGCCTGTTCGGGTTCGCGGGTGAGCCAGCCGGAGAGCCAGGCCCGGCCGCGGATCCGGTGGGGTACGGAGACGGGCGCGACATCGGTGATCTCCAGCACCGCGTTGAGTTCGTCGTCCTGCGCGTGCGTGGCGGCGCGCACCGCGGGGGAGTCGGCGGCGAAGACGAGGAACACCTCGCCGTCGGGCCCGACGGACCGCAGATCCGGCATCAGCTGGTGGGGCAGGGCCCCGTCCAGGCCCGGAATGATCAGTACGGCCGAGCATGTACTCTGTACGAGAGTTCGTGTGCGCTCGGCTGCTGACGGCATCCGATCGATTTCAAGCCCGCTGGGACGCGGCTGACCATGAGCTGATCGGACCTCCGTCGAATCGTCGCCCTTCCCAGTCGTGTCTGTGGGGGCGTCGAGGCTGCTGTCTGTGATGCGCGTGGTGTTCCCAGGGCGAGACATGCGATCTCCTTAAGTAAGGTGAGCCTAACCTAACCTACAACGGAGGTCTGGAGAACGTGCCTAACCAGTCGCGTCCCAAGGTCAAGAAGTCACGCGCGCTCGGTATCGCGCTGACGCCGAAGGCTGTCAAGTACTTCGAGGCCCGCCCCTACCCGCCGGGCGAGCACGGCCGCGGACGCAAGCAGAACAGTGACTACAAGGTCCGTCTGCTGGAGAAGCAGCGCCTGCGCGCCCAGTACGACATCAGCGAGCGCCAGATGGCGCGCGCCTACGACCGCGCCAAGAAGGCCGGCGGCAAGACCGGCGAGGCGCTCGTCGTCGAGCTGGAGCGCCGCCTCGACGCCCTGGTCCTGCGTTCGGGCATCGCCCGCACCATCTACCAGGCCCGTCAGATGGTCGTCCACGGCCACATCGAGGTCAACGGTGGCAAGGTCGACAAGCCGTCGTTCCGCGTCCGCCCCGACGACGTCGTGATGGTCCGCGAGCGCAGCCGCGACAAGGTCCCGTTCCAGGTCGCCCGCGAGGGTGGCTACGACACGGACGGCGAGACCCCGCGCTACCTCCAGGTCAACCTGAAGGCCCTCGCGTTCCGCCTCGACCGTGACCCGAACCGCAAGGAAATCCCGGTCATCTGCGACGAGCAGCTCGTCGTCGAGTACTACGCCCGCTGATCCACCGGCGAGCGCGCCCGCCGATCCCTCCGCCCCGCGCGGGCGGGGGGATCGGCGGGCTTCGCCGTTCCGCCGCACACCCGTTCACCCGTACCCGTTCACCGCTGTAATCCGGTACGGGGCGCGACCACCGGCGCGATAGGCTCGGGGGACGACTTTCCAGTCGCTTTCCAGCTGACCTACGACGATCAGGGAGCGGTGCGGCGTGACCGGTGGAGAGGTTGCCGGGATCCTGGTGGCCGTGTTCTGGGCCATCCTGGTCTCCTTCCTGGCCGTGGTGCTGGTACGGCTGGCCCAGACGCTCAGGGCGACCACCAGACTCGTGGCGGACATCACCGAACAGGCGGTGCCCCTGCTGGCGGACGCCTCGGCGACCGTACGCTCGGCACAGACCCAGCTCGACCGGGTCGACGCCATCGCCACGGACGTCCAGGAGGTCACCTCCAACGCCTCCGCTCTCTCCTCCACCGTCGCCACCACCTTCGGCGGACCGCTGGTGAAGGTCGCGGCGTTCGGCTACGGCGTCCGGCAGGCCATGAGCCGCCGGGGCGCGCCGGCCGCCGGTCCGGGACCGGTGGTCGTCGGACGTACGCTGCCGACCGCCCGGCGCAGGAAGAAGAAGGGCTGACACAGCGATGTTCCGCCGTACGTTCTGGTTCACCGCGGGCGCCGCGGCCGGTGTCTGGGCCACCACCAAGGCCCACCAGAAGCTCAAGCAGCTGACCCCGGAGAGCCTCGCCGCGCAGGCGGCCAACAAGGCGATCGACGCGGGACACCGGGTCCGCGAGTTCGCCGTCGACGTCCGCTCCGGCATGGTCCGGCGCGAAGCCGAACTCGGCGAGGCGCTCGGCCTGGAAGCGGCGGCCGACGACCCGGCACTGCCCGCGCCCCGGCGCCTCGTCGCGATCGAGCACCCCCGCACCGCACCGTCCCGCACCACACACCCCTACCCGCCGCACAACCGGAATGAGGACCACTGATGGAGTCGGCCGAAATTCGTCGCCGCTGGCTGAGCTTCTTCGAGGAGCGCGGTCACACCGTCGTCCCTTCGGCGTCGCTCATCGCGGACGACCCGACTCTGCTGCTGGTCCCGGCGGGCATGGTCCCCTTCAAGCCGTACTTCCTCGGCGAGGTCAAGCCGCCCGCCCCGCGCGCCACCAGCGTCCAGAAGTGCGTCCGTACGCCGGACATCGAAGAGGTCGGCAAGACCACCCGCCACGGCACGTTCTTCCAGATGTGCGGCAACTTCTCCTTCGGTGACTACTTCAAGGAAGGTGCCATCACCTACGCCTGGGAGCTGCTCACCACCCCCGTCGCGGACGGCGGCTACGGCCTGGAGCCCGAGAAGCTCTGGATCACCGTCTACCTCGACGACGACGAGGCCGAGCGGATCTGGCGCGACAAGATCGGCGTGCCCGCCGAGCGCATCCAGCGCCTCGGCAAGAAGGACAACTTCTGGTCCATGGGCGTCCCCGGACCCTGCGGCCCCTGCTCCGAGATCAACTACGACCGGGGCCCCGAGTTCGGCGTCGAGGGCGGCCCCGCCGTCAACGACGAGCGCTACGTGGAGATCTGGAACCTGGTCTTCATGCAGTACGAGCGCGGTGCCGGCGAGGACAAGGAGAACTTCCCGATCCTCGGGGACCTGCCGTCGAAGAACATCGACACCGGTCTCGGCCTCGAACGCCTCGCCATGATCCTCCAGGGCGTACAGAACATGTACGAGACCGACACCCTGCGCGTCGTCATGGACAAGGCCACCGAGCTGACCGGGGTGCGCTACGGCGCCGAGCACGGCTCCGACGTCTCGCTGCGCGTCGTCGCGGACCACATCCGTACGTCCGCCATGCTCATCGGTGACGGCGTCACCCCCGGCAACGAGGGCCGCGGCTACGTACTGCGCCGCATCATGCGCCGCGCCATCCGCAACATGCGCCTGCTGGGCGCCACCGAGCCGGTCGTCGCGGAGCTGATCGACGTGGTCATCAGGACCATGGGCGAGCAGTACCCGGAGCTGGAGACCGACCGCGGGCGCATCGAGACCGTCGCCCTCGCGGAGGAGGCCGCCTTCCTCAAGGCCCTCAAGGGCGGCACCAACATCCTCGACACCGCCGTCACCGAGACCAAGGCCGCCGGCGGCCGGGTCCTCGACGGCGACAAGGCGTTCCTGCTCCACGACACCTGGGGCTTCCCCATCGACCTCACCCTGGAGATGGCCGCCGAACAGGGCCTGTCCGTGGACGAGGACGGCTTCCGCCGTCTGATGAAGGAGCAGCGGGACCGCGCCAAGGCCGACGCCCGCGCCAAGAAGTCCGGCCACGCCGACCTCTCCGCCTACCGCGCCGTCGCGGACGCCGGCGGCTCCACCGAGTTCACCGGCTACACCTCCACCGAGGGCGAGTCGACCGTCGTCGGCCTTCTCGTCGACGGGGTCTCCTCGCCCGCCGCCACCGAGGGCGACGAGATCGAGGTCGTGCTCGACCGCACCCCGTTCTACGCCGAGGGCGGCGGGCAGCTCGCGGACCAGGGCCGGATCCGGCTCGACAACGGCGCCGTCATCACCGTCCGCGACGTACAGCAGCCGGTCCCCGGCGTCTCCGTGCACAAGGGGACCGTGCAGGTCGGTGAGGTGACGGTGGGCGCCTCCGCGCACGCCGCCATCGATCTGACGCGCCGTCGGGCCATCGCCCGCGCCCACAGCGCCACCCACCTCACCCACCAGGCGCTGCGTGACGCGCTCGGCCCGACGGCCGCCCAGGCCGGCTCCGAGAACTCGCCGGGCCGCTTCCGCTTCGACTTCGGCTCGCCCGCCGCCGTCCCCGGCACGGTCCTGCTGGACGTCGAGCAGAAGATCAACGAGGTGCTCGCCAGGGAGCTGGACGTCCAGGCCGAGGTCATGTCCATCGACGAGGCCAAGAAGCAGGGCGCGATCGCCGAGTTCGGCGAGAAGTACGGCGAGCGGGTCCGCGTCGTGACCATCGGGGACTTCTCCAAGGAGCTGTGCGGCGGCACGCATGTCCGCAACACCGCCCAGCTGGGCCTGGTGAAGCTGCTCGGGGAGTCGTCGATCGGCTCCGGGGTCCGGCGTATCGAGGCCCTGGTCGGCGTCGACGCGTACCACTTCCTCGCCAAGGAGCACACCGTCGTCGCCCAGCTCCAGGAGCTGGTCAAGGGCCGCTCCGAGGAGCTGCCCGAGAAGATCGCCGGCATGCTCGGCAAGCTGAAGGACGCCGAGAAGGAGATCGAGAAGTTCCGCGCGGAGAAGGTCCTCGCCGCCGCCGCCGGACTCGCCGAGTCCGCCCAGGACGTACGGGGCACGGCCCTGGTCACCGGGCAGGTCCCGGACGGCACCTCGGCCGACGATCTGCGCAAGCTGGTCCTCGATGTCCGCAGCCGGATCAGTGGTGACCGGCCGGTGGTCGTCGCGCTGTTCACCACGGCCAACGGCCGCCCGCTGACGGTCATCGCCACCAACGAGGCCGCCCGCGCACGCGGTCTCAAGGCCGGTGAGCTGGTCCGTACCGCCGCCAAGACCCTCGGCGGCGGGGGCGGCGGCAAGCCGGACGTCGCCCAGGGCGGCGGTCAGCACCCGGAGGCCATCGGGGACGCCGTGGCCGCCGTGGAACGCCTCGTCACCGACCTCGCGTGAGACGGGGACGACGGCTCGCGATCGATGTCGGGGACGCCCGGATCGGGGTCGCCTCGTGCGACCCCGACGGGATCCTCGCCACGCCGGTGGAGACCGTGCCGGGACGCGATGTCCCGGCCGCCCACCGGCGGCTCCGGCAGCTCGTGACGGAGTACGAACCGATCGAGGTGCTGATCGGCCTGCCGCGCTCCCTCAACGGGGGCGAGGGACCCGCCGCGGCGAAGGTACGTCTGTTCGCCCAGGAGGTCGCGCGGGGTATCGCGCCGGTGTTGGTACGACTGGTCGATGAGCGGATGAGCACAGTGACGGCGAGTCAGGGATTGCGCGCTTCGGGCGTTAAATCCAAGAAGGGCCGGTCCGTTATCGACCAAGTGGCGGCAGTTGTCATCCTTCAGAGCGCGCTGGAGGCCGAACGGGTCTCGGGTAAAGCCCCGGGCGAGGGCGTCGAAGTGGTCATCTGATCGCGATACGGTAACGTTCCGCGCGATGCGGCATGTTCGAACAGCTGCCGCACAGAGAGAGGCGAAACGGACGCGGTGCCACCGGCTCGGCTGCCGTTCGCCTCGCGGCTCAAGGGGAACGATGACTGACTATGGCCGGGGCTCCGGTTCCGAACCGTGGCACCCTGAAGACCCTTTGTTCGGGGACCAGGGGTGGGCGGCACAGCAGGCCACCGACGCCGGCGCTCCCTACGGCGGGCCGCAGCACCAGCAGCACCAGCAGCACCAGCAGCAGCAGTTCGACCAGCAGCAGCATCAGCAGCAGTACGCCCAGCAGCCGCAGCAGCAGCCCTCGTACGGCGGCGGGCAGGACCCGTACCAGCAGCAGTACGCCCAGCAGCAGTACGCGACCCAGCAGTACGCCGACCCTCAGCAGTACGGCGGCGCCCAGCAGTACGGCAACGGCAACGGCCAGTACGACGGCGCGCAGCAGCAGCCTCAGCAGCAGCCCCAGCACCAGCATCAGCAGCAGTTCGACCAGCAGGCGCAGCAACAGCAGCAGCAGGCTCAGCAGCAGCAGTCGCAGCCCCAGCAGCAGCCCCAGCAGGGCCAGTACGCCGACCCGCAGTACAACGACCCGCAGTACAACGGCGGTTGGGACGCGGGACAGCAGGCCGAGATGCCGTACGCGGGCACCCCCTCCGGCCCGTACACGGCCCAGCAGGAGACCTACGGCGAGAGCCCCGACCCCTACGCCACCCCCGACGCCTACCCGCCGCCCCAGCCCCCCGGCCGGCGCCGCGCCGAACCGGAGCCCGAGCCCGAGGCGGAGCAGGCCGCGGCCGGCAAGGAGTCCGACGGGCCGGAGAAGGAGTCCCACCCCTTCCTCACCGGTGACGACGGCGACGGCGGGGGCGACGGCAAGGACGCGGACACCGAGGACGAGGGCCGCGGCGGACGCCGGAACAAACAGAAGAAGGGCCGCAACGGCGTCGCCTGTCTGGTGGTCGCCGTGGTGTTCCTCGGCGGCGCGGGCGGCGTCGGCTATGTCGGCTACCAGTTCTGGGAGAGCAAATTCGGCCCGCCCCCGGACTACTCCGGCGTCGGCTCCGGCTCGGTGCAGGTGGAGATTCCGCAGGGAGCCGGCGGGTACGAGATCGGCGCCATCCTGGTCAAGAACGGCGTCGTCAAGAGCCAGCGCGCGTTTGTCTCCGCGACGAAGAACAACCCCAAGGGCAATACGCTCCAGGCGGGTGTCTATACGCTCAGCAAGGAAATGTCGGCGGCGAACGCGGTGAAGACCATGCTCAGCCCGAGCAGCCGCAATGCGCTGATCATTCCCGAGGGCAGGCGGAATGTCCAGATCTACGCGATGATCGACAAACAGCTCGGGCTGGCCGAGGGATCCACGGAGAAGGTCGCGAAGAAGGAGACTGCCAACCTCGGCCTGCCGAAGTGGGCCAAGAACGGCTCTCCGATAAAGGATCCGCTGGAAGGTTTCCTCTTCCCCGCCAGCTATCCGGTCGCCAAGGGCACCAAGCCGGAGGCCGTCCTCAAGAAGATGGTCGCCCGGGCGAATTCCGAATACACCAAGCTCGACCTGGTGGGGAACGCCAAGAAGCACGATCTCGCAGGTCCCTGGGAACTGCTCACGGCCGCCAGCCTCGTCCAGGCGGAGGGCAAGACGCACGACGACTTCCGTAAGATGGCGGAAGTCATCTACAACCGTCTCAAGCCCGACAACACGGAGACGAACCAGTTCCTCCAGTTCGACTCCACGTTCAACTACCTCAAGGGCCAGAGCGAGATCGACATCAGCGTGGCCGAGATCACCAAGAACCAGGACCCGTACAACTCGTACACGCACAAGGGACTCACCCCGGGCCCCATCGGAAACCCGGGCGAAGACGCGCTGGCCGCGGTGCTCAATCCCACCGAGGACGGCTGGATCTACTTCGTGGCGACCGACGGCCAGGACAAGACCGAATTCGCCAAGAACTACGACGAATTCCTTCTGCTCAAGGACAAGTTCGATGGCAGGAACAAGGGGAACTGAGGCGCGCCGGGCGGCCGTGCTCGGGTCGCCCATCGCCCACTCCCTCTCGCCCGCGCTGCACCGCGCCGCGTACCGCGAACTCGGCCTCGCCCACTGGTCGTACGACCGTTTCGAGGTGGACGAGGCCGGGCTGCCCGGCTTTCTCGGCGGACTCGACGCCTCCTGGGCCGGTCTCTCGCTGACGATGCCGCTCAAGCGCGCCGTCATCCCGCTGCTCGACTCGATCACGGACACGGCGGCCTCGGTCGAGACGGTCAACACGGTCGTCATCGGCGCGGACGGCCGGCGCACCGGCGACAACACCGATATCCCCGGCATGATCGCGGCGCTGCGCGAGCGCGGCGTCGAGAAGGCCGACTCCGCCGCGATCCTCGGCGCGGGCGCGACCGCGTCGTCCGCGCTCGCGGCGCTCTCCCGCATCTGTACGGGCCCGGTCACCGCGTACGTCCGCAGCGATGCCCGCGCCGCCGAGATGCGCGGCTGGGGCGAGCGGCTCGGGGTGGACCTCCGTACCGCGGACTGGGCGGCGGCCCCCGCGGCCTTCGACGCCCCGCTGGTGATCGCGACCACCCCGGCGGGCACCACCGACGCCCTCGCCGCGAGCGTCCCCGGCCGGCCCGGGACGCTCTTCGACGTGCTGTACGAGCCCTGGCCGACCCCGCTGGCCGCCGCGTGGTCGCGCGGCGGCGGGGCGATCGTCTCCGGGCTCGACCTCCTCGTCCACCAGGCGGTCCTCCAGGTGGAACGGATGACGGGGCTGTCGCCCGCGCCGCTGCGCGAGATGCGGGCGGCCGGAACGGCCGCGCTCCACCCTGCGGACTGATTCCCCGACGCCCGGGCCGACGTGGGAGAATCGGCCACGGCGGGCCTGGGCCGCACCCGGTCGCGCCGTTGATCCATCCGGGCGCGAATATCGAGGAGCACCGTTGAGCAGGTTGCGCTGGCTGACCGCGGGGGAGTCGCACGGCCCCGCACTCGTGGCGACGCTGGAGGGTCTTCCCGCCGGCGTGCCGATCACCACGGAGATGGTGGCCGACCACCTGGCCAGGCGGCGCCTCGGTTATGGGCGCGGTGCGCGGATGAAGTTCGAGCAGGACCAGGTGACCTTCCTCGGCGGGGTGCGGCACGGGCTGACCATGGGGTCACCTGTCGCGATCATGGTCGGGAACACCGAGTGGCCCAAGTGGGAGCAGGTCATGTCGGCCGATCCGGTCGACCCCGCGGTACTGGCCGACTCGGCCCGCAACGCGCCGCTGACCCGCCCCCGGCCCGGCCACGCGGACCTCGCCGGTATGCAGAAGTACGGCTTCGACGAGGCCCGGCCGGTGCTGGAGCGGGCCAGTGCGCGGGAGACCGCGGCGCGGGTCGCGCTCGGCGCCGTGGCGCGCTCGTACCTGAAGGAGACCGCCGGGATCCAGATCGTCTCGCACGTGGTCGAGCTGGCGGCGGCCAAGGCCCCGTACGGCGTCTACCCCGAGCCGGGCGATGTGGCGCGGCTGGACGCGGACCCGGTGCGCTGCCTGGACGCGGACGCGAGCGAGGCGATGGTCGCCGAGATCGACCAGGCCCACAAGGACGGTGACACGCTCGGCGGGGTCGTGGAGGTGCTGGCGTACGGCGTGCCGGTCGGGCTCGGCTCGCATGTCCACTGGGACCGCAGGCTGGACGCGCGGCTGGCCGCCGCGCTGATGGGCATTCAGGCGATCAAGGGCGTCGAGGTCGGCGACGGCTTCGGCCTCGCGCGGGTGCCGGGCTCGCAGGCGCACGACGAGATCGTCGCGACGCCCGAGGGCATCCGCCGCTCGACGGGCCGCTCCGGCGGCACCGAGGGCGGGCTGACCACCGGTGAACTGCTGCGCGTACGGGCCGCGATGAAGCCCATCGCGACCGTGCCGCGCGCGCTGGCCACCGTCGACGTGGTCACCGGTGAGGCCACCAAGGCGCACCACCAGCGCTCCGACGTGTGTGCCGTGCCGGCCGCGGGCATCGTCGCCGAGGCGATGGTGGCGCTGGTCCTCGCGGACGCGGTGGCGGAGAAGTTCGGCGGCGACAGCGTCCCCGAGACGCGCCGCAACGTCCGCTCGTACCTCGACAATCTCCAGATCCGATGAGCGCGCCCGTTGTGGTGCTGGTCGGGCCGATGGGCGTCGGCAAGACCACCGTCGGCGAGCTGCTCGCCGAGCGGCTCGGCACGCGCTTCCGCGACAGCGACGCCGATATCGTCGCCGCCCAGGGCCGGACGATCGCCGACATCTTCGTGGACGAGGGCGAGGACCGCTTCCGGGAGCTGGAGCGGGAGGCGGTACGGACCGCCCTCGCCGGGCACGACGGAGTGCTGGCGCTCGGCGGCGGCGCGGTCCTCGACGCGACCACCCGTGAACTCCTGGCCGGTCTGCCCGTCGTCTATCTGACGATGGAGGTCGGCGAGGCCATCAAGCGGTCCGGGCTGAACACCGCGCGCCCGCTGCTGGCCGTCAACCCCCGCCAGCAGTGGAAGCTGTTGATGGAGGCGCGCCGCCACCACTACACCGATGTCGCCCGGGTCGTCGTCCCGACCGACGACCTCACCGCCGAGGAAGTCACCGAGGCGGTCCTCGAAGCGCTGGGACTGAAGCAGTCGTCGGCACAGGACGCGGCCGAGTCCGGTATTTCCGGCAGTTCCGGCGGTTCCGGCGATTCAGGCAGTTCCGGCAAGGAGAAGCAGGCATGACGGACCAGACAGTCACCCGGATCCAGGTCGGCGGCAGCGCCGGGCACGAACCGTACGAGGTGCTCGTCGGTCGGCAGCTGCTGGCGGAGCTGCCCGCCCTGATCGGCCCCCGCGCCAAACGGGTCGCGGTCCTCCACCCGGAGGCGCTCGCCGGGACCGGCGAGGCGCTGCGGCAGGATCTCGCGGACCAGGGGTACGAGGCCGTCGCCATCCAGGTGCCGAACGCCGAGGAGGCGAAGACCGTCGAGGTCGCCGCGTACTGCTGGAAGGCGCTCGGCCAGACCGGCTTCACCCGTACCGATGTCATCGTCGGGGTCGGCGGCGGCTCCACCACCGATCTCGCCGGGTTCGTCGCGGCGTCCTGGCTGCGCGGGGTGCGCTGGATCGCCGTACCGACGACCGTGCTCGCCATGGTCGACGCGGCGGTCGGCGGCAAGACCGGCATCAACACCGCCGAGGGCAAGAACCTGGTCGGCGCCTTCCATCCGCCGGCCGGGGTGCTCTGCGACCTCGCCGCGCTGGACTCGCTCGGCGTCCACGACTACGTGAGCGGTCTGGCCGAGATCATCAAGGCCGGTTTCATCGCCGACCCGGCCATCCTCGAACTCGTCGAGTCGGACCCCGAGGCCGCCCGTACCCCCACCGGACCGCACACCGCCGAGCTGATCGAGCGGTCGATCCGGGTCAAGGCCGAGGTCGTCTCCAGCGACCTGAAGGAGTCGGGGGCGCGCGAGTTCCTCAACTACGGGCACACCCTGGCGCACGCCATTGAGAAGAACGAGCGCTACAAGTGGCGGCACGGCGCGGCCGTTTCGGTCGGCATGGTCTTCGCCGCCGAACTGGGCCGGCTGGCGGGCCGGCTGGACGACGCGACCGCCGACCGGCACCGCTCCGTACTGGAGTCCGTCGGGCTGCCGCTGACCTACCGGGGCGACCAGTGGCCCAAGCTGCTGGAGACCATGAAGGTCGACAAGAAGTCCCGGGGCGACCTGCTGCGCTTCATCGTGCTGGACGGTCTGGGCAAGCCCACCGTGCTGGAGGGACCCGACCCGGCGGTGCTGCTCGCGGCGTACGGGGAGGTCTCCGCCTGACCGGCTCCGGGAGCGGCGGGCACCTTGGGCGGCGCCGGTCCGTTGCCACTGTGACGGCGGGGGGCGGTACCGTTCGGTAGCGCGCGGCCCGGCCCCCTCGGACGAGAGGTCCGCCCGGCCGCCGACCAGCGTCAGTCGTACGAGACGGAGTGGCACCGGATGCAGCATTCAGCGGGGGATCCGCTGCCGCCTCCCCACAGTCCCGGACCCGGCGGGTGGGGGCCGTACACACCGGGGTGGACCACCGGGGCCCATCCCCACCCGGCGCCGGGGCAGGCCAACGGCCAGGTCCCCGGGCATGCCCCCGGTCCCGCGTACCAGACACCCGGGTCGCGGCAGGCGCCTCCGCCGGTGCACGCGCCGCCTCCCGCGCACGCGCCGCCGCCGGGGTCCCCGCCCCGGCCGCCCGTCGCGCCGCCGCCTCCGGGGCCGCCGCAGGACGTCACCGGCCATGTCGCGCTGCCGCCCGGCGGGCCCGTCCCCGTACCCGCAGGGCCGCCGCAGGCCGGGAGCGGCACCGGCGCGGCGACCCTCGCCGTCCTGCTGATCGGCCCGGCCGGCGCGGGCAAGACCACCGTGGCGCGCCACTGGGCGCGGAGCCGGCGTGTACCCACGGCCCACATCAGCCTCGACGACGTCCGCGAGTGGGTCTGCGCCGGCTTCGCGGACCCGCAGAGCGGGTGGAACGAGCACTCCGAGGCGCAGTACCGGCTGGCCCGCCGCACCTGCGGCTTCGCCGCGCGCAACTTCCTCGCCAACGGCATCTCCTGCATCCTCGACGACGCGGTCTTCCCCGACCGCCCGGTCGTCGGGCTCGGCGGCTGGAAGCGCCATGTGGGGCCCGGACTGCTGCCCGTCGTCCTGCTCCCCGGCCTGGAGATCGTGCTGGAGCGCAACGCCGAGCGCAGCGGCAACCGCCGGCTCGCCGACGAGGAGGTGGCCGGTATCCACGGCCGGATGGCGGGCTGGTACGGATCGGGGCTGCCGATCATCGACAACTCCACCTACGACGTGGAGACCACGGCCCGGGCCCTGGACGATGTCCTCGCCCGCGCGCTGGCCAGCCCGCCGAGCTGGTGACCGGCCGGGCCGTACGGGAGCCGGGCCGTACGGAGCCGGGCGTACGGGGTGGGGCTTACCGGCGCCGGGGGCCCGTGCCCCCCGTCCGGACGCGCTGAACCGGCCGGGTGACGGCCGCGCTCATACGATCGGGTCATGTCTGACGTGTATGCGGCCCGCCGCGCGCGGCTGCGCGACCGGTACGCCGCGGGGGGCAGCGCGGCGGCCCTGGTCTCGCGCCCCGCCAACGTCCGCTATCTCGCGGCCGTGGCGCCGCCGGGGGCCGTGCTGCTGCTCGGGCCGGACGCGGACGCGGACACGCTGCTCTGCCCCCGTACCGCCGCGGACGGCGTCGAGGGGCGGGCCGGCGAGGGAGTGCGGGTCTCCGTCCTGCCGACCGACACCGGTGATCCGGCGGTGGCCGCCGCCGGGCTGCTCGTCCCGTCGGCCGCCGTCTCGCTCGCCGTCGAGGAGCACCACCTGACCGTCGCCCGGCACCGGGCGATCGGCTCCGTCGCGCCCGGACTGCGGCTGATGGATCTGGCCGGCGCCGTCGAGCAGCAGCGGATCGTCAAGGACGACGAGGAGATCGGCTGTCTGCGGATCGCGGCCGAGATCGCCGACCAGGCGCTCGGCGAACTGCTGGAGTCGATCCTCGTGGGCCGCACCGAACGGCATCTCGCGCTGGAGCTGGAGCGGCGGCTCATCGACCACGGCGCCGACGGCCCGGCCTTCCCGACCACCGTCGCCACCGGCCCGCACGCCGGGCGGGTGGCCCACCGGCCCTCGGACCGACGGGTCGAGGAGGGCGATTTCCTCTTTGTCGGCCTCGGCGCCGAATACCGGGGATACCGCTGCCTCATCGGCCGTACGTTCGTCATCGGGACCTCGCCCGCCGACTGGCAGATCGATCTGTACGAACTGGTCTTCGCGGCACAACGCGCAGGTCGGGAGGGGCTGTTGCCCGGCGTACCCTGCCGCGCGGTGGACCGCGCGACCCGGCAGCCGCTGGTGTCGGCCGGGTACGGGGACGGGCTCGCGCCCCGGACGGGGCACGGGGTCGGACTGGAAATCGACGAGGACCCGCAGCTCGCCCCCACCGCCATGGGTAAACTAGAGGCTTGTGTGCCGGTCACCGTCGGACCGGGGGTCCACCTCCCGGGCCGGGGCGGTGTCCGGATCGATGACACGCTCGTCGTCCGCCCCGAGGCGGACGGCGGACCCGAGCTACTCACCATCACGACCAAGGAACTGCTCGCGCTCTAGTGCCCCTCCCGGCACCAAGGCAGCGTCCGCGCGGGCCCTCGGTCGTCCACCAGTCCAGGAGATTCCGCAACCGTGGCTTCCACGAACGACCTCAAGAACGGCCTGGTGCTCAAGCTCGACGGGGGCCAGCTCTGGTCCGTCGTCGAGTTTCAGCACGTCAAGCCCGGCAAGGGCCCGGCCTTCGTGCGCACCAAGCTGAAGAACGTGCTCTCCGGCAAGGTCGTCGACAAGACCTTCAACGCCGGCGTGAAGGTCGAGACGGCCACCGTCGACCGCCGCGACATGCAGTTCTCCTACATGGACGGCGACTACTTCGTCTTCATGGACATGGAGACGTACGACCAGCTGATGGTCGACCGCAAGGCGGTCGGCGACTCGGCGAACTACCTGATCGAGGGCTTCAAGGCCAGCGTCGCCACGCACGAGGGCGAGGTGCTCTACGTCGAGCTGCCCGCCGCCGTCGAGCTGACGATCCAGCACACCGACCCGGGCGTCCAGGGCGACCGCTCGACCGGCGGCACCAAGCCCGCCACGCTGGAGACCGGCTACGAGATCGGTGTTCCGCTCTTCATCACCACCGGTGAGAAGATCAAGGTCGACACTCGTACGGGCGATTACCTCGGCCGGGTGAACAGCTAACCGTGGCTGCCCGGAGCAAGGCCCGAAAGCGCGCCTTCCAGATCCTCTTCGAGGCGGACCAGCGCGGGGAAACCGTGCTGACGGTCCTCGCGGACTGGGTACGGCACTCCCGGAGCGACGACCGCCAGCCGCCGGTCAACGAGTACACCATGCAGTTGGTCGAGGGATACGCGGAGCATGTCGCCCGTATCGACGAACTGATCTCGACCTACGCGGTGGACTGGGAGCTGGACCGGATGCCGGTCGCGGACCGGAACATCGTGCGGCTCGGCGCGTACGAGCTGATCTGGGAGGACGAGACCCCGGACGCGGTGGCGATCGACGAGGCCGTCCAGCTCGCCAAGGAGTTCTGCAACGACGACTCCCCGGCGTTCGTCAACGGCCTGCTCGGCCGCTTCAAGGGCCTCAAGCAGAATCTCCGCCGCGCCTGAGAGCCTGACGGGCCCCCGCCACGGCGGGGGCCCGCCGCCCGTTCGCGTCTCTTCTCCACGCGCCGGATCTCCACGCACCGGAGGGTGGATCCGTACGAGACGGATCCACCCTCCGGAGGTGACGTTTCTGCCCGGTCAGCCCTCGTCGTGGGCGACCGCGCGCCGCGCGTCCGCGTCTAGGACACCCCAGCTGATGAGCTGCTCGGTCAGGACCGACGGCGACTGGTCGTAGATCACGGCAAGCGTGCGCAGGTCGTCCTGGCGGATCGACAGGACCTTGCCGTTGTAATCCCCGCGCTGGCTCTGGATCGTGGCCGCGTAGCGCTGGAGGGGTCCCGCCTTCTCCTGCGGGACGTGGGCCAGCCGCTCCAGATCAAGAACGAGCTTCGGCGGCGGCTCGGCGGCTCCCCCGGGGGTGGTGCCGGGAAGCAGCTCCTGCACCGGGACCCCGTAGAAATCCGCCAGCTCGGCGAGGCGCTGCACCGTGACCGCACGGTCGCCGCGCTCGTACGAACCGACCACCACTGCCTTCCAGCGGCCCTGGGACTTCTCCTCCACGCCATGGAGCGAGAGGCCCTGCTGGGTGCGGATGGCGCGGAGTTTGGCCCCGAGCTGCTTTGCGTATTCGCTGGACATGTAGCTCCCCGGACGCTGGAACATTGTGCGGCTCCGCCGCGTGGTTGGTAACTCACTGTGAGGTTACGCAGCGTTACTTGGATGCGTCAAGCCGAAGGAGGCGTGACAAGGTCCGCACCGGGTCCGCGCCGCCCTCCGTACCGCGTTTTGGGCGGGGGTGGGGCCGGATGGCGCGCGGACGTGCTGCTAGCCTGGGTGGCGTAATTCCGACGTCCTTTAAGAGCCGTCCCGTGAGGCGGAGAAGGAGGTCCGTTTCCGATGGACACCCACATCACCGGCGAGAGCGGCGCGCGCGCCGTCCTGGAAGCCCCCGACATCGCGCGGGTGCTGACCCGGATCGCCCACGAGATCGTCGAACGCGCCAAGGGCGCCGACGATGTCGTCCTGCTCGGCATCCCGACCCGAGGCGTCTTCCTCGCCCGGCGACTGGCCGAAAAACTGGCCGAGATCACCGGCCGCTCGATCCCGGTCGGCTCCCTCGACATCACCATGTACCGCGACGACCTGCGGCTGCGGCCCGCCCGCGCGCTGGCCCGCACCGACATCCCGGGCGACGGCGTCGACGGACGGCTCGTTGTCCTGGTCGACGACGTGCTCTTCTCCGGCCGTACGATCCGCGCCGCCCTCGACGCGCTCGGCGACATCGGACGCCCCCGGGCCGTACAGCTCGCCGTCCTGGTCGACCGGGGCCACCGCGAGCTGCCGATCCGCGCCGACTACGTCGGCAAGAACCTCCCCACGTCCCTGCGGGAGACGGTCAAGGTGCAGCTCGCCGAGGAGGACGGCCGGGACACCGTGCTGCTCGGCCTCCAGCACCCCGCCGCGTCCGGCGAGCAGTAGCGGGCGCCCGACCGTCACCGGCGCGCGTCGACGTCCGTAGGTCCGTACGGAGTACGGACGTCCCCGCGCGCCCCCGGTACGCAGGCGCCCTCGGCGCACCCGTACGCCCGTACACCCCAGACAACCGGAGCACTCTCCCGATGCTGCGTCTCCCCGGGGCAAGCCCCCGCACGCCCGGCCATCTCATCTCCGCCGGCGACCTCAGCCGCGACGAGGCCGTTTCGATCCTCGACACCGCCGAGGAGATGGCCCGGGTCGCCGACCGGCCCATCAAAAAGCTGCCGACCCTGCGCGGCCGGACCGTCGTCAACCTCTTCTTCGAGGACTCGACCCGCACCCGGATCTCCTTCGAGGCCGCCGCCAAGCGGCTCTCCGCCGATGTGATCAACTTCTCGGCCAAGGGCTCGTCCGTCTCCAAGGGCGAGTCCCTCAAGGACACCGCCCTCACCCTGGAGGCGATGGGCGCCGACGCCGTCGTCATCCGGCACCCCGCCTCGGGCGCCCCCTACCGGCTCGCCACCTCCGGGTGGATCGACGGCGCGGTCGTCAACGCGGGCGACGGCACCCACGAGCACCCCACCCAGGCGCTGCTGGACGCCTTCACGCTGCGCCGCCGGCTGGTCGGCGCCGACGCGGGCATCGGGCACGACCTCGAAGGGCGCCGGGTCACCGTCGTCGGCGATGTGCTGCACAGCCGGGTCGCCCGCTCGAACGTGCTGCTGCTGCACACCCTGGGCGCCCATGTCACGCTGGTCGCCCCGCCCACCCTCGTACCGATCGGCGTCGAGCACTGGCCCTGCGAGGTCTCGTACGACCTGGACCGGGTGCTGCCCACGTCCGACGCCGTGATGATGCTGCGCGTCCAGCGCGAGCGGATGAACGCGGCGTTCTTCCCGACCGAGCGCGAGTACGCGCGCCGCTACGGGCTGAACGGCGACCGGATGGGCCGGATGCCCGGACACTCCGTCGTCATGCACCCCGGGCCGATGAACCGCGGCATGGAGATCACCGCCGAGGTCGCCGACTCCGACCGCTGCACCGCCGTCGAGCAGGTCGCCAACGGCGTCTCGATCCGGATGGCCGTGCTCTATCTGCTGCTCGGCGGCAACGAGCCCGCCGTCACCGCGTCCCGCACCGAACCCCGTACCGACATCCGTACCGAAGCCCGCGCCGAGGCCCGCACCGTCGAGGCCCGCACCGAGGAGACCAAGTAATCATGAGCAAGACTCTTGTCAGGGGCGCGCGGATCCTCGGCGGCGAGGTACAGGACGTACTGATCGACGGCGAGACCGTCGCGGCCGTCGGCACCGGACTCGACGCCGGTGACGCCAC
The DNA here is from genome assembly GCF_003344965.1 of Streptomyces paludis. Lineage (NCBI taxonomy): Bacteria > Bacillati > Actinomycetota > Actinomycetes > Kitasatosporales > Streptomycetaceae > Streptomyces > Streptomyces paludis. Next base: position 769,768 of record NZ_CP031194.1, on the reverse strand, counting down.
CGTCGTCGAGGCGGCCGGGCTGGTCCTGCTGCCCGGTCTGGTCGACCTCCACACCCATCTGCGCGAGCCGGGCCGCGAGGACTCCGAGACCGTGCTGACCGGCACGAAGGCCGCCGCGGTGGGCGGCTTCACCGCCGTGCACGCCATGGCCAACACCTTCCCCGTGGCCGACACCGCCGGCGTCGTCGAGCAGGTCTGGCGGCTCGGCCGGGAGTCCGGCTACTGCGACGTACAGCCGGTCGGCGCCGTCACCGTCGGTCTGGAGGGCAAGCACCTCGCCGAGCTGGGCGCCATGCACGACTCCGCCGCCAATGTGCGCGTCTTCTCCGACGACGGCAAGTGCGTCGACGACGCGGTGATCATGCGCAGGGCGCTGGAGTACGTGAAGGCGTTCGACGGGGTCATCGCCCAGCACGCCCAGGAGCCCCGGCTCACCGAGGGCGCGCAGATGAACGAGGGCGTCGTCTCCGCCGAACTGGGGCTCGGCGGCTGGCCCGCCGTGGCCGAGGAGTCGATCATCGCCCGCGATGTCCTGCTCGCCGCCCACGTCGGCTCCCGCGTCCACATCTGCCATCTCTCCACCGCCGGCTCCGTCGAGCTGGTGCGCTGGGCGAAGTCCAAGGGCTGGAACGTCACCGCCGAGGTCACCCCGCACCACCTGCTGCTCACCGACGAACTCGTCCGGACGTACAACCCCGTCTACAAGGTGAACCCGCCGCTGCGCACCGAGGCCGATGTGCTCGCCCTGCGCGCGGCCCTCGCCGACGGCACCATCGACTGCGTCGCCACCGACCACGCCCCGCACCCGCACGAGGACAAGGACTGCGAGTGGGCCGCCGCCGCCATGGGCATGGTGGGCCTGGAGACCGCCTTGTCGGTGGTCCAGCAGACGATGGTCGAGACCGGGCTGCTGGACTGGGCCGGTGTCGCCGACCGTATGTCGGTCCGCCCGGCGCGCATCGGCCGGCTCGAAGGCCACGGCCGTCCCGTCTCGGCAGGCGAGCCCGCCAACCTGACCCTGGTTGATCCGGCATACCGTGGAGCCGTGGACCCCACGGGCTTCGCCTCCCGCAGCCGCAACACCCCCTACGAGGGCCGTGAGCTGCCGGGACGTGTCACCCACACCTTCCTGCGGGGCCGCGCCACGGTCGTCGACGGGAATCTGACGTGACAGGCATGACGGACATGACGGGCATCACCAGCGTGACCAGCGCGAAGCACCTCCTTCCGCTGGCCGTCGAGCAGAAATCGGCGGACGTGACGGACTGGGCCGCACGGCTCGGCTGGGTCGTCGGACTGCTGCTCTTCATCGCGCTGGTGTACTGGCTGATGCGGCAGGGCTGGAAGTGGCGCGGTGCCCTCCAGTCCGCGCTGCCGGAGCTGCCCACCGCGCCGGAGACCACCGGCCCGGCGGTCCTGCCCGTACTCGTCGGCCGCTACCACGGCTCCACCACCGCCGGACAGTGGCTCGACCGCATCGTCGCCCACGGGCTCGGCTCCCGCAGCCGTGTCGAGCTGACGCTGACCGACGCCGGCCTGGACGTCGTACGCCCCGGCGCGGACGACTTCTTCGTCCCCGCGGACCAGCTCCGCGAGGCCCGGCTCGACAAGGGCATCGCCGGCAAGGTCCTCGCCGAGGGCGGGCTGCTCGTCGTCACGTGGGAACACGGCGGCACGCTGCTCGACTCCGGCTTCCGCTCCGACCGCTCGGCCGACCACCCGGCCTGGGTCGAGGCCATCAACTCCATGAACCACTTGATCACGACGGAAGGCCCCGCACGATGACCACCTCCACCAGGGGAACCGCCCGCGGAACCGCCCGCGCCCAGGCGTCTCCCGCCGTACTCGTCCTGGAGGACGGCCGCAGCTTCCGCGGCCGTGCCTACGGGGCCGTGGGGGAGACCTTCGGCGAGGCCGTGTTCTCCACCGGTATGACCGGCTACCAGGAGACCCTCACCGACCCGTCGTACCACCGCCAGGTGGTCGTCATGACCGCCCCGCACATCGGCAACACCGGCGTCAACGACGAGGACGCCGAGTCCCGGCGCATCTGGGTCTCCGGCTATGTCGTCCGCGACCCCGCCCGTACGCCGTCCAACTGGCGCTCCCGGCGCACCCTCGATGACGAGCTGACCGCCCAGGGCGTCGTCGGCATCAGCGGTATCGACACCCGCGCCCTCACCCGCCATCTGCGCGAGCGCGGCGCGATGCGCGTCGGGATCTTCTCCGGGGAGTCCCTGGCGGACCCGGCGACCCTGCTCGCCCGCGTCCAGCAGGCCCCCCAGATGACCGGCGCCGACCTCTCCGCCGAGGTCTCCGCCACCGAGGCGTACGTGGTCCCCGCGATCGGCGAGAAGCGCTTCACCGTCGCCGCCCTCGACCTCGGCATCAAGGGCATGACCCCGCACCGGATGGCCGAGCGCGGTATCGAGGTGCATGTCCTGCCCGCCACCGCCACGCTCGACGAGGTCTACGCCACCGCCCCGGACGGCGTCTTCCTCTCCAACGGCCCCGGCGACCCGGCCACCGCCGACCTCACCGTCGTCAAGGGCGTCCTGGAGCGCGGCACCCCGCTCTTCGGGATCTGCTTCGGCAACCAGCTCCTCGGCCGCGCGCTGGGCTTCGGCACGTACAAGCTGAAGTACGGCCACCGCGGCATCAACCAGCCCGTCCAGGACCGCACCACGGGCAAGGTCGAGGTCACCGCGCACAACCACGGCTTCGCCGTCGACGCCCCGCTCGACCGCGTCTCCGACACCCCCTACGGCCGCGCCGAGGTCTCCCACGTCTGCCTCAACGACAACGTCGTGGAGGGGCTCAGGCTGCTCGACCGGCCCGTCTTCAGCGTCCAGTACCACCCCGAGGCAGCCGCGGGCCCGCACGACGCCGCGTACCTGTTCGACCGCTTCGTACAGCTCATGGAGGACCAGCGTGCCTAAGCGCACCGATATCCAGTCCGTCCTGGTCATCGGTTCAGGACCGATCGTCATCGGCCAGGCCGCTGAATTCGACTACTCCGGGACCCAGGCGTGCCGCGTCCTCAAGGCCGAGGGCCTGCGCGTCATCCTGGTCAACTCCAACCCGGCGACGATCATGACCGACCCGGAGATCGCCGACGCCACCTACGTCGAGCCGATCACCCCCGAGTTCGTCGAGAAGATCATCGCCAAGGAGCGCCCCGACGCGCTGCTGCCGACCCTCGGCGGCCAGACCGCGCTCAACACCGCGATCTCCCTCCACGACGCCGGCACGCTCGACAAGTACGGCGTCGAGCTGATCGGCGCCAACGTGGAGGCGATCAACAAGGGCGAGGACCGCGACCTCTTCAAGGGCGTCGTCGCCGCCGTCAAGGAGAAGATCGGCCACGGCGAGTCCGCCCGCTCGGTCATCTGCCACACCATGGACGACGTCATCGGCGGCGTCGAGACGCTCGGCGGCTACCCCGTCGTCGTCCGCCCCTCCTTCACCATGGGCGGCGCCGGCTCCGGCTTCGCGCACAACGAGGAGGACCTGCGCCGGATCGCCGGACAGGGCCTGATGCTCTCCCCGACCACCGAGGTGCTCCTGGAGGAGTCCATCCTCGGCTGGAAGGAGTACGAGCTGGAGCTGATGCGCGACAAGCACGACAACGTCGTGGTCGTCTGCTCCATCGAGAACTTCGACCCGATGGGCGTGCACACCGGCGACTCGATCACCGTCGCGCCCGCGATGACGCTCACCGACCGCGAGTACCAGATCCTGCGGGACGTCGGCATCGCCGTCATCCGCGAGGTCGGCGTCGACACCGGCGGCTGCAACATCCAGTTCGCGATCAACCCCGACGACGGCCGCGTCATCGTCATCGAGATGAACCCGCGCGTCTCCCGGTCCTCCGCGCTCGCCTCCAAGGCCACCGGCTTCCCGATCGCCAAGATCGCCGCCCGGCTCGCCATCGGCTACACGCTGGACGAGATCCCCAACGACATCACCGAGAAGACCCCGGCGTCCTTCGAGCCCACCCTCGACTACGTCGTCGTCAAGGTGCCGCGCTTCGCCTTCGAGAAGTTCCCGGCCGCCGACGCCAGCCTCACCACCACCATGAAGTCGGTCGGCGAGGCCATGGCCATCGGCCGCAACTTCACCGAGGCGCTCCAGAAGGCGCTGCGCTCCCTGGAGAAGGCCGGCAGCCAGTTCGACTTCACCGGCGACCCGGGCGGCCCCGAGGAGAAGGCCGCGCTGCTGGAGACCGCCAAGGTCCCCACCGACGGCCGGATCAACACCGTCATGCGGGCCATGCGCGCCGGCGCCACCCCCGAGGAGGTCTTCGAGGCCACGAAGATCGACCCGTGGTTCGTCGACCAGCTGTTCCTGATCAAGGAGTACGCGGACGAGCTGGCCGCCGCCGACAAGCTCGACCCCGAGCTGCTCGCCGACGCCAAGCGCCACGGCTTCTCCGACGCGCAGATCGCCGGGATCCGCGGGCTGCGCGAGGACGTCGTACGGGAGGTCCGGCACGCGCTGGGCATCCGCCCCGTCTACAAGACGGTCGACACCTGCGCCGCCGAGTTCGCCGCGAAGACCCCGTACTTCTACTCGTCCTACGACGAGGAGAGCGAGGTCGCCCCGCGCGAGCGGCCCGCCGTGATCATCCTCGGCTCGGGCCCCAACCGGATCGGCCAGGGCATCGAGTTCGACTACTCCTGCGTCCACGCCTCCTTCGCGCTGAGCGCCGCGCCCAGCCCCGTCGGCGGCTACGAGACCGTGATGGTCAACTGCAACCCGGAGACCGTCTCCACCGACTACGACACCTCCGACCGGCTCTACTTCGAGCCGCTCACCCTGGAGGACGTCCTGGAGATCGTGCACGCCGAGACACTGGCCGGGCCGGTCGCGGGCGTCATCGTCCAGCTCGGCGGCCAGACCCCGCTGGGCCTCGCGCAGGCGCTCAAGGACAACGGCGTACCCGTCGTCGGCACGCCCCCCGAGGCGATCCACGCCGCCGAGGACCGCGGCGCCTTCGGCCGGGTGCTCGCCGAGGCCGGACTCCCCGCGCCCAAGCACGGCACCGCCACCACCTTCGCCCAGGCCAAGGCCATCGCCGACGAGATCGGCTACCCGGTCCTCGTCCGGCCGTCGTACGTCCTCGGCGGACGCGGTATGGAGATCGTCTACGACGAGACCCGGCTCTCGTCGTACATCGCGGAGTCCACCGAGATCAGTCCCAGCCGGCCCGTCCTGGTGGACAGGTTTCTCGACGACGCCATCGAGATCGACGTGGACGCCCTCTACGACGGCACCGAGCTGTACCTCGGCGGCGTCATGGAGCACATCGAGGAGGCCGGGATCCACTCCGGCGACTCGGCGTGCGCCCTGCCGCCCATCACGCTCGGCGGACACGACATCAAGCGGCTGCGCGCCTCCACCGAGGCCATCGCGCGTGGGGTCGGGGTGCGCGGACTGATCAACATCCAGTTCGCGATGGCCGGTGACATCCTGTACGTCCTGGAGGCCAATCCGCGCGCCTCCCGTACGGTCCCCTTCACCTCGAAGGCGACCGCCGTCCCGCTCGCCAAGGCCGCCGCCCGGATCTCCCTCGGCGCGACCGTCGCCGAGCTGCGCGCCGAGGGCCTGCTGCCCGCCCACGGCGACGGCGGCACCCTGCCGCTCGACGCGCCGATCTCCGTCAAGGAGGCCGTGATGCCGTGGTCGCGCTTCCGCGACATCCACGGCCGCGGGGTGGACACCGTCCTCGGCCCGGAGATGCGCTCCACCGGCGAGGTCATGGGCATCGACTCCGCCTTCGGCACGGCGTACGCGAAGTCGCAGGCCGGCGCGTACGGCCCGCTGCCCACCAAGGGCCGCGCCTTCATCTCCGTCGCCAACCGCGACAAGCGCTCGATGATCTTCCCGGCGCGCGAGCTGGTCGCGCACGGCTTCGAGCTGCTCGCCACCTCGGGCACGGCCGAGGTCCTCAAGCGCAACGGCATCAAGGCGACCGTCGTGCGCAAGCAGTTCGAGGGCGAGGGCCCGGACGGCGAGAAGACCATCGTCCAGCTGATCCACGAGGGCGCCGTCGACCTCATCGTCAACACGCCGTACGGCACCGGCGGCCGGCTCGACGGCTACGACATCCGCACGGCGGCCGTGGCGCGCGGCGTCCCGTGCCTGACGACGGTCCAGGCGCTGGCCGCCGCCGTCCAGGGCATCGACGCCCTCAAGCACGGCGAGGTGGGCGTGCGTTCCCTCCAGGAACACGCCGACCATCTCATCGCGGCACGCGACCAGGACTAGTCGTTTCGCAGAGGGGGACACCGGGACGGTGTCCCCCTCATTCATGAGGTCCCGAAGGACATATCACCCATGTACTCGCTCTTCTTCCAGCTGTTCTTCCGCCGGATGGACGCCGAACGCGCCCACCACCTGGCCTTCCGCTGGATCCGGCTGGCCGCCCGGATCCCCGTTCTGCGCACCTTCGCCGCCGCCGTCCTGGCCCCCCGCCACCGCGCGCTGCGCACCGAGGCGTTCGGACTGCGGATGCACGGCCCCTTCGGACTGGCCGCCGGCTTCGACAAGAACGCCGTGGCGATCGACGGCATGGCGATGCTCGGCTTCGACCATGTCGAGATCGGTACGGTCACCGGCGAGCCCCAGCCCGGCAACCCCGTGAAGCGGCTCTTCCGGCTCGTGCCCGACCGCGCGCTCATCAACCGGATGGGCTTCAACAACGAGGGCTCGGCGGCCGTGGCGGCCCGTCTGGCGGCCCGCAGGCCCGTCTTCCGTACCACCGTCGGCGTCAACATCGGCAAGACGAAGGTCGTCCCGGAGAGTGAGGCCGTCCGCGACTACGTGCTGTCGACCGAGCGGCTCGCCCGGCACGCCGACTATCTCGTCGTCAACGTCAGCTCGCCCAACACCCCGGGGCTGCGCAGCCTCCAGGCCGTCGACCAGCTCCGGCCGCTGCTCACCGCCGTACGGGAGGCCGCCGACCGTACCGTCACCGGGCGGCGCGTCCCGCTCCTCGTCAAGATCGCGCCCGATCTCGCGGACGAGGACATCGACGCCGTCGCCGACCTCGCCGTGGAGCTGGGCCTCGACGGCATCATCGCCACCAACACCACCATCGCCCGGGACACGCTCGGCCTCGTCTCCGACCCGGCCCTGACGGCCGAGACCGGCGGACTGTCGGGAGCGCCCCTCAAGGCACGCTCCCTGGAGGTCCTGCGGCGGCTGTACGCGCGCGTGGGCGACCGGATCACCCTGGTGGGCGTCGGCGGCGTAGAGAACGCCGAGGACGCCTGGCAGCGCATCCTCGCGGGCGCCACGCTGGTCCAGGGCTACAGCGCCTTCATCTACGCGGGCCCGTTCTGGAGCAGGTCCGTCCACAAGGGGCTCGCGGCCCGGCTCGCCGTCAGCCCGTACGCGACCCTCGCCGAGGCCGTCGGCGCCGACACCCGGAAGGTGACCGTATGACCGCCCCCGCTCCCGCCGCCCCTCCCGCCCTTCCCGCCCCCTTCGGGGCCCGGCTGCGCCACGCGATGGACACCCGCGGCCCGCTCTGCGTCGGCATCGACCCGCACGGCTCGCTGCTCACGGACTGGGGCCTGACCGACGACATCGCGGGCCTGGAGCGCTTCACCCGTACGGTGGTGGAGGCGCTGGCCGACCGGGTCGCCGTGCTCAAGCCGCAGTCGGCGTTCTTCGAGCGCTTCGGGTCGCGCGGGATCGCCGTACTGGAACGGGCCGTCACGGACGCCCGGGCGGCCGGCGCGCTGGTCCTGATGGACGCCAAGCGCGGCGACATCGGCTCGACCATGGGCGCGTACGCGGCGGCCTACCTCGCCCCGGACGCGCCGCTCTTCTCGGACGCGGTGACGGTCTCCCCGTACCTCGGCTTCGAGTCCCTGCGTCCGGCGCTGGACGCCGCCGCCGCGGCCGGCTCGGGGGTCTTCGTCCTCGCGCTGACGTCCAACCCGGAGGGCGCCGAGGTGCAGCGCGCCACCGCCGCCGACGGCCGGTCGCTCGCGCAGGTGATGCTCGACCACATGGCCGCGGAGAACGCGGGCGCCGAGCCGCTCGGCTCGGTCGGCGCGGTGGTCGGGGCGACGCTCGGGGACGCCGGTGTGGACCTCGCCGTCAACGGGCCGCTGCTCGCCCCCGGGATCGGCGCGCAGGGCGCGACCCCCGCCGATCTGCCCGGCGTGTTCGGCGCCTCGGCCGGCAATGTGGTGCCCAGCGTCAGCCGGGGCGTGCTCCGGCACGGACCGGACGTGGCCGCCCTGCGGTCGGCGGCGGAGCGCTTCGCGGACGAGGTACGGGCGGCCGTCGGCGGCGCCGGGGCGTTCCGGGGCGACGGCCGATGACCGGGTTCTCACCCAAAAACTCGGGCAAAATCCCTCAAATGTCATCTCCGATCGATGCTGACCAGGACTTTTCATCTGTTCTCGCTGACTCGGGCCGCCTTGGCCGCTAGTCTCCGTCGAGAGCCAACGTGCAGTGCGTTGCCCGTTGCTCCCCAGGTGTGGGGCGATCAGTTCCTCACCGGTCCGTATCCGACAGTTCGACATCCGAGGTGACGTAGGCGTGGCTCTTCCGCCCCTTACCCCTGAACAGCGCGCAGCCGCGCTCGAAAAGGCCGCCGCGGCTCGCCGGGAGCGGGCCGAGGTCAAGAATCGACTCAAGCACTCCGGCGCGTCGCTTCATGACGTGATCAAGCAGGGTCAGGAGAACGACGTCATCGGGAAGATGAAGGTCTCCGCACTGCTGGAATCGCTTCCCGGCGTCGGCAAGGTCCGCGCCAAGCAGATCATGGAGAGGCTCGGCATCTCCGAAAGCCGCCGCGTCCGCGGTCTGGGTTCCAACCAGATCGCCTCCCTGGAGCGCGAGTTCGGCGGTAAGCCGGCCTGACGTTCCCGGGCACTCCCGGGAAGCTGGATAATCGCTGCATGGCAGCAGAGGTACGACCGCGGCTGACCGTGCTCTCCGGCCCCTCCGGGGTCGGCAAGAGCACGGTCGTCGCCCATATGCGCAAGGCCCACCCCGAGGTATGGCTCTCGGTGTCGGCCACCACAAGAAAGCCGCGCCCCGGCGAGCGCCACGGCGTCCAGTACTTCTTCGTCTCCGACGAGGAGTTCGACAAGCTGGTCGCCAATGGCGAACTGCTGGAATGGGCGGAGTTCGCGGGCAACAGGTACGGCACCCCCCGTCAGGCGGTCCTCGACCGGCTGACGGCGGGCGAACCCGTACTCCTGGAGATCGATCTCCAGGGCGCCCGGCAGGTCAAGGAGTCCCTGCCCGATTCACGGCTGGTCTTCCTGGCACCGCCCAGCTGGGACGAGCTGGTGCGCCGGCTCACCGGCCGGGGCACCGAGTCGGCCAAGGTGATCGAGCGCCGGCTGGCCGCGGCGAAGGTGGAACTGGCCGCCGAGTCGGAGTTCGATACGACGCTGGTCAACACGTCGGTCGAGGACGTCGCGCGCGAGCTGCTAGCCTTGGTCGCGATTGCTTGATTTATGATGCCCTCTTCTGTGGCATCGCATCGGGTATCACCTCACGGCGATCCCCGTTCTCAAGCTCCACAGCTCCACGTTCCACCGCATTTCCCTGTGTTTCCCTGAATTATCTCCGGAAGGCAAGAGAGTGTCCTCTTCCATCACCACGCCCGAGGGCATCATCAACCCTCCGATCGACGAGCTGCTCGAAGCCACGGACTCGAAGTACAGCCTCGTGATCTACGCGGCCAAGCGCGCGCGCCAGATCAACGCGTACTACTCGCAGCTCGGTGAGGGCCTGCTGGAGTACGTCGGTCCGCTGGTCGACACCCACGTCCACGAGAAGCCGCTCTCGATCGCCCTGCGTGAGATCAACGCGGGCCTGCTGACCTCCGAGGCCATCGAGGGCCCGGCTCAGTAGGACCTCCTCAGCAGGACATACCACTCTTCATACGGGCCCGGCGGCGCGACCGCCGGGCCTGTGGTGTGTCATGGGGAGGGACAGGACGTGTCGAGGGGAGCCGTGGTGGAGCAGGCACAGGAGCGGGCGGGGCGGAGCGGCCGGCCGAAGGTCGTCCTCGGGGTCGCGGGCGGCATCGCCGCGTACAAGGCGTGCGAGCTGCTGCGCCGGCTGACCGAGACCGGCCATGACGTACGGGTCGTACCGACGGACGCGGCGCTGCACTTCGTCGGCGCCGCGACCTGGTCGGCGCTCTCCGGCCATCCGGTCTCCACCGAGGTCTGGGAGGACGTCCACGAGGTGCCGCACGTACGGATCGGCCAGGCCGCCGACCTCGTCGTGGTCGCCCCGGCCACCGCCGATCTGCTCGCCCGGGCGGCGCACGGGCTCGCCGACGACCTGCTCACGAACACCCTGCTCACCGCCCGCTGTCCGGTCGTCTTCGCGCCCGCCATGCACACCGAGATGTGGGAGCACCCCGCCACCCGGGAGAACGTGGCGACGCTGCGCCGCCGGGGCGCCGTCGTCATCGAGCCCGCCGTCGGCCGTCTCACCGGCGTCGACACGGGCAAGGGCCGGCTGCCCGACCCGGTGGAGATCTTCGAGATCTGCCGCCGGGTGCTGGCGCGCGGGGCGGCCGCCCCCGATCTGACCGGCCGGCATGTTGTGATCAGCGCGGGCGGTACGCGTGAGCCCCTCGACCCCGTGCGCTACCTCGGGAACCGCTCCTCGGGGAAGCAGGGGTACGCCCTGGCCCGTACGGCCGCCGCCCGGGGCGCGCGGGTCACCCTCATCGAGGCGAACACGGGGATGACCGACCCGGCGGGCGTCGACGTGGTCCGGGTGGGGACCGCCGTACAGCTGCGCGAAGCCGTGCTGAAGGCGGCGGCCGACGCCGACGCCGTCGTCATGGCCGCCGCCGTGGCTGATTTCCGGCCCCTCTCCTACGCCGAGGGAAAGATCAAGAAGAAGGACGGCGAGGAGCCCGTGCCGGTCGCCCTGGTCCGTAACCCGGACATCCTGGCCGAGATCTCGGCCGAGCGGGCGCGCCCGGGGCAGGTCGTCGTCGGCTTCGCGGCGGAGACGGACGACGTGCTCGCCAACGGCCGGCACAAGCTCCGCCGCAAGGGCTGTGACCTGCTGGTCGTCAATGAGGTCGGGGAGCGGAAGACCTTCGGCGCGGAGGAGAGCGAGGCGGTCGTGCTGGCGGCGGACGGCGGCGAGACACCGGTGCCGTACGGACCGAAGGAGGCCCTCGCCGACACGGTGTGGGATCTGGTGGCGCCCCGGCTCCCGGCGGGGGCCTCCGCCGATGCTTCTTCCGCTGCCGATCCGACCGTATGAAAAACGGTGCGGTCCGTATGGAATCCCTGTGACGCGTTCTTCGTCACGTTCCGCGAAATCCGGCAGGTGATTGGCCGGAACGTCCGAAAACGGCGTGGAACGCTCTGGTCGCGGGTGGCGAATGTGCACCATAATGCAGTGCCGCGGGCGGAGCGTGACTCCCACAGAACGAGACACGTGCCCCCGTGACCCGATTCGACCGATAAAGTGGTCGAGAGGATCGTCTTGGGGCCGCAGCCCCCCGCCGGTCCGCCAATGATCAGCCAGCAGCCGCTGCAACCACAGGGAGCGATGTGTCCCGCCGTCTCTTCACCTCGGAGTCAGTGACCGAAGGTCACCCCGACAAGATCGCTGACCAGATCAGCGACACCATTCTCGACGCCCTCCTGGAAGAGGACCCCTCCTCCCGCGTTGCCGTGGAGACCTTGATCACCACCGGTCTGGTGCATGTCGCCGGAGAGGTGACCACCAAGGCGTACGCGCCGATCGCGCAGCTCGTCCGGAACAAGATTCTGGAGATCGGCTACGACTCCTCCAAAAAGGGCTTCGACGGAGCGTCCTGCGGTGTCTCGGTGTCCATCGGCGCGCAGTCGCCCGACATCGCGCAGGGCGTCGACACGGCGTACGAGAGCCGTGTCGAGGGCGATGAGGACGAGCTGGACAAGCAGGGCGCCGGCGACCAGGGCCTGATGTTCGGGTACGCCTGCGACGAGACGCCCGAGCTGATGCCGCTCCCGATCCACCTCGCGCACCGGCTCTCCAGCCGCCTCTCCGAGGTCCGCAAGAACGGCACCATCCCGTATCTGCGCCCCGACGGCAAGACCCAGGTGACCATCGAGTACGACGGCGACAAGCCGGTCCGTCTCGACACGGTCGTCGTCTCCTCGCAGCACGCGTCCGACATCGACCTGGACTCGCTGCTCGCGCCCGACGTCCGCGAATTCGTTGTCGAGCATGTCCTCAAGGGCCTCATCGACGACGGCATCAAGCTCGACACCGAGGGCTACCGCCTGCTGGTCAACCCGACCGGGCGCTTCGAGATCGGCGGCCCGATGGGCGACGCCGGCCTCACCGGCCGCAAGATCATCATCGACACGTACGGCGGCATGGCCCGCCACGGCGGCGGCGCCTTCTCCGGCAAGGACCCGTCCAAGGTCGACCGCTCCGCCGCGTACGCCATGCGCTGGGTCGCCAAGAACGTCGTCGCCGCGGGCCTCGCCTCGCGCTGCGAGGTCCAGGTCGCGTACGCGATCGGCAAGGCCGAGCCGGTCGGCCTCTTCGTCGAGACCTTCGGCACCGCCACGGTCGACACGGAGAAGATCGAGCAGGCCATCAGCGAGGTCTTCGACCTCCGCCCGGCCGCGATCATCCGCGACCTCGAACTCCTCCGCCCGATCTACGCCCAGACCGCCGCGTACGGCCACTTCGGCCGCGAACTCCCCGACTTCACCTGGGAGCGCCGCGACCGCGTGGACGCGCTGCGACAGGCCGCGGGGGTCTGACACCCCGGCGTTCCCCGGCACACCGTGGGGCCCCGGACACCGCTGAGGTGTCCGGGGCCCCACGCCGTCGTCCGGGGCGGGTACGGCCGGACCGGTGGGCGGGGGCCGTTGTCGGAGGGGTCTGGTAGGTATGGGGCTGTGAGCGGCGACGACAGGCAGGGCGAGGGGCCCGACGGGGGTGGGCCGGAGCAGCTCGCGCTGATTCGGGAGAGTGTGCGGCAGGCGAAGGTGCCGCGGGCCAAGCCGCGGACATGGCGGGGGGCGGCGCTGGCGGGGGAGTTGCCGGTGGCGCGGGTGGTGGTGAACAAGGGGGTGCTGCATCTCGATCAGTTCTTCGACTACGCCGTGCCCGAGGAGCTGGACGAGGCCGCGCGGCCCGGGGTGCGGGTGCGGGTGCGGTTCGGGGCCGGGGCGCACCGGGTGCGGGGCGGGCGGCGCGAGGGCGGGCGGCTGATCGACGGGTTCGTGGTCGAGCGGCGGGCCGAGTCGGACTACTCCGGGCCGCTCGCCGCGCTCGCCGGTGTCGTGTCGCCGGAGCCGGTGCTCGGTGCCGAGCTGCTCGGGCTCGCGCGGGCCGTCGCCGACCGGTACGCGGGCAGCCTCGCGGATGTGCTCCAGCTGGCTGTTCCGCCGCGGAACGCGCGGGCCGAGGCGAAGCCCTCGCCGGAGCCGCTGCCGCCGCCGGACCCGCCGGAGGCGGGCACCTGGGAGCGGTATGTGAACGGGCCCGCCTTTCTCGGCGCGCTCGCCTCCGGCGGGGCGCCCCGGGCCGTATGGACCGCGCTGCCCGGGCCCCACTGGGCGGCGGAGCTGGCGCGCGCCGTCGCCGCCACGCTGGCCTCGGGGCGCGGCGCGCTTGTCGTCGTACCGGACGGGCGGGCCGCCGCGCGGGTCGACACCGCGCTCACCGAACTGCTCGGGGACGGCCGGCACGCGCTTCTCACGGCGGACGCCGGGCCCGAGAAGCGCTACCGGGAGTGGCTCGCCGTGCGGCGCGGCTCCGTCCGGGCCGTGGTCGGCACCCGCGCCGCCATGTTCGCGCCCGTACGGGACCTCGGACTCGTCGTCATCTGGGACGACGGGGACAGCAGCCACAGCGAGCCGCACGCCCCGCAGCCGCACGCCCGCGAAGTGCTGCTGCTGCGCGCCGCGCACGCCGCGTGCGCCTTCCTTGTCGGCGGTACGGGGTGCACCGTCGAGGCCGCCCAGCTCGTCGCCACCGGCTGGGCGCTGCCGCTGGCCGCGTCCCGGGAGACGGTACGGGCCGCCGCGCCGCTCGTCCGGACGATCGGCGACGGCGAACTCGCGCGGGACGGCGCGGCGCGCGCCGCCCGGCTGCCCAGCCTCGCCTGGCAGGCCGTCAGGGACGGGCTCCGTTCGGGGCCCGTGCTCGTCCAGGTGCCCCGGCGCGGTTACGTACCCCGGCTGGCCTGCGAGCGGTGCCGCACCCCTGCCCGCTGCGGGCAGTGCGCCGGGCCGCTGGAGGCCCCGCGCGAGGGGGAGTTGTGGTGCGGGTGGTGCGGGCGGGAGGAGAGCGGCCGGTGGCACTGCGCGGAGTGCGGGGGCTTCCGGCTGCGCGCGCAGATCGTGGGCGCCCGCCGGACGGCCGAGGAGCTGGGCCGCGCCTTCCCGGCCGTTCCCGTGCGCACCTCCGGCCGGGACCATGTCCTCGACTCGGTGCCCGGCCGCCCCGCGCTCGTCGTCAGCACCCCCGGCGCCGAACCCGTCGCCGAGGGCGGATACGCGGCGGCCCTGCTCCTGGACGGCTGGGCGATGCTCGGCCGGCCCGATCTGCGCGCCGGTGAGGAGGCCCTGCGGCGCTGGACGCACGCCGGGTCGCTGGTGCGCGGGCAGAGCGAGGGCGGGGTGGTGGTCGTGGTCGCCGAGCCCACGCTGCGGCCCGTACAGGCGCTCGTACGGTGGGATCCCGTCGGGCACGCGCGGCGCGAGCTGTCGGAGCGGGCCGAACTCGGCTTCCCGCCGGTCTCGCGGATGGCGGCGGTGACGGGGCCGGTGGACGCGGTCGCGCCGTTCCTCGCGTCGGCGGAGCTTCCCCCGGACGCGGAGGTGCTCGGTCCCGTACCGCTGCCGGTGGCGCCGCCCCTCGGCGACGGCGCGCGGGCGCGGGCCCGGCGGCCCGGGGATCCGCCGCCGGGGGAGCCCTGGGAGCGGGCGCTGGTGCGGGTGCCGCCGGGGAGCGGCGCGGCGCTGGCCGCCGCGCTCAAGGCCGCGCGGGCCGGGTGGGGCGCACGCGGCGCTCGCGGCGCCAGGGGCGCGAGGGGCGCACAGGGCTCGGGCGGATCCGCGGAGCCGACTGCGGATGTCGCGGCCGTCCGCGTACGGATCGATCCGCCGGACATCGGCTGAGGCGGGCTCCCTCCCGCCGGCGGGGCCGTCCGGCGGGAGGGGGGAACCGGCGTCCGGTCAGCCTCCTCTGGGGCCCGGGAAGGCCGTCGGGCGGGACTCCTCCCGCAGGGCCGCGGTCGGCTGCGGCGGCATGGAGCGGGCGGCCGGGACCGCCGGGGCCGCGCCGGGCAGCGGGTCGGGCACGGTGGGCTGCGGGGTGGCCCGCCGGGTGCCGTAACGCCGGTGCACCGCCTGCTTGGTGACCCCCAGCGCCGAGCCCACCGCGTCCCACGAGAAGCCCAGCGAGCGGTCGAAGTCCACCGCCGCCGTCACCAGGGTCTCGACACTGTCCCTCAGCTCCTGTGCGAGGCGGACGGTCGGGGCGGGCGCCCTGCCGTAGACGACGAAGCCCGTGGATGGGCCCGAACGGCGCGGGCGGTAGACATTGCCCAACTGGGCGGTGAGCGTGCGCAGTGCGTCCACCTGCCGACGTACGCGCTCGATGTCCCGCACCAACAGGTGCAGACTTGCCCGGGCTTGTGCGTCGTGGGTTGCGTGGTCGGCCATGAACAAGCCTCTCGAACCGGCGTTGAAAAGGAGGGACCGCACCCGTGCGGTCCGCGTGGTCAATCTCTCTTGACAACGCGCCACCTGGTGATCTGGTCACGCTACGGAGGCGTATGCGCATATGCGCGGGGCGCACGGGCCGTCGTACGCCCCCTGCGCGGGGCCCATAGACTGGTGGGCCGTTCCGGGTCAGCACGCAGTACGTACGAGAGGCAGTCAGCCACCGATGAAGCTCGTCTTCGCCGGCACCCCCGAGGTCGCCGTACCCGCCCTGGACGCCCTCATCGCGTCCGACCGGCATGACGTCGTCGCCGTCGTGACCCGGCCCGACGCGCCGTCGGGGCGCGGGCGCCGGCTCGTCGCCAGCCCGGTCGCGCAGCGTGCCGAGGAGGCGGGCATCGAGGTGCTCCGGCCGGCGAAGCCGCGCGACGAGGACTTCCTGGCGCGGCTGCGCGAGATCGCCCCGGACTGCTGCCCGGTCGTCGCGTACGGCGCGCTGCTGCCGAAGGCAGCACTGGACATCCCCGCGCACGGCTGGGTGAATCTGCACTTCTCGCTGCTGCCCGCCTGGCGCGGCGCCGCGCCCGTGCAGCACGCCGTGCTGCACGGCGATGAGCTGACCGGCGCGGCCACGTTCCTCATCGAGGAGGGCCTCGACTCCGGGCCCGTCTACGGGGTGCTCACCGAGCACGTCAGGCCCACGGACACCAGCGGTGACCTGCTGACCCGGCTGGCGTTCGCCGGCTCCGGGCTGCTCGCCGCGACCATGGACGGCATCGAGGACGGCACCCTCAAGGCCGTACCGCAGCCCGCCGAGGGCGTCTCGCTCGCGCCCAAGCTCAGCGTCGAGGACGCGCGCGTGGACTGGGCGGCGCCCGCGCTGCGCGTCGACCGGGTGGTGCGCGCCTGCACCCCCGCGCCCGGCGCGTGGACCGTCTTCCGCGGGGAGCGGCTCAAGCTGGTGCAGGCGGCGCCGGTGCCGGAGCGCACGGAGCTGGCGCCCGGGGAGCTGTCCGCGGGCAAGAACCAGGTGTACGTGGGCACCGGGTCGCACGCGGTCGAGCTGCTCTGGGTCCAGCCCCAGGGCAAGAAGCCGATGCGCGCCGCCGACTGGGCGCGCGGTGTGCGGATCGCTCCGGGCGAGACCGTGGGATAGCGGGTACGGGGGCAGCGGTGCCGGGGCGTGGCGCTGTCGGTCCGACGGCGTAGGGTGGGTGGGTTCGACTCTTCTCACCGCGGAGCACCTTTGAACCAGCAGGCCCCTCGCGCCAAGCAGTACCGCCGACCCAAGAAGGACCCCGTGCGGCTCCTCGCCTTCGAGGTGCTCAGGGCGGTCGACGAGCGGGACGCGTACGCGAACCTCGTCCTGCCGCCGCTGCTCAAGAAGGCCCGCGAGAAGAGCGGGTTCGAGGCGCGCGACGCCGCGCTCGCCACCGAGCTGGTGTACGGCACACTGCGCCGCCAGGGCACGTACGACGCGATCATCTCGGCCTGTATCGACCGGCCGCTGCGCCAGGTCGACCCGCCGGTGCTCGATGTGCTCGCCCTCGGCGCGCACCAGCTGCTCGGGACCCGGATCCCGACCCACGCGGCCGTCTCGGCGAGTGTCGAGCTGGCCCGGGTGGTGCTCGGGGACGGCCGCGCCAAGTTCGTCAACGCGGTCCTGCGGAAGATCTCCCGCGACGACCTGGACACCTGGGTGGAGCGGGTCGCCCCGCCGTACGAGGACGACGCCGAGGAGCATCTCGCCGTCGTCCACTCGCACCCCCGCTGGGTGGTCTCAGCGCTCTGGGACGCGCTGGGCGGCGGGCGCGCCGGGATCGAGGACCTGCTGGAGGCCGACAACGAGCGGCCCGAGGTCACACTCGTCGCCCGGCCGGGACGGGTCACCGTGGACGAGCTGATGGAGGTGCTCGGCGAGGACTCGGCGCTGCCCGGGCGCTGGTCGCCCTATGCCGTACGCCTCGCCGAGGGCGGCGAGCCCGGCGCGCTGGACGCCGTACGGGACGGGCGGGCCGGGGTCCAGGACGAGGGCAGCCAGCTGGTCGCCGCGGCCGTCGCCAACGCGCCCGTGGACGGCCCCGACGCGCGCTGGCTCGACGGCTGCGCGGGACCGGGCGGCAAGGCGGCGCTGATGGCCGCGCTCGCCGCCGAGCGCGGCGCCTTCCTGCTGGCCGCCGAGAAGCAGCACCACCGGGCCCGGCTGGTCGAGCGCGCGCTCGCCGGGAACCCCGGTCCGTACCAGGTCGTCACGGCGGACGGCACCCGGCCGCCCTGGGCGCCCGGCTCCTTCGACCGGGTCCTGGTCGATGTGCCCTGCTCGGGCCTCGGCGCCCTGCGGCGCAGGCCGGAGGCGCGCTGGCGGCGCCGCCCGGCGGATCTGGAGGGCTTCGCGCCGCTCCAGCGCGGGCTGCTGCGCGAGGCGTTCCAGGCGGTACGGGTCGGCGGCGTCGTCGGCTACGCGACCTGCTCCCCGCATCTCGCCGAGACCAGGGCCGTCGTCGAGGACGTCCTCAAGGGGCGCGGGGGACCGGCCGTCGAGGCCGAGTGGATCGACGCCAGGCCGCTGATGCCCGGCGTACCGGCGCTGGGGGACGGCCCGGACGTCCAGCTGTGGCCGCATCTGCACGGCACGGACGCCATGTATCTCGCGGTGCTCCGCCGTACCGCCTGAGCCCGCGCGGAGTGTGCGGCGAGACGCGCGGATTGCGAGGTATGGATTCGCACGGACGTCCACCGCGCGGTCCGGAGGACGTCCGGAGCATGGCAGGCTTGGCACATGGCCCAGATCAACCCCAGCATCCTGTCCGCCGACTTCGCCCGACTCGCCGAGGAGGCGAAAGCGGTCGAAGGCGCCGACTGGCTCCATGTCGATGTCATGGACAACCATTTCGTGCCCAATCTGACCCTGGGCGTCCCCGTGGTCGAGGCGCTCGGCCGGGCGACGGACACCCCGTTGGACTGCCATCTGATGATCGAGGACCCGGACCGCTGGGCCCCGCAGTACGTCGAGGCGGGCGCCGGGTCCGTGACCTTCCACGTGGAGGCCGCGGCGGCGCCCGTACGGCTGGCGCGCGAGATCCGGGCCAAGGGGGCGCGGGCGTCGATGGCGCTGAAGCCGGCGACGCCCATCGAGCCGTACGAGGATCTGCTGCCCGAGCTGGACATGCTGCTGATCATGACGGTGGAGCCGGGCTTCGGCGGCCAGGCGTTCCTGGACATCATGCTGCCGAAGATCCGCCGCACCCGGGAGCTGATCTCCAAGCACGGCCTCGAACTCTGGCTCCAGGTCGACGGCGGGGTCTCGGCCGCCACCATCGAACGGTGCGCCGAGGCGGGCGCCGACGTGTTCGTCGCCGGTTCCGCCGTGTACGGGGCGGACGACCCCGCGGCGGCCGTACGGACCCTGCGCGAGCAGGCCGCGAAAGCCACCGGCACGGCCTCCTGGGCCTGCGGACACTGAGCCGCCCGCCCCGGCGGCGTCGGCCGGGGTACGGGAACATGAACAGGGCCCGCAGGGGCCGATCAAGGACCGCCCCATCTGACAGGATGAACGGCGAAGTCCAGAGTGCGAACAGAAGTGAGGAGATCGAGGTGCCTGGTATGTCGGCAGGTCGGCCGGCCCTGCGGATGGGACCCGCGGAGCTGGTGCAGGCGGCGGCCATGGCGCGTCGCTTCTACCTGGAGGGCAAGTCCAAGATCCAGATCGCCGAGGAGTTCGGCGTCAGCCGCTTCAAGGTGGCGCGGGTCCTGGAGACGGCCCTCGAACGGGATCTCGTACGGATCGAGATCCGGGTCCCCGCCGAACTCGACGCCGAGCGCTCGGACGCGCTGCGCGCCCGTTACGGACTGCGGCACGCGGTGGTCGTCGAGTCGCCCGCCGAGGGCGAGGACGAGTCGCCCGACCCGGAGAACCTCGGTGAGGTCGCCGCCGAACTCCTCGGCGAACTGGTGGTCGAGGGCGATGTGCTCGGCCTGGCCTGGGGCCGCTCCACCATCCATATGGCCGCCGCGCTCGACCGGCTGCCGCCCTGCACGGTCGTCCAGCTCACCGGCGTGTACGACGCGGGCACCGCGGAGCGCGGCTCCGTCGAGGCCGTACGGCGCGCCGCCCAGGTCTCCGGCGGCGAGGCGCACCCGATCTACGCGCCGATGCTGCTGCCCGACCCGGCCACCGCCGCCGCGCTGCGCGCACAGCCCGGGATCGCGCGGGCCTTCGCGTACTTCGACAAGGTCACGGTCGCGGCCGTCTCCATCGGCTCCTGGGAGCCCGGGATCTCCACCGTCCACGACATGCTCACGGACGAGGAGCGGACCCACTACTCCACGCTCGGGGTCGCCGCCGAGATGTCCGCGCACCTCTTCGACGCCGAGGGCCGGCTCGTCGGCCGCGATCTGGGCGAGCGGTGCATCACGGTCGAGGCCGACCGGCTGCGCCGGATCCCGGAGGTGGTGGCGATCGCGGGCGGGCTGCGCAAGGCCGAGGCGATCGGCGCCGTACTCCGCTCCGGGCTGGTCACCAGCCTGGTCACGGACACGGCGGCGGCGGACTTCCTGCTGTCGGAGTTCACCCCGGCGCCCCGGCCGGCGCTGGAGCGCGTGGACCCGGACGCCGAGTAGCCCGTCGCGGGCCCGGCACGGGTGGAGCCGGGGGCTGGTCGATCGTACGAGGGCGTGCTCCGCGACGCTGGATGTTCGTCCGGGGGCGGTTACGGACCCCTGCGTGGGAGAATCAAGTACGTGCGTTTTCCCCGGCTCCACCGACCGGGGTACCTCCGATCGACTGGATGTTCAGCACGTGCGCTTCCTCAATGACCAGCAGCCGCCGTACGACCTCACGTACGACGACGTCTTCATGGTGCCGAGCCGGTCGGCCGTGGGCTCCCGCCAGGCGGTGGACCTCTCCGCCCCGGACGGCACCGGCACCACCATCCCGCTCGTGGTCGCGAACATGACCGCGATAGCCGGCCGCCGGATGGCCGAGACCGTCGCCCGGCGCGGCGGGCTCGTCGTCATTCCGCAGGACATCCCGATCGAGGTCGTCACCGACGTCATCTCCTGGGTCAAGACGCGCCATCTCGTGCTCGACACCCCGATCGTGCTGACCCCGCTCCAGACCGTCGGCGACGCGCTGTCCCTGCTGCCCAAGCGGGCGCACGGCGCGGGCGTGGTCGTGGACGGCGAGGGCCGGCCGGTCGGGATCGTCACGGAGCACGATCTGACCGGCGTCGACCGGTTCACCCAGCTCTCCGAGGTGATGACGAAGGACCTGGTGTCCCTCTCCGCCGACCTGGACCCGGGCGAGGCGTTCACCACGCTCGACAACGCCAACCGCAAGCTCGCCCCCGCCGTGGACGCGGACGGCCGGCTGGTCGGCGTCCTCACCCGCAAGGGCGCCCTGCGCGCCACCCTCTACACACCCGCCACCGACGCGGCGGGCCGGCTCCGGACCGCCGCCGCCGTCGGTGTCAACGGCGATGTCGCGGGCAAGGCCGCGCAGTTGCTCGACGCGGGCGTCGACACCCTTGTCGTGGACACCGCCCACGGCCACCAGGAGTCGATGATCGCCGCCGTCAGGGCGGTCCGCGCGCTCGACCCCAAGGTGCCGGTCGTCGCGGGCAACGTCGTCGCCGCCGAGGGCGTACGGGATCTGATCGAGGCCGGCGCGGACATCATCAAGGTCGGGGTCGGCCCCGGCGCCATGTGCACCACCCGGATGATGACCGGCGTCGGCCGGCCGCAGTTCTCCGCCGTCCTGGAGTGCGCCGCCGAGGCGAGGAAGCACGGCAAGCACGTCTGGGCCGACGGCGGTGTGCGGCACCCGCGCGATGTCGCCATGGCGCTCGCCGCCGGCGCGTCGAACGTGATGATCGGCTCCTGGTTCGCCGGTACGTACGAGTCCCCCGGCGATCTCCAGCAGGCGTCCGACGGGCGGCTCTACAAGGAGTCCTTCGGCATGGCCTCGGCCCGCGCCGTACGCAACCGTACGAGCGAGGAGTCGGCCTACGACCGGGCGCGCAAGGCGCTGTTCGAGGAGGGCATCTCCACCTCACGGATGTTCCTCGACCCCGCCAGGCCGGGGGTGGAGGACCTGATCGACTCGATCATCGCGGGCGTGCGCTCCTCGTGCACGTACGCGGGCGCCAACTCCCTGGAGGAGTTCGCGGCGAACGCGATCGTCGGCGTCCAGAGCGCCGCGGGCTACGCCGAGGGCAAGCCGCTGCACGCCAGCTGGGGCTGACCGGACGGGGGCCGGGCGGGAGCGGGCCCGTGTGGTCCACTGGGTACGGCGCGGGCCCGGGTCCGCGCCGTACATCCGGACCCGGCATCCGTCCCCGGCATCCGTCCCGCCCCGGCCCGCCGGCCCCTCCGTAGCCGGCTCTCGCGGAAGAGAACCACCAGCAGTGCGACTCAACGATCTCGACGAACGCATCGTCCACGCCCTCGCCGAGGACGCCCGCCGCACCTACGCCGACATCGGCTCCCGGATCGGGCTCTCCGCGCCCGCCGTGAAGCGGCGCGTCGACCGGCTGCGGGCCGCCGGGGCGATCACCGGCTTCACGGTACGGGTGGACCCGGCGGCGCTCGGCTGGTCGACCGAGGGATTCATCGAGATCTACTGCGTCCGCAACACCTCGCCGGAGGCCATCCACCGGGGTCTGGAGCGGATGCCGGAGGTGGTGGCCGCCTCCACCGTGACCGGTGAGGCCGACGCGCTCGTACAGGTCTTCGCCGCCGACATGCGCCACTTCGAGCAGGTGCTCGAACGGATCGCAGGGGAGCCATACGTCGAGCGCACCAAGTCCGTGCTCGTGCTCTCGCCGCTGCTGCGGCGGTCCTCCTCGGGTATCTCCGCGGACGTGGCGTCGGAGAGCTGAGACAACGGATCACCGGGAGGGCCGGGAAAGACGCAACGGATCGACGGCGGGCGCGCAACAGACGTGTCTTGTCCGCCGCGCGGCCCGGACCGTACGGTCGAGGCAGCCACCGGACCCCGTGTCCCCCCGTTCCGCACCATCCGAGGTCAGCCATGCCGCCGTTGCGCACCGCCCTGCTCCAGAGTTCCGGCCGCCCCGGCTCGGTCGCCGGGAATCTGGCCGCCCTGGACGAGGCGGCGGGCCGCGCCGCGGCGGCCGGCGCCGGTCTGCTGGTCTGCCCCGAGATGTTCCTGACCGGCTATGCCATCGGCGACGCCGTCCCCCGGCTGGCCGAGCCCGCGGACGGGCCGGGCGCGGCGGCCGTCGCCGAGATCGCCGTACGGCACGGACTCGCGGTGCTCTACGGCTACCCCGAGCGGGAGGGCGAGGGGGACGGCGGGCGGATCTTCAACGCGGCCCAGCTTGTCGCGGCGGACGGCACCCGCCTCGCGAACTACCGCAAGACCCATCTCTTCGGCTGCTTCGAGCAGGAGTGGTTCACCCCGGGGGAGCAGCCGGTCGTCCAGGCCGAGCTGGCCGGACTGCGGATCGGGATCATGATCTGCTACGACGTCGAGTTCCCGGAGAACGTCCGGGCCCACGCGCTCGCGGGCACCGATCTGCTGCTCGTCCCCACCGCCCAGATGCATCCGTTCCAGTTCGTCGCCGAATCCATGGTCCCGGTCCGCGCCTTCGAGAACCAGCTGTATGTCGCGTACGTCAACAGGACCGGCCAGGAAGGCGAGTTCGAGTTCGTCGGGCTGAGCTGTCTGGCCGCGCCCGACGGCGCCACCCGGGTCCGCGCGGGGCGCGGGGAGGAACTGCTCCTCGGCGAGGTCGATCCGGAGCTGCTGAGCGCCTCGCGCGCGGCCAATCCGTACCTCCTGGACCGGCGCCCGGGGCTGTACGGCTCCCTCGGCTGACCCTTCCGGCGGCCGGTTCTCCTCGGCCGGCCTCACCGTCCTCCGCGTACCTCCCTCCTCCCCGTAGCGTCCGATCTTCCGCCAGGAGCACCTCCCATGACGTCCGCGCCGCCGCCCATCACCATGGCCGGCCCCGACTTCCCTTACGCCTACGACGACTTCCTCGCCCATCCCGCCGGGCTCGGCCAGATACCGGCGACCGAGCACGGCGCCGAGGTCGCCGTCATCGGCGGCGGGCTCTCCGGCATCGTCACCGCGTACGAGCTGATGAAGATGGGGCTCAAGCCCGTGGTGTACGAGGCCGACCGCATCGGCGGCCGGCTCCGTACGGTCGGCTTCGACGGCTGCGACCCCGGGCTCACCGCCGAGATGGGCGCGATGCGCTTCCCGCCCTCCTCCACCGCCCTCCAGCACTACATCGATCTGGTGGGCCTGGAGACCCGGCCGTTCCCCAACCCGCTGGCCCCGGGCACCCCGTCGACCGTCGTGGACCTGAAGGGCGAGTCCCACTACGCGCGGACCGCCGGTGAACTGCCGCCGGTCTACCGCGAAGTGATGGACGCCTGGCACACCTGTCTGGAGGAGGGCGCCGACTTCTCCGCCATGAACCGCGCGCTGCGCGAGCGCAATGTGCCGCGTATCCGGGAGATCTGGGCGCGGCTCGTCGAGAAGCTCGACAACCAGACCTTCTACGGATTCCTCTGCGACTCCCCGGCGTTCGCCTCGTTCCGGCACCGGGAGATCTTCGGCCAGGTCGGCTTCGGCACCGGCGGCTGGGACACCGACTTCCCGCACTCCATCCTGGAGATCCTGCGGGTCGTCTACACCGAGGCCGACGACCACCACCGCTCCATCGTCGGCGGCAGCGCGCAGCTCCCGCTGCGGCTCTGGGAGCGGGCGCCCGGGAAGATCACGCACTGGCCGGCCGGTACGTCGCTGTCCTCGCTGCACGACGGCGTCCCGCTGCCCGCCGTCACCGGGCTGCGCCGCACGGCCGGTGACCAGATCACCGTGACGGACGCCTCGGGGCGGATCCGTACGTACCGGGCCGCCGTCTTCACCGCGCAGTCCTGGCTGCTGCTCTCCCGGATCACCTGCGACGACACGCTCTTCCCGATCGACCACTGGACGGCGATGGAGCGCACCCACTACATGGAGTCGACGAAGCTGTTCGTGCCGGTGGACCGGCCGTTCTGGCGGGACACGGACCCGGAGACCGGGCGGGACGTGATGTCGATGACGCTCACCGACCGGATGACCCGGGGGACGTATCTGCTGGACGACGGACCGGACCGGCCGGCCGTCATCTGTCTCTCGTACACCTGGTGCGACGACAGCCTGAAGTGGCTGCCGCTGTCGGCCGAGGAGCGGATGGAGGTCATGCTCGCGTCGCTGCGCGAGATCTATCCGAAGGTCGACATCCGCAGTCATGTGATCGGCGGCCCGGTGACGGTCTCCTGGGAGAACGAGCCCTGGTTCATGGGGGCGTTCAAGGCGAACCTGCCCGGCCACTACCGCTATCAGCGGCGCCTGTTCACCCACTTCATGCAGGACCGGCTGCCCGTGGGCAAGCGGGGGATCTTCCTGGCCGGGGACGACATCTCGTGGACGGCGGGCTGGGCCGAGGGCGCCGTACAGACCGCGCTCAACGCGGTGTGGGGCGTGATGCGGCACTTCGGGGGCGCCACGGACGCGACCAACCCCGGGCCGGGCGATCTGTACGACGCGCTCGCGCCGGTCGAACTCCCGGAGGACTGAGGCCGATTGGCGGGGCTTCCGGGGCGGCAGGCGGGGGCGGTTTCCGGCGCGGTTCCGGCGCGTCCCCTGGCGATGCGGTGGCGCGCCTACGCCAGATGTCCAGCGTGATCGGCGCCCGTGCGGGGAACGGGGGCGATATGGGGGCGGGCGTTCCGCTCCCGGCCCGTCCGGGCGGTCCGCCGCACGTAGGCTCTCGCGGGTGCCGCCGGACCGGAGTGTTGTCCGGGTGTGTCCGGGCGGCGGCCGGTACGAGGAGGGGAACATCCGTGGCGGGAACGCGTGCGCGGCGCCGGGCCGAACGACGGGAGAGGCGGCGTGCGGTCCGCCGGAACGCCATGGCCGTCGCCGCCTCGGCCGTGGTCGTGGTCGGTACGGTCAGCGGCATGATGTCGGCGGTGGGCGACCGGTCCGCGCGCGGCTCCGAGACGCCGGAGGTCGCTCTGGCGACGCCGTCGTTCGTTCCGCTGCCCGGGATCCCGGCGCCCGCGGCCACCCCGTCGCACCCGGCCCCGGAGCCGTCCGCCGCGTCCTCCGCCGCGTCCGCGTCACCGGCGCGCCTGGTCCCGTCGCCCGGGTCGGCCCCGGCCCCCTCGGTGGCGTCCGCGCCGCCCCCGGCGGCCCGTACGGCCAAGCCCGCGGCCCGTACGGAACCGGCCGCCGGCCCGCTCTACCGCCACCCCGAGTCCCAGGTGCTCGACTGGGTCGGCGCGCACCGGGACGACCCCCGGCGCCCGCTCATCGAGTCCCGGATCGCGGCGCGGCCCGCCGCCGTCTGGTTCGCCTCGTACAACCCCGGGACCGTCACCCGCGAGGTCCGCGAGGTGACGGCGGGGGCCGCGGCGGCCGGGCGGGTGCCGGTGCTCGTGCCGTACGCGATCCCCGACCGGGACTGCGGCGGCGCCTCGCAGGGCGGGGCGCCCGACACCGCCGCGTACGACGGCTGGATCCGGGACTTCGCGGCCGGGCTCGGCGACGGACCCGCCATCGTGATCCTCGAACCGGACTCCGTCGCGCTCTCCGACTGCCTCGACGGCCCGGCGCGCGCCGCGCGGTACGCGTCCCTGGCCCGCGCGGGCCGTACGATCCACGCCGCCGCCCCCGGCGCGAAGGTCTACTTCGACGCGGGCCACTCCGGCTGGCACGCCGCGCCGAAGCAGGCAGCCCTGCTGCGCGCGGCCGGCGCGGCGGAGAGCGGGGACGGCATCTTCACCAACGTCTCCAACTTCCACCGCACCGCCGACGAGGCCGCCTACGCCCGCCGGGTGCTCGGCGCGCTCGGCGGTCCGGCCCGGCTCGGCGCCGTCATCGACACCAGCCGCAACGGCAACGGCGCGCCGCCCGACGGCGAGTGGTGCGATCCGGCGGGCCGCGCGCTCGGCCGGGCACCGACGACGGACACCGGCGAGGCCCGTATCGACGCGTACCTCTGGGTCAAGCTGCCGGGGGAGGCGGACGGCTGCGCGGGCGCGGCCGGTTCGTTCACCCCGGAGTACGCCTACGCGCTGGCGAAGGGCTGACGGAGCGTCAGGCCGGGCCCGCCGCGCCGGACTTCGCCGCCGAGGACGCCCCGGAGGCCGCCCGCCGGTCGCCCGTACGCAGCACCCCGGCGCCCGCCACCAGCCCGCAGGCCAGCACGGTCACCAGCCCGAAGGACACCACCAGCGAGGTCGCCTCGGCGATCGCGCCGATCGCCGAGGGGGCGATCAGACCCGAGGTGTACGTGATCGTCGCCACCCCCGCGATCGCCTGGCTCGGGTTCGGCCCCGACCGCCCGGCCGCCGAGAAGGCGAGCGGGACGACCACGGCCACACCGAGCCCCATCAGCCCGAAACCGGCCATCGCGAGCGCCGGATGCGGAGCCACGACGACCAGCAGCCCGCCCGCCCCGGCCAGTACCCCGCCCGCCCGGACGGTCCGTACGCCGCCGAACCGGTCGACCACCTTGTCGCCCACCAGCCGCGCCACGGCCATGGTCAGCGCGAAGGCCGTGGTCGAGGCCGCCGCGACCCCGGGCGAGGTGCCGAGGATGTCCCGCAGATAGACGGCCGACCAGTCCATGCTCGCGCCCTCCGCGAAGACGGCGCAGAACCCGACCGCCCCGATCAGCAGCGCCGACCTGGGCGGCAGCGCGAAGGCGGGCGGCGCCGGGGCGTCGGGCGCGGCGGGCGGGTCCAGCACGCCCCGGCAGGCGAGAACTCCCAGCAGGGTCAGCGCGAGCGCCGCGATCAGGTGGTGCAGCCGGGCGTCGCTGCGCAGATGCGCGGCCACCGTGCCGGCCGCCGACCCGATCAGCGCGCCCACGCTCCACATGCCGTGCAGACTGGACATGATCGACTTGCCGAGCCGCTCCTCGGTCTCCACCCCGATCGCGTTCATCGCGACGTCCGACATGCCGGAGGTCGCGCCGAACACGAAGAGCGCCGCGCAGAGCGTGAGGAGATTCGGCGCCAGGGCCGGCAGCGTCAGCGAGAGGGTCCACAGCGCGAGCAGCCCGCGCAGCGCGTTCCGCGCGCCGAAGCGGTGGCTGATGGCCCCGGCCACCGGCATCGTCAGCGACGCGCCGAGCGCGGGGAACGCGAGCGCCAGCCCCAGCTGGCCCGCGCTGATCCCCGCGTGGTCCTGGATCCAGGGGATACGGGTGGCGAAGCTGCCGGTGACCGCTCCGTGCGCGCAGAAGACGGTGGCGACGGCGATCCTGGCCCGCCGCAACCGCGCTGTGTCGTCGTCCACTTCGGCCGCCATCCCGTTCCGTCCTTCGTGTCGCGCGGTGTCCCGCCGTGTCCCGTCGTGGTCCCGCCGTGTCGCGCCGGTCCGCCGTCGCCCGGCGCCGCCGTAAATTATCAGGAAGCCTGCCTGATAAATAGAGCCACTCGCGCTCCCGATCTGGAAGGATCCCGGCATGGCCGCATCCCCGAGCACCGCCAGGGTCATCAACGACCGGCTCGCCCTCGGGCTGCTCCAGCGGGAAGGTCCCCTGACAGCAGGGCAGTTGAAGACGCTCACCGGGCTCTCCCGGCCGACGGTCGCCGATCTCGTGGAGCGGCTCCAGGACTCCGGTCTGGTCCGTGTCGTCGGTGAGACCGGCGACCGGCGCCGGGGCCCCAACGCCCGGCTGTACGGGATCGCCGCCGACCGCGCCCATCTCGCGGGCCTCGACGTACGCACCCACAGCGTCGCCGTCGTCGTCGCCGACCTGCTCGGCACCCCTCTCGCGGAGGCCGTCGCGCCCATCGGCGCCGACACCGCGACCGAGGCCGCCGTCGACCGCGCCGTCGCGCTGCTCGACCGTACGGCGCGGGAGGCCGGCGCCGTCCCCCTGCACAGCGTCGGGATCGGTGCCCCCGGGCTCGTCGACCCCGGCACCGGTGAGCTGCGCGACACCACCGGACTGCCCGCCTGGCACCGGCGGCTGGCCGCCGCCCTCCAGGAACGGCTGCCCGCCACCGTCGTGGTGGAGAACGAGACCAATCTGGCCGCCCTAGCGGAACAGCGCCTCGGCGCGGCCCGGGGGCATGAGACCTTCGTCCTGCTCTGGCTCGGCCACGGCGTCGGCGCGGCCGTCGTGCTCGACGGCCGGCTCCGCAGGGGCGCCTCGGGCGGCGCGGGAGAGATCGGCTTCCTGCCCGTGCCCGGCACCGTACGGCTGCCCTCGGCGACCGGCTGCGACGGCGGCTTCCACTCCCTGGTGGGCTCGGCTGCCGTGTGCGAACTCGCCGCCGCACACGGTCTGTCGGCCGTCGCCGGGCCCCAGGAGCCGCCCGCCGCCGCCCTGGTGCGCGCGGCGGTGGCCGAGGCCGCCTCCAGTACGCCCGGCGCCTCCGGCGCGTTTCTCGATGCTCTCGCCGACCGGCTGGCCCAGGGTACGGCGGCGGTCGCCGCGGTCCTGGACCCCGGCCGGATCGTGCTCGCCGGCGAGGTCGGCCACGCGGGCGGCGCCGCCCTGGCCGGCCGGGTCGAGGAGCGGCTCGCCGTCATGTCGCCGCTGCGTACCGAGGTCAGGGCCGGTTCGCTCGGGGGCGCGGCCGTTCTGCGCGGCGCGCTGCTGACGGCGCGGGAGGCGGCGCAGGACGAGCTGTTCACCCCCTGAACCCGGCGCGGCTCACCCCCGAGCCCCGCGTCGCTCACCCCCTGATCCGAGGGCCGCGCCCCGTACCGTGTCCACGCTTCGAGACGGCCGTATCACTGTGAGCGAGGCCACAGGGCTCACCCGGATGGCCGACGGGCGCCCGTGGCACACTGGTCGGGTATCAGCAGCAGCGCACTCCGGGGTCGGTGCAATTCCGAACCGGCGGTTATAGTCCGCGACCCGTCCGCATCCAGTGGCCGGTTGACCAGGTGAGATTCCTGGACCGACGGTGAAAGTCCGGATGGGAGGCAGTGCGCGGCGGGTCCTCATGGGCACGTCGATGCCGGTGATTCGCCGGTCCCTCAGCGGACCGTCCGGATGCCCGGCCCTGGCGTTCCTCCGTGCGTGCCCGCTTCATCTGTCGTCATCGACAGGCCCCGGAGTCCGTGCCCGAAGAGGCAGGAGGACCCGGTGGCCACCGAAGCCGCACCCAGCAGTGACGCCCACGCGTACCCCGGCACGGCCGGGACCGCGGACGCCGTCACCGACGCGGACGCCATGCGCCGCGCGATCGCGCTGGCCGCCCGCGGGCTCGGCTCCACCAGCCCCAACCCCGTCGTCGGATGTGTCGTCCTCGACGCCTCCGGGCGCCCCGCCGGCGAGGGATTCCACCGCCGCGCCGGCGGCCCGCACGCCGAGGTCCACGCCCTGCGCGCGGCCGGCGACCTGGCCAGGGGCGGCACCGCGTACGTCACCCTCGAACCCTGCGCCCACACCGGCCGCACCGGCCCCTGCGCCCGCGCGCTCATCGACGCGGGCATCGCCCGGGTCGTGTACGCGGTCGCCGACCCGACCCCGCAGGCCCGGGGCGGCGCCGCCACCCTGCGGGCCGCCGGGGTCGCCGTCGAACAGGGCCTCCTCGCCGAGGAGGCCGCGGCCGGCAACGCCGCCTGGCTCACCTCCGTACGGCTCGGCCGCCCCCATGTCACCTGGAAGTACGCGGCCACCCTCGACGGCCGCACCGCCGCCGCCGACGCCACCAGCCGCTGGATCACCTCCGCCGAGGCCCGCGCCGACGTCCACCGGCTGCGCGCCGAGGCCGACGCCGTCGTGGTCGGCTCCGGCACCGCCCGGACCGACGATCCGCACCTCGCCGCGCGCGGCGTCGAGGGCGCCGTCCAGCCGCTGCGGGTCGTCGTGGACACCGAAGGCACCGCCGTACGGCCCGGCGCCCGCGTCCTCGACGCGGCCGCGCCCACCCTGATCGCGATCGCCGACGACGCGGACGCCGGCGCGCTGCCCGAGACCGTACGGCTGCCCCGCGCCGCCCGCGGTCTCGACATCCCCGCGCTGCTGGCCGCCCTGCACGCGCGCGGGGTGCGCTCCGTACTCCTCGAAGGCGGCCCGGCGCTGGCCGGGTCCTTCGTCGCCGCGGGCGCCGTCGACCGTGTCATCGGCTATCTCGCCCCCGTCCTGCTCGGCGCCGGACCCGCGGCGCTGACCGACGCCGGAATCACCACGATCACCGAGGCGTTGCGACTCCGTCTGACCGAGACCGTACGGATCGGACCCGATCTGCGGATCACCGCGGTCCCCGAGACGGCCCCCGTCACCACCCCTGTCACCAAGGAGCACTGAATGTTCACGGGAATCGTCGAAGAGCTGGGAGAGGTCACCGCCGTCGAGAACCTCGGCGACGCCTCCCGCTTCCGGCTGCGCGGCCCCGTCGTCACCGAGGGCGCCAAGCACGGCGACTCCATCGCCGTCAACGGCGTCTGTCTCACGGTCGTGGAGCTGGCCGGGGGCGAGTTCACCGCCGATGTGATGGCCGAGACCCTCAAGCGCTCCAGCCTCGGCGCCCTCGTACCCGGCTCCCGGGTCAACCTGGAGCGGCCGATGGCCCTCGGCGGCCGGCTCGGCGGACATCTCGTCCAGGGCCATGTGGACGGCACCGGCACCATCGTCGAACGCGTCCCGTCCGAGCACTGGGAGATCGTCCGGATCGCGCTGCCCGCCGGTCTGAGCCGCTACCTCGTGGAGAAGGGCTCCATCACCGTGGACGGCGTCAGCCTCACCGTGGTCGACGCGGCCGACGACCACTTCACCATCAGCCTCATCCCCACCACCCTCGCGCTGACCACGCTCGGCCTCAAGGGACCCGGCGACCCGGTCAACCTCGAAGTCGACATCATCGCGAAGCACGTGGAGCGCCTGCTCGGCGCCCGATCCGCCGAGGAGTCCGAACGGTGAGCACCCTCTCGTGGCTGAACGGCGAGGCGTTCGCCGCCTTCGGCCAGCACATCCTGTGGTCCGACATGATC
Source organism: Streptomyces paludis (assembly GCF_003344965.1). Lineage (NCBI taxonomy): Bacteria > Bacillati > Actinomycetota > Actinomycetes > Kitasatosporales > Streptomycetaceae > Streptomyces > Streptomyces paludis. The sequence goes on along the minus strand of NZ_CP031194.1, from coordinate 738,097 downwards.
GGCAACACCATCGGTCTGGCCGCTCTCGCGCTTGGCTGGCGCCGCTCGATCTGGACCTGGCCCGCCCAGTTCCTCTCCGGTGTCATCCTGGTCGGCGCCTACGCGTCCGCCCACCTCAGCGGCGGGATCGGCAAGCAGCTCCTGGTCATCGGCGTGGCGCTGTGGGGCTGGCGGCAGTGGCAGCGCGGCCGGCAGCAGGCGCAGGACGGCTCGATCGCCGTCCGGTTCGCCACCTGGCGCGAGCGCGGGGTGCTGCTCGGCGGCACGGCCGTGGGCACCCTCGCCGTCGGCGGGCTGTTCACCGCCGTACCCGAACTCTCCTGGAACCCCTGGCCCGACGCGTACATCTTCGTCGGCACCCTCGCCGCGATGGTCGCCCAGGCCCGCGGACTGGTCGAGTTCTGGTTCGCCTGGCTGCTCGTCGACCTCGTGGGCGTCCCGCTCGCCTTCAGCAGCGGACTGGCCTTCTCCGGTCTGGTGTACGTGATCTACCTCGCCCTCGTCCTGTGGGGCATGCGCGACTGGTGGCAGCGCTCCCGCGCCGGCGCCCCGTCCCTGGAAGGAGCAGCAGCATGACCACCAGCCCCCGTCCCGTCCGGTGGTACTCCACCGACAACGCCGAGGATCTCTCCCTCGACCCGGTCGAGCACGCCGTGCGCGACATCGCCGCCGGCCGCCCCGTCGTCGTCGTGGACGACGAGGACCGCGAGAACGAGGGCGACCTCGTCATCGCCGCCGAGAAGGCCACCCCCGAGATCATCGCGTTCATGATGAGCGAGTGCCGCGGACTGATCTGCGCGCCCATGGAGGGCCCGGAGCTGGACCGGCTCGAACTCCCGCAGATGGTCGGCAACAACACCGAGTCGATGCGTACGGCGTTCACCGTCTCCGTCGACGCCTCCGCCGAGCATGGCGTCACCACCGGTATTTCCGCCGCCGACCGCGCCACCACGCTCCGGCTGCTCGCCGCGGGCGACGCCGGGCCCGGCGACTTCGTCCGGCCGGGCCATGTCTTCCCGCTGCGCGCCAAGCCCGGCGGTGTCCTCGCCCGTAACGGCCACACCGAGGCGGCCGTCGATCTGGCCCGTCTCGCCGGACTGCGGCCGGCCGGCGCGATCGTGGAGATCGCCGGCGAGGACGGGGTGATGCTGCGGCTGCCCGAACTGATCCCGTTCGCCCGCAAGCACGGCCTGACGATCATCTCCATCGAAGATCTGATCGCCTACCGCAGCGGCTCCGAGCCGTCCGTACGGCGCGAGGCCGAGGTCCGCCTCCCCACCGCGCACGGCGAGTTCACCGCGTACGGCTACCGCTCCACCGTCGACGGCGTCGAGCATGTCGCCCTCGTCCACGGCGAGATCGGCGACGGCGAGGATCTGCTGGTACGGGTCCACTCCGAGTGCCTCACCGGCGATATCTTCTCCTCGCAGCGCTGCGACTGCGGCCCCCAGCTCCAGGCGTCCATGGACCGGGTGCACGCCGAGGGCCGGGGGATCGTCGTCTATCTCCGCGGCCACGAGGGCCGGGGCATCGGCCTGCTCTCCAAGCTGCGCGCGTACGAACTCCAGGAGCGCGGCCGGGACACCCTCGACGCCAATCTGGAGCTGGGCCTGCCCGCCGACGCCCGCGACTACGCGGCCGGCGCGCGGATCCTCGACGACCTCGGGGTCCGCAGCCTGCGTCTGATGACCAACAACCCGGAGAAGACCGACGCACTGGTCCGGCACGGGCTGCGGGTCCTCGGACGCGAGCCGATGCCCGTACAGGCGGGCGAGCACAACCTCCGCTATCTGCGCACCAAGCGCGACCGGATGGGCCACGACCTGCCCTGGCTCGACCCGGCCGCGGCCACCACCTGCGGCAACCAGTGACCGTCCGGACCCCGACCGGCCGGACCCCCATCCCCACCCCGTACGACACCCGAGGAGAAGAGACGACGTGAGCGGCAACGGCGCACCCGTACTGAGCGTGGAGAACTGCGGAGACCTCCGGGTCGCCGTGATCGCCGCGCAGTGGCACGAGAAGATCATGGACGGCCTGGTGAACGGCGCCCTGCGCGCCCTGCACGACCTCGGCATCGACGAACCGACCCTGCTGCGCGTCCCCGGCAGCTTCGAGCTGCCGGTCGTCGCCAAGGTCCTCGCGGACCGGGGGTACGACGCGGTCGTGGCCCTCGGTGTCGTCATCCGCGGCGGCACCCCGCACTTCGAGTATGTGTGCCAGGGCGTCACCCAGGGCCTCACCCAGGTCTCCGTCGACACCGGAGTCCCGGTCGGCTTCGGCGTGCTGACCTGCGACACCGAGGAGCAGGCCCTTGACCGGGCGGGCCTCGAAGGCTCGCACGAGGACAAGGGACACGAGGCCGTCACCGCCGCCGTCGCCACCGCCACCACCCTGCGCACCGTCGCGGAGCCCTGGCGCAGGCAGGCCCCGGCGGGCCGCGTAAAGTAGGCGCCACCATGCCGAAGAAGACGTTCGAGGAGCTGTTCACCGAGCTCCAGCACAAGGCCGCCCACGGCGATCCCGCCACCTCCCGCACCGCCGAACTGGTCGGCAAAGGGGTCCATGCCATCGGCAAGAAGGTCGTCGAAGAGGCCGCCGAGGTCTGGATGGCCGCCGAGCACGAGGGCAAGGAAGCCACCGCCGAGGAGATCTCGCAGCTCCTCTACCACGTCCAGGTGATGATGGTCGCGCGCGGAATCTCCCTTGACGACGTGTACGCCCATCTCTGAGCCTGTACGAGCACGTATCCCCACCTCGCACGCGAACCGTTGAGAACCCGCACGAAGGAAGCCGACCTCATGCTGCGCATCGCCATCCCCAACAAGGGTTCACTCTCCGGGCCTGCGTCGGCGATGCTCCATGAGGCCGGCTACCAGCAGCGCAAGGAGAGCAAGGAACTCGTCCTCGTCGACCCCGACAACCAGGTCGAGTTCTTCTACCTCCGCCCCCGGGACATCGCGATCTACGTCAGCTCCGGCCGGCTCGACATCGGTATCACCGGCCGCGATCTGCTGCTCGACTCGCAGGCCAAGGCGGAGGAGATCCTCCCGCTCGGCTTCGCGCGGTCCACCTTCCGGTACGCCACCAGGCCCGGCACCGCCGCGGGCGTCGAGGAGTTCGGCGGCATGACCGTCGCCACCTCGTACGAGGGCATCGTCGCCAAGCACCTCGCGGACCACGGCGTCGACGCCTCCGTCGTCCACCTGGACGGCGCCGTCGAGACCGCCATCGAGCTGGGCGTCGCCCAGATCATCGCCGATGTGGTCGAGACCGGCACCTCACTGCGGAACGCGGGCCTCGAAGTGATCGGCGAGCCGATCATGACCTCCGAGGCGATCGTCATCCGGCGCACCGGCGCCGACCCCGAAGAGCCCAAGGTGCGCCAGTTCCTCCGCCGGCTCCAGGGCGTCCTCGTCGCCCGTACGTACGTGATGATGGACTACGACTGCCGCGCCGAGCACCTGGAGCGCGCCGTCGCCCTCACCCCCGGCCTGGAGTCCCCGACCATCTCCCCGCTGCACAACGAGGGCTGGGTCGCCGTCCGCGCGATGGTCCCCGCCAAGGAGGCGCAGCGGATCATGGACGACCTGTACGAGCTGGGCGCCCGCGCCATCCTCACCACGGCCATCCACGCCTGCCGCCTCTGACGCCCCGCCCGCGCCCGCCCACCTCCACCGGGAAGCCCGAGAACTGATGTCCGCGTCCGACGCCGCTCCCGCGCCCCAGCCGGCTCCGCCCGCCCTGCCGGCCCTGCCGGTCACCTTCCGGCCGACCCGGACCCGGGCCGTCCTGCTGAGCGTCGGGGCGGTCATGTTCGCCGTCATCTCGGCCATCGGCCTGCTGCTCGAACAGCTGGGCACGGGGGAGCGGCTGACGTTCATCCTCACGGCGCTGCTCTTCTTCGCCGTGCTGGCCCTCCTCAGCCGTCCCAAGGTCATGGCCGACGAGACCGGGGTGACTGTCGTGAACATCACGCGCACCCGGCGGCTGGAGTGGGCCGAGATCCTGCGCGTCAATCTGCGCCCCGGCGACGCCTGGGTCTTTCTCGACCTCAACGACGGCAGCAGCCTGCCCGTGCTGGGCATCCAGCCCGGTGTGGCCCGGAACCACGCCCTCCGCGACGCCCGCGCGCTGCGCGCCCTGACGGAGTCCCGTACCGCCGTCGACGGCGGACCGCGCCCCTGAGGCTCCCCGCCCGTGGCCCACGGCACTGCCCACGCCGCCCCCTCGTGATTACTCTTGTGGCGGAGGCGCCGAGCGCGCCCCGCCCCGCACTCGACGGCCACGTCCGGCCGGCGGGGCATCCTGCGACCCGAGGAGTGACTCCCTCCAGCAATGGACGGATCGTCCGGTAGTACCTGCGCCGCCCCCTTCGACGAGGCGGCGGCATGATCATCCCCCTTCTGCTGCTGGCCGCAGCGTTCCTTCTGATCCTCGCCAACGGCTTCTTCGTGGCCGCCGAGTTCGGCCTCATCACGGTGGACCGTCCCGACGCCGAGCGCGCGGCCGCGGCGGGCGACCGCCGCGCCCGTACCGTCGTCAAGGCCCTGCGGGAACTCTCCTTCCAGCTCTCCGGAACCCAGCTGGGCATCACCATCACCTCGCTCGTCGTGGGCATGCTCGCCGAGCCCGCGCTCGCCCAGCTGCTCGACGGGCCGCTCGAAGCGACCGGGCTGCCCCAGGGGGCCGTCTCCGGGGTCGCGGTGGTGATCGGCATGCTGCTCGCCTCCGCCGTCCAGATGGTGATCGGCGAACTCGTGCCCAAGAACTGGGCGGTCTCCCGGCCGCTCCAGGTCGCCCGCTTCGTGGCCGGCCCGCAGCACCGCTTCTCCGCCGTCTTCCGGCCGGTGATCTCGCTGCTCAACGCCGTGGCCAACCGGCTCGTCCGGCTCTTCGGCGTCGAGCCGACGGACGAGCTGGCCTCGGCCCGTACCCCCGGCGAACTCGTCTCCCTGGCCCGCCACTCCGCGCGGGCCGGCGCCCTCGAACAGGACACCGCCGACCTCTTCGTACGGACCCTCTCCCTCGGCCGGCTCACCGCGCAGCACGTGATGACGCCCCGGGTGAAGGTCAGCGCCCTCCAGACCGACGCGACCGCCGCCGATGTCCTCAACCTCACCCGGGCCACCGGACTGTCGCGCTTCCCCGTCTACCGGGAGCGCATCGACGAGATCGTCGGCATGGTGCATCTCAAGGACGCGCTCGCCGTACCCGTGGCCGAGCGGCAGCGCACCCCCGCCGGACGGATCGCCGTACCGGCGCTGCTCGTCCCCGAGACGCTGCCCGTACAGCAGCTGCTGGAGCGGCTGCGCAGCGAGCAGCCGATAGCCGTCGTGGTCGACGAGTACGGCGGTACGGCCGGGGTCGTGACCCTGGAGGACATCATCGAGGAGCTGGTCGGCGAGGTACGCGACGAGCACGACGCCGAGGGCGACGGCCGGCCCGACCTGGCCCCCGTCGCCCCCGAGGACGGCCGGCCCGCCTGGGAGGCCGACGGCAGCTGCCGGGTGCTCACCCTGCGGCGGATCGGACTCGATGTGCCAGAGGGGCCCTACGAGACCCTGGCCGGCCTCGTCGCCGACCTGCTGGGCCGGATTCCGGCCCCCGGCGACCGGGCGGAGCTGCCCGGCTGGCGGCTCTCCGTACGCCAGGTGGACCGCTACCGGGCCGAACGGGTCCGGCTCGTCCGCACCGGCGACGCCCCGGCGGGCACCCTGCCGGAGCGGCCCACGGACGTACCGGCGGACGTACCGGCCGATGCTCCGGCCGACGCGGCGGTGGACGTACCCGCCGGCGCCCTGTCCGGCGCGGACCGGGCGCCCGCCCCGGCGATGGCGGAGGGGGTCCGATGAGCGTCCTGCAACTCGCCCTCGCCCTGCTGCTGGTCCTCGCCAACGGCTTCTTCGTCGGCGCCGAGTTCGCCCTCGTCTCCGTACGCCGCAGCCAGATCGAGCCGCACGCCGCGCGCGGCTCGGCCCGGGCCCGGCAGGCGCTGTACGGGCTGGAGAACCTGCCGCAGATGATGGCGGCGGCCCAGTTCGGCATCACCATGTGCTCCCTGACGCTCGGCGCCGTCGCCGAGCCCACGGTGGCGCGTCTGCTGGAGCCCGTCTTCCACGCGGTCCGGCTGCCGGACGGCCTGATCCATCCGCTGGGCTATGTCATCGCCCTGGCGCTGGTGGTCTTCCTCCATCTGGTCATCGGCGAGATGGTCCCCAAGAACCTCGCCATGGCCGCCCCGGAGAAGACCGCGCTCTGGCTCAGCCCCGGGCTGGTCGGCTTCGCCCGGCTCTGCCGCCCGGTCACCGCGGGCCTCGGCGCCTGTGCCCGGCTGGTGCTGCGGGCCTTCCGGGTCGAGCCGAAGGACGAGGTGGAGGCGGTCTTCACCAGCGAGCAGCTCAACCGGCTCGTCGAGGACTCCGGCCAGGCCGGCCTGCTCGAACCGGAGGCGCAGGAGCGGCTGGAGGACGCGCTGGAGCTGGGCAGCCGCCCGGTCACCGATGTCCTGCTCACCCGCGCCTCCCTGGTCACGGTGACCCCCGCGGTCACCCCGCGCGAGATCGAGGAGCTGACCGTACGCACCGGCTTCTCCCGCTTCCCGGTCTGCGCGGAGGGCAGCGGCGCCTTCATGGGCTTCCTGCACGTCAAGGACGTCCTCGATCTGGAGGCCGCCGAGAAGGCCGTACCGCAGCGCGTATGGCGGCCGATGGCGACCCTGCGGGCGGAGCTGCCGCTCGACGACGCGCTGACCGTGATGCGGCGTGCCGCCACCCATCTCGCCCAGGTCGCGGACGCGTCCGGGCGGGTGCTCGGGCTGGTCGCGCTGGAGGACGTCCTCGAAATGCTCGTCGGAGAGGTACGGGACCCCTCCCACCGGGCGGCGACCGCGCCGGCGTCCCTCGTGGGCGAACCGCGCACCGACCGGGCGGGCCAGGTGCTGGCCCGCTGACACCGGGGGCGACGCTCCCGGAGCGTCGCCCCCTACGGCCGTCACTCCTGCGGCCCTTACCCCCGCGGGTCGTTACTCCTGCGGGCCGCGGTCCACCGGGCCGCGGCCCGACAGGACCTCGCCGTACGCCTGCATCAGATCCGGCAGCCGCAGCGTCGCGAGATCGTCCCGGGTCGGCAGGGAGCTGTAGCCGGAGAGCCGCAGATCGCGGTAGGCGCAGCTCTTCTCGTACAGCGTGCGGACGAAGCGGCCGTTGCCCAGCTCGTCGATCCAACCCTGGTCGACCACATGCCCGCTGATCGAGCGCAGCTCGTCGGCGGACTCCTCGTCCCACACATCGCCGTTCTCGGCGGCCAGCACCCCGCCGATCGCGGTCAGTTCGAGCGGCCGGTAGCTGGGGAAGTCCACCCGGCTGGTGAAGCGCGAGGAGAGCCCCGGATTGGTGGCGAGCAGCCGGTCCATGCCCTCCGGATAGCCCGCGAGTATGACCACCAGATGGTCGCGGTTGTCCTCCGCGCGCTTCAGCAGCACCTGAAGGGCCTCGTCGCCGTACGCGTCGCCCTTGCTGTAACCGGAGTTGGAGAGGCTGTACGCCTCGTCGACGAAGAGCACCCCGCCGATCGCCGAGTCGATCAGCTCATTCGCCTTGACGGCGGTCTGGCCCAGGAACTCGCCGACCAGATCGGCCCGTTGGGCCTCCACCAGATGATCGCCGCCGAGCAGCCCCAGCGCGTAGAAGATCCGTCCCAGGATGCGGGCGACGGTCGTCTTGCCGGTGCCCGAGGGGCCCGAGAAGACGAAGTGGCGCTTCGGCGGCTGTACGGGCAGCCCCTCGCCGGCCCGCAGCCGGGCCATGTTCAGCTGCGCGGAGACCGCCCTGACCTGCCGCTTCACCGGTTCCAGGCCGACCATCCGCTCCAGCTCCGCGAGCGCCTGCGCGAGCAGCGCCGGATCGGTCGGCCCCTCGGGGAAGCGCGGCGCGGACGGCGGCCCGGCGGACGGCGCGGGCGAGGGGGCCTTCTCCCGGATGGGGTCGGGTACGGCGGCGGGCGGGCCGCTTCCCGCAGGGCCACTTCCCGCCGGGCCGCCGCCGCTCTGCGGATACGGCGGCGCCTCCCGGCCGAACAGCGGGTCGGGCCCCGGCGGCGGGCCCTCGCTCTCGCTCCGCTCGGGCGGCGGCGCGCCCTCCGCGTCGGCGAGATCCTGGCCGAACCGGGCCGGCGCCACGGAGGCGGAGGCCAGTCCCATCGGGTCGTCGGGGCCCTCGTACCCGTCGGAGTCGGTGATCGCGGCGAGCCGGGCGGCGGTGTCCATGAACGCGGGATCCAGCCGGTGGACCGCCCGGTAGAGCGGCAGCGCGGCGGCGGAGCGCCCGGTCCCCTCATGGGCGCGCGCCAGCCAGTAGCGCAGCTCCTTGCGCTGGGGCTGCTCACTGCGGCAGCGCATCAGGGAGGTCGCGAGCAGCGGCTCGGCCTGCCCGTACATCTCCAGCCGGACCCGGGCCATCCCGCCGAAGAGACCCGACTCGATTCCCAGCAGCGGATCGTGCACGAGAGGCTCGGTGTGGCGCACCAACTGCTCCCAGTCCTTGACCAGATAGGCCCGGCAGGCGTGCAGGAAACGCACCTGCGGGTCCGCGTCGACCGGCGGCAGCCCGGCCAACGCCCGGTCCAGTTCCGGGACATGACGGCCGTCCAGCCAGTGCGAGGCGTGGGCGAGCAGCAGATCCCGGCCGCTCTCCAGCACCGGCTGGACCCACCAGCCCAGCCAGTACCAGGAGTTGAAGGTACGGCGGTGACGGGAGCGCTGCTCGCCGAAGCGGTCGCGGTGCCGGTACATGTGCAGCAGGGCGGCGGTGGTGTCGACGCGCAGCGCGTGCAGCCCGAGCCAGCCGTCGGCCATCCCGGGGTCGAGCCGGACGGCCGTCCGGAACTCGTCCTCCGCCTGCGGGTACGCCCCCATGGTGTACGCGTCCACGCCGCGCGCCCAGGCGAGATCGGCCGGGGCGCCCGTACCCTGCGTGCCGCTCTCCATCAGGTCCCCCACAAACCGTGCCCCGCGATGTCCCGCCGGGCGGACGCCCGTCGGCGGCGGACCGAACCACTGTGTCGCGGACGGGAATTGACCGCACTGAGAGGCATCGTACCTGCGCAGAGTGTGTGCGACTAAGGGCGGATGCGGCGCTTCGGGCAGTGACCCACCGTGATCAGCAGTGGACGCGCGGGCAGTCGAAAAACCGGTGAAAAGGGCAGAACGAAGCCCCCGATCACGGGGGAACAATCGGGGGCTTCGCGTCCGCTACGGCTCCGAAAAGCCGCACATTGAGAACGTAAGACCTGTACGGCCCCTGGGTCAAGCCGAGTTGGGCACTCTCTCGGAGGAGGCCGGTTCGGCTCAACGCGTCGATTCCCGGTGATCACCGTGGGTGATGGAACGGCCGGTTCCGGCGGTGATCCGGGGGCCCGGCAGCAACTCGTACCCCGTGGATCCCTCCCGTACCAGAGCGTCGGCGAAGGGCCGGGAGGGATCCGCCGCGAAATGGCGAGTCTCCGCCACTGTCCAGCCGTCCCAGAACGCCGACTGGGCGGGCCCGTCGCGCCGGCGCCCCCGCTGCCAGGACTCCTCGGGGCCCCGGTCCATCCAGAACAGCCGGGCGAGACGGGGCCGCAGCGCCCGCCGGCCGGCCCCCACCCCCTCCATGACGACCACGGGCGCCGGCTCCAGGGCGCGCGAAGCGTTGAACCGGCGCGCGGTCCAGTCGTACACCCCGTAATGCGCCCACGCGCCCCGCGAGAGCGGCTCCACGACCTGCTCCGTCAGCCGCCGTGTCCACGCGAAGAGCTGCTCGTGGCTGGCCAGGTCGTCGATGCGCAGGACGGGGGCGCCGCCCAGCGCCGCCGCGAGCCGCAGGGCGAAGGTGCTCTTGCCCGAGCCCGCGTGACCGTCGACGGCGACCAGCCGGACGGGACCGCAGGAGGGCGGCAGGGCGCGCAGCGCGGCGGCCGGGCCCGCGAGACCGGCGGCCGGGCCGGCCTGCTCGGCCGGGTGATCGGTCGGGTCGTCCATACCGTCCACCCTACGAGGCCCGAATCCGCCGGACGACGCGGCACGAATCGCCCGCCGGAGCCGGGCGGAAGCCGCGATAGTGGACGACTGCCGCGCACCGCCGTTTCCGCCCCCGCCCGCTGTCTCCTTCCCGCCGCCGTTCCCGTTCCCCACCGCCGTTTCCGTCCCCACCCCCGTTCCCGTCCCCCACCGCCGTTTCTGTCCCCACCGTCGATCCGGAGGTTCCCATGCCCCGTCCCACTTCGCGCAGGACCGTACTCGCCGCCGCTGCCGCCCTCGCCGTCTCCGCGGGCGCGGGCGCCGGGGAGGGAACGGCCGCCGCCGCCCCACCGTCCGCGCCCGGCCCGGAGCCCCTCGTGGAGAACGCCTTCTGGGCCTCGTACGCCGACTGGCGCGCCGGCACCGGCCGCGGCACCCTCGCCGTCCCCGGCGCCCGGCCCGCGCTGGTGATCGGCACCCCGGCGGGCACCACCGACTACCGGGACCCGCACACCGGGACGGTCACCACCTGGGAGTACGCGACCTGGACCGGCCCGGCCCACCGCTCCCGGGTCCCCGCCACCGAGCTGATCGCCTCCTGGAACGCCACCGCCCCGGCCGGCACCTGGCTCCAGATCGAGCTGCGCGGGCGCTACGCCGACGGCACCGACACCCCCTGGTACGTGATGGGCCGCTGGACCGCCGCGGACGGGGACGGCGACATCCGGCGCACCTCCGTCGACGGCCAGGGCGACGGCCGCAGCGGCGTCTGGACCGACACCCTCGCCGTGGACGACGCCGCGGGCGGCACCCGGATCGTCTCGTACCGGCTGCGGCTCACCCTCCACCGCAGGCCCGGCAGCGGGCTCACCCCCACGGTGTACCGGATCGGCGCGATGGCCTCCGCCGTCCCCGACCGGTTCACCGTCCCGGCCTCCGTGCCGGGCCCCGCCCGTGAGCTGACCGTGCCTCGCTACTCGCAGCACACCCATCTCGGGCAGTACCCGGAGTACGACAACGGCGGCGAGGCGTGGTGCAGCCCCACCTCCTCACAGATGATCGTCGAGTACTGGGGGCGCGGGCCCACCGCCGCCGAACTCGCCTGGGTGAACCCGGACTTCGCCGATCCGCAGATCTGTCACGCGGCCCGGTTCAGCTACGACCACCAGTACGGGGGATGCGGCAACTGGCCGTTCAGCGCCGCGTACGCCGCGACCTACCGGGACCTGTCCGCCGCCGTCACCCGGCTCGGCTCGCTCACCGAGGCGGAGACCCTTGTCCGCGCCGGCATCCCCCTCATCACCTCGCAGTCCTTCCGCGAGGAGGAGCTGACCGGCGCCGGATACGGCACCGCGGGCCATCTGATGACACTGATCGGCTTCACCGCCGACGGCGACGTGATCGCCAACGACCCCGCCTCGCCCGACAATCCGGCCGTCCGCCGGGTCTACCGCCGGGCCGAGTGGGAGACGGTCTGGCTGCGCACCAAGCGGTACAACGCCGCGGGCCGGGTCGTGTCGGGCACGGGCGGTGTCTGTTACGTCTACTGGCCGGCCGAACCGTCCGCCGCCCAGCGCCGGGCCCTGCGGTCCGTGGGGCTGCTCTGACCGGACGCGGTACGGACGACGCGGTACGGGCCGGACGCGGTGTGGTGTGCGGCACATTTCATGCCGTACACCCCCGTATTCACCGGCCCCGGCGTGCCCGGCCCGCCCCGCGGTGACTTAGGTCTCTACCCGGCGGCCGGGGACGCTGGCACCGTGGGAGACCAGACCGCACCGGACCGGACCAGACCGGGCCGCCGACGAGCGAACGGATACCCATGACCGCCACCGCCGCACTCACCACCGTCTCCGGCGCGCTCGACCGCGTCCGCGACCGGGCCCGTACCGGAGGCCCCAAGGACGACGAGCCGCAGCTGCTGGAGCACCTGCTCGGCTGGACCCTGGTCGTCCTGCTCGCCATGTTCGTGTCCCACGCCGGACTTCTGTAGCCGCCGCGCGAAGGCTCTCCGGGTCTCTGCGATACTGCGGGAATTCTTGCGGAATTCCGTTGCGGCCGGAGACCAGGACGTTGAATTTAAAGAGCGGGCAACAGCGCGGCTCATCCATACGATCGCAGGTGAGACGGTCCGAACTCATCGCGACCGGGCGGAAGTTGTTCGCCAACACCTCCTACGACGCGCTGTCGGTCGATGACATCGCCCAGCACGCCGGGGTCGCCAAAGGGCTTATTTACTACTACTTCAAGAACAAGCGCGGCTACTACCTCGCCATTGTCGAGGACTCCGTCATGGAGCTTGTCTCGCTGGCCTCCGCCGGCGCCGACCTCCCGCGCGCCCAGCGCGTACAGCGCACCGTCGAGGCGTATCTGCGCTTCGCCCAGTACAACGAGGCCGCGTACCGCACTATCGTCACCGGCGGAGTCGGCTTCGACACCCAGGTGCAGGAGATCCGCGACGCCGTCCGCACCGGACTGGTCTCGACCGTCGCCGACGGCGCGTACGGCCACCACGACATCCCGCCGATCGCCCGGCTCGCGCTGCTCGGCTGGCTCAGCAGCGTCGAGTGGCTCACCCTCGAATGGCTGGCGCACCAGGACGAGCTGCGCCGCGAGATACCGCGTGACCTGCTGGTACGGATGCTGCGGCACACCCTGAACACGATCGAGGAGTTCGCCCCGGAATGCCCGGCTCCGCCTCCCGACCCGGACTGGAAGCCCTTCACCGGCCTCCCGGACGGTGACTGACGGCCGGCCAGGACCCGTCCGGTTGCCCCGGCCCCGATCGGGCATACTCGACGCGCCACGGCCTGTTCGATCATCCGTTCCCGCGATCCGGGACGGCAGCATCGGACGGGCAGAATCGCTGTCCGGGAAGGCTCCCGGACTCCAGTGGGCGGCGCCGCCTCACCCTGCGCGCGCGACCGCCGTAGCGCCCGACAGGGAGGAGAGCGCCATGTCCGACCGTGCCCCGCGACCGGTGGAACGTCAGCTGCCCACCGAAGAGTCCGAGGACCTCCTCGCGCTCGTGCACGACATCGCCCGCCGGGAGATCGTCCCCGTGGCCGCCGAGGAGGAGGAAGCGGGCCGCTTCCCGCGCGAACTCTTCGGCCTGCTCTCGGAGTCGGGCCTCCTCGGGCTCCCCTACGACTCCGCGTACGGCGGCGGGGACCAGCCGTACGAGGTCTATCTCCAGGTGCTGGAGGAGCTGGCCGCCGCCCGGCTCACCGTCGGCCTCGGCGTCAGTGTGCACTCCCTCGCCTGCCACGCGCTCGCCGGTTACGGCACCAAGGCCCAGCGGGCCGAACACCTCCCCGCCATGCTGGGCGGGGGCCTCCTCGGCGGGTACTGCCTCTCCGAGCCCGCCTCGGGCTCCGACGCCGCCTCCCTGCGGACCAAGGCCGTACGGGACGGTGACAACTGGGTGATCACCGGCACCAAGGCATGGATCACCCACGGCGGGATCGCGGACTTCCTCACCGTGCTCGCCCGCACCGGCGGCCCCGGCGCGCGCGGCATCACCGCCTTCCTCGTCCCGGGCGACGCCCCCGGACTCAGCGCGTCCGCGCCCGAGCGGAAGATGGGCATGAACGGCTCGCCCACCGCCCAACTCCACTTCGACGGCGTACGGGTGGCCGACGACCGGCGCCTGGGCGACGAGGGACAGGGCTTCGCCATCGCGCTGTCCGCACTGGACTCGGGACGCCTCGGGATCGCCGCCTGCGCCGTCGGAGTGGCCCGCGCGGCGCTGGACACGGCCGTCGCGTACGCCGCCGGGCGCAGCCAGTTCGGCCGGCCCGTCGCCGACTTCCAGGGGCTGCGCTTCCTGCTCGCGGACATGGCGACCCGGATCGAGGCGGGCCGCGCGCTCTGTCTCGCCGCCGCGCGGCTGCGCGACGCGGGACGTCCGTTCTCCCAGCAGGCCGCCATGGCCAAGCTGTTCTGCACGGACACCGCGATGCAGGTGACCGTCGACGCGGTCCAGGTGCTCGGCGGCTACGGCTACACCGCCGACTTCCCGGCGGAGCGCTACCTCCGCGAGGCGAAGGTGCTCCAGATCGTCGAGGGCACCAACCAGATCCAGCGCATGGTGATCGCGCGCCATCTGATGGGCCCGGAGAGCCGCTGAGGCCGGCGAACGGGCCGGGCCCGCCCGGGCGGCCCGCCCGGGCGCCGCGCCGCCCGACGGCCGGGCGGCGCGCCGGTCAGGCCGCGTGCCGCCGCTGCGCCGGCACCCTCGCGGCCTTGACCGGCCGCGAGCCCGGTCCGCCGACATGGGAGAACGGCTGGGTGCGCCAGTCGAGCCCCTGAGGGAGGGTCAGAAGCAGCGCGGTGTCCTGCTCCTGGACGCCCGGCGCCTCGTCGGCGGGCGTGGCCTCCGCCGCCGCGCGGCCCGTACCGGCGCAGACCGAGAGCACGAACGGATTCCACGGGGACGGGCACAGCGCGTGCTCCGGCAGGGTGTCCTCGTCCGCCAGCAGCGCGATCGGCTGCGCGCAGTCCGGGCAGACGACCCGGTACATCTCGAATGTGTCGTACTCGTCGGCCTCGAACCCGTCGAGGGACTCGACGGGTTCGGCGGACTCGTGCTTCAGGCTCTGCATGGAGACATTCCCCCTCGGGTGGGCCGACCAGGCACTTGTGGTCTCGACCACAGCAAGCAATTCCCGTCGCGCGCGGCAGGTAACCGTAGGGTCTCGATGGACCGGGCCACAGGCTTGTGGTCTTCGTCACATGCCTGCCGCAGGTGCCCCCGCGCACGCCCGCCGACTGTGCCGGAGGCGACCCGGGGCAATAGGTTGAACCGCATGGAGGAGTTGGATCGACAGATCGTGGCGTTGCTCGTCAAGGACGGCCGGACGAGCTACACCGACCTGGGCAAGGCCACCGGCCTGTCCACCTCGGCGGTGCACCAGCGGGTACGGCGGCTGGAGCAGCGCGGGGTCATCCGGGGGTACGCGGCGGTCGTCGACCCGGAGGCGGTCGGGCTGCCCCTGACCGCGTTCATCTCGGCGAAGCCCTTCGACCCGAGCGCCCCGGACGACATCGCGGAACGGCTGGCGGTGGTGGACGAGATCGAGGCGTGCCACAGCGTCGCGGGGGACGAGAACTACATCCTCAAGGTCCGCGTCGCGACCCCCCTGGAGCTGGAGCACCTGCTGACCCGCATCCGCTCCCTGGCGGGCGTCTCCACCCGGACGACGGTGGTGCTCTCGACCCCGTACGAGTCCCGGCCCCCGTCCTTCTGACCTCGCGAAGCCTCCGGCGCCCCCGGTACCGGCTGCCGCGCCCGCACCGACGACACTGGTCCCCATGACCTCGCACACCGCCCCCGGCGACAGCCACCGCACCGTCCTGCTCCGCGGGGGAGAAGTCCACAGCCCCGCCGACCCCTTCGCCACCGCGATGGTCGTCGAACGCGGCCATATCGCCTGGGTCGGCTCGGAGGGCGCCGCGGACTCGTTCGCCGAGGGGGTGGACGAGGTCATGGACCTCGAAGGCGCCCTGGTCACCCCCGCGTTCACCGACGCGCATGTGCACACCACGGCCACCGGCCTCGCGCTGACCGGCCTGGACCTGTCCGCCGCGCGGAGCCTGCCGGAGGCGCTCGCCCTCGTACGGGCCCACCGCGAGGCCCGCCCGGCCGCCGGGGACGGTGTGCTGCTCGGCCACGGCTGGGACGCCGACAGCTGGCCCGAGCGCCGCCCCCCGACCCGCGCCGAACTCGACGACGCCGCCGGCGGCCGGCCGCTCTACCTGCCGCGCGTCGACGTGCACAGCGCCGTCGTGACCACCGCCCTGCTCGACCTGGTCCCCGGGGTGACCGCGCTGCCCGGCTACCGCCCGGACGCCCCGCTGACCGACGCCGCCCACCACGCCGTACGCGCCGCAGCCCACCGCGCGGTCTCCCCCGAGCAGCGCACCGAGGCACAGCGGGCGGCCCGGCGGCGGGCGGCCTCGCTCGGGATCGGCACGCTCCACGAGTGCGCGGGCCCCGACATCTCCGACGAGGACGACTTCACCGCGCTCCTCGCGCTCGCGAAGGCGGAGCCCGGCCCCCGGATCCACGGCTACTGGGCCGAGCACATCAGCGACGAGAAGGGCGCCCTGCGCGTCCGTGGGCTGGGCGCCATGGGCGCCGCGGGTGATCTCTTCGTCGACGGCTCGCTGGGCTCCCACACGGCCGCCCTGTGCGCTCCGTACGCCGACCGCGCCGACACCGCCGCGGACCGTACCGGCACCCTCCACCTGGACGCCGCCGCGATCGAGGCCCATGTCGTGGCCTGCACCGAGGCGGGGCTCCAGGCCGGCTTCCACGCCATCGGCGACGCGGCGACCGCCGCCGTCACCGCCGGGGTGCGGGCGGCGGCCGAGCGCCTCGGCATCGCCCGTATCCGCGCCGCCCGGCACCGCGTCGAGCACGCCGAGCTGCTCACCCCCGCCACCCTCGCCGCCTTCGCCGACCTGGGGCTGACCGCCTCCGTCCAGCCCGCCTTCGACGCGGCCTGGGGCGGCCCCGACGGCATGTACGCGCGCCGGCTCGGCGCCGGGCGCGCCGCGGCGCTCAACCCGTACGCCGCGCTGCTGCGCGCCGGAGTGCCGCTGGCCTTCGGCTCGGACGCCCCGGTCACCCCGCTGGACCCGTGGGGCACGGTCCGGGCCGCCGCCTTCCACCGCACCCCCGAGCACCGGATCTCGGTCCGCGCCGCCTTCACCGCGCACACCCGCGGCGGCTGGCGCGCCATCGGCCGCGACGACGCGGGCACGCTGGTGCCGGGCGCGCCCGCCGACTACGCGGTCTGGCGTACGGAGGAGCTGGTGGTCCAGGCGCCGGACGACCGGGTCGCCCGCTGGTCCACCGATCCGCGCTCCGGTACGCCGGGACTGCCCGATCTCACCCCCGGCCGCCCGCTGCCCGAGGCCCTGCGGACCGTAGTAGCCGGACAAACGGTGTTTGTGGGACCGAACGAGTGACGTACGGATATTTCGTACCGCCGATCGATGTCCGCCACCCTCCGCCACGACCTGCGGATCTTCCCCGCTGACCTGGTGATTCGGGTCAACAACGCAGGTCAAACGGCTATTGACAGTGAGCCGCCACCGGCGGGTAGGTTCGGCCGCGTCCACCACGGATGTCCGTCCGGCAACTTCCCGCAGTCTCGAACGCCGCTGGGTCATGGGACGGTGTGCCGCACCGGCGCACCGCCACTGGGAGCCAGGTCCAGCGCCCGCGTCTCGTCGGCGAAGGAAGGATTCGGCCGGCCGGCCGGTGCGACCCGGATGGGGCCCCGGCGTTCAGTAGACAACGGCTTTCGGTCGACCCGCAGCCAGCGGGTCCCAGGTCGGCCCGAAGGACGCCGGGTCCCGATCCGCAGCTCCGGGTGCGGGTCCGACCGGTTTCTCCCGTCATCTCGTGACATGCCCCTCGGGCGGACGGGGCCCGGGCCCGCCGCCCGCCCGACACCCGGTCACCGAGGTGGTCGGGGGGCCCGGCGTGCTCGCTAAGCTGGTGCATCTGCGTACGGCTCTGCGTACGGCGATCCAATAGGGGCAGCAGTGAACGACGGTGACCAGAGGCGATACGGCCCCCTCGGCACGGCCTTGGTGATCATCCCGACCTTCAACGAGGCCGAGAACATCGCGTCGATCGTCTCCCGCGTGCGGGCCGCCGTGCCGGCCGCCGACATCCTCGTCGCCGACGACAACAGCCCCGACGGCACCGGCAAGATCGCCGACGAGCTGGCCGCCGCGGACGACCAGGTCAATGTGCTGCACCGGAAGGGCAAGGAAGGGCTCGGCGCCGCCTATCTGGCCGGATTCCGCTGGGGCATCGAGCGCGACTACGGCGTGCTCGTGGAGATGGACGCGGACGGCTCGCACCAGCCGGAGGAGCTGCCCCGTCTGCTGACCGCCCTCAAGGGCGCCGATCTCGTCCTCGGCTCGCGCTGGGTGCCGGGCGGCCGGGTCGTCAACTGGCCCACCACCCGCAAGATGATCTCGCGCGGCGGCTCCACGTACTCCCGGGTCCTGCTCGGGGTCCCGATCCGCGATGTCACCGGCGGCTACCGCGCCTTCCGCCGCGAGACCCTGGAGCACCTCGGCCTCGACGCCGTCGCCTCCCAGGGCTACTGCTTCCAGGTCGATCTGGCCCGGCGCGCGGTGGCGGCGGGCTGCCATGTGGTCGAGGTGCCCATCACCTTCGTCGAGCGCGAGCTGGGCGACTCGAAGATGAGCAAGGACATCTTCGTCGAGGCGCTCTGGCGGGTCACCGCCTGGGGCGTCGAGTCCCGGGCCAACCGCCTCCTGGGCCGCAAACCCGCGGGCCCGCCCGGCCCCGCCCGCCCCTGACCGCCCTGCTGTCCCGGACCCCGGACCCTGGGCCCGCTGTCCAGGCCCTCCGGCCTGCCCTGATCCCGCGTTTACGCCGTCCGGATCCGGCAGCGGGCACACTGGACGTATGACGACCGCGCAGCCGCAGAGTCCCCGTCCGAAGCGCTCCCGCGCCCGCACCCTGATTCCCCTGGCCATCGCAGCCTGGCTGGTGCTGGAGATCTGGCTGCTGACCGTGGTGGCCGACACCGCCGGCCCCCTCGCCCTCCTGTTGCTGATCGCCGGCTCCATCGTGCTCGGTGCCGTCGTGATCAAGAGCGCCGGCCGCCGTGCCTTCCGTAATCTGACCGAGACCATCCAGCGCCAGCAGCGCCAGCAGCAGGGCACCCCGGAGGTCGGCGGCGCCACCCCGACCACCGGTAACGGGTTCCTCATGCTCGGCGGCCTGCTGATGATCGTGCCGGGTGTGCTCACCGACGTCCTGGGTCTGCTCCTGCTCATCCCGTTCGTCCGGACGATGCTCGGCCGCTACGCGGAGAAGTCGCTGGAGCGGCGGGTCCGGGCGGCGGCGGTGCCCGGCAGCTTCTCCGACGCCTACCAGCAGGCCAGGATGCACCAGCCCGACGGCAAGGTCGTCCAGGGCGAGGTCATCAAGAACGACGAGCGGGGCAGCGGCCCCCGCCCCGGCGACGACGGCCCGCGCCCGCCGCTGACCCCCTGACCCGGCTGGGGGCCGCCTGCCCGACCGAGGGCAGGCGGCCCCGGGCAGGCGGCCCCCAGCGGCCGCGACCGGTATAGAGCAGCGGAAAAGCACGAGCCGCGGGCCGCCCACATCAGGTGTGGTGCGGCCCGCGGCTCTGTGCTGTTGTGCGTAGCTGTGGTGCGTATGCGGTTGTCTGGCCGTGCGGGGTACGCGGTCAGGCGGACTTGCGGCTGTCCCGCGGATGCACGGCGATGTTCATGGCGCCGGAGCGCAGGACGGCCAGCCGCTCGGCCAGCACCTCCTCCAGCTCCTCACGGGTGCGTCGCTCCATGAGCATGTCCCAGTGCGTACGTGCGGGCTTGCCCTTCTTCTCTTCGGGGCCATCCCCGTCCACCAGGAGTGCCAGGGCGCCGCACGCCTTGCACTCCCACTCCGGCGGAATCTCTGCCTCTACCGAGAAGGGCATCTCAAATCGATGACCGTTCTGGCATGCGTACTCCACCGCCTGGCGCGGGGCCAGATCGATGCCGCGGTCCGTCTCGTAGCTGGTAACCACGAGTCGCGTGCCGCGGAGAGCTCGCTCACTCATGAATCGTGCCTCCCGGGCTTGTCGCCCACAGGACAGGTGTCGCTGTCGTCGTCATCCGGTCAACGTCCGGTCGGCGGTAAAGATTCCCGTTGCGGGTCTGCGTCGCCCGTCGTGCCGTTGCTATTTCAAGGATTGCGTACCCACCAGCGCCCGGTTTGTCACATCTAACAGGAGATGTCACCCAGCGATTTCGTTTGTCGAGTACGCAGTAACGGTCCGCCTGGCAGGCCAAACGCGTACACTACCGCCCTTTGAGTTCAACGTCTAAATACGCTCCGGTACGGGGTTTCCCGCGGCCGCGATCGCCCGTCCGATCGGGACCCTTGCCAGCAGGCCGAACCCTAGCGCGAAGAAGACCACAAGGGAGATGATCGCGTCGCGGTAACTGCCGGTGAGCTGAAAAGCCAGCCCGAAGACGAGCGGTCCCAGCCAGCTCAGCCCCCGGTCGCTCATCTCGTACGCGGAGAAGTACTCGGCCTCCTTGCCGCGCGGCACCAGATGCGAGAACAGCGAGCGCGACAGCGCCTGGCTGCCGCCCAGCACCAGCCCGATCGCCGCGGCCATCCCGTAGAACGCGACCGGCGCGCCGGCGGGCAGGAAGTACGCCGCCGCCAGGATCAGCGTCCACACCGCCAGCGAGCCCAGAATCGTCCGCTTGGCCCCGTACGACCGGGCCAGCCGGCCCATCCCGAGCGCCCCGGCCACCGCCAGGACCTGCACCAGCAGTACGGCCGTGATCAGGGTCGTCTGGTCGAGGCCCAGCTCCTCGGAGCCGTAGATCGACGCCTGGGAGATCACCGTCTGGATGCCGTCGTTGTAGAGGAGATACGCCAGCAGGAACGAGAGCGTCAGCGGATGGCGGCGCATGTCCCGCAAGGTGGCCACCAGCTGCTTCCACCCGGTGCCCACCGCCCCCTCGCCGGCCGTCCGCTCCACCCGGCGGTCGCGCAGCCGGCGCAGCGGGACGATCGTGAAGGCGCCCCACCACAGACCGGCGGTGGCCAGACAGATCCGTACCGCCTCCGACTCCGACACCCCGAACGACTCGTGGCCGGTGTACAGCACCAGATCGAGCAGCAGCACCAGCGCGCCCGACGTGTAGCCGAACGCCCAGCCCCGGGACGAGACCGCGTCCCGCTCGTCGGGCCCGGCTATCTGCGGCAGATAGGCGTTGTAGAGCACCATCGAGACCGCCAGTGAGGCGTTCGCCACGATCAGCAGCAGCGCGCCCAGCAGATAGCGGTCGCCGTCCAGGAAGAACATCCCCGCCGTGGCGCTCGCGCCCAGATACGCGGCGACCGCCAGCAGCGGCTTCTTCCGTCCCGTACGGTCCGCCGCCGCGCCCGCCAGCGGCATCGCCAGGATGGCCACCACCAGCGAGAGCGAGACCGTGTACGCGAAGACCGAGCCCGCCCGGATGGGCACGCCCAGCGGATGGACATAGCCGTCGGCGTCCGCCGCGGCCTTCGCCACCGAGGTCAGATACGGACCGAGGAACACGGTCAGCACACTCGTCGAGTAGACCGAGCACGCGAAGTCGTAGAAGTACCAGCCGCGCTGCTCGCGTCTGCGGGCGGCCGTCTCCCCGGCCGCCTCCAATGTGTCGGCGCTCACCCGCGCGTCCTTCCCCGTACCCTCAGTTCCAGGCGTTCCGCGCGGTCAACACGGCCCGCAGCGTCTCCAGTTGATCAGTCATGATGCCATCGACGCCGAGATCGAGAAGCGCCTCCATCCGGTCCGCGTCGTTGACCGTCCAGACATGCACCTGAAGACCGCGCGCGTGCGCCGTCCGGACGAAGCGCCCGTCCACCACCCGGAGCCCGTTCTGCGTCTCGGGGACCTGGGCGCACACCGCGCCGGGCCGGACCGGCGCGGGGAGTCCGTACGCGCGCAGCCGCAGCCCCAGCACGCCCCGTACGCCGTACGAGGTGGCCAGCCGGGGACCGGCGAGCCGGGCCGCCCGCGCCACCCTGGCCTCGGAGAACGAGCCGACACAGACCCGGTCCCAGCTGTCCGTCCGGCGGATCAGTTCGACCAGCGGGACCAGCGCGG
Organism: Streptomyces paludis; assembly: GCF_003344965.1. Classification (NCBI taxonomy): domain Bacteria; kingdom Bacillati; phylum Actinomycetota; class Actinomycetes; order Kitasatosporales; family Streptomycetaceae; genus Streptomyces; species Streptomyces paludis. The sequence continues at coordinate 716,425 of NZ_CP031194.1, read as the reverse complement.
GCGCCGCCTTGATGTCCACGTTCCAGCGGGCCTCGGGGAACTCCTCCAGCAGCTCCTCGAAGAGCGGCAGCGGCTCGCGCCCGGCCACCGCGGCCCGCCGGACCGCGGCCCACGGGAGATCCGCGATCCGGCCGCGCGCGTCCGTCACCCGGTCCAGGGTCGGATCGTGGAAGGCGACCAGCCGGCCGTCCGCGGTGGCGTGCACATCGGTCTCGAAGTGGCGGTAGCCGAGAGCGGCGGCGCGGCGGAACGCGGCGGCCGTGTTCTCCAGGCCGTCCGCCGCGCCGCCGCGGTGGGCGAACGCGATCGGCCCCGGCCGGACGGCGCCCGGCCGGTCGAGATAGGGATGCCGGACGGCGCCCGGACCGTCGAGATGAGGATGGTGGAGTCGGGTCACCGCGGCAGTATCGCGCCTTCCGGTGACCCTGTGGCGACGGCGGCCCCACCACCGGCCGGCTCCGGGATGGCGAACAGCCGCAGGAAGAGCTGGGCCAGCGGTCCGATCGCCAGCGCGTACGCGACCGTGCCGACCCCCACCGAACCGCCCAGCGCGAAGCCGACGGCGACGACGGTCACCTCGATCAGCGTCCGGACCAGCCGCACCGAGCGGCCGGTCAGCCGGTGCAGCCCGGTCATCAGCCCGTCGCGCGGCCCCGGGCCGAACCGGGCCGCGATGTACAGCCCGGTCGCCACCCCGTTCAGGACGATCCCCGCGACCAGCAGCGGGATCCGGGCGGCCAGGCCGTGGCCGCCGGGGACCAGCGCCAGCGTCGCGTCCATCGTGATGCCGATCACGAACACATTGGAGACCGTGCCCAGCCCCGGCCGCTGCCGCATCGGTATCCAGAGCAGCAGCACGGCCGCGCCCACGACGATCGACACCACGCCCAGCGACAGCCCGGTCAGCTTGGCCAGCCCCTGCCCCAGCACACCCCACGGTTCGAGCCCGAGCCCGCCGCGCACGATGAGCGCCGCGCTCGCCCCGTAGAGCGAGAGCCCGATGTACAGCTGGGCGAGCCGCCGGGCGAGATGTGGGCTGGACATGGAGCTGCCCCCTGAGGTGACGTAACGGTATGGGTGCCGGATGGGGTGCCGGATGAGGATCTCACGGACATATCCCCGCTGGACCGATCCATGGTGGACTGGTAGAAACCACTCTGTGGCTGGCTCGCCCGTGCCAACCATGGCCAATCCGGGGAAGGTGGACTGATTTCCATGGCCCAGTGGACCTCCGCGGTCGGGGCGGCGCAGCTCGCCCGGCAGCTCGACGCCCAGCGGGCCGCGCCCACCGGCCCCGGCACCCGGCGCCCGCCCGCCTACCGCGCCCTCGCCGACGGCATCCGGCTGCTCGTACTGGAGGGCCGCGTCCCCGTCGCCGCCCGACTGCCCGCCGAACGCGAACTCGCGCTCTCGCTCTCCATGAGCCGTACGACGGTCGCCGCCGCCTACGAGACACTGCGCACCGAGGGATTCCTGGAGTCCCGCCGGGGCGCCGGCAGCTGGACCGCCGTCCCGGCGGGGAACCCGCTGCCCGCGCGCGGCCTCGAACCGCTGCCGCCCGAATCCCTCGGCTCGATGATCGACCTCGGCACCGCCGCCCTGCCCGCCCCCGAACCCTGGCTCACCCGGGGCGTCCGGGGCGCGCTGGAGGAGCTGGCACCGTACGCGCACACCCACGGCGACTACCCGGCCGGACTGCCCGCGCTGCGCCGGATGCTCGCCGACCGCTACACCGAGCGCGGCATCCCGACCATGCCGGAACAGATCATGGTCACCACCGGCGCGATGGGCGCGATGGACGCCATCTGCCATCTCTTCGCGGGCCGGGGTGAGCGGATCGCCGTCGAGTCGCCCTCGTACGCCAACATCCTCCAGCTGATGCGCGAGGCGGGCGCCCGGCTCGTACCGGTCGCCATGGCGGAGGGGCTGACCGGCTGGGACCTGCCGCGCTGGCGCCAGGTGCTGCGCGACGCCGCGCCCCGGCTCGCCTATGTCGTCGCCGACTTCCACAACCCGACCGGCGCGCTGGCCGACGAGGACCAGCGCCGGCAGCTGGTCGACGCGGCGCGCTCGGCGGGCACCGTGCTGGTCGTCGACGAGACCATGTCCGAGCTGCGGCTCGACGCGGACGTCGAGATGCCCCGCCGTGTCTGCGCCTTCGACCCGGCGGGCAGCACGGTCCTGACGGTCGGTTCGGCCAGCAAGGCGTTCTGGGCGGGGATGCGGATCGGCTGGGTGCGCGCCGCCCCCGATGTGATCCGCTCCCTGATCTCCGCGCGCGCCTACGCCGACCTCGGCACCCCCGTCCTCGAACAGCTCGCCGTCAACTGGCTGATGCGGACCGGCGGCTGGGAGGAGGCCGTCGCGCTGCGCCGGGCGCAGGCGCGCGAGAACCGGGACGCGCTGGTCGCCGCCGTACGGGAGCGGCTGCCCGACTGGGAGTTCCACGTACCGCACGGCGGGCTGACGCTGTGGGTGCGCACGGGCGGGCTGTCCGGCTCGCGGCTGGCCGAGGTGGGGGAGCGGGCCGGGGTCCGGGTGCCGTCCGGGCCGCGCTTCGGGGTGGACGGGGCCTTCGAGGGGTACGTACGGCTGCCGTTCACCGTCGGCGGCCCGGTCGCCGTCGAGGCGGCGGCCCGGCTGGCGACGGCGGCGCGGCTGGTGGCGACCGGTGCGGCCACGGGCACGGACGCGCCGCGCACCTTCGTCGCCTGACGGCGCGGATCAGCCCTCGGCCGGGGCTCCCACGGGCGCCTGCTCCACGGGCGCGTCCGGTACGTCCCGTACGTCACGTGCTTCCCGTACGTCACGTGCTTCCCGTACGTCCGGCACTTCCTGTACATCCTGCGCCTCCGCCGGAGCCGCAGCCGGCGCGGACCTGGGCGGCAGCAGCTCCAGGACCGCGCGCCGGTGCGTCTCGCTCGTCGTCTCGTCGTACGGGTCGGGTGTGGCCGGGACCTGGAGCCTGAGCACCGGCCCGCCGCCGAGGCGCGCGTATCCCCGCCCGGGCGGGACGTCCGGGGTGGGGGTGGTGTGCGGTGGCGCCCCGAGGACCGCCTCCGCCTGCGCGGGGGAGACGGGGCCGAGCACGACCCGGGCGTGGGTGTGCGCCCGTACCGTCTCGGCGACCGCGCTCCCGGCCGGCGCGTCCAGCTGGTCGGCGACGACCACGGTCACCCGCACGGCCCCGCCGTGCCGCAGCGGGACCTGGAGCAGCTCCTGCGGATCGGGCCGCCCGTCGGCCGCCGCGAGATGGCCGAGGGCGCTCGGCCGGTCCAGCAGGATCCACAGCGGTCTGCGGGTGTCCGGGGGCGCGGGGTGGCCGGACTGCCGGGCCCGGTCGGCGGCGATCAGCCGGCGCTGGGTCTCGTGGGCGGCCCACTCCAGCCCGGCCCGCGCGCCGGACAGCCCGCACTCCACGGCCAGCACACCGTCGCGGCCGGTCAGACAGGCGAACTCGCCGGTCCCGCTGCCCTCCACGATCAGTACGTCGCCGTGGCGCAGCGCCTGGAGCGCGAGGGAGCGCAGCAGACCGGTGGCGCCGCTGCCCGGCCGGCCCAGGACCAGCAGATGTGGCGCGGTGGCGCGCGGGCCGGTCCGCCAGAGCACCGGGGAGGCGTCCCGCGTCTCGCCGTCCGCCACGACCGGCACGGTGCGGCGTACGGCGCCCTCGTCGGTGAAGCCGAGCACGCACTCGCCGGGGCCGGTCACGAAACGCTGGGCCGCGATGGTGGTGGGGAGCGGGGACAGCACCGTCATCACCAGCTGATTGGCCTCCTCGTCCCAGTCGAAGAGGTACTCGCGGCCCCGCCCGGACTTGGCGTGCAGCAGCTGCTCGACCCGGGCGCGCGCCCGGGGCTCGCCGTCCGGGAAGTACGGGGGGTACGTCAGCCGGAGCCGGGTGAGCCGGCCCCCGTCGTCGAAGGCGTATCCGTCGAACGCCGTACTCCACTCGCCGCCGTGCGCGAAGAGCGGGCTGGGGTCCTCCGGCACGGAGAAGTGCGGTACGAGCGCCTCGTAGAGGGACTGGAGGCGCCGTACCTCCGCTTCGTCGGGCCCGGTGTCCACGGGTGTACGGTCCCGCCCCTTCCGGGCCGCCGCGGCCATCACCCCGATCAGGGCCAGCAGCGGCCCGTACGGGACGAGCGCGATCATCAGCACGCAGGCCGCCACCAGGAACAGCGCGGGACCGCGCCGGTCCTTGGGCGTCCCGGCCCACCGCCGGCGTCCGGCGGTGGCGAGCATCCGCAGACCGCGGGTGACCGTGATCAGCGGATGGAGCACGTCGGTGGCGCTGTCGGCGGCCGTGCGGGCCATATCGCGACCGCGAGCGATCTGGACGCTGCCGCTGGTGAGGATGCGGGGGAGTGGTCGCCGGGCCACGTGTGTCTCCTGATGCGGGTGGGGAAGGGAAGGGGCGGGCCGTCTCTCTTGCCGGAAGGCCCTAGAACTTGATCCCGCCCAGGAGTCCGGCCAGGCTCGCGCCGCCCGCCGTGATGCTCGGTGCGATGGCGGTGCCCGCGAGATAGAAGCCGAAGAGGGCGCAGACCATGGCGTGGGACGCCTTGAGCCCGTCCTTCCGGAAGAAGAGGAAGACGATGATTCCGAGCAGTACGACGCCGGACATGGACAGAATCATGAGCATTCTCCTGGTTTGTGGGGACAGTCACCGTGAGTTCTTCCAGGATCACCAGAAGTATCTATGCGATAAAAGGTGCAAATGGCCTAAATGTCAGCTATTTCACTGAACTGGCCTATACGGGGGCGCGCTTCGGGCGGCGGAGCGGGCGCACTGGCGCGACGAGGCCCGGGCAGTACGATTTCGCGAGGTCAAACGACGTGCGCGTGACGTGATGAGAGAGGCGGCCCAGCGATGAGCGAGACCCCCGAGACCCTCCCGGCCCCCGAGACACCCGACCCCGAGGTGATCGAACTGGCCACGAAGGTCTTCGACCTGGCCCGGCGTGGCGAGACGGAGGCGCTCGCCGCGTACGTCGACGCGGGCGTCTCCGCCAACCTCACCAACGACCGGGGCGACTCCCTGCTCATGCTCGCCGCCTACCACGGCCACGCCGCGACGGTCGAGGCGCTCGTCGCCCGCGGCGCCGACGCGGCCCGCGCCAACGACCGCGGCCAGACCCCGCTCGCCGGCGCGGTCTTCAAGGGCGCGGACGCGGTGATCCGGGCGCTGCTCGCCGGCGGCGCCGATCCAAACGGAGGAAATCCTTCCGCCGTGGATACCGCGCGCATGTTTGGGAAGACGGACCTTCTGGAGCTGTTCGCGGCCCACTGAGGGCCCAGCGGCAAAATGTGGTCGCGGTGGCGAAATGGCTGGGTCATCATGACGTCGGGCCCGGAAGGGTGCCAACCGACGAGAGGCAGGGAAGATGGTCCGCGCTGAGCGAGAGACGACGGTCGGCCGCACATGTTGCCGCGCGGTCTAGGAGGACGGGTTCCCGGTCCCAGGTGCCGCACGGGCCCTGGTGCCGGCGGGTCCCGGAATCACACACCCCGGTCGCGTCGACAGCTTGATGTGAGGCTATCCCCATGTTCGATCCAGTCATAGCGCCGAGCGGTACCCTGCTCGGTCTGTTGCAGCGGGGCCGCGGCGACGGCACCCTGCACGCGCTCGCCGCGCCCCGGGCGGAGGCGCGCGCCGCCCTCGACCACTGCGTGCTGAACGACCCCCGGCGCGACTGGCAGGTCGAGAACCGCTCGCTGTACTACGCCCGTCTCTACCTCGACATCCACGGCGGACTCGACGGCATCGAGCGGCACCTCTTCGGCGCCGAGGACCACTTCGACACCGAGGAGTCCCGGACCGGGCTCGCCCTCGCCGTCCTCGGCCACCTCGCCTCGTACGGCCGGCCCGACGCGCTCGAACTCCTCCGGCGCTACGCCGCCACCGGCACCAACTGGGCCTGGGCGCTGGACGAGCTGGCGCTGCGCGACGACGACTCCGGTCTGCGCGCGCTCGCCGCCCCCGTCCTCGCCCGGTTCCCCGCCGGCCCCGAGGGCGACGCCGAGCTGGCCGCCACCGTGCGGGACGCCTTCGAACCCCGGCCCTGGCGGCTGTGGGCGGACGACCCGCGCGCCACCATCGGCGCCCGTATCAGGGCCGCCGGCGAACAGGGCTCCTTCGACCGATGGCAGCGCCAGCTGCGGCCGAGCGGCCCGCGCCCCGGCTGGAGCGTCCAGGCCGTCTTCGACTGGGCGCAGCAGGCACTGGACCGCGGCACCGCGCTGCACGTCCCCGCCGCGCGCTGCCTCACCGCCGTCGCCGGACCCGACGACCGCGCCACCATCGTCCGGGCGGCCCGTGGCGGCCCCGACGGCGCGCGCTGCGCCTCGCTCCACTACCTCGCCGAGGTCCGCGACCCGGTCGTCCTCGACCTCATCGAGAGCGCGGCCTCGGGCCCGGACCGTACCGTCGCCGAAGCCGCCGTCGCCGCGTTCGAACGGATGACCGGCGCGGCGGCCGTCGACCGGGCCCGCGGCTGGGTGCACCGGCCCGACGCCCTCGGCGCCTGCGCGGCCGGCGTCCTCGCCACCCGGGGCACCACCAAGGACACCGAGCTGGTCCTCGGCGCGCTGCGCGAGACCGTACGGTCCGAGGGGCCCGACGCCGCGCGGCTGTGGACGCTCGTCGACGGCGCCGGCCGCCTCGGCATCGTCTGCGCCGCCCCCGTCCTGCGCCACATCTACCGCGAGACCGCCTCCTCCCAGCTCCGGGGCCGCGCCGCCCGCGCCCTCGCCGCCACCGACCCCTCCTACGCCACCGGGTTCGCCGTCGAATGCCTGTGGGACTGCGAGGAGACCACCCGGGAGGTCGCCGCGCTGCACGCCGAGACCGCCGACGTACGCGTCGCGGAACGGCTGCGGCGGCTCGCCGCCGACCCGGCCGAGGAGGCCGAGGTGCAGACCGCCGTACGGAGCCGGATGGGCCCGGACGCGGCGGCCCGGTAGGAGGGGGCGCGGGCCCGCGGAGCGCCCGCGTCCAATGCTCACGGGACGTTCCCCACGCGGAAAGATCCACGTTGACGGGGACACGTCCGGACGGACGACAACACGGTTATGCGTGTCGTCATCGTCACCGAGTCCTTCCCGCCCGATGTCAACGGGGTCGCCCACTGCGCCCTCCAGACCGCCCGGCATCTCGCCGCGCGCGGCCACGACCCGCTCGTCATCGCCCCGGCGGTGTCCGGCGGTGACCCGGCCGACGCACCCTGCCCCGTGGTGCGCGTCCCCTCCCTCCCCCTCCCCGGCTACCCCCAGGTCCGTGTCGCGCTGCCCAGCCGGCGCATCGCGGCGGCCATCGCCGAGCACCGCGCCGACCTGGTCCACCTCGCCAGCCCCTTTGTGCTCGGGGTGCGCGGCATGACCGCCGCCGCCCGGCTCGGCGTCCCCGCCGTCGCCGTCTACCAGACCGATCTGGCCGGTTACGCCCGTACCTACGTCGGCGTCGGCGAGGCCGCCGCCTGGCGGCGGCTGCGGGCCGTGCACGCCGCCGCAGATCTGACCCTCGCGCCGTCCGCCGCCGCCGCGCGCGACCTCGCCGAGCACGGCGTGCCGCGCGTACGGCTCTGGCCGCGCGGCGTCGACACCGTACGGTTCCGGCCCGAGCTGCGGGACGAGGCGCTGCGCCGGCGGCTCGCGCCGGACGGCGAGCTGATCGTCGGTTACGTCGGCCGGCTGGCCCCCGAGAAGCACGTCGAACTCCTCGCCGGGGTCTGCGCGCTGCCCGGTGTCCGGGTGGTGATCGTCGGGGACGGCCCCAGCGAGCCGTCCCTGCGGGCCGCGCTGCCCGGCGCGGTCTTCCTCGGCCGGACGACCGGCGACGCGCTCGCGCGGACCTTCGCCTCGCTGGACGTCTTCGCGCACACCGGCCCCTACGAGACGTTCTGCCAGACCGTGCAGGAGGCCATGGCCAGCGGCGTTCCCGTGGTCGCGCCCGCCGCGGGCGGACCGCTCGACCTCGTGGACCACGGCCGTACGGGCCTGCTCGTCACCCCGCACGACGCCTCCGCCGTCACGGCCGCCGTGGCCGGACTCGCCGAGGCGCCCGATGTCCGGGCCGCCCAGGGGCGCGCCGGCCGGGCCACGGTCGAGGGCCGGACCTGGGCCGTCGTCGGGGACCAACTGCTCGGCCACTACGCCGAGGTGCTCGGCGCGCGCACGGCGGTGGTCGCGTGAACGCCCTGCGGATCGTCCGGCTCGCCAACTTCGTCACCCCGGTCTCGGGCGGGCTGCGGACCGCCCTCCACGAGCTGGGCCGCGGCTATCTCGCCGCCGGACACCGGCCGGTGCTGATCGTGCCCGGCGCCCACGCGTCCGACCGGGAGACCGATCAGGGCCGGGTGATCACCCTGCCCGGGCCCGTTCTGCCCGGCACCGGCGGCTACCGCGTCCTGACCGCGCGGCGACAGCTCACCGAGGTCCTCGACGCGCTCGCGCCCGACCGGCTCGAAGTGTCCGACCGCACCACCCTGCGCTGGACCGGCGAATGGGCCAGACGCCGCCGGATCCCCGCCGTGATGGTCTCCCACGAGACGGCCGACGGCGTCCTGCGCACCTGGGGCGTCCCCGCCGCGGCGGCCGGGCGGGCCGCGGACCGGCTCAACCGGCGCAGCGCGCTGGCGTACGCGCGGATCGTCTGCACCACCGAGTGGGCGGAGCGCGAGTTCCGGCGCATCGGCGCCCGCAACGTGGTGCGCGCCCCGCTCGGCGTCGACCTCGTGCGGTACGCGCCGCGCCGGCGGGACGCGGCCGTACGGGAGCGGTACGCGGCCGGCGCGGACGTCCTGCTGCTGCTCGCCTCCCGGCTCTCCGTGGAGAAACGTCCCGGCACCGCGCTCGACACCCTCGCCGCACTGCGCGACCGCGGCGTAAAGGCGACCCTCGTCGTCGCCGGGGAGGGGCCGCTGCGCGCCGAACTGACCCGGCGGGCGCGGGCCCGGCGGCTGCCCGCGCACTTCCTCGGCCATGTCACCGGCGGCGACACCCTGGCCGGCCTCCAGGCGACCGCCGACATCTGCCTGGCACCCGGCCCCGCCGAGACCTTCGGCCTGTCCGCCCTCGAAGCGCTGGCCTGCGGCACCCCGGTCGTCGTCAGCGCGACCTCGGCGCTGCCCGAGGTGATCGGCTCGGCCGGAGCCGCCGCCGCCGACCACGGCCCGGCCTTCGCCGACGCCGTACAGCGGCTGCTCCGCAGGCCGGAGCCGGAGCGCCGCGCGGCGGCCCGCGCCCGCGCCGAACTCTTCGGCTGGGACCGCGCGGTGACCGCCTTCCTGGCCGCCCACGACATCGCCTCACTGCCGGGCATCCCGCACCCGGCGCACCACCGGGACGGAGCCCTGGGATGACCGGCGACCCGGCGTACGGAACACCGGCGCCGCACCCGGTCCGCTTCGCCGCGCTCGGCGACTCGCTCACCGCCGGGATCGGCGACCCCGTCGACGGCGGCTGGCGCGGCTGGGCCGCGCTGCTCGCCGGCGACGGAACGGGCGTCGTCTTCCGCAACTTCGCCGTCAGCGGCGCGCTGACCCGGGACGTCGAGGACGAACAGACGCCGGACGCCGTCGCGTTCGCACCCGACCTCGCCGCCGTCGTCGTCGGCGTCAACGACACCCTCCGCCGGGCCTTCGACATCCAGGACCTCGCCACCCGGCTCGACCGGGTCTGCGGCGCCCTGGCCGGTGACGGCGCCGTACTCCTCACCGCCTGTCTGCCCGACCCCGGCACGATGCTCGCCCTCCCCGCGCCGCTGGCCCGCCCGCTGGCCCGCCGCCAGCGCGCCGTCAACGCCGTCGTCCACGCCCTGTCCGACCGCTACGACACCGTCCATCTGCACCTGGCCGACCCGGCCTGGACCGCGGACCGTTCCCTCTGGAGCGTCGACCGGCTCCACCCGGCGGAACGCGGCCACCGGATGATCGCCGCGCACTTCCACACCGCACTCGCCGCCCGGGGCCGCCAGCTGGGCCCCCGGCCCGCCCTCGCCCCCGACCGGCCCCCGCCCGGCCGCGCGGCCTCCCTGCGCTGGCTCGCCGTCTCCGGCACCGGCTGGGTGGCGCGCCGCTGCCGGGACCTGCTGCCCGAACTGCTGCGGCTGGCGGGCGCCGAGGCCGTCCACTGGGCCCGGGGCAGCGGCGCCCGCCTCGACCACCGCGCCGAACACGCCCTCTCCGGCGCGCTCGACCGGCTCTCCCCGGGCGCCCCGGCCACCGAACTCTGACGCCCGGCCACCCCGGATTCGGCCACGGCCGGTTCAGCACCGTTTCGACCGTTGTCAGTCCGAGGACCTAATCTGTGCGATGTGACATCGCCAGCCTCGACGGAATACGTTCCGCCCCAGCTCAGCGCGGGGCCGCGGCCCGCCCAGGGCCCGGCCGCCGACGAAGGGCTCGCGCGGCGGCTCCGCGCGCTCGCCTGCACCGCGCCGCTGCACGATCTGGACACCCGCAAGGCGAATCTCGCCGGCGAGTACTCGGTGTACGCGATGGCCGAGGTCGCCCTCGCCGCCATCGACCTCGTCACACTCAACATGGACTTCGACACCGGCGCCGACCACGAGCAGATAGTCGCCAGACTGCTCCCCCGCGTCGCCGCCCAGGCCCCCCAGCGCCCCGCCGCGGAACACGAACGCGTCGCCCGCTGGGTCCTTGAGAACCTGATCAACGTAGGCAGCGTCGACCGCGGATTCCGCGCGGTCTACGGCACGTTCGGCACGGACGGCGTCTACACCCGCAGGGACTACGACTTCAAGCTCATCGAGGAAGTCCCGGGCCACGGCGGTGACGTCTTCCTGCGCACCACCGACGAAGCCGTCAACGTCCTGGTCGGCGCGCTCGACACGGACGTCACCAGCGCGCAGATCGCCGCCGAGGTCAAGCTGGAGGTCCTCATCAACAGAGGCCGCCTCGCCGACGCCCAACTCGCCGCCGAACAGGCCCGCTACCGCACCGTCCAGTACGCGGAGACCCTCCGCCGCACCCTGGAGGCGACCCGCCGCAACGTCCGCGCGGTCGACTGGCTCAACGCCGTCCCGGACATGATCGACGAAGCGCTCGACCACGTCGCCGACCGCTACCGCCACGAGAACGCGATCCTCACCAACATCCGCAAGGCCCGCGACGAGGCCGAGACCGGCACCGACCCCAGAACCGCGGAGCACAAACGCCGCGCCGCCGAACTCGTCGACATCGTCAAGGACTGCATCCGCCGCCACACCCAGCTCCAGTCCCGCCTGCTCGAAGCGGGCCCGCTCTTCCGCGCCGAACAGGACCGGCAGGCGTTCGCCCCGCCCACCGGCCACACCGGCCTCGACCTGTACGGCCAGCTCGTCGCCCCCCTCCTCCCGCTCCCCGTCGAACGCGCCACCCGCGTCACCGACGCCTTCTTCACCCACGGCACCGGCCTGCGCACCCCCGCCTCCGTCCGCGTCGGCGACCTCGTCGACCTCCTGCTGACCCCCCTCGTCGAACGCGAGAACCTCGGCGCGGAGATGCCCGAACCCGACCTCATCGCCACCCCGGACGACAGCCGCTTCACCGACGAACAGCTCGCGAACGCCAAGGAACTCCTCGACCTGGAGTACGACGCCCCCCGCCGCCTCTCGGGCCTCCTCGCCGAAGCCCGCCTCCGCGACCCCGAACTCCCCTACCTCGTAGCCCTCCTGGCCATCCACGCGGCAAGCCCCCCGGTCGGCACGGCGTACCGGCAGGGCGAGGAGCGGCTGGTGTTCGCGGTGGACGACGGGACGACACTGGAGGACGAGGAATTCGGCGGCGCCGACCTGATACTCGGCATGATGCGTCTCCCTGCCGGGGGCCGTGGTCCGGATGTCGTGGGCGGGGCCCGGTGAGTACCTGCGGGTTGTCGCCGGGGTCCCTACGGGGACACGCGTCCCTGCACAGACCCACCCACCCCAGCCCGGGACGTCTGGGCGTCGGCCGACCACGACCGGAGGGGGCCGGGGTCGCAGGAGGTGACGTCCCCGGATGTAGAGCGTGATTTGTGCCGCTGAACGCACCCGCAGTCGAAAAACTCTGCCGCGCGGCGGCGTAAATCATGCATCCGGGGATGCGCCTCCGGAGTGCCCCGGCCCCCGGCACGGGCCGCACCGGCCCGCGCCAGCCCCACGGCCCCCCAGCCGGGAGGCGCCCCCGCACCGCCCCGAACCACGCCCCCCAACCCCCAAGGAGCGCCGCACCCCGTGAGTGATCCGCAGGCAGCGTCCCCCGACGCCTGGGACGACCCCGGCGTCGTCGAGCACGCCGAGGCCGCCACACCAGCCGTACCCACGAACCCCGCCACCTCCGGTGGCCACGTCACACCCGCCGACGCCGCCGACGCCGCGCGCCTCGTGTCGTTCGGGCTTCAGCCCAAGCTGCTGCCCGCGCGCGACGCCGAGTACGCCGAGCTGCTGCGCCGCTACCGCGAGGACCCCGCCTTCGCGCGCGTCGCCGACGCCGTCGCCACCGGGTTCGGGCTGGTCGTGCTGGAGGTCTCCGCGCGCGCGGGCATGGCGGTGACAGCGGGCGAGGACTCCGTCTTCGCCGTACGGATGGGGGACTACGCGCGCCGCGCCGCGCCCGACTCCGCCGACCGTTTCCTGCACGGCCTCGCCCATCTCGCGGTCGCGGCGCTGGCGTTCCCCCGGCCCGAGGATCTCGCCGACGACGGTTACATCGGCCGGATCACGGTGAACGGGGTCGACGCGTTCGTCCGGCAGGCGTGCCGGCGGCTGGAGGAGCGCGCGGAGGCGGAGGGCGAGAACACCGACCCGTCGACGGACGCGCCGGGGCTGGAGGCCGCCTGGCGGACGTACGCGCGGCGCAGTGCGACGGGGGCGACCAAGGACGCCCGGCGGCTGGCGGGTTCGACCACGGGGATCATCGGGAAGGCCGTCGTGTTCCTGATGGACTCCGGCTTCCTCCAGCGGACCGGCGACGACGCGGGCGGCTCGTACCGTACGACCGCGCGCTACCAGCTCCAGGTGCGCGACCTGGCCGGGCACGCCGCCATGGCCGAGCTGCTGGAGCTGGGCGTCGTGCCCGTCGGCAGCGGCTCGGCGACCCTGCTGCCACCGCCCGACGGGGACGACCTGGATCTGGTCGCCGACGCCGGCCTGCCGTTCCACGCGGGCTGAGAACACCACCCCCCACCAGCACCACCGTCATCCCTTCCCCCACTCCTTCACGACGAGAGTCCGCCGAAATGTACGAGCTGTCCCGGGTCCGCCTCTACTCCATCGGTCCCGCCGGTGCGCGCTACGCCGACACCGTGCTCGATCTGCGGGGGGTGGGCGCGCCCGTGCCCCATCCCGCCCCGACCCAGGCGGAGTTCTTCGAGGAGGAACCGGTGGGGCCGCCGCGCCGGCCCGCCCCCGCCGGTGTGCTGTTCCTGGAGAACGGCGGCGGCAAGTCCGTTCTGCTCAAGCTGATCTTCTCGGTGATGCTGCCGGGCCACCGCAACACGCTGGGCGGCGCCAGCTCCGGTGTGCTGCGCAAGTTCCTGCTGGCGGACGACTGCGGCCATGTGGCGCTGGAGTGGCAGCACACGCTGACCGGGGAACTCGTCGTCGTCGGCAAGGCCAGCGAGTGGCGCGGCCGGCAGGTCTCCAACGACCCGCGCAAGTTCGCCGAGGGCTGGTACTCCTTCCGCCCCGGCCCCGGGCTGAGCCTGGACTCGCTGCCCGTCGCGGAGTCGACGAGTGTGCGCCCGCCGGTGGAGGGCGTCTCCGGCGCCCGGGGACGGCGCCGCACGATGAAGGGCTTCCGGGACGCCATCACCGAGGCCGGCAAGGTCTATCCGCATCTGGACATCCACTGGGAGGAGATCCACGACCGCTGGAACGAGCACCTCACCGAGCTGGGCCTCGACCCGGAACTCTTCCGCTACCAGCGGGAGATGAACGCGGACGAGGGCGAGGCGGCGGGGCTCTTCGCGGTCAAGAAGGACTCCGACTTCACGGATCTCCTGCTGCGCGCGGTGACCGACACCCGCGACACGGACGGGCTGGCCGACCTCGTCGGCGGCTTCGGCAACAAGCTGGGCCGCCGCGCCGAACTCACCGCGGAGCGCGACTTCACGGCCGGTTCCGTCGACCTCCTCGGCCGGATCGTGGAGGCCACCGCGACCCGCGCCAGGGCCCGCGATGTCCACGCGGGCGCCGAGCGCCGGGCCCGTACGCTCGTACGGCGGCTGACGGCCCGCTCCGGCGAGGAGCGGGGCCGCGCCGCCGACCTCGCGCAGCGGGTCACCGCCGCCGCGGGGACGGTGACCGACGCCGAGCGGGAGCGTGGCCGAGGGGCCCTGATCGCCGCCGAACTCGCCTACCGGCACGCCTCCCTCGCCCTCACCGCCGCCGAGAAGCGCGCCGCCGCCCAGCGGCGCGAGCTGACCGACGCCCGTACGCTCCACTCGGCCTGGCAGGCCGCCGAGAACGTGCTGCGCCACCGCGCCGCCGCCGACCGCTCCGCGCGCGTGGCCGTCGCCATCCGCGAGGCGGAGCGGGACGCCGCCCCGGCGCTGGCCGCGCGCGCGACCGCCGCCGCCGATCTCGTACGGGCCCTGCACGCGGCGGCGGAGGAGGGCGAGCGGCTCGCCAACGAGGAGGAGGAGCGCTCCGCCCTCCTCCACGAGACCGGCGAGGCCGCCCACCGCGACGCGACCTCCGCCGCCACCGACGCCCAGCGCGCCCGCAGCGAGGCCGGGCATCTGCGCCAGCGGCTCGCGGAGGTGGCGCAGGAGACCGCCGAGGCGGTCCGGGCCGGCTGGCTGGACGACACCGCGCCCGACGCCGACCCGGCGCGGGCCGCGCTCGCCGCGAGCGACGCCGAGAAGAGCGCCGTCGCGGCCTGGGACACGGCGCGCGAAGCCGCCCGTACGGCTGCCGAGCTGGCCAGGGAGACCGCCTCCGCCGAGTCCCGCGCCGAACTGGCCGCCGCCCGCGCCACCGACGCCGAGCGGGCCGCCGAGCAGGCGTACGAGGCGGAGCGGCGCGCCGCCGACTCGATCGCCGGCAACGAGCGCCTGGCCGAGCTGCTGAGCCTGCCCGCCCCAGCGGCTCCCGCCGGTTCGGTCCCCGGCCCGCGCGCCGGCGCCGGCCCGGACGCCCGGACGGACGCCCGTACGGACGCGCCCCCGGCGCGCGCGTCCCGGCGCCGGGCGGACGGCCCGCTGAGCGCCGAGGATCTCGACCGGTACGCCGACGAGCTGCGCGAGCTGCTCGACCGGAATGTCGCCGCCGCCGAGCGGCAGCTCTTCGAGCTGCGTACCGCCGCCGCCGACGACTCCCGGATCCTCGGCGCGCTCGGTGACGGCGGGCTGCTGCCGCCGGGCGCCGATGTGCTCGCCACGGTGGAGTTCCTCGGCGAGCACGGCATCCCCGCGCTGTCCGGCTGGCGCTATCTCGCCCAGTCCGTCGCCCCCGCCGACCACGCCGCCGTGCTGGCGGCCCGGCCCGAGCTGGTCGACGGTGTCGTGATCACCGACCCCGACTCGCACGCCCGCGCCCGCGAGGCCCTCGCCGGCGCCGCCCTGCTGCCGCGCTCCACGGTCGCGGTGGGCACCGCCGCCGCCCTGCTGGCGCCCGTACCGGCGGCCGGCACCGCTGACCACGACGTGTTCCTCGTACCGCCGAACCCCGCGATGCACGACGAACTCGCCGCCGACGAGGAGCGCCACGCGCTGCGCAGCCGGGCCGCCGCCCGCGACGAGGAGATCCGGGTCCTCGCCGCCCGGCTCACCGGCGACCGCTCGCTCGCCGCCCGCCTCGGCTCCTGGCGCGCCGACTGCCCGCCCGGCATGCTCGGCGAACTGGCGGGCGCCGCGGCGAGCGCCGCCGAGTCCGCCCGTACCGCCGCGGCGGTGCTCACCGAGGCCCGTACGGTACGGGCCGAGGCCGAGGAGGCCGCCGCCGAGACCGCCCGCGTCCGCGACGAACGGCAGGAGACCGCCCAGCGTGCCCGCCGCGCCGCCGACGTCCTGTCCGGCCTCGCCCACCGGCTGCGCGAGCGGGCGGGCTGGCAGGCCAAGCTCCGTGAACTGACCGACGACGCCGCCGAGTTCGAGGCCCGCGCCGCCGTCTGCCTGGAGCGCGCCCGCGCCGCCGACGAGGACCGCAGGGCCGCCCAGCGCGCCGGCGACGACGCCCGCCGCACCGCCCGCGCCCTGCGCGCGGAGCGCGCCGAGATCGCCGGCGCGCCGGAGACCCTCCCCGAGCCGGACCCGGCCGCGCCGCGAGCCGCGCTGCCCGCCCTGCGCGAGGCGTACCGCGCGGCCTCGCAGCTGTACGAGAAGGTCGGCGTCGGCGCCGACCTGCGCGCCGAACAGGCCCGCGCGGAGAGCGACGAGAGCGCCGCGCTGGCCGAGCTGGACCGGCTCACCAACAAGGTGCGTACCCGCGCTGCCCAGCTCCTCGAATCCACCGACGGCGCCGACGGCCCCTCCCGGCAGGCCGCCGCCGCCCGCGCCGAGGCGCTCGTCCAGATGCTGGAGTCCCGGGCCTCCACCGCCAGCGAGCAGCTGGGCCGCTTCCGCGGCGAGGCCGAGCGGCTCGCCCCCGAGGACGGCGAGGCGCACACCGAGCTGCCCGAGGAGCGGATCCCCGCCGACGCCGAGCAGGCGCAGGCCCTGCTCCGTACCGCGACCACCGAATTGGCCGTACGGACCGACGCGCTGGAGACGGCGCGCGCCGCCCACAGCGAGCTGCTGTACACCCACCGGGCCGCCGAGGACGCCGTCGGCGGCTTCGAGGAGACCGCCGCCCAGCTGCGCGACCTGCTGCGCGGCGCCGTGGCGGACGACACCGCCGACGAGGAGGCGGCCCGGGAGCCGGAGCCTTACCCGGGCACCCTGGAGGAGGCGCGGCAGTCCACGGCCGAGGCCCGCCGCTCCCTGCGCGGCTGCGCGTCCGACCTCAGCGCGGCGGAGGCCGCCGTACGGGAGGCGTGCGACGTACTCGTACGGCACGCCAACTCCACCCGGTACGAGCAGGTCCGCACCCCGGCCCGGCAGCAGATCCGCGAACTGCCCGCCGCCGCGCTGCCCGAGCACGCGGCGCCCTGGGCCCTGGCGTTCGCGCCCCGGCTGCGGGTCCTCACGGACGAGCTGGCACAGCTGGAGCGCAACCGCGAATCGATCGTCGACCGGCTGCGCGGGCTGGTCGAGTCCGCGCTGACGACGCTGCGCTCCGCACAGCGGCTCTCCCGGCTGCCCGAAGGACTGGGGGAGTGGTCCGGGCAGGAGTTCCTGCGGATCCGCTTCGAGGAGCCGGACCGGGCCACGCTGACCGAGCGGCTCGGCGAGGTCGTGGACGAGGCGACCCGCGCGGCCCTGAAGAGGAACTCCGACCTCCGCAGGGACGGCATGTCGCTGCTGCTGCGCGGGGTCGAGGCGGCGCTGCGCCCCAAGGGCATCGCCGTCGAGATCCTCAAGCCCGACGCCGTCCTGCGCGCCGAGCGTGTCCCGGTCGGGCAGATGGGCGACGTCTTCTCCGGCGGCCAGCTGCTCACCGCCGCGATCGCGCTCTACTGCACGATGGCGGCGCTGCGCAGCAACGACCGGGGCCGGGACAAGCACCGGCACGCCGGGACGCTCTTCCTCGACAACCCGATCGGCCGGGCCAACGCCACCTATCTGCTGGAACTCCAGCGCGCGGTCTCCGACGCGCTCGGGGTGCAGCTCCTCTACACGACGGGCCTCTTCGACACGACGGCGCTCGCCGAGTTCCCCCTCGTCATCCGGCTGCGCAACGACGCCGACCTGAGGGCGGGGCTGAAGTACATCAGCGTCGAGGAGCATCTGCGGCCCGGTCTGCCGCAGCAGGACCCGGACGGCGAGACCGTGCACGGCGAGATCACCGCGACACGGATGTTCAAACGGACGCCGGAGCCTGCCACGAGCCAGTGACCCCGGACTGCCCGCCCGCTCCCGCGCCCTCGATCCCTGAGCCCCCGGGAGCGGCAGAGACCCCGGGAGCGGCAGAGACCCCGGAGGCCGCAGAAGCCACAGAGGCCGCGGAAGCCGCAGAAGCCACAGACGCCCCGGAGGGCGCCCCGGGAGCCGCGTACGCCCCCGGGGCGCCGCCGCGTCCCGGCGTCCCGCCCTCGCGCCGTATCCGGGTCTCCCGGCGCGCCGCGGCGCGGTCCTCGCGCCGTGCCCTGCGCCGCTCGCGCCGCAGCCGGCGTGCCGTGCTGCTGGGTACGGAGACCACGCCATGGCGCTGGTTCCACACCTGGCGGGTCACCCACACGTCCAGCACGCCCCAGGTCGCCACCACGGTGGAGGCCACACTGCTCAGCACCATCGGGAAGGCCAGCCAGGATTCCGCGAGCGTACTGAGAAACGCGATCGTGGCCTGAATCAGTGTCACCGACGCGATGATCACCGCCCGTACCGCGGCCGTCCTGACCGGGTCCGGCATCCGGTAACGCGCCGCGGGCTCCTCGACCCAGAGCCCGCGGGAGACCCGCTCGAACCCGCCCGCTGCCCCGTTCCCCGCAGGGGCGCCCCGCCGTTCGTCCGTGTCCATGGACCGTCACTCCCCAACCACTGTCCGACTCAAGGGTGACTGCCCCGGTTCGATCCCTTCAACGCCGGCCACAGAAACGAAATAGAGCCGAATGTGATGGCCGAACCGCCCGCAGTGCCCTCAACTTCCCCCGCATCCCCGCACACAAGGACGAATGACCGCACGGAAAGATTCCCACAGAACCGAAGATCGAATGATTTCGGCCATCCCCGGTGACCGATACCGTACGTACTGCCCCATCTTCCGGCTCTCCGCGCCGGAAACCAACTGGTGGAAAACCCGGACAACACATGATCAAGTCGGCTGAGGGCGGCCGAAAAACATGCGGACGTGTCTTCGAGTTGCCGGTGTGACAGTAGTAGGCTCGCGCCGTTTGCTGACGGAGTATCCCCCGCACCGGGCGGGGTTCCACGCAACTCCCGCCCCGGGCGGGGTTCGACCAGGGGGAGGCCATGCGCTTTCGCGGGAAGTCCATCCGCCGGAAGATCGTGGCGCTGTTGCTCGTGCCGCTCATCGGACTCACGGTCCTCTGGGGTCTGGCCACCACGCTCGCCGGCTCCGAAGCCAAGCAGCTCATGGACGTCAGTAACGCCATCGAGCGGATCGGCCGCCCCATCGAGGAATCGATCAAGGGCCTCCAGAGCGAGCGCAGACAGACGCTGATCTATCTCGCCGACCCGCGCGCCGCGGACTCGCTCACCGAGCTGCGCAGCCGCCGCGGCGACACGGACCGCGCGCTCAACCGCGTCCGGCGCAACGCCGAATCGGACGTCCGGGACCGGATGGACGACATCACCTCCGACCGGCTGACCCACCTCATGGACTCCATGGAGGGCCTCGCGCTCATGCGCAGCTCCGTGGACGAGAGCACCGTCACCCGGGAAGGCGCGCTGGAGTTCTACAACCGGCTCGTCGACCCCAGCCACAACGTCCTCGCCTCCCTCTACGGCGCCGAGGACGTGGACGGCGACAACTGGGGCCGCGCGCTCATCGGTCTCGACCGCGCCAAGGAGATGCTCTCCCGCGAGGACGCGCTCGTCGCCTCCGCGCTGATCGCCGGCCGGATGACCGCGGAGGACGTACGCGGCACCTCCGACCTGGTCGCCAACCGCGTCCTGCTGTACGAGTCGAACCTCGCCGACCTGCCGCTCTCCGACCGCGCCACGCTGGAGCAGTACTGGCGCACCCCGGCCACCCTCGAACTCCGCGAGGCCGAGGACCGCCTGATCGCGGCGGGCGCCGCCGACAAGGTCAGGACGGTCACCGCCGAGAGCTGGCAGGCGATGACGGTCTCCGTCCTCGGCGACCTCACCAACGAGAGCGAACAGGCCGCCACGCTCTACCGCAAGCACATCGACCCCGTCCGCGAGAGCGTCTTCGTCCGCGTCGGTATCGCCGCCGCGCTGGGCCTGGTCACCGTCCTCCTCTCCCTCTTCATCTCCGTACGCGTCGGCCGCGACCTGATCAGGGACCTCTCCCAGCTCCGCAAGGAGGCCCACGAGGTCTCCGGCGTCCGCCTGCCGAGCGTCATGCGCCGCCTCGCCGCCGGTGAACCCGTCGACGTGGAGACCGAGGCGCCCCGTCTCGACTACGAGAAGGACGAGGTCGGCCAGGTCGGCCAGGCGCTCAACACGCTCCAGCGCGCCGCCGTCGAGGCCGCCGTCAAGCAGGCGGACCTGCGCCGCGGCGTCTCCGAGGTCTTCGTCAACCTCGCCCGCCGCAACCAGGTCCTGCTCCACCGCCAGCTCACGCTCCTCGACACCATGGAGCGCCGCACAGAGGACACCGAGGAGCTGGCCGACCTCTTCCGGCTCGACCACCTCACCACCCGTATGCGCCGGCACGCCGAGGGTCTCGTCATCCTCTCCGGCGCCGCGCCGTCGCGGCAGTGGCGCAAGCCGGTCCAGCTCATGGACGTGGTCCGCGCCGCCGTCGCCGAGGTCGAGGACTACGAGCGCATCGAGGTCCGCAGGCTCCCGAGGATCGGCGTGGGCGGACCGGCCGTCGCCGACCTCACCCACCTCATCGCCGAACTCATCGAGAACGCCACCGTGTTCTCACCCCCGCACACTGCCGTCCAGGTGCACGGCGAGCGGGTCGCCAACGGCTTCACGCTGGAGATCCACGACCGCGGCCTCGGCATGGCGCCCGAGCTGCTGCTCGACGCCAATCTGCGGCTCGCCGAGACCCCCGAGTTCGAGCTGTCCGACACCGACCGCCTCGGCCTCTTCGTGGTCAGCCGGCTCGCCCAGCGGCAGAACGTCCGCGTCTCGCTCCAGCCCTCCCCGTACGGCGGAACGACGGCCATCGTCTTCCTGCCCGTCGCCCTGCTCACCGACGCCCCCGAGACCGAGGGCACCGGCTTCCGGCTCGACCGCAAGAACGCCATCGAGCGCGAGCAGCGGGAGCGCGGCCGGAGCCGGCCGGAGAACGGCGGCGGCAGACGCACCGCACTGGCACAGGTCCCCACCGGACTGGGCACCGGCCCGTCCGTGCTCGACGGCCCGGTCGAGCTGGAACCCCCGGTCTCCGCCCTCGGTACCGAGAGCGGCCCGGGCCTCGGCGGAGGTGACGGCATCGGCGACATCGACGACACCGAGAGCGAGCGCGGCGGACTCTTCCGCGCCCGGGAACATCTGCGCGACACCGGCGGCCAGGAGCCGCACGAGGTCCGCACCTCCCGGGCCGGCCGCGACGACGTCCGCGAGCTGCGCGACGACAGCGCCCGCGAACTCCGCGACCGCCGCGACGGCCGCCCGGCCCCGGAGCCGCGCGTACGCCCCGCACCGGGCCGCGGCATCCCCGACGCCGGACCCGAGCACGACGGCGGCGACCCGGAGCTGCCCCGCCGCAAGCCCCCGACCCTCGTCGCGGACCGCGGCCGGCGCGTGGACGACCGGGCCCGCACCCGCCCCGACCGGGAACCCGCCGCCGGCACCCCCGGCCGCGCCGTCTCGGGCGTACCGACCCAGAACTCGCGCCGTGCGCCGTCCCATGACACCCCGTCGCTGCTCGACGGGCTGCCCCGCCGGGTCCGGCAGGCCAGCCTCGCCCCCCAGCTGCGGGACGTCACCCAGGACGGTGCCACGGACCCGGCGCCCGCCACGCCCTACGACAGCGAGCGGGACGCGGACGCGGTCCGCAACCGTATGGCCTCGCTCCAGCGGGGCTGGCAGCGCGGTCGCCGGCAGAACGATGCCGAGGACACCACCGGCTCCGGCGAGACACAAGGAACCACATCGGAGGGGGACGGTCGATGACCGCACCGCACGCATCACTACGCCATTCCACCGACCCCAACGCGGCCGGAGAGCTGAACTGGCTCCTCGACGAACTCGTCGAGCGGGTCGCCAGCATCCGCAAGGCGGTGGTCCTCTCCGGTGACGGACTCGCCACCGGTACGTCCAAGGACCTCACCCGCGAGGACGGCGAGCACCTGGCGGCCGTCGCCTCCGGATTCCACAGCCTCGCCAAGGGCGTGGGCCGCCACTTCGACGCCGGCCGGGTCCGCCAGACCGTGGTCGAGCTGGACGACGCCTTCCTGTTCGTCACCGCCGCGGGCGACGGCAGCTGCCTCGCCGTACTGTCCGACTCCGACTCCGACGTCGGACAGGTCGCCTACGAGATGACGCTGATGGTCAAGAGGGTCGGCGTGCATCTCGGCACGGCACCCCGGACCGGCCTGACCACCGGAGGGTGAGCGGGCGGACATGAGTGAATCTGATCAGGATCAGCAGCACTGGTTCGACGGCGAAGCCGGACCGGTCGTACGCCCGTACGCGATGACGCGCGGCCGCACCAGCAGCGCGACGCGCCACCGGCTCGACCTGATCGCGCTCGTCGTGTGCGAACCCGCCGCCGGCGACCCCGGCCGGGACCAGACGCTCTCCCCGGAACACGTGGAGATCGTCGACCGTTGCTACACGAGCCCCCAGTCGATCGCCGAACTCGCCGCGAGCCTGGACCTCCCCGTCGGGGTGGTCCGGGTCCTCGTCGGCGATCTCGTCGAGGATGAAATCGTCCACGTAACCCGTCCCGTTCCGCCGGCCGAGCTGCCGGACGTGAGCATTCTCCGCGAGGTGATCAATGGTCTTCGGGCGCTCTAGCCACAGGCCGCGTCCGGTCGATCCGGTAACGCTGAAGATCCTGGTAGCGGGCGGCTTCGGGGTGGGCAAGACCACTCTGGTGGGCGCGGTCAGCGAGATCAGGCCGCTGCGCACCGAGGAGATGCTCAGCGAGGCGGGCCGGCCGGTCGACGACGTCGACGGCGTGGAGAACAAGACGACCACCACGGTCGCCATGGACTTCGGCCGGATCACCCTCCGCGAGGACCTGGTGCTGTACGTCTTCGGCACCCCCGGCCAGGACCGGTTCTGGTTCCTCTGGGACGAGCTGGCCCAGGGCGCCCTGGGCGCCGTCGTGCTGGCCGACACCCGGCGGCTCGCGGACTCCTTCGCGGCGGTCGACTACTTCGAACGGCGTGGCATCCCGTTCACCGTCGCCGTCAACTGCTTCGAGGGCGCGGACCGCTTCCCGGGCGAGACCGTACGCGCGGCGCTCGACCTCGATCCCGAGGTCCCGCTGGTGATGTGCGACGCGCGCGACCGCGAGTCCGTCAAGGAAGTCCTCGTGTCGGTGGTCGAACACGCCATGACCCGCGCGGCCCGGGCCCGCGAACACGCGCCCACCTGACGGCCCGTCCGGTCGGCCGTATCTTCGGGCCGCCCGGACGCGCACCCGGCCGATGTCCCCCGTTCGGGATGTTTGTCGTGAACAAAGGCCCGTAATCGCCCGAGGGCGAAACCGGATCCGGGCCGGCCGCGTCCCATCGGGAGACGGCCGGCCGGAGCCCACGGGGGTGGTCCCGGCCGTCCGTCCCCTTCCGCGCCAGGGCCGCTCAAGGCGTACGGCACCGGTGTACGGCACGGTGTGCGTCAGCGGCCGAGCACCGCGTCCCACGCCACCGGGAAGTCGAAGTAGGTGTCCGGGAACGTCTCCGGCCGGTGCGTGAAGTGCCACCACTCCTCGGGCAGATTGGTGAACCCGACCGCGCCCAGCGCCGACCTGAGCAGCTCCCGGTTCGCCCGCTGCCGCCCGGTGATCCGCGGATCGTCCGTGTGCGCCAGCGTGTCGAAACAGTCGAAGCCCGTTCCCATGTCCACCGAGTTGTCGGGGAACCGCCCGGCCTTCGGCCCGTAACAGGGCGTCAGCCGCTCTCCCGGCCGGTACGGCCGCGTCGGCAGGGCGGGCAGCTTCACCAGCGTCAGATCCACCGTACTGCCGCGGCTGTGCCCGGACTTCTCCGCGATGTAACCGTCCTCGAACAGCCGT
Organism: Streptomyces paludis; assembly: GCF_003344965.1. Classification (NCBI taxonomy): domain Bacteria; kingdom Bacillati; phylum Actinomycetota; class Actinomycetes; order Kitasatosporales; family Streptomycetaceae; genus Streptomyces; species Streptomyces paludis. The sequence continues at coordinate 692,556 of NZ_CP031194.1, read as the reverse complement.
GACTTCTCCACCCGCGGATAGAACTCCGCCTTCATCCGCTCGTCCCCGAGATCCTCCGCCCACCGCACGAAGTGGTCGACGGCCCGCTGCGGCCGGTAGCAGTCGTACACCTTGAGCGAGTAGCCCCGCTTCAGCAGCCCCGACTGGGCCCGGCGCAGAGCCTCCGCCGTGGCGCGGGTGACGATGCAGACCGGCTGCCGGTAGCCGTCCACGGGCCTGCCCAGGAAGTTGTGCGGCGTCAGATAGCGCATCTCCTGGATGATCGTCGGCGCGACGGTGCGCAGCGCCACGAACTCCGCCGGGGCCGCCGGACGCGTCCGCGCCTGGGCGCCGGGCGCGGTGACGGCGGCGGTCACGGTGGCGGTGACGGCGAGCAGCAGGGCGGTGGCAGCGGCGGCCAGGGCGCGCGGCAGAAACCTCAATCTTGTCATGAGCACTGTCATCTACCAGCTTCCGGACCCGGAGGAAAGAGCGATCGGATACAGTCCGCGGGTGTCCCGGCCCCCGCGCGAGAGCGCCGCGCACCCCGCGAAGAGATCCGCCCCGCACTCCCACTGCGGCAGCTGCGGCACCCCCTACCCGGCGCCCGCCGACTGGCCCCGCACCTGCGCGGCCTGCGGCGCCACCGCCTACCGCAACCCGCTGCCCGTCGCCGTCGCCCTGCTGCCGGTCACCGACGGAGACCGGGCCGACGACGGAGACCGGGGGGCCGATGGCGACCGCGACGGGTCCGGCCACGGCGACCGCGGCACCTCACTCGTCGTCATCACCCGCACCATCCACCCCGCGTACGGCGGCATCGCCCTCCCCGGCGGCTTCGTCGACCACACCGAGGACTGGCGCCACGCCGTCGTACGGGAACTGTACGAGGAGACCGGCATCGAAGCGCCCGAGCACGACGTCCGGCTCGCCGACGCGCTCAGCTCACCGGACGGCCATCTGCTCCTCTTCGGGCTCCTCCCCGCCCGCCCCGCCGACCGGCTGCCGCCCTCCGTCCGCACCGACGAGACCACCGGATGGCACCTGCTGCGCGCCCCCGCCGAGCTGGCGTTCCCCCTGCACACCCAGGCGGTACGGTCCTGGTTCGCCGGCGCCTACGACCCGGCCCTCCCCACCTGACCCACCGCTCCACGCGTACGTACGTAGTACGTACGGCACACGACCGCCCGCCCCGCCCAGGTGCCGAGCGCGCTCACCGGGCCGCACCCCGCACCCGTACCGGCCACTCCGGCGCCAGCACACCCCCGCCCTCCAGCAGCCGTTCCACCCGTACCTCCCCGTCCACCAGCCGCGACGTATACCGCTCCACCTCCGCCGGCCCCCACCCGTCGCCCGGATCCCGCACCACCAGACCCCCGCCCGTACGCCCCGCCGCCGGCGCCCACACCTCCAGCACCGGCCCACCGTCCGCGCCCCGCACCGGAATCACCGCCCCCGCCCGCGCCAGCACCGGAATACGCGACGCCGGCGCGTCCAGCAGCACCTGCGCCGGACCCTCGTACGCCACCTCCGACACCGTGTCGTACCACCGGCCGGCCGGCAGCCGCACCGCCCGCCGGTCCGTCCCCCGCTCCAGCACCGGCGCCACCAGCAGCGCGTCCCCCAGCAGAAACACGTCCTCGCAGTCACGCAGCGCCCGGTCCTCCGGCGCCCCCCACCACACCGGCCGCACATACGGCGCACCCGTCAGCCGCGCCAACTGCGCCAGCGTCACGAAGTACGGCCCCAGCCGCTCCCGCCCCGCCAGCGCCGCCCGCGCGTGCTCCAGCACCTCGGGCCCGAACTCCCACGGCTCCCGCCGCCCCGCCCCGATCGCCGCGTGCGTACGGAACAGCGGCAGATACGCCCCCAGCTGGAACCAGCGCAGATACAGCTCGGCCGACGGACTTCCGTCGTGGCCCCCCACCTCGGGCCCCGAGTACGGCACCCCGCACAACCCCAGCCCCAGCACCAGCGACAGCGACGCCCGCAGCCCCGGCCACCCCGTCGACACCTCGCCCGACCATGTGCCCCCGTACCGCTGCATCCCCGCCCACCCCGCACGCGAGAAGAGAAACGGACGCTCACCGGGCCGCAGCCGCGCCAGCCCCTCATAGCCGGCCCGCGCCATCCCCAGCCCGTACACGTTGTGCGCCGCGCGATGATCGCCGCCCGCGCCCTCCAGCGCGTGCCGGGCCGACCGCGGCAGCGTCGCCTCCCCGAACGGCGCGAACGACACCGGCTCGTTCATGCCGTGCCACACCCCGGCGAACCCCTGCGCCAGCCGCTCCCCGTACAGCCCGCCCCACCACTCCCGTACCGCCGGATCCGTGAAATCCGGATACACGCACTCCCCGGGCCACCCCACCCCCCGCACCTCGCGCCCCCGCGCGTCCCGCACGAACGCGCCCGCCGCCCCCACCGCACGGCCACCGTCGTACACCGCGTCCCCCGGCTCCGCCCGCACCCCCGGACCGACGGCCGAGACCAGCCGCACCCCCGCCGCGCGCAACTCGCCCGCCAGCCCCGGCAGATCGGGAAAACGCTCCCGGTCGACCGTGAACACCCGATGCGCGTCGAGATGGCCGATGTCCAGATGCACCGCCGACAGCGGCAGCCCCCGCTCCCGGTACCCCGCCACGACCCGCCGCACCTCCTCCGCCCCACCGGCCCCCCACCGCGCGTGCTGCGGCCCCAGCGCCCAGGCCGGCGGCGGTACGGGCGCCCCGGTCAGCGCCGTCCAGCCGTGCAGCACCCGCGCGGGCGTCCCCGTCACCACCCAGCAGCGCAGCGGCCCGCCCTCCATCCGCAGCTCCGCCGTACCGGGCCGGTCATGACCGGAACCCGCCCCCTCCTCACCCTCCGCGAGCGTGACCCGGCCGTCCCAGGAGTTGTCGTAGAACGCCAGATGCGTCCCCGCGTCGGCCACCACCAGCTCCACCGGCATCGTCACGTACAGCGGATCGTCACCCGGACCGAACCCACCGCCCGGATCCGTGTTCCACAGCCGGTACGTACCACCCCGCAGCCGCGGCCCCGAAGCCCGCCCGCCCAGTCCAAAGAACCGCGCGTCCGCCGCCACCTCCGACCGCTGCACCCAGCGCGCCGGACCACCCCCCACCGGCTCCCACCAGCGCGGCGGCAGCTCACGCCGGAGCACCACCCCGCCCGGCGTACGCACCTCCACCCCGCCGTGCCGCGACACCGCCACCGTCACCCGCTCCGACACCACCCGCCAGCCGCCGCCCTTGTCCGGCTCCAGACCCGCCCGCGGATCCGCCTCGGGCGCGTCTACGTCGAGCGCGTACGACGGCAGCGGCCCGGCCCCGTCCCACCCCCAGAACACAGCGCCGCCCACCGCCACACACACCCGCAGCTCCGCCCGCGCGAACCGTACGATCCCGCCCCCGGGCAGCGGCTCCGCACCGGCCACCGGACCCGGCACCCGCGCCCGCTCAGGACCGCGCGGCGGCAGTCCCAGGGCGTCCGCGCGGCGACCGCGCCAGGCCGACCGTACGGACCGCAGCCCCCGCACCGAACCGACCGCTTTCATCGAACGCACCAGCTCACGACCGTCCATGACGCTCACCCTGCCACCCGTCCGGGCACGCCGAAGCACCGTTCAACTCCCGTTCACCCGCTGTGCAAGCCGGAATTCGCCGGCCCGACAGACAGGCGCCGCCGGATGGCCACCTCTGGTGCCGGAGACGATCACATGGCATCGTCCGTGTCAGCCGCACGCATCAGAGCCGAGCCGTCCGGGAGACGCCGCCATGCCCACCAGCGCCACCCCCGAACCCCTCTGGCGACCGGACCCCGAGCGCATCGCCACCGCCGGCGTCACCCGCTTCCAGAGCTGGGCCGCCGCGCGGTACGGAGCGCCCGCCGACGGCGGCTACCCGGCCCTGCACCGCTGGTCCGTCGACGAGCTGGAGACCTTCTGGACCGCCGTCGCCGACTGGTTCGACGTCCGGTTCACCACCCCGTACGAACGCGTCCTCGCCGACCGCGCCATGCCCGGCGCCCACTGGTTCCCCGGCGCCACCCTCAACTACGCGGAACACGCCCTGCGCGCCGCCGAGGACCCGGCCCGCGCCCAGGAACCGGCGCTCCTGTACGTCGACGAGACCCAGGAACAGACCCCCGTCAGCTGGCACGAACTGCGCCGTCAGGTCGCCGCGCTCGCCCGCGAACTGCGCGCCCTCGGCGTCCGCCCCGGCGACCGCGTCAGCGGCTACCTCCCCAACATCCCGCAGGCCGTCACCGCGCTCCTCGCCACCGCCGCCGTCGGCGCCGTCTGGACCTCCTGCGCCCCCGACTTCGGCGCCCGCAGCGTCCTCGACCGCTTCCAGCAGGTCGAACCGGTCGTCCTGTTCGCCGTCGACGGCTACCGCTACGGCGGCAAGGAACACGACCGTACGGAGACCGTCGCCGAACTCCGCCGCGAACTGCCCACCCTGCGCGCCCTCGTCCACATCCCGCTGCTGGGCACACCCGCCCCCGAAGGCGCCCTCACCTGGACCGGGCTGACCGAACCGGCCGAAGCCTCCGGCGCCGGCCAGGACGACCCCGGACCCGTCTTCGAACAGGTCCCCTTCGACCACCCCCTGTGGGTCCTCTACTCCTCCGGCACCACCGGCCTGCCCAAGGCGATCGTCCAGTCCCAGGGCGGCATCCTGCTCGAACACCTCAAACAGCTCGGCCTGCACTGCGACCTCGGCCCCGAGGACCGCTTCTTCTGGTACACCTCCACCGGCTGGATGATGTGGAACTTCCTCGTCTCCGGCCTGCTCACCGGCACCACCGTCATCCTGTACGACGGCAGCCCCGGCCACCCCGCCGTCGACGCCCAGTGGGGCGTCGCGGAACGCACCGGCGCCACCTTCTTCGGCACCTCGGCCGCGTATGTGATGGCCTGCCGCAAGGCGGACGTACACCCCGGCCGCGACCACGACCTCTCCCGGATCGGCTGCGTCGCCACCACCGGATCCCCCCTGCCCCCCGACGGCTTCCGCTGGCTCCACGACGAAGTCGCCGAGGACCTCTGGATCGCCTCCGTCAGCGGCGGCACCGACGTGTGCAGCTGCTTCGCCGGAGCCGTCCCCACCCTCCCCGTCCATATCGGCGAACTCCAGGCCCCCTGCCTCGGCACCGACCTCCAGGCATGGGACGAGGAGGGCACACCCGTCATCGGCGAGGTCGGCGAACTGATCGTCACCAACCCCATGCCGTCCATGCCGATCCGCTTCTGGAACGACCCCGACGGCAGCCGCTACCGCGACAGCTACTTCACGATGTTCCCCGGCGTCTGGCGCCACGGCGACTGGATCACCCTCACCGACCACGGCTCCGTGATCATCCACGGCCGCTCCGACTCCACCCTCAACCGCCAGGGCGTCCGGATGGGCTCCGCCGACATCTACGAAGCCGTCGAACGGCTCCCCGAGATCAGGGAATCCCTGGTCATCGGCGTCGAAGAGCCCGACGGCGGCTACTGGATGCCGCTCTTCGTCCAGCTCACGGAAGGCGCCGTCCTCGACGACGCGCTGCGCGACCGCGTCCGCCGCACCATCCGCGAACAGCTCTCCCCGCGCCATGTCCCGGACGAGATCCTCGAAGTCCCCGGCATCCCGCACACCCTCACCGGCAAACGCATCGAAGTCCCGGTCAAACGCCTCCTCCAGGGCGCGCCGCTGGACCGGGCGGTCAACGCCGGATCCGTGGACAACCTCGGCCTGCTCCCCTTCTACGAGAACCTGGCGAGAGCCCGGACCCACCCCCGCACCGACGGCTGATCCCACCGCCTTGCCGACCCCACTGTCAGACCCCTTGGCTACTCTGAGTGAGCAATGATCGACCGTGCTCAGGGGGAGCCATGGCACACACCGACCACCGCGACCAGCCGCCGCCGCGCACCAGCGCGCGCGGCAGATTACGGCGCGAAGTCCCCGGCGTCGTCGGCCTGCTGGCCGACGAACGGGACTTCGACGCGATGCGGCGCTACCGCACCTTCACCTTCGACGACCACGCGGCGTATCTGCGCGAGATCGACGGGCTGCTGAGATCCCTGGCATCCCGGGGCCTGCACACCACCGTCGCCCTCTTCGACCCCGAGGCGTACGAGGAGTTCTGCGCCGACACCGGACTCGACCCCGACACCCCGGCCGGCCGCACCCGCTACACGGCCACCCTCCCCGCGACCGGAGCCGCCGTCCGCTACACCGGCCAGCCCCTCGACACCCTGGTCCCGCAGCTCATCAACACCGCCGTCCGCAGAGCCACCTGGGAGTACGCGACCACACTCCTGGCCGACCTCGGAGAGTGCGCCGACTGCGGCCAGGACATCGGACACGCCGCCTTCGACCGCGCCTCCCACCTGCTCACCCGGCTGCTGGCCACGGCCGGACCCGGCACCCACCATCTCGTGTGCAGCGTCCCGGCCGCCGACGGACAACTCCTCGCGGTACTCCTCGTCCACCACCCCGAACAGGCACCGGCCGGGCTGGACGCGACGGAGTGCGCCGAGTTCGTCAGTGTGCTCGCCACCGGAATCGCCCTCGAAACCGCCGGGGGAGTAGTGCTCCGTACGACCACCCCCGGCGCCCCCGACCGGCTGCACGGCTGGCGCCTCCAACGCGGCGGCCTGGTCGCGCTCACCGAGGGCGAGGTCTTCAGCGCCTACTGCACGGACGCCGACACCGGCGAGCCCGTCGCCCCCGAGCCCGGCGTGGAGTACCGCGCGGGCTTCGACCTGGGACAGGAGGAGACCGGCACACACCACTGACCGGTACCGGAAACGGCGAAGGGGCTTTCTCCCGCACCCACGAAACAAGGTGCGGGAGAAAGCCCCCTCGGAACAGAACCCCTACTCGCCGGAGAGCACGGCCTGGGCGGCGGCCCTGGCCTCCTCCGCCGTGTCCGTGGCCCGCGCGGCGGCAGCGGCACGCTCACACTGCGCCAGCGTGTGCTTCGCCAGCGTCGACCGTACGTACGGGATCGACGCCGCGCCCATGGACAGCGAGGTCACCCCGAGTCCGGTGAGCACACAGGCCAGCAGCGGGTCCGCGGCGGCCTCACCGCACACACCACAGCTCTTGCCCTCGGCCTTCGCGCTCTCGGCCGACAGCGCGACCAGGTCCAGCAGCGCCGGCTGCCACGGGTCCTGGAGCCGCGACACGGCACCGACCTGCCGGTCGGCCGCGAAGGTGTACTGGGCCAGGTCATTGGTGCCCAGCGACAGGAACTCGACCTCCTGGAGGATCGACCGCGCCCGCAGGGCGGCCGACGGAATCTCCACCATCGCCCCGAACTTGGCGCTCAGCCCCGCCTCCCGGCAGGCGTCCGCGAACGCCTTCGCATCGGTACGGTCGGCCACCATCGGCGCCATGACCTCCAGATAGACCGGCAGCCCGGCGGCGGCCTTGGCCAGCGCCGTCAGCTGGGTCCGCAGCACATCCGGGTGGTCGAGCAGACTGCGCAGCCCGCGCACACCGAGCGCCGGATTCGGCTCGTCGGCGGGCGTCAGGAAGTCCAGCGGCTTGTCGGCTCCGGCGTCGAGCACCCGCACGACCACCCGGCCCTCGGGGAACGCCTCCAGCACCGCGCGGTACGCGGCGATCTGCTTCTCCTCCGACGGCGCCTGCTTGCTGTCGTCGAGGAAGAGGAACTCCGTACGGAACAGCCCCACCCCCTCGGCACCCGCCTCGACGGCCGCCGGCACATCGGAGGGACCACCGATATTGGCGAGCAGCGGAACCTTGTGCCCGTCCGAGGTCGCCCCCGGCCCGGACGACGCGGACAGCGCGGCCTTCCGCGCGGCGGCGGCCGCCGTCAGCTCCGCCCGCTTCTCGGCGCTCGGCTCGACGAAGATGTCGCCCGTGCTGCCGTCGACCGCGATCACCGTGCCCTCGGCGATCTCCCCGGCACCGGGCAGCGCCACCACGGCGGGCACACCGAGCGCCCGCGCCAGAATCGCGCTGTGACTCGTCGGGCCGCCCTCCTCGGTCACGAAACCGAGCACCAGCGCCGGATCCAGCAGCGCCGTGTCCGCGGGAGCGAGATCACGCGCGATCAGCACATACGGCTCGTCGCTGTCCGGCACACCGGGCATCGGAACGCCCAGCAGCCGGGCGACGATACGATTCCGCACATCGTCCAGGTCGGCGACGCGCCCGGCCAGATACTCGCCCGCGTTCGCCAGCAGCGCGCGGTACGAGGCGAACGCGTCGTACACCCCGCGCTCGGCCGTGGAGCCGACCGCGATCCTGCGCTCGACGTCGGCCATCAGCTCAGGGTCCTGCGCCATCAGCGCCTGGGCCTCCAGCACGGCCTGGGCCTCGCCGCCGGCCAGATTGCCACGGGCGATCAGATCGGCGGACACGGCCTCCACGGCCTGGTGGGCGCGGCTCTGCTCACGCTCCGCGTCCTCCACGGGGATCTGCTTGGCCGGCGGCTCCAGCACCGCCGTCCCCATGTGCCGTACCTCGCCGATCGCCACACCGTGGCTGACCCCGACGCCTCGCAGCGTTGTCTCCATGTCACCCGTCTCCGGATATGCGGCGACCCGGTCGCCGCGCTGAATGTACGACGGGCGCCCCGCGCCCGTCCCTGACATACGAGGCCGGCTTCACTGCCAGCCGAAAAGAGTGTCGCCGACCGCCACTTCGCCGTCCTCACGGAGGTCGGCGAGTGAGTCCGCCGTCGCCTCCAGCGCCACGACCGGGCAGATGGGCGACTTGCCGGCGGCCTCGACCGCCTCAGGGTTCCACCGCACGACCCCCTGCCCCCGCACCACGGTGTCGCCCTTGTTGACGAGCAGCTCGAACCCGGCGCCGTTGAGCTGCACCGTGTCGATACCCAGATGCGTCAGCACCCCGTGTCCCTCGGCGTCCACCACGACAAAGGCGTGCGGATGCAGCGAGACCATCACCCCGTCGACCGGCGACACCGCCACCCCTGGCCCCCTGACGGGGTCGATGGCGGTACCCGGCCCCACCATCGCACCGGAGAACACCGGATCGGGCACCGCGGCAAGCCCAATGGCTCGTCCGGGCAGTGGAGCCGTCACGATCGTCATGGGGAGCCTCCCGGAGGCTTGGGTGAGACGAGAACAGGAGCTTCCGTCCGTCACCCTGCGTGAGCGGGCGACGTGCTGTTGAGAAGGGTAAGTCATAGGAAGTGACGGTTCGGTGCAAGAGGTACCGGTTGACAGGCGGGCGGCGGCCCGGAATCGATTTGCCTGCGCCGACCGACGAGATGTACTGTCGTACTCCTGCCTGACCCCAACACGACATTGAGTCGGGGGTCGGCGGCATCTACCAAGTCTTGATCCTAAACCGTGGTTCTGCTTTTGCATGTCTGCGGGACGGTGGTCAGGGAGAACGAAAAGCCCTGGTAGAGTTTGAAACGCAAGAACGAAACACCGAAGGGAAAGCGCCCGGAGGAAAGCCCGATGAGGGTGAGTACGAAGGAAGCGTCCGTTCCTTGAGAACTCAACAGCGTGCCAAAAGTCAACGCCAGATATGTTGATACCCCGACCTACCGAATACTCGGTGGGTTGAGGTTCCTTTGAAGAAAAACACAGCGAGGACGCTGTGAACCACTGGTCTTATTCCGGCCGGTGGTTCCGCTCTCGTGTGTGCTAGCCGGCCCCTCTTAAAATTGAGTTGGCCGAGCAAACATTCACGGAGAGTTTGATCCTGGCTCAGGACGAACGCTGGCGGCGTGCTTAACACATGCAAGTCGAACGATGAAGCCTTTCGGGGTGGATTAGTGGCGAACGGGTGAGTAACACGTGGGCAATCTGCCCTTCACTCTGGGACAAGCCCTGGAAACGGGGTCTAATACCGGATAATACTTTTCTCCGCATGGGGGAAGGTTGAAAGCTCCGGCGGTGAAGGATGAGCCCGCGGCCTATCAGCTTGTTGGTGGGGTGATGGCCTACCAAGGCGACGACGGGTAGCCGGCCTGAGAGGGCGACCGGCCACACTGGGACTGAGACACGGCCCAGACTCCTACGGGAGGCAGCAGTGGGGAATATTGCACAATGGGCGAAAGCCTGATGCAGCGACGCCGCGTGAGGGATGACGGCCTTCGGGTTGTAAACCTCTTTCAGCAGGGAAGAAGCGCAAGTGACGGTACCTGCAGAAGAAGCACCGGCTAACTACGTGCCAGCAGCCGCGGTAATACGTAGGGTGCGAGCGTTGTCCGGAATTATTGGGCGTAAAGAGCTCGTAGGCGGCTTGTCGCGTCGGATGTGAAAGCCCGGGGCTTAACCCCGGGTCTGCATTCGATACGGGCAGGCTAGAGTGTGGTAGGGGAGATCGGAATTCCTGGTGTAGCGGTGAAATGCGCAGATATCAGGAGGAACACCGGTGGCGAAGGCGGATCTCTGGGCCATTACTGACGCTGAGGAGCGAAAGCGTGGGGAGCGAACAGGATTAGATACCCTGGTAGTCCACGCCGTAAACGTTGGGAACTAGGTGTTGGCGACATTCCACGTCGTCGGTGCCGCAGCTAACGCATTAAGTTCCCCGCCTGGGGAGTACGGCCGCAAGGCTAAAACTCAAAGGAATTGACGGGGGCCCGCACAAGCAGCGGAGCATGTGGCTTAATTCGACGCAACGCGAAGAACCTTACCAAGGCTTGACATACACCGGAAACGGCCAGAGATGGTCGCCCCCTTGTGGTCGGTGTACAGGTGGTGCATGGCTGTCGTCAGCTCGTGTCGTGAGATGTTGGGTTAAGTCCCGCAACGAGCGCAACCCTTGTTCTGTGTTGCCAGCATGCCTTTCGGGGTGATGGGGACTCACAGGAGACTGCCGGGGTCAACTCGGAGGAAGGTGGGGACGACGTCAAGTCATCATGCCCCTTATGTCTTGGGCTGCACACGTGCTACAATGGCCGGTACAATGAGCTGCGATGCCGCGAGGCGGAGCGAATCTCAAAAAGCCGGTCTCAGTTCGGATTGGGGTCTGCAACTCGACCCCATGAAGTCGGAGTTGCTAGTAATCGCAGATCAGCATTGCTGCGGTGAATACGTTCCCGGGCCTTGTACACACCGCCCGTCACGTCACGAAAGTCGGTAACACCCGAAGCCGGTGGCCCAACCCCTTGTGGGAGGGAGCTGTCGAAGGTGGGACTGGCGATTGGGACGAAGTCGTAACAAGGTAGCCGTACCGGAAGGTGCGGCTGGATCACCTCCTTTCTAAGGAGCATTTCTTACCAGGGCTTGCTCTGGTCAGAGGCCAGTACATCGGCGAATGTCCGGTGCTGGTTGCTCATGGGTGGAACGTTGACTATTCGGCACATCAGGTTTGGTTCTGTGAGTACTGCTTCGGCGTGGAAATCAGGACGGGATCGGGTGTGCCGGGCGCGCTGTTGGGTGTCTGAGGGTGCGAGCGTTGCTCGCCCTTCGGGTTGCCGGCCCCAGTGAACTTGCCCTGTAGGGGGTGGGGTGGTGGGTGGCTGGTCGTTGTTTGAGAACTGCACAGTGGACGCGAGCATCTGTGGCCAAGTTTTTAAGGGCGCACGGTGGATGCCTTGGTACCAGGAACCGATGAAGGACGTGGGAGGCCGCGATAGGCCCCGGGGAGCTGTCAACCGAGCTTTGATCCGGGGGTGTCCGAATGGGGAAACCCGGCAGTCGTCATGGGCTGTCACCCGCTGCTGAACACATAGGCAGTGTGGAGGGAACGAGGGGAAGTGAAACATCTCAGTACCCTCAGGAAGAGAAAACAACCGTGATTCCGGGAGTAGTGGCGAGCGAAACCGGATGAGGCCAAACCGTATGCGTGTGATACCCGGCAGGGGTTGCGCATGCGGGGTTGTGGGAGTTCTTTTGATCGGTCTGCCGGCCGGTCGGCGAGTCAGAAACCGTATGGATAGGCGAAGGACATGCGAAAGGTCCGGCGTAGAGGGTAAGACCCCCGTAGCTGAAATCTGTACGGCTCGTTTGAGAACCACCCAAGTAGCACGGGGCCCGAGAAATCCCGTGTGAATCTGGCGGGACCACCCGCTAAGCCTAAATATTCCCTGGTGACCGATAGCGGATAGTACCGTGAGGGAATGGTGAAAAGTACCGCGGGAGCGGAGTGAAATAGTACCTGAAACCGTGTGCCTACAAGCCGTGGGAGCGTCGCGCGCCGAGTTTACTCGGTGCGTCGTGACTGCGTGCCTTTTGAAGAATGAGCCTGCGAGTTTGCGGTGTGTTGCGAGGTTAACCCGTGTGGGGAAGCCGTAGCGAAAGCGAGTCCGAATAGGGCGTTATAGTAGCGCGCTCAAGACCCGAAGCGGAGTGATCTAGCCATGGGCAGGTTGAAGCGGAGGTAAGACTTCGTGGAGGACCGAACCCACCAGGGTTGAAAACCTGGGGGATGACCTGTGGTTAGGGGTGAAAGGCCAATCAAACTCCGTGATAGCTGGTTCTCCCCGAAATGCATTTAGGTGCAGCGTCGTGTGTTTCTTGCCGGAGGTAGAGCACTGGATAGGCGATGGGCCCTACCGGGTTACTGACCTTAGCCAAACTCCGAATGCCGGTAAGTGAGAGCGCGGCAGTGAGACTGTGGGGGATAAGCTCCATGGTCGAGAGGGAAACAGCCCAGAGCATCGACTAAGGCCCCTAAGCGTACGCTAAGTGGGAAAGGATGTGGAGTCGCAGAGACAACCAGGAGGTTGGCTTAGAAGCAGCCATCCTTGAAAGAGTGCGTAATAGCTCACTGGTCAAGTGATTCCGCGCCGACAATGTAGCGGGGCTCAAGCGTACCGCCGAAGTCGTGTCATTGCAGTACGTACCCCCAACGGGGACTGTGATGGGTAGGGGAGCGTCGTGTGCCGGGTGAAGCAGCAGCGGAAGCTAGTTGTGGACGGTTCACGAGTGAGAATGCAGGCATGAGTAGCGATACACACGTGGGAAACGTGTGCGCCGATTGACTAAGGGTTCCTGGGTCAAGCTGATCTGCCCAGGGTAAGTCGGGACCTAAGGCGAGGCCGACAGGCGTAGTCGATGGACAACCGGTTGATATTCCGGTACCCGCTTTGAAACGCCCAGTATCGAATCCATTGATGCTAAGGCCGTGAAGCCGTCCTGGATCCTTCGGGTGAAGGGGAGTGGTGGAGCCGCTGAACCAAGGTGGTAGTAGGTAAGCGATGGGGTGACGCAGGAAGGTAGTCCAGCCCGGGCGGTGGTTGTCCCGGGGTAAGGGTGTAGGGCGTTGTCCAGGTAAATCCGGACAGCACGTAGCCTGAGACCTGATGCCGAGCCGATTGTGGTGAAGTGGATGATCCTATGCTGTCGAGAAAAGCCTCTAGCGAGTTTCATGGCGGCCCGTACCCTAAACCGACTCAGGTGGTCAGGTAGAGAATACCGAGGCGTTCGGGTGAACTATGGTTAAGGAACTCGGCAAAATGCCCCCGTAACTTCGGGAGAAGGGGGGCCATTCTGGGTGAGGGAATTTACTTCCTGAGCTTGGGGTGGCCGCAGAGACCAGCGAGAAGCGACTGTTTACTAAAAACACAGGTCCGTGCGAAGCCGTAAGGCGATGTATACGGACTGACGCCTGCCCGGTGCTGGAACGTTAAGGGGACCGGTTAGCTGACTTTCGGGTTGGCGAAGCTGAGAACTTAAGCGCCAGTAAACGGCGGTGGTAACTATAACCATCCTAAGGTAGCGAAATTCCTTGTCGGGTAAGTTCCGACCTGCACGAATGGCGTAACGACTTCTCGACTGTCTCAACCATAGGCCCGGTGAAATTGCACTACGAGTAAAGATGCTCGTTTCGCGCAGCAGGACGGAAAGACCCCGGGACCTTTACTATAGTTTGATATTGGTGTTCGGTTCGGCTTGTGTAGGATAGGTGGGAGACTTTGAAGCTTGGACGCCAGTTCAGGTGGAGTCGTCGTTGAAATACCACTCTGGTCGTGCTGGATGTCTAACCTGGGTCCGTGATCCGGATCAGGGACAGTGTCTGATGGGTAGTTTAACTGGGGCGGTTGCCTCCTAAAGAGTAACGGAGGCGCCCAAAGGTTCCCTCAGCCTGGTTGGTAATCAGGTGTTGAGTGTAAGTGCACAAGGGAGCTTGACTGTGAGACCGACGGGTCGAGCAGGGACGAAAGTCGGGACTAGTGATCCGGCGGTGGCTTGTGGAAGCGCCGTCGCTCAACGGATAAAAGGTACCCCGGGGATAACAGGCTGATCTTCCCCAAGAGTCCATATCGACGGGATGGTTTGGCACCTCGATGTCGGCTCGTCGCATCCTGGGGCTGGAGTCGGTCCCAAGGGTTGGGCTGTTCGCCCATTAAAGCGGTACGCGAGCTGGGTTTAGAACGTCGTGAGACAGTTCGGTCCCTATCCGCTGCGCGCGCAGGAGTCTTGAGAAGGGCTGTCCCTAGTACGAGAGGACCGGGACGGACGAACCTCTGGTGTGCCAGTTGTTCTGCCAAGGGCATGGCTGGTTGGCTACGTTCGGAAAGGATAACCGCTGAAAGCATCTAAGCGGGAAGCCTGCTTCGAGATGAGGACTCCCACCCCCTTTGAGGGGTTAAGGCTCCCAGTAGACGACTGGGTTGATAGGCCAGATGTGGAAGACCGGTAACGGTTGGAGCTGACTGGTACTAATAGGCCGAGGGCTTGTCCTCAGTTGCTCGCGTCCACTGTGTTAGTTCTGAAGTAACGAACAGCCGTGTTGTCTTCCAGCTGTTGGATATCTTCATAGTGTTTCGGTGGTCATTGCGTGAGGGAAACGCCCGGTTACATTCCGAACCCGGAAGCTAAGCCTCACAGCGCCGATGGTACTGCAGGGGGGACCCTGTGGGAGAGTAGGACGCCGCCGAACAATTATTGTGGGAATGCCCTGTGCCAGGTATCTGGTACAGGGCATTTCTGCGTTTAAGGCCCCCCTTACCCTCGGCCGGCGGCTCTGAGGGTAAGGTCAGGAGGCATCGTTGGCACGTTCCACACAGGAGGCCCCCGGGTGGAGGTCCAGGAGACCCGCGTTCAGACGGACCGGGTACTCACCATCCCCAACGTCCTCAGCATGGCCCGTCTCGTTGGCGTGCCGCTCTTCCTGTGGCTGATTCTTCGCCCCGAGTTCGGCGGGCCCAACAGTGACCTGTGGGCATTGCTGGTCCTGATGCTGAGCGGTATCAGCGACTATCTCGACGGCAAGCTCGCCCGCCGCTGGAACCAGATCAGCAGCCTGGGGCGGCTCCTCGACCCCGCCGCCGACCGTCTGTACATCCTTTCCACCCTGGTTGGCCTCACCTGGCGCGAGATCCTGCCGCTCTGGCTCACGGCCGCGCTTTTGGCCCGTGAGCTGATGCTTCTGGTCATGGTGGGGATCCTCCGGCGGCACGGTTATCCGCCGCCCCAGGTGAACTTCCTGGGGAAGGCGGCTACCTTCAACTTGATGTACGCCTTCCCGCTTCTGCTCCTCAGTGACAGAAGTGGGTGGCTCGCGTCACTCGCCGAAGTTTTCGGATGGGCGTTCGCAGGATGGGGTACAAGTCTGTATTGGTGGGCAGGAGTCCTCTATGTGGTCCAGGTCCGCCGGCTCGTGAAGGCGGACACCGAGGCCGATTGAAGCTCGTCGATGTGGTGCCGCGCAGCGTCGCCCGGCCCGCGCTTGACCGCCAAGGGACTTCGGTCCTGCCCCGGACGCCCCAGACGGGTGAAGTCGGCGAGTCCGTCTCTTCAAGGAGGACGCTTCCGACATGAAGGCCGTCGTGATGGCCGGTGGCGAAGGAACTCGACTTCGCCCCATGACCTCAAGCATGCCCAAGCCTCTCCTGCCGGTCGTGAACCGGCCGATCATGGAGCATGTGCTGCGGTTGCTCAAGCGCCATGGGCTCAACGAGACCGTCGTAACCGTGCAATTCCTCGCCTCCCTCGTCAAGAACTACTTCGGCGACGGTGAAGAACTCGGCATGGAGCTGAGTTACGCCAACGAGGAGAAGCCGCTCGGAACCGCCGGGAGCGTCAAGAACGCCGAGGAAGCGCTGAAGGACGACACCTTCCTCGTCATTTCCGGCGACGCTCTCACCGACTTCGATCTGACCGACCTCATCGCCTTCCACAAGGAGAAGGGCGCACTGGTCACGGTGTGTCTGACCCGGGTGCCGAATCCACTGGAATTCGGGATCACGATCGTGGACGAGGAAGGAAAGGTCGAACGTTTCCTGGAGAAGCCCACCTGGGGCCAGGTCTTCTCGGACACCGTGAACACCGGTATCTATGTGATGGAGCCCGAGGTCTTCGACTATGTCGAGGCCGATGTCTCGGTCGACTGGTCCGGCGATGTCTTCCCGCAGCTCATGAAGGAGGGCAAGCCGATCTTCGGCTATATCGCCGAGGGGTACTGGGAGGACGTCGGCACCCACGAGAGCTATGTCAAGGCGCAGGCCGATGTCCTCGAAGGCAAGGTCGACGTGGAGATCGACGGCTTCGAGATGTCGCCCGGAGTCTGGGTCGCCGAGGGCGCCGAGGTGCACCCCGACGCCGTACTGCGCGGCCCGCTCTATATCGGTGACTACGCCAAGGTCGAAGCCGACGCGGAGATCCGCGAACACACCGTGGTCGGCTCCAATGTAGTCGTCAAGACCGGTGCCTTCCTGCACAAGGCCGTCGTCCACGACAACGTCTACATCGGACAGCACTGCAATCTGCGCGGCTGTGTCATCGGCAAGAACACCGACATCATGCGCGCGGCCCGGATCGAGGACGGCGCGGTCATCGGTGATGAGTGCCTGGTCGGTGAAGAATCGATCATCCAGGGCAATGTGCGGGTCTACCCGTTCAAGACCATTGAGGCCGGCGCGTTCGTCAACACCTCGGTGATCTGGGAGTCCCGGGGTCAGGCGCATCTCTTCGGTGCGCGTGGGGTCTCCGGCATCCTCAATGTGGAGATCACACCGGAGGTCGCGGTGCGGCTGGCCGGCGCGTACGCCACCACCCTCAAGAAGGGGTCCACCGTCACCACGGCGCGTGACCACTCGCGAGGGGCCCGCGCGCTCAAGCGGGCCGTGATCTCCTCGCTCCAGTCCAGCGCCATCGACGTACGCGACCTGGAGAACGTCCCGCTGCCGGTGGCCCGCCAGCAGACCGCCCGGGGCAGCGCCGGCGGCATCATGATCCGTACCTCGCCGGGGGTCCCCGACTCCGTCGACATCATGTTCTTCGACGAGCGCGGCGCGGATCTCTCACAGGGCGGCCAGCGCAAGCTGGACCGGGTGTACGCGCGTCAGGAGTACCGGCGCGCGTTCCCCGGTGAGATCGGGGATCTGCACTTCCCGGCCAGCGTCTTCGACTCGTACACCGGCTCGCTGCTCCGTAACGTCGATACGACGGGGATCTCCGAGGCCGGGCTCAAGGTCGTGGTCGACGCGTCCAACGGCAGCGCGGGGCTTGTCCTGCCCAGTCTGCTGGGCAGGCTCGGGGTCGACGCGCTGACGATCAATCCCGGTCTGGACGAGTCCCGGCCGACGGAGACGGCCGAATCGCGTCGCTCCGGGCTGGTCAGGCTGGGGGAGATCGTCGCCTCCGCGCGGGCCGCGTTCGGTGTCCGGTTCGACCCCGTGGGTGAGCGGCTGTCGCTCGTCGACGAGCGGGGCCGGATCATCGAGGACGACCGGGCCCTGCTGGTGCTGCTCGATCTCGTCGCCGCCGAGCGGCGCAGCGGGCGGGTGGCGCTGCCGGTGACCACCACCAGGATCGCCGAGCAGGTCGCCGCGTACCACGGGACGCAGGTGGAGTGGACGACGACATCGCCCGACGATCTGACCCGGGTGGGCCGTGAGGAGACCACGATCTTCGGTGGTGACGGCCGCGGTGCCTTCATCGTGCCGGAGTTCAGCAGTGTGCTCGACGGTACGGCCGCCTTCGTACGGCTGATCGGTCTGGTCGCGCGTACGCAGCTGACGCTGAGCCAGATCGACGCCCGGATCCCGCGCGCCCATGTGCTGCGTCGCGATCTGGCCACCCCGTGGGCCGTCAAGGGGCTGGTGATGCGCAGCGTGGTCGAGGCGGCCGGGGACCGGCAGGTGGACACCACCGACGGCGTACGGGTGGTGGAGGCCGACGGGCGCTGGGTGATGGTCCTGCCGGATCCCGCCGAGGCCGTCACCCATCTGTGGGCCGAGGGTCCTGACGACGCGTCCGCCCAGGCGCTGCTCGACGAATGGTCCGCGGTGGTGGACGGAGCCGGGCATTAGGGCGGCTCGGCCGAGGTGACAGCGGTGTGCCGGACGGCGTCCACGGACGCCGTCCGGCGTGTGTGCGGGGCCATTCGGCGGTAGGGCCCACCACGTGCGACGATGTGCGGCATGTCGCAGCAGTCCCCCGATCGGAGCACCGCTTCTCCGCCCCCGCGCCCCGACGCGTCGATGTCGCTGCTGAACAGTGTGATGAACCACAGTCTTGACGAGGGGTACGCGGAGGCGGCGGCCCGCCGGGACGCCGAGGGCGGCGGACTGCCCCGGACGCTCAGGGCGAAGCTGGGGCTCGCGGCCGGACTGGTGCTGGCCGCCCTGGTCGTCACCGTCGGGGCCGCCCAGGCGAGGATCTCGGCGCCCGTCCTGGCGAAGGAGCGCGAGGAACTCATCGACCGGATCAACTCCGAGTCCGACGCCGCCGACTCGCTGGCGCGTACGGTCGAGAAGCTGCGCGGGGAGGTCGGTGACCGGCAGCGGGCCGCTCTGCGGACGCGGGGCGGCGACCAGGGGGAGCTGGTGGCGCTGCTCGCCGGCGCGACCCCGGTGCAGGGTCCCGGGGTGCTGCTGGTGGTGGACGACGCGAAGGACGCCTCGGCCGGTGACGGCGGCGGACCGCGCGAGAGCAGTGGCTTCGCCGACACCGGGCGGGTCAGGGACCGGGACATGCAGCGGGTCGTCAACGGCCTCTGGGAGTCGGGCGCGGAAGCGATCGCGATCAACGACCAGCGGCTGACCTCGCTCTCCGCGATCCGGGCGGCGGGCGACGCCATACTGGTCGACAACAGGCCCCTGGTGCCGCCGTACACGGTGCTCGCGGTGGGCGAGGCGAAGAAGCTGAGCAGTGCGTTTCAGGCCAGTGCCGACGGCCGCTATCTCCGTTCCCTGCACGACGACTTCGCCATCCGTACCAAGATCTCCGAGCAGGCGGAGGTGCGGCTGCCCGCCGCGCCGAGCCTGATCGTACGTACCGCAGAACCTGAGGCCGCCGCCCGTGGGAAGGACAACGGGCAGCGCGCGGCCGACACCGAGAAGGGCACATCGTGATCGCCGTACTGGGCCTCGTCGTGGGAGTCGTGGTCGGACTGTTGGTCCGGCCCGAGGTGCCGGCAGTGGTCGAGCCCTATCTGCCCATCGCCGTCGTCGCCGCGCTCGACGCGGTCTTCGGCGGCCTGCGGGCCATGCTCGACGGGATCTTCGTCGACAAGGTGTTCGTCGTCTCCTTCCTGTCGAACGTGGTCGTCGCCGCGCTCATCGTCTTCCTGGGGGACAAGCTGGGCGTGGGTGCCCAGCTCTCCACCGGTGTGGTCGTCGTGTTCGGTATCCGGATCTTCTCCAACGCTGCCGCGATCCGCCGGCACGTGTTCCGGGCGTGACGCCGATGAACAGCGAGAACAAGCCGACCGGAGAGACACCGGAGACTCCTGGGACGCCGGGGACTCCCGGAACGCCGGGGAAGCCGGCGGGGGAGCCCTCGGGAGCCACGCCGGCTGCGACGCCCGGCACGACGCCGGGCGAGGAGGCTCCCCGGGCCTCTCTGCCCGCTCCGGACGCCCCTGGGGCCCCCGAGGCTCCTGAGGCTCCGGAGACCGCCGAGCGGCCCCAACAGCTCACCGGACGCCAGCGGTTGGCGGCGGGGCTGTGGCCGCCGCGGGTGACGCGGGCTCAGCTCGTGGTGGCGCTGCTGCTGTTCGGGCTCGGACTCGGGCTGGCGATCCAGGTCGCGTCCAACAACGACGACACCGCGCTGCGCGGAGCCCGCCAGGAGGACCTGGTGCGGATCCTCGACGAGCTGGACAACCGTACGCAGCGGCTGGAGGACGAGAGACAGCGCCTGGACGACCAGCGCACCGAGCTGGAGAACAGCTCGGACCAGGCGGAGGAGGCCCGCAAGCAGACCCGGGAGAAGGAACAGCAGCTGGGCATCCTGGCGGGCACCGTCGCCGCGCAGGGGCCCGGGATCACGCTGACCGTCGACGACGCGAACGGGACCGTCACGCCCGACATGCTGCTCGACGCGCTCCAGGAGCTGCGGGCCGCCGGCGCCGAGGCCATCCAGGTCAATGACGTCCGGGTGGTCGCCGGTACATTCTTCTCCGGTACGGGGGGTGACGTACAGGTGGACGGGAAGCCGGTCCGGACGCCGTACAGCTTCAAGGTCATCGGCAAGCCGCAAGATCTGGAGCCGGCCCTCAACATCCCCGGCGGGGTGGTGCAGACGCTGGAGAAGGAGCAGGCCACGGCCACCGTGACCCGGGCTGAGAAGATCATCGTGGACGCCTTGCGAGCGGCAAAGAGACCTGACTACGCTCGGTCGTCATCGCGGTGAAGCGGGGGTGCATGACAGCTGTCGTACGCGGGCATGAGGTTGCGGGGGGTCGGCGCACGATCAGCGTGGTGAGTGGTGGAAACTGTCGGGTGGATACGGACGTTGTCATGATGTCCGCGCCGGCAGGTGTATTCATTCAGGGTTCGTCCTGCCCCACGGGCGGGTCTGTTTCGGTCAAGGGGAATCGCCCGTGAAGTTGTTTGGGAAGTTGTTCGGCAAGAGCGCGCGCGAGGACGGCGGCGCCAACCGCCATCGCGCCTCGCGCCAGGGTGGGAGTGAGGAATCGAGCGGTGAGCGCCCGCTCTTCCGTGACCAGGTGGGGGGCGATCCGGCGGAGGGTTCCGGCGCGTCGTCTGTTGACC
Source organism: Streptomyces paludis (assembly GCF_003344965.1). Lineage (NCBI taxonomy): Bacteria > Bacillati > Actinomycetota > Actinomycetes > Kitasatosporales > Streptomycetaceae > Streptomyces > Streptomyces paludis. The sequence continues at coordinate 671,685 of NZ_CP031194.1, read as the reverse complement.
CTGCCGGTTCCGGCCGCATAGGTTTCGGGGAATCATCTGCCCCCGGTGGGCAGTCGCGGCAGGAGGGTCCCACGATGGCGGGCTTGCCGGTCTGTACGAGATGCGGTCACGAGAACACCGCCGCGAGCCGGTTCTGCTCCAACTGCGGTGCGCCGCTGCGGGGCGGGGTTCCGCCGGAGCGCGCCTCGGAGCAGACCTCGACGATCTCCATCTCGGGTCTTGAGGCGTACGACTCGGAGGTGACGGGGCAGACGTCGCTCCCGTCGCTGACCCCGGAGGCCCAGGCGGCGGTCGACGCCCTGCCGGCCGGCTCGGCGCTCCTGGTGGTGCGCCGCGGGCCGAACTCGGGCAGCCGCTTCCTGCTGGACGGCGAGCTGACGACGGCGGGCCGTCACCCGGAGAGCGACATCTTCCTGGACGATGTGACCGTGTCGCGTCGCCATGTCGATTTCCGCCGGGGCGCGGACGGGCGCTTCACCGTCTCGGACGTCGGCAGCCTGAACGGTACGTACGTCAATCGTGAGCGGATCGATTCGGTCCTGCTGGCGAACGGCGACGAGGTCCAGATCGGTAAGTACCGGCTGGTCTTCTACGCGAGCCAGCGGGGCGTGTGACCCTCAGGGAAGGTCCATGCCGCGTACATCCAGGGGCGGTGCCGGACACGGCACCGCCCGCACGGCCGAGCCGCTGATCAGCATCGGCGCGGTGCTGGCCAGGCTGCGGGACGAGTTTCCCGAGGTCTCGATCTCCAAGATCCGCTTTCTGGAGGCCGAGGGGCTCGTCGAACCGCGCAGAACGCCGTCCGGCTACCGCAAGTTCAGCCCCGACGACGTGGAGCGGCTCGCCCGGATCCTGCGGATGCAGCGGGACCACTATCTGCCGCTCAAGGTCATCAGGGAGCATCTGGACGCCCTGGGGCGGGGCGAGCACGTCCAGCTGCCCGCGCCGCAGCGGGGGCCGCTGGAGGGCCTTCCTGAGGCGGAATCGGGGGCACCCACCGTCGCGCGGATCGGCCGCGAGGAGCTGCTCGCCGCGGCCGGGGCCGAGGAGGGGATGCTCGCGGAGTGGGAGTCGTACGGGCTCATCACCCCGATGCCGGACGGCGGCTATGACCCGGAGGCCGTCACCGTGGCGAAACTGGTCTCGGATCTTGCCGGATTCGGACTGGAACCCAGGCATCTGCGGGTGATGAAAGCGGCGGCCGAACGCGAGGCCGGACTGGTCGAACAGGTGGTCGCGCCGCTGCGTCGGCACCGTAACCCGCAGACCAGGGCCCATGCCGAGGCGACCACGAAGGAGCTGGCGACGCTCTCCGTGCGGCTGCACCAGGCACTGTTCCACACGGCTCTCGGGGACCGCCGGTACTGATCATGGGGGAGCCCGACTACCCAAACCTGCCGGGCACGTCCTAGGGTTGCTGTGTGAACGAGCTCGACGTTGTGGGTGTCCGGGTGGAAATGCCCTCGAACCAACCGATCGTGCTCCTGCGTGAAGTGGGAGGCGATCGGTACCTCCCCATCTGGATCGGACCGGGGGAGGCGACCGCGATCGCCTTCGCCCAGCAGGGCATGGCCCCGGCCCGGCCGCTGACCCATGATCTCTTCAAGGACGTGCTGGAGGCGGTCGGCCAGGAGCTGACCGAAGTCCGGATCACGGACCTGCGGGAAGGGGTCTTCTACGCGGAGCTGGTCTTCGCGAGCGGGGTCGAGGTGAGCGCCAGGCCGTCGGATGCCATAGCGCTGGCACTGCGCACGGGCACACCGATCTACGGCAGTGACGGGGTCCTGGACGATGCCGGCATCGCCATCCCGGACGAGCAGGAGGACGAGGTGGAGAAGTTCCGCGAGTTCCTCGACCAGATCTCGCCGGAGGACTTCGGCACCAACAGCCAGTGACCGCCCCGGGGAGCACCGTACGGTGCTCCCGTCAGGGCATTCGGTCAGCCCTTCCCCGGAACGGGACACGGGAAACCACTCTCAGGGTGATTATCACTCGGCGTGGCGAGTGTGGCGATCGTTGACGCACCCCGGGTGACTGCCTACCTTCGACAGGGCAGGTCAAGGACGGAGGGTCGGCGTGAGAAGCATCGGCGACGGTACGGCGGCGGGCGGTCCGTATCCGCTTCACGGCAGCGCGCCAGGACCCGGTGCGGAGACGGTCGGATACCGGGGTCCGACCGCGTGCGCGGCGGCGGGCATCACGTACCGCCAGTTGGACTACTGGGCACGCACGGGGCTGGTCGAGCCGTCTGTGCGGCCGGCGCACGGATCGGGCACGCAGCGGCTCTACAGCTTCCGGGACGTGGTCGTCCTCAAGATCGTGAAGCGGTTCCTGGACACCGGGGTGGCGTTGCAGAACATCCGGGCGGCCGTGCAGCATCTGCGGGCCCGGGGCTTCCAGGACCTGGAGCGGATGACGCTCATGAGCGACGGCGCGACGGTCCACGAGTGCACCTCGCCCGACGAGGTCGTGAGCCTGCTCCAGGGCGGGCAGGGGGTCTTCGGGATCGCGGTCGGGGTGGTGTGGCGGGATGTCGAGGCCGCGCTGTCCCAGCTGCACGGGGAGCGCGTCGACACGGGCGAGACGCTGATCGGGCACAATCCGGCCGACGAGCTGGCGCGAAGGCGCCGCGACCGGGCCGTCTGACCGGCTCTCCGGCGCCGCCGGAGGGCCCGTTGTCAGTGGTGTGAGGCAGCATCGGAGGTGTGAGAGCCGCACCGACGATCCTGCATCTCGACATGGACGCGTTCTTCGCCGCCGCCGAGCAGGCGGCGAAGCCGAGCCTGCGCGGAAAGCCGGTGGTCGTCGGCGGGCTGGGGCCGCGCGGGGTGGTCTCGACCGCCTCGTACGAGGCCCGGCGGTTCGGGGTGCACTCGGCGATGCCGATGGCGCAGGCGAGACGGCTGGCGCCGAACGCCGCGTATCTGGTGCCGCGCTTCGCGGTCTACCGGGAGGTCAGCGACCGGGTGATGGCGCTGCTGCGGGCGCTGTCCCCGCTGGTGGAGCCGTTGAGCCTGGACGAGGCGTTCGTGGACCTGGAGGCGGGCGGCTCGGCCCATGACACCGCCTCGGCGCTGGCGGCCGGTGAGCGGCTGCGCGAGGACATCAGGGCGGCCACCGGGCTGGCCGGCTCCGTGGGGCTGGCCGGCTCGAAGATGCTCGCGAAGATCGGCTCCGAGCAGGCCAAGCCCGACGGACTCGTCCTCATAGCACCGGGTACGGAGCGTGAGCTGCTGGGGCCCATGACGGTGCGGACCCTGCCCGGGGTGGGACCCGCGACCGGGGAGCATCTGCGCAGGGCCGGGATGACCACCGTCGCCCATCTGGCCGAGGCGGGCGAGGACGAACTCGTACGGCTGCTGGGGAAGGCGCACGGCGCTTCGCTGTACCGGATGGCGCGGGGGTACGACGACCGGCCCGTGGTGTCCGAGCGCGAGACCAAGTCGGTGTCGGTGGAGGACACCTTCGACGTCGATCTGCACGACCGGGTGCGGGTGCGCGCGGAGGTCGACCGGCTCGCCGACCGGTGTGTCGAGCGGCTGCGGGCGGCCGGGCACTCGGGGCGCACCGTGGTCCTGAAGGTCCGGCGCTACGACTTCTCGACGTTGACCCGTTCGGAGACGCTGCGCGGGCCCACGGACGATCCCGGGGTGGTGCGGGAGGCCGCCGGGCGGCTGCTGGAGTCGGTGGACACGACCGGCGGGGTGCGGCTGCTGGGGGTGGGGGTGACCGGGCTCGCGGACTACACGCAGGAGGACCTGTTCGCGCAGGCGGCGGCTGCCGGGCGCGAGGCGGCTGGGCGCGAGGCCGCCGGGAAGGCCGGGGACGGCCGTGACGGCGAGGGCGGCCGGGGTGGTGACGAGCGGGCGGGCGCGGTGCCGGGGGAGCCGGGCACGGGCTCGGGCGCGGGGGATGCCGGGTCGGCGGCGGGGGAGCCCGTGGCGGCGGAGGTGCCGGAGGACCGGCGGTTCCCGGCCGGGCACGATGTGCGCCACGCCGAGTTCGGACCGGGCTGGGTGCAGGGCAGCGGGCTGCGGAGAGTGACCGTACGGTTCGAGGAGCCGGGGTCCGCGCCGGGGTGGGTGCGGACGTTCTGGGTCGACGATCCCGATCTGGTGCTCTCCGAGCCGCTGCCCCTGGTGCCGTCGGCCACGGCTACGGCACCGGTTCAGTCCTCCTGTCCGGCCAGCCGCCCGAAGTCCCGGTCCGTGTCCCGGTCGGAGAGGGACGCGGGCCGCTCGGGCGGCCCCGGTTCGGGGAGGGCGAGACCGTAGTGCCGGTAGAGCTGGAGCTCCTGGTCCGGGGAGAGATGACGGCCCACCCCGAAGTCCGGCGCGTCCTTGATGAGGGCGCGGTCGAACGGGACCCGCAGCCCGTCCTCGGACAGGGTGCTGGGGGCGAGCGGGACGAACGCGTCCCGGCTGAAGAGGCCGGTGCGTACGGCCGCCCACTCCGGGACGCCGGTGGCGTCGTCGAGATACACCTCGTCCACCGTGCCGAGTCTGTGGCCGTCCCGGTCGAACGCCTTGCGCCCTATCAGGCTGCGCGGATCGATATCGGTCTCCACGGTCCCTCCAACTGGTCGGAGCTGTTCCTCGTGCCCCTCCCGGCAGGGGCAGTAGACACCACAAAAGTGCAGATCCGGGACGGCGGCCACTCGAAATCCGCCCGAAGTGGCCCGCTGGTAGGCTGGCAGCGGCTGCTGACCCCGTGCGGGAGAGTCCTCCGGAGAGTGTTCCGGAGGCGCCGAAGGAGCAACTCCTCCCCGGAATCTCTCAGGCCCCCGTACCGCGCGGACGAGGTCACTCTGGAAAGCAGGTCGGTGCCCGACGGCATCCGCCCTCACCGACGGTGAAAGCCGGACCGCCGCACGGCTGCCCGGTGAAGCTCTCAGGTCAGATGACAGAGGGGGAGGCCGTCCGGGCACCCGCGTCCTGGTGCCCCTCGTAGGTCGTAGCAGACCAGGAGGCCCTCCTCATGAACGCCCCACGCATTCCGCTCGCCCAGCTGGAGCGAGGCATTCCCTTCGAGCAGCGCCACATAGGCCCCGACGCGGCCGCCCAGGCGAAGATGCTGGCGCAGGTGGGCTACGGCTCGCTCGACGAGCTGACCGACGCCGCCGTGCCCGACGCGATCAAAAGCGCCGAGGCGCTGCGGCTGCCCGGCGCCCGCACGGAGGCCGAGGTGCTGGCCGAGCTGCGTACGCTCGCCGACCGCAACCAGGTGCTGGCGCCGATGATCGGCCTCGGCTACTACGGGACGTTCACCCCGCCCGTGATCCTCCGCAATGTGATGGAGAACCCCGCCTGGTACACGGCGTACACCCCGTACCAGCCGGAGATCTCGCAGGGCCGTCTGGAGGCCCTGCTCAACTTCCAGACCGTGGTGGCCGAGCTGACCGGGCTGCCGACCTCGGGCGCCTCGCTCCTGGACGAGGGCACGGCGGCGGCCGAGGCGATGGCGCTGTCGCGGCGGGTCGGCAAGGTCAAGGGCGGGGTCTTCCTGGTCGACGCCGACAACCTGCCGCAGACCGTCGCCGTGATCGAGACCCGCGCCGAGCCCACGGGCGTGGAGGTGGTGGTCGCGGATCTCACCGAGGGCATCCCGGCGGAGATCGCCGAGCGCGGTGTCTTCGGTGTGCTCCTCGCCTACCCGGGCGCCTCTGGCGCGGTCCGGGACCTCCGTGCCGTGATCGGGCGGGCGCACGAGCTGGGCGCGGTCGTCACCGTCGCCGCCGACCTGCTCGCGCTGACCCTGCTCACCTCCCCGGGCGAGCTGGGCGCGGACATCGCCGTCGGCACCACCCAGCGCTTCGGTGTCCCGATGGGCTTCGGCGGACCGCACGCCGGATTCATGGCCGTGCGCGAGCAGTTCGCGCGCAGTCTGCCGGGCCGGCTCGTCGGTGTGTCCGTGGACGCCGACGGCAACAAGGCGTACCGGCTGGCGCTCCAGACCCGCGAGCAGCACATCCGGCGCGAGAAGGCCACGAGCAACATCTGCACCGCGCAGGTGCTGCTGGCCGTGATGGCCGGGATGTACGCGGTCTACCACGGCCCGCAGGGGCTGCGGTCCATCGCGCGGCGCACCCACCGGTACGCGGCGCTGCTCGCCGCCGGGCTGCGCGCGGGCGGGGTGCGGATCGCGCACGACACGTACTTCGACACGCTGACCGCGGTGGTGCCCGGCCGGGCCGCCGCCGTGGTGGCCGCCGCCCGCGAGGGCGGGGTCAACCTGTGGCAGGTGGACGCCGACCGGGTCTCCGTGGCCTGCGACGAGACCACCGGCCGCGCCCAGCTGGCCGCCGTATGGGCCGCGTTCGGGGTCGAGGCGGACATCGAGGCGCTGGACGGCGGGACGGACGACGCGCTGCCGGGCGGGCTGCTGCGGAGCGACGACTATCTGACGCACCCCGTCTTCCACCAGTACCGCTCCGAGACGGCGATGCTGCGCTATCTGCGCCGCCTCTCCGACCGGGACTACGCGCTGGACCGCGGGATGATCCCGCTCGGTTCCTGCACCATGAAACTGAACGCGACCACCGAGATGGAGCCGGTCACCTGGCCCGAGTTCGGCGCGCTGCACCCGTTCGCCCCGGCGGAGCAGGCACAGGGCTATCTGACGCTCATCAGGGAGTTGGAGGAACGGCTCGCCGAGGTCACCGGCTACGACGCGGTCTCCCTCCAGCCCAACGCCGGTTCACAGGGCGAGCTGGCCGGGCTGCTGGCCGTACGGGCGTACCACCGGGCCAACGGGGACACCGGGCGTACGGTCTGCCTCATCCCGTCCTCCGCGCACGGCACGAACGCGGCGAGCGCGGTGATGGCCGGGATGAAGGTCGTCGTCGTCAAGACCCGCGAGGACGGCGACGTCGACGTCGAGGACCTGCACGCGAAGATCGACCGGTACGGCCCGGAGCTGGCCGTCCTGATGGTCACCTACCCGTCCACCCACGGGGTGTTCGAGGAGCACATCGGCGACATCTGCGCGGCGGTGCACGACGCGGGCGGCCAGGTGTACGTGGACGGCGCGAACCTCAACGCGCTGGTGGGGCTGGCGAAGCCGGGCCGGTTCGGCTCGGACGTCTCGCATCTGAACCTGCACAAGACGTTCTGCATCCCGCACGGCGGCGGCGGTCCCGGGGTCGGCCCGGTCGGCGTACGGGCGCATCTCGCGCCGTACCTGCCCAACCACCCGCTCCAGCCGGCCGCGGGGCCCGCGACGGGTGTGGGGCCGATCTCGGCGGCGCCCTGGGGCTCGGCCGGCATCCTGCCGATCTCGTGGGCGTACGTACGGCTGATGGGCGGCGAGGGCCTCAAGCGCGCGACGCAGGTCGCCGTGCTCGCCGCGAACTACATCGCCAAGCGGCTGGAGCCGCACTACCCGGTGCTCTACACCGGCCCCAACGGGCTGGTCGCGCACGAGTGCATCGTGGATCTCCGGCCGCTGTCCAAGTCCACCGGTGTCAGCGTCGACGACATCGCGAAGCGGCTGATCGACTACGGCTTCCACGCGCCGACGATGTCGTTCCCGGTGGCGGGCACCCTGATGATCGAGCCGACCGAGAGCGAGGATCTGACCGAGATCGACCGCTTCTGCGAGGCGATGATCGCGATTCGTACGGAGATCGAGAAGGTCGCCTCGGGCGAGTGGCCCGCCGACGACAACCCGCTGCGCCACGCGCCGCACACCGCGGCCGCGCTGGGCGGGGAGTGGGAGCACGCCTACACCCGCGACGAGGCGGTCTTCCCCGCCGGTGTCTCGGCCGCGGACAAGTACTGGCCGCCGGTCCGCCGGATCGACGGCGCGTTCGGCGACCGCAACCTGGTCTGCTCCTGCCCGCCGCTGGACGCGTACGACAACTGACCGGATACGCGTCGGGGCCGGTGCGGAGAACAGTCTCCGGGCCGGCCCCACGTTTTCGGGAGGTGCGGGCGGTGGCGGAATCAGGCGGCCGTCACCACGCGCTCGGCGCGCTGCGGCCGGTGCGGGGCGATGATCTTCCCGTTCGGCAGCAGTTCACCGGTGTCCTCGAAGACCAGAACGCCATTGCACAGCAGACTCCAGCCCTGCTCCGGATGGTGTGCCCGCAGTCGGGCGGCGTCGCGGTCGGCAGAGTCGGCTGTCGGGCAGGATGGCTGGTGCTGGCACATGGGCGAGTTCTTTCGCTGTGTCGTCGTGAGTGTCCCGCGGCTCGATGTGGTCATGGCCGCCCCCCGTATCTGTCGTGTCCTGTCACAGTGTTGCCCCACGGAGAGCAATCCGCAGGGATTTCACGGCAGTACTTCCTCTTGCTCAAGGACGCGTCACCCGGCCGGACGGTTCAGGTCAACTGCACCGACTTTTCGGGTGGTTCTGGATAGCCCCTCCGGACTAGGTCCTGTCCGGCGGATCATGTGACCTTCTGACCGGTCGCTCGTTGGTTCGGGTATGGGTCGGGGGGATTTGATGAACCGCGAGTGGTCGTTGCTGGAGCCGCATCTGCCATCTCTGGGTGGCCGGGGCGGCCGGTGGAACGACCACCGCACCGTGGTCAACGGGATCCTCTTCCGGGTCCGGACCGGTGTCCCGTGGCGTGACCTGCCGGAACGCTATGGCTCGTGGAAGACCGTCTATGAACGGCATCGCCGCTGGTCGGCGGACGGTACCTGGGACCGGATCCTGCACGCGGTCCAGGCCGACGCCGACCTGGCCGGGCGGATCGACTGGTCGATGATCGGCATCGACTCGACGTCCTGCCGGGCCCATCAGCACGCGGCCGGCGCCCGCAAGGCCCGTCCGCGGATCCCGAAAAAAGGACGACGCCCCGGCACCACCGCCCCGACGAGGGACTCGGACGGTCCCGGGGCGGCCTGACCTGCAAGATCCACCTCGCCGGCGAAGGCGGTTGCCGCCCCATGGCCCTCCTGCTCACGCCGGGTCAGTGGGGCGACGCCCCGCAGATGGTCGAGGTCCTGGACCGAATCCGGGTCCCCCGGCCACGGGGCGGACGCCCCCGAACCAGGCCCGACCACGTCAGCGGCGACAAGGCATACAGCTCCCGCCGAAACCGCCGCTACCTGCGAAGACGCCACATCCGGCACACGATCCCGGAACCGAAGGACCAGCGGGCCAACCGCCAACGCAGAGGCAGCAGCGGTGGCAGACCCGCCGGCTTCGACCGCGACCGCTACCGGCGCCGCAACGAGGTCGAGCGGACCATCAACCGGCTCAAGAACTCCCGCGCGGTCGCCACTCGTTACGACAAGCGGGCCTACGTCTTCCACGGCACCGTCACCGCCGCCGCGATCCGACTCTGGCTCCGCCAGTGATCCGCCGGACAGGACCTAGTCCGGACGGGCGGCCGGGGGGCGGCCGGCGGCGCGGGGGCCGGTCAGGCCGGCGTACGCAGCAGTGGGGGCGGGGTGATCCGCAGACCGATCATCGGCAGCAGCTCCGCGACCCGGTGCGGACGGTGCGCCGCGATACCCGGCGGCGCCGGGGCGAGGGGCACCAGGATGTCGGACGGGTCCGGGCTGCCGGTGGCGGCGTCCGCGGAGGTGTCCCCGTGCAGCCAGAGGGTGAGCATGTACAGCTCGGGCACCGACAGCAGCCGTGGCTGATAAACGGTCGTCAGGGAGTCGGCCTGCCGCAGCGCACGCTCCGTGGCGGTCAGATACGGGCCCTCGAAGAAGCGCGAGAAGGTCCAGCCGTCGGGGGTGAGCATCGTGTCGGCGGCGGCCACGGTGCGCTCACCGCTGCGGATGAGGAAACGCCAGCCCGCCAGCCCCGTGCGGGGCGTGCGGCCGTCGGGCCCGGACGTACGGCCCCCCGAGGGGGTGACGTGGTCGAGGACATGGACGGGGAGAGGGAGTTCCGGGGTCAGCGGTCCCTGGGCGGACTGGAGGGCCGGGGTACGGGCATCGCGCACGGCGGTGGGGGAACTGAGTGCCGCGAGAACGCTGCGCAGAGCGGGCGCCGGGGCCGGGGGTACTTGCAGCGGCATGGTGGGTTGCCTCTCACTCAGGAGACAGGGTGACGCGTGAGGTGGTGCATGACTGTTGCGGACGTCGCTGTCGGCATGCGGGGTCAGAGGTGGGCTTCGGGGTGTACGCCCGGCCGCCGACTCTCTGCCTCGTACGCGGAGTTTATACGACACGTGTTCACGTCATGTTTCTTCTAGCTGTCCCGGATATTGCGGGCAAGGCACTATTAAGTCCATCTCTCCCGGACTTTTCGCGGATAAAACCGGAAGAGACGGTGCCTGGCCTGGGATGACTCGCCCAGCGGGGACGGCTGAAACCCGACGGCGTTTTTCGTGGACGGCCGGGCAGTGGAAACAGAACACCCACACCTTGCCAAAGGAATGTGCCGCGCGACCGATGGCCCACACTACCCCTCGCGACGCGCCGACGGGGCGGAAGACGTTACGGATCACACGGTGTGGGCATTATCGATCGTGACGCGAGCGGCCGGTGCCGCGGGCTGCCCACTCGAGGAGGGACACTTCGATGGGGGAGAAAGTCGAGTCGGACGGTTCGGAACTGTCCGACCGGCAGAGATACCGCAGGAAGCTCCAGCAGTGCCTGACGGTGCTGGAGCGGCTCCTGACGGAGGAGAGGTTCGATCGGCCCAAGAACCTGATGGGCCTGGAGATCGAGCTGAATCTGGCGGGCTCCGACGGGATGCCCCGCATGATGAATGCGGAGGTGCTGAAGCGCATCGCGAGCGGCGATTTCCAGACCGAACTCGGAATGTTCAACCTGGAAGTGAATGTGGCGCCCCACCGGCTGGGGGGACGGGTTCTCGACCAGCTCGCGGAAGAACTGCGCACCGGCCTCGGATATGCCCATCGCAAAGCGACCGAGGTCGACGCCGGGATCGTGATGATCGGAATTCTCCCGACGCTCACCCGGCACGACGTGGTCTCCGCGAACCTCTCCGACGCCGACCGCTACACACTCCTCAACCAGCAGATGGTCGCGGCCAGGGGAGAGGATTTCACCCTCGACATCGAAGGGGTGGAGCGGCTCTCCTCCACCTCGTCGTCGATCACCCCGGAGGCCGCCTGCACCTCCGTACAGCTGCATCTCCAGGTCACCCCCGACCGGTTCGCGGATGTGTGGAACGCGGCCCAGTGCGTGGCCGCCGTGCAGGTGGCACTCGGTGCCAACGCGCCCTTCCTGTTCGGCCATGAGCTGTGGCGGGAGTCCCGGCCGCCGCTCTTCGAACAGTCCACCGACACCAGGCCGCCGGAGCTGAAGGCCCAGGGCGTGCGCCCCCGGACCTGGTTCGGCGAGCGCTGGATCGGCTCCGCGTACGACCTCTTCGAGGAGAACGTGCGCTACTTCCCGCCGCTGCTGCCGATCTGTGACGACGAGGATCCGCTGGCGGTGCTCGACCGCGGGGGTGTGCCGGACCTCCAGGAGCTGGTGCTGCACAACGGCACGGTCTACCGCTGGAACCGGCCGGTGTACGAGGTGGCCGACGGCGCACCGCATCTGCGCGTGGAGAACCGGGTGCTGCCCGCGGGCCCCACGGTCACAGATGTGATCGCCAACGTCGCGTTCTACTACGGTCTGGTGCGCGCGCTCGCCGAGGACAGCCGGCCGGTGTGGAGCCGGCTGCCCTTCGCCGACGCCGCCGCCAACTTCGACACCGCCTGCCGCCACGGCATCGACGCCGAGCTGCGCTGGCCGCGCCCGGGGCGGGCGTCGGGCATCACGACCGTACCGACGGTGAAGCTGGTACGGGACGAGCTGCTGCCGCTCGCCGCGGCCGGGCTCGACGCGTGGCACATCGAGCCCGCGGACCGGGACTTCTACCTCGGGGTGATCGAGGAGCGGTGCAAGCGGCGGGTGAACGGGGCCTCCTGGCAGGTGGACACCTTCCACCGGGCGCTGGAGGCCGGGCTGGAGCGGGACGCGGCGCTGGCCGCCATGACCCGCCGGTACTGCGAGCTGATGCACGAGGGGGAGCCGGTGCACACGTGGCCGGTGGGGTTCCCGGGGCGGGGAGGTCGCGTGGGGTGAGGTGGGGTGGGCGAGGGGCGGTGGCGCGGCGGGTACGGGGTGCGGGGTGCCGGCGCGGGGTGCGGGCCGGGTTCCGGTCGTATCGCTCAGGGGGTGGTCGACGCGGCCGAGAGCATGATCGCCTTCAGCAGTACGGACTGGATGTCGGCCGGATCGCTCACCTCGTACCCCGCCCCGCCCGTCGCCTTCGCGATCCGGTCGACCTCGGCCCGGTCGGCGTCCGGGCCCACCGCGACCGCGATCAGCGGCACCGGGCGCGCGGGGTCCACCAGCGCCTTCAGCCGCTTGATCAGATCGGCCCGCGAGATGCTGTCGTCGTCCTTGTTCGAACCGTCGGTGAGGATGACCAGCGCGTTGAACTTGCCGCGCACATAGGAGGACCGCGCCTCCTTGTAGGCGGCCAGCGTCGTGTCGTACAGCCCGGTGTCACCGTCCGGTACGGGGCGGAGCGCCGCGAAGGCGTCGGACAGCCGCTCGCGGTGGGTGCCGCCGCCCGTGACCGGCTCCCCGAGCCGGGCCGTCCGCTCCAGCACGCGGTAGTCCTTCGAGCCGTCGAGCCGGGTGGCGAACTCCCACAGGCCGATCTCGTCCTCGGCGGTGAACTGGGAGAGCGCCCGCAGCAGCGACGCCTTCGTGACATCCATCCGGCTCTGGCCCGACCGGCCCGGCACCGGCGCCGCCATCGACCCGGAGGCGTCGACGACCGTCGTCAGCCGGGTGCTGCGCACCGTCACCGTCCACAGCCCGAGCGCGCGCTGCACCGCCTCCGCCGACGGCGGCCGGGCGTCCTCGCCCTCGTACGGCTGCGGAGCGCGCCCGCCCGCCGTCCGCAGCACCTCGCCGGTCACCGGGGTGTTCGCCGCCCGGAAGCCGTGCTTCTCCAGCGTGCGGTACGAGCGGTCCTCGCCGAGCAGCGCCATGAAGCGCATCGCGGCGCGGCTCTGGTCCGTGGTCAGCTCGGTCTGATCGACCAGGCTGTACGGGTAGTCGAGCGCGGGCGCGCCGTCCGTGGGATAGAAGAGGTCGAGGCCGGCCACGCCGTTGCCCTCGGAGTTGTGGGTGAACGCGGCCTGCTCGGAGATCAGCACCGCCTCGTTGCGGCGCGGATTGCCCTTCTCCGCGCCCGAGTCGTCGCGCGCCAGGGTGTCCAGCAGCTGGGTGTCCGTGTCGGCGACGCGCTCGGAGAGGAGCTTGGCGGTGGCGGCCGTACGGGTCTCGCCCTTGGCGCCGTCCTGCTGCGCGGACTCCGCGATGGCGCTCAGCGCGAGCAGGCCGGAGGCGCTGCGCGCCGGATCGGCCGAACCGACGCGCGGCAGACCGCCGCCGGTCGCGGTCTGCGCCAGATCGGACCAGGTGTACGTCTTCCTCGGCCAGCCCAGGGTGCGGGCGGCGGTGGGTACGGTGGCCAGCGTCACGGGGGAGGAGGCCACGTTCCCGGCGGGGGTGAGGGGGACTCCGTCGCCGCTGCCCTTGGCGCGGTCGACCCAGACGCCGGAATCCGGCACCCAGACCTGGTACTTGGAGTCGTCGGAGCCTTCGGAGTCGTCGGTGGCGCGGCTGGAGCCGCCGGCGCCGGTGGCGTCGGTGGCGCCCGTACCGCCTGTGGCTCCTGTGATGCCTGTGGCTCCTGTGGCGAGTGCGCTCGCCACCTTGAAGTTGTCGCGGGCGGTGACCCGTATGTCGAGACAGCGGCCGTCGGAGGTCACCTTGTCCCGCCGGGCGCGGTCGGCCGTCTCCCGCAGGGCGGGAGCGATGTCCGGGGACGCGACGATGTCCAGCCGTACGGCGTCTCTCTCGCAGGGCGCGGCGAAGGAGAGCAGACCGGCGCGCGCCGCGATTCCGGTGCCGGCCGCCACGGCCAGCACGAGCGCGGCGGCGATGGCGACGTTGCGGCGGCGCGGCGAACGGGCCCTGCCCGCGCTCGCCGGCCGCACATCGGGCAAGCTGTGACGTCCCATGACGGTGACGCCCCTCCTTTGTGAAAGGTGGGAGAGGGGGATGGCGGGGGTGCCGCGGGTGCGGGTCTCGCGCGATCTTCGTACTCGTATGCGAGACCCTAGCGGCACGGTGCGCGGGACAGGGCCCGGATTCCACACCGGGACGTAGAAACTGGAGTCGGGTGTGCGTGCGGAGGCGGGACAGGTGGACGGTCCGGGACCGGAGCGGGATCGAGGGCCGGAGCAGGGGGCCGAGGTGCCGGGCGCCGAGAAGCGGAGCGCCGGGGCGTCGGCGGCTGATGTGGCGGGGGCCGGCGGGCGGGTGACCGAGGGGCGGGGAGCCGTCGCGCGCCGGACCCTGCGGTCCGAGACCCTGCTCGTACTGGCGCTCTCGCTGGGAGCGAGCGGCGTCGGCGCGCTGATCAGATTCATCGGGGCGCTCACCGCGCCCCAGGCGCTCAACGAGCAGGCGGCCAGGCTCAATTCGTCGGCGGCCCCGGGACGGCCGTGGCTCGACCTCTCCCTTCAGCTCTTCTACATCAGTACGGCCCTGGTGCCGGTCGCGCTGGTCGCGCATCTGCTGCTGCGCGAGGGCAGCGGGATACGCGACATCGGCTTCGACGGCCGGCGGCCCTGGCCCGACCTGGGACGCGGCACGCTGGTGGCGGCCGGGATCGGCAGCGCCGGGCTCGCGTTCTATCTGGTGATGCAGGCGACCGGGTTCAATCTGACGGTCCAGCCGGAGTCGCTGCCGAATGTCTGGTGGAAGTTCCCGGTGCTGATTCTCTCGGCGGTGCAGAACTCCGTGCTGGAGGAGGTGATCGTCGTCGGCTATCTGCTGCGCAGGCTCGGGCAGCTGGGCTGGACGCCGATGGCGGCGCTGGTGGGCAGCTCGGTGCTGCGCGGCTCGTACCACCTCTACCAGGGCATCGGCGGCTTCATCGGCAACATGGTGATGGGCGTGGTGTTCGTGCTCCTGTACCGGCGCTGGGGGCGGGTCGGGCCGCTGGTCGTGGCGCATACGCTGCTCGACATCGGGGCGTTCGTCGGGTACGCGCTGCTGGCGGGGAAGGTGGACTGGCTGCCGACGCTGTAGTCGGCCGGCGTGGGGGGTCCCTCGTGGACGAGGGCTGGGGGCTCGCCCGCTTTTACGGCGCGCTGAGCAGCTCGCCGTCGATGACCGTCACCGCCCGGCCGGTGAGCAGCGTCCGGGCGCCGCGCAGGGAGACCCGTACCAGTCCGGTACGGGCGGAGCCCTGAAGCCCGGTCAGCTCCGTGGCACCGCCCAGCCGCGCCGACCAGAACGGCGCGAGCGCGGTGTGGGCGCTGCCGGTCACCGGGTCCTCGTCCACCCCGACCTGGGGGAAGAAGCCGCGCGAGACGAAGTCGTAGCCACGGGCCGGGTCCTCGGCGCGGGCCGTCGCGATGATGCCGCGCCGGGAGCAGGCGACGAGCGCGTCGAAGTCGGGGGACAGGCCGCGTACGGTCGGCTCGTCGGCCAGCTCGACCACCAGATCGCCGAGGTGCTCGGCGGTGTCGTGCGCGGATACGGGCGTGGCGCCGAGCGCCGCCGCGAGGCCGTCGGGGACCGGGACCGGGGTCAGCGGCGAGGTCGGGAAGTCCAGGGTCAGCGAACCGTCCTCGTGGGCGACGGCGCCGAGGATCCCGGAGCGGGTCGCGAAGCGCAGGGCGCCCGTCGCACGGCCGGTGGTGTGCAGCACATGGGCGGTGGCCAGGGTGGCGTGGCCGCACAGGTCGACCTCGGTGGCCGGGGTGAGCCAGCGCAGCGCCCAGTCGGCGTCGCCGCCGGGCGGCAGGGGGTGGGCGAAGGCCGTCTCGGAGAGGTTGACCTCGGCGGCGACCCGCTGGAGCCACTCGGTGGCGGGGAACGCGGGGGAGTCGAGGAGCAGGACTCCGGCGGGGTTGCCCGCGAAGGGCCGGTCGGTGAAGGCGTCGACGATTCGGATGCGCATGTGCGGAGCGTAGAAGCCGAGGGACGTCCCGGGCCAAGGCCAATCCGAGGTGCGCGGCCTTGAAGCGCGCGGCGGCTCGGGGCACGGCGGCTCGGTGCTTGGGGCGCGGCGTACAGCGGCCGCGTCCTTTCAGCCCACGGGGGACGACGCCGGGGGTGACTGCCGCAGGCGGGCCCGGTGGGCCTCCGCGGCGCGGCGCAGCTGCATGGCGGTGGGCGCGGTGGGCAGGGGGTCGGCCGGGCCGGCCGACCCCGGCGTACGGAACGCCTCCAGCTGGTACGCGAGCAGCCGGCGCCACGCGTGGGGCGCCGCCTCCCGGGTGACGCGCAGGATTCCGCCGGTGGCCATCATGAGGAGCGTGATGTCCTCCAGGACGAAGTCGTCGCGGAGGCTGCCCTCCTCCTGGGCGCGCTCGATGAGCGCCGCGAGGTTCGTCCGTAGCCGCTCGCGGTGGGGCGGCACCACCGCCGGGACGGGCAGCGCCATGATGACGGCACTGCTGAAGCCGCGGTTCTCGGACTGCATCGCGCAGAAGCGCTCGATGCAGTCGCGCAGGCCCGTCCAGGCGTCGGGCGCGTGCAGCGCCTCTTCGGTGAAGTCGGTGATCTCGGCCATCTTGGCCTCGTAGGTCGCGGCGATGAGTTCCTCGCGCGTCGGGAAGCGGCGGTAGAGCGTCGCGATACCGACGCCCGCGCGCTCGGCGATGTTCTCCAGCGGGCTGTCGACACCGGTCTCCGCGAAGACGCTCCGGGCGGCCTCGACGAGCCGGGCCCGGTTGCGTTCCGCGTCGGCCCGCAGGGCGCGCGAGGGGGCGGCTCCGGCAGCGGCTCCGGCGGATTCCGCGCCGGACTCCTGGTGCTGAGAACTCATCGCTCCATGCTACGTGCCGGAGTACGCCCTCCGTTTTGCGCGGAGATGCGGTCGAACGGGGCGGTTCGTTTTGGGGATATAGGCGCCTTTCTGGCCATATGCGGGAGGGTGGCGGCCTTGTATCGGAGGTTCTCCTCCACTTATGTTAAGTTGCCTCGGGCAATCAGGTGATTGTCGGACGAAAGCGAGAGGGCCGACGACGATGAGTACGACCTCACCACCACCCGCGCCGATGGAGCACCGGCAGATCATGTCCGCGCTGGGCGGGCTGCTGCTCGGCATGTTCGTGGCGATGATCTCGTCCACGATCGTCACCAACGCCCTTCCGAAGATCATTTCCGATCTCGACTCGGGGCAGAGCGCCTACACCTGGGTGGTCACCGCCGCGCTGCTCGCGATGACCGTCTCCACCCCGCTGTGGGGCAAGCTCGCCGACCTGATCAGCAAGAAGCTGCTGGTCCAGATCGCGCTGGTGGTCTTCCTGATCGGCTCGCTGGGGGCGGGGCTGTCGCAGAACGTCGCGACGCTGATCGTCTTCCGGGTGCTCCAGGGCATCGGCACGGGCGGTCTGACGGCCCTGGTGCAGATCGTCATGGCGGCGATGATCTCGCCGCGCGAGCGGGGCCGGTACAGCGGCTACATCGGTGCCACCATCGCGGTCTCAACGGTCGCGGGACCGCTGCTGGGCGGGGCCATCGTGGACACCAGCTGGCTGGGCTGGCGCTGGTGCTTCTACATAGGCGTGCCGTTCGCGGCGGTCGCCTTCGCCGTGGTGCAGCGGACCCTGCGGCTGCCCGTGGTCAGGCGGGACGTGAAGGTCGACTGGACGGGCGCGTTCTTCATGAGCGCGTCCGTCAGTCTGCTGCTCATCTGGGTCACCTTCGCGGGCAGCAAGTTCGACTGGGCCTCCTGGCAGACCGCGGTCATGACCGGCGGCGCGGTGCTGCTCGGCGCGGTCTTCGTGCTGGTGGAGAGCAGGGCGAGCGAGCCGATCATCCCGCTGCGGCTGTTCCGCAACAAGACGATCACCCTCGCCTCCGTCGCGAGCCTCTTCGTCGGCGTCGGGATGTTCGCCGGCAGTATCTTCCTGAGCCAGTACTTCCAGATGGCCCGCGGTGAGTCGCCGACCATGGCAGGGATCATGACCATTCCGCTGATCGGCGGGCTGGCGGTCTCCTCCACGCTCTCCGGGCAGATCATCACCAAGACCGGCAGCTGGAAGATCTGGCTCGTCTCCGGGGGCGCGCTCGTCACCGCCGGGCTCGGTCTGCTGGGCACCATCCGCGCCGACACACCGTACTGGCGGACGGCCGTCTTCATGGCGCTGGTGGGTCTCGGCGTCGGCATGATGATGCAGAACCTGGTGCTCGCCACCCAGAACCAGGTCGACCAGCGGGATCTGGGCGCGGCCAGCTCGATGGTCAGCTTCTTCCGCTCGCTCGGCGGCTCCGCCGGGGTCGCGGCGCTGGGCGCGATGCTCGGCACACGGGTCACGCACTACATGGCGGACGGCCTGGCGCGGCTCGGCGTCACGGACACCGGATCCGGCAGCGGCTCCATCCCGGATCTCGCGCTGCTCCCGGCTCCGGTGCGGGCGGTCGTCGAGAGCGCGTACGGGCATGCCGTCGCCGACACCTTCCTGTACGCGGCGCCGCTCGCGCTGGTGGCGTTCGTGATGGTGCTGTTCATCAAGGAGGTGCCGCTGCGGCGCGACACCGGCACGGAGCCGATCGCTACGGGGACACCGGCGGCGGTGTCCGTGTCGACGTCCGGCGCGGCGTCTGAGTCGGCTTCGGCGCCGCGGGCGTAGCCGTAGCGCATACCGCTGCCGTCAACGGTGTTGTGTACGCAGCCGTTCGAGGTAGACGGCGGGATCGGGGCCGTGTGCCAGGTCCTGGGCTCCGTGACGGATATGGGTCAGTGTGCCGTCGGGCGTGATGCGCAGTGTGGTGGTGGCGTTGGTGTCGGTGTCGGTGCTGGTGTCGCGCAGGTGGTCGCCGTCCGCGACGGGGACGCCGGGGCCGAACATCGCGGCGGCCCGGGCGGCGGTGGGCGCGGGTGCCTGCCCGGTGCGGTTGGCGCTGCTGACGTACAGACGGGGGAAGCGCGCCAGCAGCGGGGCCAGGGATTGCCAGCGGGCGCCGAAGAGCAGGAGGTGACCGTCGCGCAGGGCGGGGAGAGCCCATGCCGGGGGTGGGGTGCCGGGGCGTACGGGCACCAGCAGGGTGACCAGTTCGACGCGGAGCAGATACGACGCCGTGCCGAGGGCGGCGGGCGTCAGGTCGAGTGCGGCGGTCAGTTCGGTCCACGTGGTGTCGTCGTGCGTCCAGAGCGCGACCTCCTGGTTCGAGGGCCGGGCTTTGGCGTGGTTGACGGCCTGCGGACCGGTGGCGGTGACGACGTAGGTCAGCGGGCTGGGGTTCGGCAGGACGGCGGCCCGGCCGGCGGCGAGGGCGTCGGCGGCGGGGCCGGTGTCGAGCGGTGCGGTGGGCGGCATCGGGGTCCGTTCAGGAAGTGGGCGCGGTCGCGGGTCCGGGCGTGGGTACGGGCTCGGGCGTGGGCGCCGTTGTGCTGGCGGTGAGGCCGTCGAGGTAGGCGGCGAAGTCGGCGTCGGGGACGACGGCTTGGCCGAGCCGGTACGCGCGGTCCTTGACCCAGGCCAGTGCGGTCCGGGTACGGACCGGGTCCAGGTCGTGTCCGAGGCGTTCGGCGACCGCGCGCAGCACACGCCGGCTCGCGAGATGGGTCAGGACGACGGTCGGCTCCAGGCCCAAGTGCCGCTGGGGATCGTACGGTTGGAAGGTTCTCGGGTGGGTGAACGGGGTGCCGGTGGAGATCGTGGCGACGCCGGTGCCCACGATGGGTGTGGTGACGGTGAGCGGCACACCGGTCTCGGCGGACACCATCCGGGCGATCCCCGGCAGCCGGGTCAGGTCCGGCGGCGTCCACCACAACTCCCTTGCGGAACCGGTGAGTCGGGCGGCCTTGGCCGGGTCGTGGGCGAGCAGGAAGAGGAGTTGCTCGGTGGCCGCCATGCCGCTGCGCTCGGCCATGCCGAGCCAGGAGCAGGCCACCACCCGTACGCCGGTCTCCAGCGCGGCCAGGGTGTTGGCCAGGCCGAGGCCGAGGTCGTTGTGCAGGTGTGACACCAGGACGGTGTCCGGGCCGGCCCCGGCCGCGACCCGCTGGAACAGGGTGCGGGCCTGGCCGGGCAGCAGATCTCCGACGGTGTCGGCCAGGACGATCGTCCCCGCGCCGCCCGCCGTCATCGCCCCCGCGTACTCGGCCACCAGCGCGGGGTCCGCGCGGGGCGCGTCCACCAGGCACACGTCCACCGCGACACCGTCGCCCGCCGCCAGGTCCACGGCCTCCTTGACCACGTCCATGCCCGTGGCCAGGGCGGTACGGGCGTCGCTGTGCACCAGGGCGCGGGCGGTCGCCTCCGACGCCGCCACGATCACCATCACCCGCGCGCCCGCCGCGCCCCGTACCGCACCCAGCGCCAGCCGCACGTCCGCCGCCGTGCCCCGGCAGATCGCCGCCGGACTCACCGAATCCTGTGCCTCCAGGGCGACTTGGCGCGTCGCCTCGAACTCCTGGGCGCACACCGAGGGGAAGCCCGCCGCGAACACCACATGCCGCGGCCCGTCCGCGCCGAAGATCGCACCCTGCTCGCGGGCCAGCCGCACCCGGAAACCGGCGCCCATCAATGTCTTGGCCTGCGCCCCGTCCCGCGCCGACTCCTCGAAGAACACCATCCGCCCCGCCCGAGCCGACTCCCGCACCACATCCACCACCGGCACCGCCCGCCCCCGTCCCTGGCGAGGTGGCATCCGCCGCATGGGCCATGGGCCGCGACCTCGCTCGCTCGGATGGTGGCATGGCTACGGACAGTCCGGGGCCGCGCATACGGTCCACCGCTCGCTCGGGCGAAGGGTCGATAGCGTGTGCGGCCATGACCGATCACGTGGAAACCCCACTGCTCTTCCTGGACGTTGACGGCACCCTCCTCCCGTACGGAGGAGCGCGGCTTCCGTCGAGCGCCGAAGAGTGGGACGGCTGGCAGGACACGTCGAACCCCCAGCTGGCGAAGATCGACCGCACACACGGTCCGCGCCTGCTGGCGCTCCCCTGCGTGCTGATGTGGGCCACCGCGTGGATGGACGATGCCAACGAGGTGATAGCCCCGCTGCTCGGGCTGCCCCCACTGCCGGTGGTGGGCCTGCCGGACGCGCCGGAAGAGGAGGAGACGGGCGCCCTGCACTGGAAGACCCGCGCTCTCGTCGCCCTCGCCGACGGACGCCCCTTCGTCTGGGTGGACGACGAGATCACCGCCCTCGACCGCGCCTGGGTATCGCGCCACCACCGTGGTCCGGCGCTTCTGCACCGCGTGGCGGCCATGACCGGTCTCACCGGCGCGGACTTCGCCGTGATCGACGGCTGGCTGCGGGAGCGGCGACGCCGTACTCCGGCGACGTAAAACCGTCCGCCGTCCGCCCGTCCGGGCGACCCGTCACTCTGGCGCGATCCGGGACGCGCACACCATCCATGCGGCGGGGGTGTTGTCAAACGAAAGGTTCCGATATATCGTTGACGCATCGCGACAGATCAACGATAGAAGGAGAAGTGGAAGCGATGCGTTCACATGGACATGAACACGGACATGAGTACGGGCCGGGAGTCGGGCGGCGTGGGGCTTTTGGGCCGTTTGGGCCGCCGTTCGGTGGGCCGTTCGGGCGGGGGCGGGGGCCCGGTGGGGGGCGGGGGAGGGCTCGGCGTGGTGATGTGCGGGCGTCGATCCTGGCGCTGCTCAAGGACCGGCCGATGCACGGCTACGAGATGATCCAGGAGATCGGCGAGCGCAGTGGCGGGGCCTGGCGCCCCAGTCCGGGGTCGGTGTACCCGACGCTCCAGCTGCTGGAGGACGAAGGGCTGATCACCAACCGGAGCGAGGGCGGCAAGAAGCTGTTCACGCTCACCGAGGCCGGCACGGCGGAGGCCGAGGCCGGGTCGGAGGCTCCCTGGGAGGAGGCCGGCCGCGGGTTCGACCGGGAGTCCGTGGATGAGATCCGGCAGGCCGGATTCGGGCTGATGGAGGCGTTCGGGCAGGTCTGGAAGACCGGCACGCCCGAGCAGCGCGAGAAGGCCCTCGCGGTCATCAACGAATCGCGCAAGAAGCTCTATCTGATCCTCGCCGACGAAGGATGAGGGCGTGGGGGAGGGGGTGTTGGAGGTCCGTGGCCTGGGTGTCGCGGGCCTCTTCTCATCCGTAAGGAGGAGAAAGGGCGCAGATGTACTACTCTCCGGCAGGTCCGAAGATGCTCCCCCGCGTGGATGCCACGCACGCCCGGGACTGATGGGGTGAAGGAGTGCGAAACCCTCCACCGCGAGTACCCCACCCGGCGGCGCCGCCGCGCATCGACGAACTTGAGGCGCAGCTCTCTCCCGAGCTGATGTCCGTGGTCGCGGGCGCCCGCAGACGGGCCCACCGCGGCGCCGACGCGCAGATCGACACGGCCCATCTGCTGCACTCCCTGCTGGAGACGGACCCCGAGGTGCGGGCCGTGTTCGACAGCGAGCCCCAGCCGGCCCGGGTGCTCGGCTATCTCGTCCAGCGGAGCATCGGATACGGGCTGCGCTGGCAGGGGACCGTCGAGGACTCCGGCGCGCTGCCCGTTGTACGGCGTGAGGTGCCGGGCTGGTCGCCGCCCGCCGTGACCGCCATGGCCGCCGCGCTGAACCGGGCGGCGCTGCGTGGCGCGCCCCGGGCCCGCGGGCTCGATCTGCTGGCGGCGCTCGCCGCCGACGGGTCCTGCCGGGCGGTCGAGGTACTCGAACGGGCCGGGGTGGACACCCTGTCGCTGAGCGACCGTGTCTCCGCCGCGTCTCGACAGGTGTCATGGGAGTGAGGCTCCTGACGCGAGGTGTCATGATGACGCCATGCAGGTGTCTCGGGAGAGGAACGCCGGCCTGGGGCTCGCCCTCGTGTCGGCGGTCGCGTTCGGTGGTTCGGGTGTCGCGGCCAAGCCGCTGATCGAAGCGGGGTTCGACCCGCTCCATGTCGTCTGGCTCCGGGTCACCGGCGCCGCCCTTGTCATGCTCCCGGTGGCCTGGCGCCATCGCGCGCTGCTCGTCCGCCGGCCCGCGCTGCTCCTCGGCTTCGGGCTGCTGGCTGTCGCGGGCGTCCAGGCTTTCTACTTCGCCGCGCTCTCCCGTATCCCCGTCGGGGTCGCGCTGCTCATCGAGTACCTCGCGCCGGCGCTCGTGCTGCTCTGGGTCCGGTTCGTACGGCGCCGGCCGGTCACCCGCGCCGCCGCCGTCGGGGTCGTGCTCGCGGTGGGCGGGCTCGCCTGTGTGGTGGAGGTGTGGGCCGGGCTCGGCTTCGACCCGGTCGGGGTGCTGCTCGCGCTCGGCGCGGCCTGCTGCCAGGTCGGCTACTTCGTCCTGTCCGACCCGGACGGCGACGGCGAGGACGTGGCGGATCCGCTGGGCGTGATCGCGTACGGACTGATCATCGGCTCCGTCGTGCTGACGGCCGTCGCCCGCCCCTGGCGGATGGACTGGTCGCTGCTCGGCGGCAGCGCCGTGATGGACGGGTCGCGTGTCGCGGTCTGGCTGCTGCTGGGCTGGATCGTGCTGATCGCCACCGTCCTCGCGTACGTCACCGGGGTGATCTCCGTACGCCGCCTCTCCCCGCAGGTCGCCGGTGTGGTCGCCTGTCTGGAGGCGGTCATCGCGACCGTACTGGCGTGGGTGCTGCTGCGGGAGCACCTTTCGGCGCCGCAGATCCTCGGTGGGGTGGTCGTGCTGATCGGCGCGTTCATCGCGCAGTCGTCGACCCCGAAGGCGCCGCCCGCCGGGCCGGTGGCCGGTGGGGGGACGGGTGCGGGTGCGGGCGGCGTGGGTGTGGGCGGCGTGGGTGCGGGTGCGCCTGCGGGGGAAGGCGTGGGGGACGGCGATCCTTCCCCGGTTCCGGCCGGGCCCGCCGGGCAGTAGCTTCGCCCCCGTCTCAGCGCCCGCCCCTCTCTCGGCGCGCGGAGAGGTAGCCGGGCAGCGGGACGGCCGGATCGAGGTCGTCCGCCGGTACGGGGGCGCCGTAGCCCGGTGTGAGCGGTACGACCCCCGCCCAGTACGGCAGCGCGAGGTCCTCGGGGTCGTCGTTGGGGCCGCCCGTACGGACCTTGGCGGAGACCTCGTGCAGATCGAGGCTGATCACGGCCGTCGCCGCCAGCTCGCGGTCGTTGGCCGGGCGTGAGTCGCGCGAGCGGCCGGGGGTGACCTGGTCGACGATCGCGTCGAGGGCCGTCCGCCGCTCCTCCGGCGCGGTGACGCGGTGGGCGGTGCCGTGCACCACCACGGAGCGGTAGTTCATCGAGTGGTGGAAGGCGGAGCGCGCCAGCACCAGGCCGTCGACATGGGTGACGGTCACGCAGACCGCGAGCCCCGGGTCGCTCCCCTCCGCGGCAGATGTTCCGCCCGCCATGCGCAGCGGGCGCGATCCGGTGGAGCCGTGGAGGTAGAGCCGCTCGCCCACGCGCGCGTAGAGCGTCGGAAGCACCACGGGAGCGCCGTCGCGGACGAAGCCGAGATGGCAGACATACGCCGCGTCGAGTATGCCGTGCACCAGTTCACGGTCGTACGAGGCCCGCTCGCGGGCCCGGGTGGGGACGGTGCGGGAGGAGGACGGGTAGGCGGTGCCGCCGTTTTCCGGCGCGGTGTTTTCCTGCATGGCACCCTCCGGCGCGGTGTTTTCCGGTGCGGCGCTCTCCTTCACGGCGTTCTCCTTCATGTTCACGGTGCGCTCCTTCTCCTTCATTGCGTTCTCTTTTGCTCTAGTGCATAATGTTCTTTGTGCTAGGAGAGTATCGGATTACGGGACGCGGTGCCGCGGAGATTTCCGCGAGCGTCGAACGCGCGGTGGGGGCCGGGGAGCTGGTTCCGGGGCAACTTCTGCCGCCCATGCGGGAGTTGGCGACCGAGCTGGGGGTCAATCCGAACACCGTCGCCGCCGCCTACCGCACCCTGCGCGAGCGCGGGGTGATCGAGACGGCCGGGCGCAGGGGCAGCCGGATCCGGCCGCGTCCCGCCAGTACGGTCCGCGGCTCGATCCGGATCGAGGTACCGCCCGGCGTACGGGACGTCTCGGAGGGCAACCCCGACCCCGCCCTCCTGCCCCCGCTGCACGACGCGCTCACCGCCGCCGCCCGCCAGGCCGCCGAGCGGCCCGTACTGTACGGACAGGCGCCCGTCGACCCGGAGTTCGCCCGGCTGGCCCGGGCCGGACTGGACGTCGACGGAGTGCCCCCGGGGCCCGTCGCCGTCACCTCCGGATCGCTCGACGCCATCGAACGCGTGCTGGCCGCGCATCTGCGGCCCGGCGACGCCGTCGCCGTCGAGGACCCGGGCTGGGGCAGCCTGCTCGATCTCGTCCCCGCGCTCGGGCTGCGGCCGGTCCCGATGGGGGTGGACGACGACGGGCCGCTCCCCGGGGCGCTGGCGGACGCCCTGCGCGCGGGCGTCCGCGCGGTCGTCGTCACCGACCGCGCGCAGAACCCGACCGGTGCGGCGGTCGGTGCCGCGCGCGCCGCCGCCCTGCGCGCGCTCCTCGCCGCGTACCCCGGCGTCCTGCTCATCGAGGACGACCACGGCCACCACATCGTGGACCTCCCGCTGTACCCGCTGGCCGGTGTCACCGACCGCTGGGCGCTCGTACGGTCCACGGCGAAGGCGTACGGACCCGATCTGCGGATCGCCGTGCTGACCGGCGACGCGCTGACCGTGGACCGGGTGGCGGGGCGGCAGCGGCTCGGCCCCGGCTGGGTGAGCCGGATCCTCCAGCGGACGGTGGTCGAGCTGTGGACCTCGGGCGCGGTCGATGTGACGGCGGTGGCCCGGGCGTACGGGGAAAGGCGCGACGCGCTCGTCTCCGCGCTCGCCGCCCGGGGTGTCGCGGCACACGGCCGCAGCGGGATGAACGTCTGGGTGCCGGTCGCGGACGAGACCGGCGCGGTGACACGGCTGCTGCGGGCCGGCTGGGCGGTCGCGCCCGGGGCGCGCTTCCGGCTGGCGGCGCCGCCGGGCGTACGGCTGACGGTCTCCGAGCTGACGGCCGACGACATCGGGCCGGTCGCCGACGCGCTGGCCTCGGCGGCCGGGCCGGCTCCGGCCCGTACCCACGGCTGAGGGGGTGTGCGGTGCGCTGTGCGTGCCGCGGTGGGTCGGCTAGGGGCCGTCAAGCCGCTACTTCGCCGCTCCGGGCCGCCTCGCGCGGCTCTGGGTGAGGGCCGCGCCCGCCAGCACCACCAGCGCGCCCACCGGTGTGTTCCAGTCGAGCCGCTCTCCGAGCAGCGTGACCCCGGCCGCCGCGGCGATGACCGGGATGAAGTACGTGACCATCTGCCCGGTCGTCGGGCCGACCTCGGCGACGATGCCGTACTGGATCAGGATCGCCAGCCCCGTGCCCAGCGCGCCCAGCACCACCACCGCGAGCAGTGGCCCCACCGGGAAGGATGTCGGGAGCGTGGTGAACAGCGGTGTCACCACGGCCAGTTGCAGAGTGCCCAGGAAGAGCTGCGCGCCGGTCAGCGAGAGATGGGAGCTGCCGCTGCCCGCCAGGGTCCTGCGTACGTAGATCCAGCCGATCGGATAGCTCAGTGAGGCCAGCAGGGCCATCCCCGTACCCCTGAGATCCAGTCCGGAGAAGCCCTGCCAGGCGCCCAGCACGGTCAGCACCCCGAGAAAACCGATACCGAGCCCGGCCACCCGGCGCCGCGTGGGCCGGTCCTCGGAGAGCGCGACGAGGGACAGCAGCATGCCCCACAGCGGCGAGGTGGCGTTGCAGATGCCCGCGAGCGTCGACGGGATCGTCAGCTCCGCGTACGCGAACAGCGAGAACGGCAGGGCGTTGAGCAGGAACGCCGCGACGGCCAGATGCCCCCAGGTGCGTGCCGACCGGGGCAGCCGCTCCCGCTTCACCGCGATCGCGACAGCCAGCACCGCCGTACCGAAGAACAGCCGGCCGAAGGTCACCTGGAACGGGGCAAAGCCGTGTGTGCCGACCTTGATCAGCAGAAAGCTGAAGCCCCAGATCAGCGCGAGCGCCGCGAACCGGACCCGCCAGCCGAGCGCCGGACGGCTGCGGGCGCTCGCGCGGTGTGCGTGGGGTGCGGAGACGGCCGGAGGTGTGGGCGTGGGGGTGGGTGCCGCTGTGGGTGATGTGTCGGTGGTGGCGCTCATGAGGACCACCATGGCCCGCTTGACCTCGTAGAACAAGCGAGAATAAGTCCACCCCATCGCTTAGCATTGCTTACATGTTGAATCTGGAGCGCCTGCGCACCCTGGACGCCCTGGCCCGCCACGGCTCGGTCAGCGGCGCGGCCGACGGGCTGCATGTCACGACCTCGGCGGTCTCCCAGCAACTGGCCAAACTGGAGCGTGAGGTCGGCCAGCGGCTGCTGACCAAGAACGGGCGCGGGGTCCGGCTCACCGACGCCGGACGGCTGCTCGCCGACCACGCCGCGCGGATCCTCTCCCAGGTCGAGATCGCCCAGTCGGACATCGAGGCCCAGCGGGGCGCGGTGGTGGGCGAAGTGCGGATCTCGGCCTTCCCGACGGCCGCGCGGGGACTCTTTCCGCAGTTGATCCGGACGCTGCGCGAGGACCATCCCGAACTGCGCGTCCACACCCGTGAGATGGAGCCCGAGGCTGGAATCCGCAGTGTGATCAGAGGGGATCTCGATCTCGCGGTCGCGCTGGACTGGAGCAACAAGCGGCTGCCGGTGCCCGGCGGGCTCGCGTCGGCCCATTTGCTCGACGACGCCCCCGATGTGGCCATGCCCGTCGGCCATCCGCTCGCGGGGCGGGCGGAGGTGGACCTGGAGGAGTTCGCCGACGACGACTGGGTGTCCTGGCCCGAGGGTGAATTCTGCTACGACTGGCTGATGTTCACGCTCCGCTCGAAGGGCGTCGAGCCGCGGATCGCGCATCTGGCGGGGGAGTACCACACCCAACTCGCCCTGATCGCGGCCGGACTCGGCGTCTGTGTCGCGCCCCGGCTCGGCCGCGGTCCGGTGCCGGCGGGGGTCGCCGTCGTCCCCGTACGGCAGCGGATGCGCCGGCATGTGTACGCGGTGTGGCGGACCGACGCGGACCGGCGGCCGTCGATCAGGGCGGCGGTCGAGGCGCTGAGGACGGCGGCGGGCGGCCCGAACGAGCAGGCACAGACGCTGGATTGAAGCACAGGCACCTGAACAAAGAGGACGGCCGGCCGGTCCCACCTTCTGCCGACGAAGGGTGGGGCCGGCCGGCCGCCGTTCAGGGGGAGCGGGGTCCGCGCGGGACGCCGCTCGTACCGGTCACACGTGTACCGGTCAGGCCAGGCTGATCTCCGTACCGGTGACCTTGATTTCCTTGGCGGGCAGTGGCGCAGTCGCCGGGCCCGCCTGCACACTGCCGTCCGTCGCGCTGAACTTGCTTCCGTGGCAAGGGCAGTTGATGATGCCGTCCGCGATGCCCTTGACCGCGCAGCCGGTGTGGGTGCACACGGACGAGAACGCCTTGAACTCGCCGGCCTGCGGCTGGGTGACGACCACGCCCTGGTCACCGAAGACGACCCCGCCGCCCTCCGGGATGTCGGTCGTCTTGGCGAGAACCGCGCCGGAGCCGCCGCCCGAACCGCCACCGGAGCCGCTGTCCGAACCGCCACCGGAAGCGCTGCCCGAACCGCTACCGCTACCGGAACCGCTGTCCGAGCTGTCGTCCGAGCCGCATGCCACGAGCGCGGCGCCCAGCCCCGCCGCACCGGCGGCCGCCACCACGGTCCGGCGTGTCACGATGCGTGCGCTGCCGCCGTACGTTCCCGTCATACCGAACTCCCGTGTTCCCGTCCGGCGCTCGTTCGGCCGGTTCATGGGGGAGTACGGTACCGGGCGTTCCTGTGTTCAACGGGCCGCGGATTCAGCGGCCGGCCGGCCCCCGGCGGCGAGTGCTTCCCGGAAGAAGGCCAGCTCGCGCAGGAGGAGGGCGTCGGCCGTCCCCTCCCGGGCGACGAGATGCCCGGTCCCCGGCAGTGGCAGGACGGAGTGCGGCCGGCCCGCGGCGAGCAGCGCGGCGGAGAGCCGCAGGGTGTGCAGCGGGAAGACGTTGTCGTCGAGGAGCCCGTGGACGAGCAGCAGCGGCCGGACAGGTGTGCCCGTACCGTTCGCGTCGCTCGGGTACGGGAGCAGCGACGAGCGCGCGTAGCCCTCCGGCCGGCTGTCCGGGTGGCCGAGATAGCGCTCCTCCCAGTACGTGTCGTACAGCCGCCGGTCGGTGACGGGCGCCCCGGCGACCGCCGCGTGGAACACATCGGGCCGGCGCAGCACGGCGCCGGCCGCCAGATAGCCGCTGAACGACCAGCCCCGGATGCCGACCCGGGTCAGGTCCAGGGCGCCGTCGTACCGCGCGGCCGTCGCGTGCAGCGCGTCGATCTGGTCGTCGAGTACGGGCGTCAGCCGGTCGCCGGTGATGGCGCGCTGCCAGGCCACCCCGCGGCCGGGGGTGCCGCGGCCGTCCACCACCAGCACCGCGAAGCCGTGTTCGGCGAACCACTGGCGCACCACGGAGTGCCAGGCGCCCGCCCGGTTCACGACCTGCATACCGGGGCCGGCGTACGGGCTGAGCAGCACCGGGAGCGGGCCCGCGCCCGGTTCGTACCAGGACGGCAGATGGAGCTGCCCGCGCGACTCCCGCGCGCCGAGGACGAGGGGGACCGGCGCGGGGGTGACGAGGGGACGCTCGGTGAGGACCGCGATACGGCCGGCCGGCTCGCCGCCGCGTACCACCGTCACCGTATGGGCGGCCGGAGTCCGGCTGTCGAGGACGACGGTCGCGCCGTTGTCGTTGTCGCCGCCTACGGTGGCGGTGTGCACACCGGGGACGTCGGTGAGCCGGACGAAGCGGGGGTCCGGGCCGTGGGACGGCCCGGCGGAGGGGGTGGCCGAGGGGGTGTACGACCAGACGTGGGTCTCCGTCGGCTCCTCGGACGCGGTGAAGAAGACCCGTTCGCCCACCGCCCCCAGCACCGCCCTGACCTGGAGCCCGGCGGGCGAGGGCACATCCCCGATCCGGATCCCGTACGCGTCGCCGCGTATGTACGGCAGCACGGCCGTTCCCGAGCCGGTGTGCAGCGGGGTGCCCGGCGGGAACTCCACCCACGCGTCGTCGGTGTGACGCGACAGCGGCCGTACGGCGCCGGTCGACGGGTCGACGCGCAGCACCCACACGGTGCGCTGGTCCCGGGTCTGGACGGTGACGACCGGGGCGGCGCCGTCCCAGTCGGCGCGCAGGAGGTACTCGAAGGCGCCGTCACGCCAGGTGCCGGGCGCGGCCGGCGCGCCGCCAGGCTCCGGGGCCGTACGCGGGAGCGCGACCGGGGTGCGGTCGCCGCCGACGGTGATCAGGAGCAGGGACGTCTCCGCGTTGGCGGTGCCCGCCGCCGGGTAGCGGACGGCGCGCGGCGGGCGCGCGGGGTCGGCCGGGTCGCCGACGTGCCAGCGCCGCACCATTGACGTGTCCACCCGGGCCACCAGCAGCGCGGTGCCGTCCGGCGACCACCAGAAGGCACGCGTACGGCCGATGGACTCCCGGGCGGTATGGTCCGGCAGCCCGTAGGTGACATCGGGGGACTCCGGCTCGGCGAGCGCCCGGTCGGCCGTGCCGTCGTCCCGTACGACGCGGAGCGCGCCGTCCCGGACGTACGCGATCAGGGTTCCGTCGGGGGAGGGGCGGGGGTCGGTCACCGGGCCGGGGACGGGCAGCCGGCGCGGGGTGGTGTCGCCTCCCACGGTTTCCACGGTCCAGAGCGCGCCGTCGCGGGTGTACGCGGCCACGCGCGCGTGGCGGTCGGTCGCGTACGAGCCGATCCCGGACCCGGACCCGATCCCGGCCCCTGCCCCGGTTTTCGCTCCGGCCCTGTCTCCGTCGCCGCCCGCGAGCAGCCGTTCCGCGCCGTTCTCGTACACCCACAGCAGGATCCGCGCGTCCGTGCCGGACACGGACCGGGTGAACAGCACGCGTTCCCCGTCCGGTGAGACGGTGAACCGCTGCGGGACCCCGAGCGAGAAGCGGCGGGTCCTGGCGAACTGACGGGGAAAGGCGGCGAGTTCCATGGACTCCTGGCTTCTCTGCGGGTTCTGTGCGGCACACCGGTCCGCGTGACGCGCGTGACCGGCCGGCCGCCCCTCAGGATGCGTGACGCGGCTCCGTATCGCCGATGATGACCGCACCACGGTAGTGGTCCGCTGATTCCGCTGATTCGGCCGAATCAGCCGAG
Source organism: Streptomyces paludis (assembly GCF_003344965.1). Classification (NCBI taxonomy): domain Bacteria; kingdom Bacillati; phylum Actinomycetota; class Actinomycetes; order Kitasatosporales; family Streptomycetaceae; genus Streptomyces; species Streptomyces paludis. The sequence goes on along the minus strand of NZ_CP031194.1, from coordinate 640,586 downwards.
AGCGCCGACAGCGTCGACATCTCGTCGAGCGACGCGTCGGACACGGGCAACAGGTGGGCGTCGACCCAGGTGTCGCCCGTGGCCGCGTTGGCCCAGGGGTCCTCGATCACGACGGCGCCCGGTACGGCACCGTGGCAGAGCACCCAGTGCGGCACATCGAACCCCTGCATCCCGGCGAGCGACAGCAGGAGCAGCACCTGCTCCCCCCGGCCGATCGCGTCACGGACCGCGGCCATGGGCAGGCGGTGCGGGACGACGGGGACGCCGAGCCGGCCGGCGTCCGCCCGCGACTCGCGCTGGAGCACGGCGCGCCATTCCCGTTCGCTCTCCGGGAGATGGCCGAGCAGGACCGGCCGCTCCTCATCGAGAAAGACCGTGACCGGGGACGACGGCCATGCCCGGCGCACCGCGACGCCCAGCCCGACGGGCTCGCACGCGGGGAAGTTCGTCGCGTCGCGCCACAGCCGCAGCTCCGCCGCCCGGTCGAACGCTTCCGGTGGCAGCGCTCCCGCGTGGGTCCGCGCGATCAGGGCGGTGACGGCGCCGCAGGTGAAGTGTGTCGTCTGCCCGTAGTACGGGGGCTCGGCCACCGCGCCGCCGCTGTTCCCCTCAACGTCATCGTCGCTGCCACCCTCACCGTCGCCCTCGCCCAGACAGCGCACATAGCCGGAGCCGGGCCCGTCGGCGTCCTCGGCCCGCGCGAGCGGAACCCGTAGTGGGGTGAAGCCGAGAGCGGCGGCTGCCCCGGCGTCCGCCGTCCACCCTTCCCACTTGACCTGTACGAGCCCCTGGTGCCGTGCGGCGGCGACCACGGCAGCGACGGCCGCCGGCACCTCGCCCACCGCGTCGACGATCTTCAGATAGGCCGTGCGCGGGCGCGCCGTCACCAGTGCGGCGGCGGTCCACCCCTCGCCGTCCTCCCCGGGTACGGCCACGACGCGGGGGGCCTGGCCGGCACGGTCGGCCGACCGCCAGCGCGCCAGTACGTCGGGGGGCACGAGCCGTGTCAGCGGCGCCGGCAGTGCGTCGGGCTCGAACGGGACGAGGGCGCTTCTCACGGGTGTTTCCTGGTGGGACGGCATGCCGGTGGCTCCTGCTCTTGTGCTCCTGTGTTCCGGTACGTCGATCGCTTCGGCACTCCCGTGTTCCCCGGCGGCGTCATGCGCGGGACTGCCGTAGCACCCACACGAAGTACGGCGCGCCGACCAGGGCGATCATGAGGCCCGCCGGTATCTGGGCGGGGGCCGCGAGCGTACGGCCGAGGGCGTCGGCCACACAGACCAGCAGCCCGCCGAGCAGCATCGCGACCGGGATCGTACGGCCATGGCGGGCGCCCACCAGCGACCGGGCGAGGTGCGGGGCGACGAGCCCCACGAAACCGACGACGCCGACGGCGATCACACTGAGCGCCGCGAGCACCGCGGCTATCGCCAGCGCGGTGAAGCGGGTGCGTTCCAGCCGGACGCCGACGATACGCGGGGTGTCGTCGTCGACGGCGAGCAGGTCGAGCCGGCCCCGCATGGCGAGCAGCGCGGGGAGCGCGAGCGCCAGGGCCACCGCGACCGGCAGCACATCGGGCAGGGTGCGCCCGTACGTCGTGCCGGAGAGCCAGGTGAAGATCCGGGGCGTGTTCCAGGGGTCGGCGCGGAGCAGCAGGAACGTGGTGAGGGAGCTGAGGCCGTACCCGAAACCGATACCGATCAGGACGAACCGGTCGGGCAGGAGGCCGCCGCGCGAGGCCAGCAGGGTGATCACCGCGAAGGTGGCGAGCCCCGTCACGACCGCCGCCGCGATGAGCAGCGGCCGTCCGCCGGGCAGGCCGGACGTCACGACGATCACCGCGCCAAGACCGGCGCCCGCCGTGATGCCGAGCACGCCCGGCTCGGCCAGCGGGTTGCGCACCGCGCTTTGGACGGCGCATCCGGCCAGTCCGAGCGCCGCGCCGGCGAGGACCGCGGCGGCCACACGCGGGACCCGGTCGTCGAGCGCCTGGCCGATCAGGTCCGGGGCGGCCCCGCGGACCCAGAGCGCGAGGTCCCCCGTCCGCAGCCAGAGACTTCCCGCGAGGACCGCCACGAGGACCGCCGCGGCCAGGAGCGCCACCGCGCCGAGTACGACGAGGAGGAACGCGCGGCGCGACCGTACGGCGACCCGCGCGTGCGGCGGCTGCCGGAGCCGGCCCGTGTCGCGCAGCCGGAGCGCGAGGACGACGATCACGACGGCGCCCAGCAGCGCGGTCGGCACCCCGGTGGGAATGGCGGCGGCGCCGTCCGCGCCCTGGACCGCCCGCAGCGTCGCGTCCGCGAGCAGGATGAGCAGCGCGCCGAACAGCCCGGACGCGGGCACCAGGAAGAGATGCCGGTGCAGCGCCCGGACCCGGCTCGCGATCAGCCGGGTGAGGACGGGTGCGCCGAGCCCGACGAAGCCGATCGGGCCCGCGAGAGTGACGGCCGTACTGGTCAGAAGTACCGCGCAGAGCACGGCCGTTACGCGGGTGCTGCGGATCGGCACACCGAGGGTGGCCGCGGCGTCGTCGCCGAGGCTCATCACGTCCAGCCTGCGGGAGAGCGCCAGGGCGACGCACAGCACCGTGGCGACGAGGGGGAACGCGCGCAGCGACGCGTCGATGTTCAGTTGCGCGAGCGAGCCGCTTCCCCAGGCGAAGAGGCCGGTCGTGTTCTGGCCGAAGAGGATGAGCAGCATCCCGGTCGCCGCGTCCAGGGCCATCGCCACCGCCGATCCGGCGAGGATCAGCCGTGTACCCGCCGTGCCCGCGGCCCGGCCCGCGAGGGCCAGCACGAGCGCCGCCGCGACCAGGCCGCCGGCGAAGGCGACCGCGCCCGAAGCCCACAGCGGGACCGCGAGGCCGAAGGCCGCGACGAGCGCGAGGGTGAAGTACGCCCCCGCCGTGACCGCCAGGGTGTCGGGCGAGGCGAGAGCGTTGCGCGTGACGGACTGGAGCAGCGCGCCGGCGCAGCCGAGGGCGATGCCCACCGCAACCCCCGCGGCCAGCCTCGGCAGCCGGGAGCCGGTGAGGATCTCACCGACCGGCGCCCCGCCGGCGCTCTCCTGAGCACCGGCGAGATGGCGCACCAGGTCCCCGACGCCCACCCCCGACGTCCCCTGCGTCAGATGCCACATGCCGACCAGGACGGTCACGACGGCGAGGAGCGCCAGGACGGCCAGCCCGGTGGGGCCGCCGCCGCGATCGGCGCGCGCCAGCGGTTCGCGTCCGGCGGGTCCGGGAGATCCGGGGGATCCGGGGGATCCGGGGGATCCGGGAGATCCGGGAGATCCGGGAGATCCGGAGAGCCCGGACCCGCCGGGGCGTTCGGGTGCCGGTGTCGGAGGTGGTGGCTTCACCTCTTGTCGCGGTGTGCTCACTTCTTGCTGGTGAGTACGTCGACGTACGCGTCGATCGCCTGCGCGCAGGAGCGCGGCCCGCCGGCGCCCCACACCCGCGCCGGGAAGGAGTGCGCGCGGCCTTCCTTCACGGCCGGGAGCGACTTCCAGATCGGGTTCTTCTGAAGCGCCTTGACATAGCCCCCGGCGCCTTCGTCGTTGGCGTAGAAGAGGTTGGCGTTGCCCACGCCGGTGAGGCCCTCGACATCGGTTTGCGCGAGACCGTAGGAGGCGTTGACGCCGCCGTTTCCGTGGGCCTTGTTGACGTCCTTCGTCCACGCGGGCTTCATACCGAGCTGTTCACCTATCTCGGTGAACAGGGCGCCCTTGGCGTACGGACGGACGGTGAGGTTGCCTCCCTGGAGCCATCCGTCGAAGAACAGGAAGTCCTTGGTCGGCAGATCCGCGTCGGCCACCTGCTTCTTCGCCGTCGCGAGGTGCTCGTCGAACTCCTTGAGCACTTGGTCGGCGCGCTCGGTGCGGCCCGTCGCCTCGCCGATCATGCTGAAGACCTGCCGCATGTTCCCGATCGGGTCGGCGGGGTACGCCCCTCGCGTGGCCATCACGGGGACGCCGCGCTTCTCCAGCTTCTTGATGGTCTCGTCGTCGGCCTTGAACGCCTCCACGACGATGAGGTCGGGCTTCGCCGCGTACAGGGTGTCGAGGTCGGGCTCCTCACGGCTGCCGATGTCCGTCACCCCGGCGGGCAGCTTCTCCGCGCTGACCCAGGTGCTGTATCCCTTCGCGTCGGAGACCGCGGTGGGGGTGACACAGAGCGTCAGCGCGTCCTCGACCTGCTGCCACTCCAGGACGGCGATCCGCTTGGCGGGCTTGTCGAGCGTCACCTGCCGGCCGACCCCGTCCTTGAAGGACACCGGCTTGTCGGAGGTCGCCGTGGTGTCATCGGCACAGCTCTTCGACGCGGGGGCCGCGCTCTCGGCGGCGGCCTCGGTCTTCTCGACACTGGTCGTGCCGCACGCCGTTGCGGCGAGGACGACAAGCCCCGCGGAGGCTGACGCGGCCAGACGACGGGCACGGTTCATGAAAGGTCCTCTTTCTTACGGTTCGTTGAAGCGGCGGACGCGCCGCCGCGGGCGGAGTGCCGCCCGAGTGGGTCGATACGCAGACGGCCCGTGCGGGGGTCCACACCGACCTCGACACGGATGTCGTAGACGGCGCCGATGTTCTCCGCGGTGAGTACGTCGATGGGGGTGCCCGCGGCGTGCACACGGCCGGCGTGCATCAGGACCAGCGTGTCCGCGACCCGGGAGGCGTGGTCGAGGTCGTGCAGCACGATCCCCACCGCGGCGCCGTGCTCCTCGACCAGGTCGCGCACCAGGTCGAGCGTCTCGATCTGATAGCGCAGGTCCAGGTGGTTCGTCGGCTCGTCCAGCAGTACGACGCCGGTGTCCTGGGCCAGACAGGCCGCGAGCCAGACACGCTGCATCTCCCCGCCGGAGAGTTCGCCGACCGGCCGCCCGGACATGTCCCGTACGCCGGTGACGCCCATGGCATGCTCGATGGCGGCGCGGTCCTCGGCGGACAGACCGGCGAAGCCGCGCCGGTAGGGGTGGCGTCCGAACGCTACGACCTCCGCCACCGTCAGCCCCTGGGGCGCGGGTCTCGACTGGGAGAACAGGGTGACCTCGCGGGCGAACTGACGGGCGCTGAGCAGCGATGCCTCGCGTTCGGGACGGCCGTCACGGGCACCCAGCGTCACCCGGCCGCCGTCCACCCGGTGCAGCCGGGAGAGCGCGCGCAGCAGCGTGGACTTCCCGCTGCCGTTGGGCCCCACCAGAGCGGTCGCGCGGCCGGGCTCCAGGGCCAGCGAGACGCCGTGGACGACCGGGGTCCCGCCGTACCGCAGCACCAGATCGTGGCCGCCGAGGGCGGAGGAGTTCGTGAACATTGACGGTTCCGGGTGACTCGAGGGAGGAGCAAAAACTAAGGTTTGCCTTGCCTAACTGGAGGAAGCTTATATTCCGCTCACCTTGTCGACAATCAGGAGTTCTGGACACCCAATACGGGATTTGGGACACGGCCGAGTGCGCCGGCGCCAGTCGCGTGCCTCAGTCGCGTGCCGTCAGTCAGCAGCGTGCCGTCAGTCGCGTGCCATCAGTCGGTCACGTCGAAGAACGCGCCCGGCGTGGTTCCCATGACCCGGCGGAAGGCGGCGATGAAGGTGCTGGGCTGCGCGTAGCCGAGGGTCTCGGAGACGGTCTGCACGTCGTGCCCCTCGGAGAGCATCGTCAGCGCCCAGTGCACCCGCAGCGCCTGCCGCCACTGCGCGAAGGACAGTCCCGTCGCGTGGCGGAACGCGCGGGTGATCGTACGGTCGCTGGTGTTCAGCGCCCGCGCCCACTCGTCCAGCGAGCGGTGGTCGGCGGGGTCGTCCAGCAGGGCTTCGGTGATCGCGTCGATCCGCGCGTCGCCGGGCAGCCGCAGCGTGAACTGGCGCTCCGACGGCTGGAGTACGTCGAACACGACCGCCTCGGCCCGCGCCCGGGCCGCCGCGTCGAGATCCGTGCGGGACAGATGGGTCAGCAACGACTCCAGCACCGGCGTCATCGCGATCGCCACCGGCTCCGTAAAGGCGAACGGAGTGCGGTCGGGGGCGAAGAACGCGTCGTGGAACCGCGCGCCCGCGGTGGCCCGGCCGCCGTGCACCACATGGGCCGGCATCCACAGCCCATGCCCCTCGGACACGGTGAAGATACGGTTCTCCACGCGGGACGTCAGCGTTCCCCCACGTACCCAGACCAGCTCGTGCAGAGGGTGCGAGTGCGGCGCCCACTCCGTGGGGGCATGCGGCACCCGTGACCCGGCGACGATCGCGAAGGGACCCCCGGCCCGCTCCGGAAGCGCCGCGGCCCGGCGCACCACGGTGCCCGTCTCGCGCCGCCATGTCCCGGGATTCGTACCATCACGAGACGATCGGACCATACGGGCGAGTCTATCCGGGGCCCGCGCCGCCGCCGGTCACGGTGCCGATTCGACTGGGCGGCGGAACTACCGCTCGGTCGCGCCGTGTGGGGTTGCGGAAGGCGTGGCCTCGGCGGTGCCCACCGGAGCCGGGGCCTCGACGGCATGCTGGGCAGCCGCCACGGCTGCCGCACCCTGCACCTCGGCACGCGCCCTGGCGCATGCCTGTTTGACACTGACGGTGAGCCCCACCGAACTCTTCACCGCGCCGCGTGCGAGGGGTTTCACGATCTTCTGTGCCAGCGGAGACACGATCACACCCACGAGGAAAGGAAGCACAACAGGTGGCACGGTGAATTCTCCTTACTACCGGAGGCCGATCATGGACAGATATGTGGGAATCTTTCCGACTGTCTTTCCGGGGACGGTGACCGACTGAAGGGTGCCATTTACCAGGTCCCGCACGATCAATGTGTAGGTCCCGCGGTCGTTGACGAGTTCGGCGGTGTACAGCACGTCCTTCGACGCGTCGTCCGCGGCCGTCGCGCTCATCACGTCAGTGGTTCGGGCCGGCGGTGCCCGACGCGGTGGCCTCGGACCGGGGCTTCACCAGCTTGGTGTCCGCGTCCGCGTCGGCCCGCAGCTGGGCGCTGATCATCTCGGCGGTCGCCTCCGCGGCGAGGTCGTGGAGCCCCTCGTTGGCCTGGTGCGCCACCTTCTTCACCTCCATCGCAAGGCCCACCGACGTCTTGACGACGCCGAACACCAGTGGCTTCGCGAGGCGCTTCGCCAACGGTGCTACGAGAAGACCGAGCAGGAAGGGAGGGACAACAGGCAGCATGATGGTGATCTCTCTCTGCGTGTGGCTGACCGGACGGCCCGCAGTTGTACAGCGAATGCCGCTCCGCATGGATAACGGCAATCGGTAAATGATCAAGCGTCGACGGGAATTCGGCTCACTTTTGCTTCTGTCGCCGTCGATCGCGTCGTGCACGGTCGACAGGGGGAACGCTAACGGCTGCGCGAACAACGCGGCCAACCATTGCGTCAAGTTCATCCGTGAAGGTGAACACCGACGACAGTTCGAGGGTTTTCGACGGGCAGCCGCGGGAATACGTTCGCGGCATTGGCGGATCAGCGGATCTCCAACTCGCCCCCCAGGCCCCGGAGACACGTACTCGTCCAATGGCGCCCCGGATGCCCCAGGGATCCATCGTGGCGGCCCCAGAGACCCGGGAGCCCCGGCGGCCCGGGGAGCCGGCGATCGTCCCACGCGGCGAAGACCGTCGGCGGCGGGTGGGCAGTGGTGTCGCCCTCGGTGGTGTCGTCCTCGACGGAGATGTTCACGGTCGCCATGGGGCGGCCTCCTGAGCGGATCGGTGAGCGGATCGGTGAGCGGGGGGCCTGTCCGTCAGCTTTCGACGGCCGGTTTCGCCGGCCGGGAAGCCGCTTTCTTGCCGGCCTTCCGAGCGGTGGTGCGCCGCGTCTGCTCTCCCGCCTGGAGCTTCCACAAGTTGGCGTACAGGCCGCCCTGTTGGACCAGCTCCTGGTGGGTGCCGCGCTCGGCGGGAACGCCACCGCTGTCGAGGACGTAGATGAGATCGGCGTCACGCACGGTGGACAGCCGGTGGGCGATCACGAGCATGGTCCGTTGGTGACCGAAGGCGTTCAGCGCGCGCTGGATCGCGGCCTCGGTCTCGTTGTCCACGGCCGAGGTGGCCTCGTCGAGGATCACGACCGGCGGGTCGCGCAGGATCGTACGGGCCAGGGAGACGCGTTGGCGTTGACCACCGGACAGGGCCGCGCCACGTTCCCCGACGGGGGTGCGGTAGCCGAGCGGGAGTGCCTGGACGAAGTCATGCGCACCGGCGATGCGCGCGGCGGCCGTCACCTGGTCGTCCGACGCGTCGAAGGCGCCGTAGCGGATGTTGTCGCCGATCGTGGTGTCGAACAGATACGGATCCTGGCCCACATAGCCGATGGTCCGGCGCAGATCCTGGAGAGACAGGTCGTTGACGTCGACGCCGTCCAGGAGGATCAGCCCGTCGTCACGGTCACGCAGGCGCAGCAGCAGCTTGGCGATCGTGCTCTTGCCCGCCCCGGTGACACCGACGATGGCGGTGGTGCGGCCGGCGGGCACCTCCAGGGAGAGGTTGCTGATCACGGGCGGCCTGCCGGGATACGAGAAGGTGACGTCGCGCAGGTCGATCCGGCCGGTGACCGGGCCGGTGAGCGGGACGGCGGGCAGCTCGTCGCGGCCGGTCGCCGGCTCGATGGGCAGCTGGTTCGTACGCTCCACGCGTCCGAAGGCGGCGAGCGCGCGCTGATACTGGTCGGTGACCGCGCCGAGCCGGGACAGCCGGTACAGGGCCAGGCCGGGCATCTCGATCAGCGGGGTGACCACGGCGGCGGACATCTGGCCGCTGAAGACCGCCATGCCGCCGAACAGCAGCACGGTCGGCAGCGCCGCCATCGCACAGGCCCGTACGATCAGACCCTGCGCCGCGGTGCCGCGGTCGGTGCGCTTGTTCGCCTCGGTGTACTGGAGGCTGAGATCGGCCAGCCGCTCGTCCTCGTGTGTCTCGGTGCACGAGGACTTGACCGTGATGGCGGCCTGGAGCGTCTCACTGATACGGCCGCTCATGCCCGTGCGCCGCTCGTTGGCCACCGCCTGTTCGTTCACCGCCCGGTCGTAGTGTCGGTACGAGAGCCATGCCATCAGCGGGATCGGCGCGAACGCGATCCAGGCGAGCTGGGGCGCCATGAAGCAGAAGACGGGCACCAGCAGGGCGATGCTGGTGGCCAACTGGACCGCTTCGTGGGGTGCGTTGCCCAGGAAGGGGCCGATCTGGCCGATGTCGTCGGACAGTACGGAGGCGATGTGATGGGTGCGCTCGTCCTCCAGGTAGGCCATCGGCAGTCGCTGCGCGTGCGCGTGGGTACGGACGCGCCAGTCGTGCTCCACCTCGTGGCCCACGTCGTGCCATGCGGCCGTCGCGCTGTAGTTCAGGGCGCTGCTCGCCAGGCACACCAGCGCGGTGGCCCCGGCGAGGAAGGCGAGTTGACCCGGGAAGGCGGTGATTCCCAGCTGGGCCAGTGTGGCGTTCCCGCCGTTGGCCAGGAGCAGCACACCCGCGGCGATGAGGACAAACACCGCTGCCTCGACGATCTGCCCGATGGTCGAGAGCAGACAGGCCCATGCGGCCATGCGTCTGTGCGGGCCGAGCATCCGCAATAGGGGATGCCTGCCCGTGCTCTCGTCCGCTGCCTCGTGCACGTCGGTGTGTGGTGTGTCCTGAGCGGTGGAACGTCCCGAGGCGCGTTTGACAACCGCCGCGGTCGCCGTCAGGGCCACGCCGAGGCCGACGAGCGGTCGAGTGAGCAACTTCCGGCAGAGCCACGCACAGCCGACGGCGATCGCGCCGACCGCGCCCCTGACGAGCGGCCCCGGGGATGAGGTGCGGGGACCGGGCGCGGTGGTGCGGTCGGGGGCACCGTCCTTCTCCGACGACGGCAGGGCGGCCGGCGCGGGGGCGGTCTCCGCCCGTCCGGGCGCGGCCGGCGTACTCGTACCGGGACCGGAGGTGTGTTCGCGCCTCCGCCCCGCACCGCTGCCGTGCGCGGCGAAGACCGCTCGCCCCACGGCTTCTCCGAGCACCGTCGCCACCTGGGCCGACGGGATGGCCGGGTCGTGTACGACCAGGACCCGGCCGGTGACGGGATTGGCCCGGGCCCGCTGGATACCCGTGCCCGCCAGCAGCAGTTCCTCCAGCAGCCGTGCCACCGCGGGATCGCGGCCCACCACGTCGACATGCCAGCGCTGCCGGCCGGGGATCACCGAAAGGGGCCGTAGCCGGGCGGCTTCGGGGGCGGGGGGCCGCGGGGCCGTGGGGCGCTGTTCTTCGAGAAGCAAGCTCATATGTGATTCGCCCTTGAGGTACAGGCTCAGGCGCCCGGAGCGCGGCGGGTGAGTTGGAGACGGATCCCGGTCGGCTGGAGCACGGAGCGGAAGGCCGGTGCGGTGGCCGGGGTGGTGACGGTGAGGTGGTGATCGGTGGCGATACGGGCCGCGGTCAGCGTCAGCAGGACCTCGCCCAGATGCAGGCCGACACAGACCCGGGGCCCGGCACCGAAGGGCAGATAGGCGTAGCGGTGCCGCTCGGTGTGCGGGGACGTCCAGCGGTCCGGGGTGAACCGGTGGGGATCGGGCCAGTAACGAGGGTCGCGGTGGATCAGATACGGGCTGACGAAGAGGGTCGTACCGGCGGGGACGGTGCACCGCTCGCTGACCGCGGTCGGCGCGGTCGTCTCGCGGGCCAGCAGCCAGGCGGGCGGGTGAGTGCGCATCGATTCCCGGACGAACGCCCGGGTGTACGACAGCTCCTCACCGGATGCCCGGCAGGCGATGGCCTCGTCGCGGATACGTGCCATGTCGTCGGGACGGGCGGCCAGGTCGTGCAGCAGCCAGCTCCAGGCGCCGGCCGTGGCGGGCAGTCCCTTCGACAGCGCGTTGCCCAGGACATGGACCGCCTGATCAGTGGGAACGGAGGCGGTGCGCAGCAGGTCCGACAAGGTCGGGCTGTCGCTCGGCACTTGGTCGTCGGGGCGCTGAGCGGTGATCAGCGCGCGCAGCTCGGCGTGGACCCGGCGGCGAGCGGTGAGCACCCGCCGTCGCATCGAGCTGGGCCACCAGCGGGGCAGATGCACGCCGGCGTCGGCCAGTACAAGGGCAGCCCTGATGGAGTCCCGCAGCGCGGATACCACCGCGGGCGCGGGGCCGGGGAGATACATCGGCAGGAAGGCGCGCAGACAGGTTTCGTGCGTCACCGCCATCGGGTCGAACGGCCCGCCTCCGGCGAGCGATTCCAGGCCGGTGCTCACGGCCTGCTCCAGCCGTGGCAGCTGGCCCCGGACGGCCTGGGGTGTGAGAACCCGGCCGATCAGCTTGCGCGTCCCCATCCACTCCCGGGTCTCCTCGGCGGTGGGGAAGCGCCCTTCGAGCCGGTCCGGGCCGATCACCGACTCACGGTCGGTGGCCACCAGGATCTGGTGCGCCATGTCGGGATCACCGACCACCACCAGGTTCTTGTCGAGGGTGAAGGTGTCCCCCCACCGCTCCTGGCTCGCGGAGAGGAATCCGGCCGGGTCGGCGTCATAGGCACGGCGCCATCCGCGGCGATCCGCTCCGACAGGTCCGGGTAGCGTCAGTGCGTCAGCCAGTGCGTCAGGTGAGGTCGCCATGATGTGCCTTCCATGAAAAGGCTGGGGAGGAGCACGAGTGCGCATGCCCCTCCCCAGCCGGCATTCGGATTCGTTACAGCGCCCAGATGTACATCTCGTAACGGCCGGACAGCGTACGGCTCTGGATGCCGAGCGCGCCTCGAATCTTCGCGATCATCGCGGTCACCTGTTTCTGTTATGTCCGATGCCCCGCCGCTGGTGCGCCGGGTTACTGATGGACTTGGGTACCGGTCCGCTGACACTGTGGCGTATCGCGCCGATTCGTTCCACGTACGGAGCAATATTCCTACAGTTACGGGAGAGGCTGTTGTGGCTGGTCAGAGTGGGTTGACGGGGCCATTTTCACCCGTGTGGATCTCGCCCATTCGGAGTAATTAGTCATTTCATCGCAGTGGAGCTGACCGAGGGTCAGTGGGGCCCGGACACGCGAGATCCACCGTCAGGAGAGCGTCAGGGTCGGCTGGTACATGTCCATCCAGAGGGCCAGGTCCAGCGTGCGGTCCAGCCCGCACCGGGCCGACAGGCTGATCCGCCGCGTATCGGTCTTGACGACGCGCTCCGCCCAGTCCCTGCTGACGAGGTCGAAGACCTGGTGGGAGGGCTTGGCGAGAATGTCCTGCACATGCCGCTTGAGCGCCTCGGTGTAGCCGAGGTCCTGGGTGGACGGGTAGGGGCTCTTGACCCGGTCGTACACGGAGCGGGGGAGAACATCCGCGGTGGCCTCGCGCAGCAGGCTCTTCTCGCGGCCGTCGAAGGACTTCATCGACCAGGGGGTGTTGTAGACGTACTCCACGAGCCGGTGGTCGCAGAAGGGGACGCGTACCTCCAGGCCCACCGCCATGCTCACGCGGTCCTTGCGGTCCAGCAGGGTGCGGACGAAGCGGGTCAGGTGCAGATAGCACATCCTCCGCATCGTGAACTCGAAGTCGCTCTCGCCGTCGAGGCGTTGGAGACCGGAGACGGCGGACCGGTAGCTGTCGCGTACGAAGCGGTCCAGATCGAGGGCGCGGACGGCGTCCGCGGTGAGGATGTCGCCGTCGTCGCCGGCCTGTTCGGCGAACTTCATCAGCCAGGGGAAGGTGTCGGCCTCGCGCGCCCGGGGGTCGAAGAACTGCCGGTAGCCGCCGAAGACCTCATCGGCCGACTCGCCGGAGAGGACGACCGTCGAGTGCTGCCGTACGCCCTTGAACAGCATGTACAGCGAGGGGTCCAGGTCGACCAGGCCCATGGGGATGTCCCGCGCGCGGATCGTCTGTGAGCGCACCTCGGGGTCCGCGAACCGACCGGAGTCGAGAACGATGTCGTGGTGGTTGGTGCCGGCGGCGCGTGCCATGTCCCGCGCGAAGGGGGTGTCGGGGGTGCCGCGCAGTTCGCTGGCGGTGAAGTTGTCGGTCTGGCCGACGAAGTCGACGGTGAAGCTGCGGAGGGTCTCGCCCGCCTCGCCCAGCTGCCGCGCGGCGAGCGCGGTGATGACCGAGGAGTCCAGACCGCCGGAGAGCAGGGTGGAGCGCGGTACGTCGGCGACCAGCTGGCGGCGCACGATGTCGTCGAGGAGAGCGCGTACCTGTGCGACGGACTCGTCCTGGCTGTCGGTGTGCGGGCGGGTCTCCAGCGTCCAGTACGTGTGTGTACGGAGGCCGTTGGGGTCGACGGTGACAACGGTGCCCGGCTCGACCTCGCGCATGCCCTCCCAGACGGCCTGTCCGGGGGTCTTGACGAAGGCGAACAGCTCCCGCAGGCCGTCGAGGGCGACTTCGCGGCGGGCGAGGGGGTTGGCGAGGATCGCCTTGGGCTCCGAGCCGAAGAGCACCCCGTCGTCGGTGGGGTAGTAGTACAGCGGCTTGATGCCCATCCGGTCGCGGATCATCACGAGCTTGCGCTCGCGCCCGTCCCAGACGGCAAACGCGTACATGCCGTTGAGGCGTCCGGCCACCGCCGGGCCCCACTCCTGGTAGCCGTGGAGCACGACCTCGGTGTCGGAGCCGGTGGTGAAGCGGTGGCCGCGGCCCGCGAGTTCCTCGCGCAGCTCTTCGAAGTTGTAGGTCTCGCCCGAGTAGACGAGGGTGAGCGGGCCGTCCGGGGTGTCCAGCGTCATCGGCTGCCGGCCGCCGGGCAGGTCGATGACCGCCAGCCGCCGGTGGCCGAGTGCGACGGGCCCGGACGTCCAGGTACCGCGGTCGTCCGGACCCCGGTAGGCCATCGTCTCGGTCATGTCGTCGATGGTCTCCTGCTCAGAGGAGAGGTTCCTGCTGTACGAGACCCATCCGGTAATTCCGCACATGCTGTGTCTCCGCCACTTGTGTCGAGCCATAAAAAAGGGCTGGGGAGGAGCATGAGTGCACATGCCCCTCCCCAGTCATCACTCGGCTCCGATTAAAGGGCCCAGGTGTACATCTCGTAGCGGCCGGCCAGCGTACGGCTCTGCATGCCGAGCGCGCCTCGAATCTTCGCGATCATTTGAGTTACCTACTTCTTTGTTATGTGTGATGACCCCGCCGCTGATGCGCCGGGTTCACTGCTGGACTCGGGTACCCGTCCGATGCCACTTTGGCGTACGGCTGCCATTTGTTGCACGTACGGAGCAATATTCCCACCGGTGCGGGTGAGGCCGTATGTGCTGATCAGAGTGGGTTGGCAGCGCCATTTTCACCCGGGTGGATCTCGCCCATTCGGAGTAATTAGTCATTTCTTCATACTCAAAGGGGAGCCGACGGGCGCATGCCTGATGCGGCAGGGGCCTGTCCCGAACTTAAGCGCTTAGGCTACGCTGGGCCGCCACGTGACTCGGCGAGGAGAAGTCCGCATGCGCACGACGTTGGACCTGGCAGGACGTTGGACATGGACAGTCGTCACCGACGGCCGGACTCCGGTGCCGGAAGCGGCCGTTCCGCTCGTCGGCCGGGCCATCGAGGCGCGGGTTCCGGGGGCGGTCCACCTCGATCTGCTGGCGGCGGACCTCATCCCCGACCCCTTCGTCGACCGGAACGAGGACGAGGTCGCGTGGGTGTCGAGATGCGACTGGGCCCTCAGCCGCACCTTCACCGCCGACCTCGGCGCGGAGCGCATCGACCTCGTCCTCGACGGTGTCGACACCGTCGCGTCCGTCGAGGTCAACGGGCGGACGGTCGGAAGCACCCGGAACATGCACCGTTCCTTCCGGTTCGACATCACGGCGGTCGCGGCCGGGACGAATAGCGTCGACGTCCGGTTCACCTCCCCGTACACCGAGGTGGAGCAGTGGGAACACACGCTCGGAGCACGGCCCAGCGCCTACCCGCAGCCCTTCGCGTTCATCAGGAAGATGGCGAGCGGTTTCGGCTGGGACTGGGGACCGACTCTCCCGGGGTGCGGACTGTGGCGTGACGTCAGGGTGGAGACCTGGAGCACGGCGCGGATCGCCGCGGTCCGCCCCCTGGTCGACGTGTTCGAGGACACCGGCATCCTCGCCGCCCACATCGACATCGAGCGAACCGCCTCGGGCGCCGCGCTCCCGTTGCAGCTGGAGGTCGAGATCGCCGGGCAGGCCGTCCACGCCGAGGTCCCTCCGGGCGAGGACTCCGCGACCGTCGTCGTGGCCGTTCCCGGCGTACGGCGGTGGTACCCGCGAGGACTCGGCGAACCACACCTGTATCCGGTCGCGGTCTCGCTCCGGTCCGGGAAGGAGCGGCTCGACGAGCACCGCACACGGGTCGGCTTCCGTACGGTCACGGTCGACCGGGAACCCGACGCCGAGGGCACCCCGTTCGTCGTGACGGTGAACGAACGCCCGCTGTTCGTCAAGGGCGTGAACTGGATCCCCGAGAGCGTCTTCCCCGGGGAGGTCACCGACGACCGCGTCCGGACCCGGCTGGAACAGGCCGCCGACGCGCATGTGAACCTCGTCCGCGTATGGGGCGGAGGGGTCTACGAGAGCGAGGCGTTCTACACGGCGTGCGACGAACTCGGCCTGCTCGTGTGGCAGGACTTCCTCTTCGCGTGCGCCGCCTACCCCGAGGAGGAGCCGATCCGCTCCGAGGTGCTCGCCGAGGCCCGCGAGAACATCGTGCGGCTCAGCTCTCATGCCAGCCTCGCCGTCTGGAACGGGAACAACGAGAACCTCTGGATGCGCCTCGACAAGGACTGGGCGGCGCAGCCAGGAGGCGCGCTCACCTGGGGCGAGCGGTACTACCTCGAATGGCTTCCGGACCTCGTCCGTGAACTCGACCCCACCCGCCCCTACACGGAGGGGAGCCCCTGGTCGGGCAGTTGGGCGTACGAGCCGAACGACACCGACCACCAGACGTTCCACTCCTGGGACGCCTGGAACGAGGACGACTACGCGGTCTACCGGGACAGCTCTCCGCGCTTCGTCTCCGAGTTCGGCTGGCAGGGCGCCGCGGCCTGGCGAACACTCCGGGACGCGGTCACGGACCCCGAACTGCGCGTCGACGCCGAGAACGTACGCCACCATCAGAAGGCCATCGACGGACACACGAAGATCGCGCGCAACCTCGCCCGGCACCTCCCGCCGACGGAGGACTTCGACCGGTGGCACCTCCAGACGCAGTGGATGCAGGTCGAGGCGGTCCGTACCGGTGTGCTGCACTGGCGCGCGGGCTGGCCGCGGACCGCGGGCACCATCGTGTGGCAGCTCAACGACCTCTGGCCCGTCACCTCGTGGTCCGCGATCGACAGCGCCGGCCGCCTCAAGCCGCTCTACTTCGCCCTGCGCGACATCTACGCGCCGCGGGTCGTGACCGTCGAGCCGGGTGACGGCGGACTGGAGCTCTGCGTCATCAACGACGACGACGAGGCGTGGGACACGACCGCGCACCTCGTCCGGCGGCGTCTCGACGGCGAGCCCGTCGCGGAGCGGTCGTACGCGCTCTCCGTTCCGCCGCGTTCGGTGACCCGCATGGCGCTGCCGTCGGCCGTCGCCGAGCCGTCGGATCCCGGTGCTGAGTTCCTCCTCGCGACGGTCGACGGCGAGCGGGCCTTTTGGCACTTCGCCGCGCCGAGGGACGCGCGGCTCGGCGGAACGCCGCTGGAGGTCACGGTCACCGCCGTCACCGGTGGGCTGGACATCGGTGTGCACTCACGTCACCTCGCGCGCGACGTACTCGTCCAGCCGGACCGGATCCATCCCGGGGCGACGGTCGACCGCGGCTTCACCACCGTGCTGCCGGGGGAGACGGAGGTCTTCCGGGTCCGCGCGCCGGAGCCGCTCGACGCCGCCTCGGCGCGCGCGGCGTTCGTCGTCGCCTCGCTGAGGGATACGATCGACTCCGAATGACGGGAGCTGGCATCGGTGATGACGAGTGCTCCGCAGCCCCGGCGGGTCACCATCGCGGACGTCGCACGGGAGGCGCGGACGTCGACCGCGAGCGTCTCCTACGCGCTGAACGGCCGCTCCGGTGTGTCCTCGGCCACCCGCGAACGGGTTCTGGAGGTGGCGGCCCGGCTCGGCTGGTCGCCGGCGAGCGCCGCCCGCACGCTGGCGGGCGCGGGCGCGGAGACGATCGGTCTGGTGCTCGCCAAGGACCCTCGTGATCTCTCCGTCGAGCCGTTCTACATGCAGTTCATCGCCGGTGTGGAGACGACGCTCGCGTCCCGCTCGATGGGGCTCCTGCTGGAGGTCGTGCCCGACACGGACGCCGAGGCCGAGGCGATCCGGCGCTGGCACAGATCGCGCCGGGTCGACGGCGTCCTGCTCACCGATCTGGTCCCGGACGATCCGCGGATCTCCGTCGTGTCGGAGGGCGCCATCCCCGCGGTCGTCGTCGGCGACCCGAGCGTCGCGGCCGGACTGACGACGGTGTGGACGGACGACGCCGAGGCGACACGGCGGGCGGTCGGGCATCTCGCGGCCCTCGGCCACCGGCGCGTCACCCGGGTCGCGGGTCCCCGCCGTTACGCGTACACGGCCATCCGCGACGACGCGTTCGAGCACGCCGCGCGCGCCGCGGGCCTCGCACACGACATCGTACGTACCGATCTCTCACCGGATTCCGGTGCGGCGGCGGCGCGCGCCGTGCTGTCGTCGCCCCGGGCGCCGACGGGTCTGCTGTTCGACAACGACGTCATGGCGGTCGTGGCGCTGACCACCGCGCACGAACTGGGGCTCTCGGTCCCGGGCGATGTCTCCATCATCGCGTGGGACGACTCGCTGCTCTGCCGCCTCGTGACGCCCGGACTGACGGCGCTCGGCCATGACATCGTCGCCCTCGGCGCCCATGCCGCGCGCCGGCTGCTCGATGTCATCGACGGCGCGGACCCGTCCACCCATCAGGACGCGACCCCGGCGTTGCGGGTCAGAGCCTCGACCGGACGGGCGCCGGCCGAGGTCTGACCCGCGCGGCGCGCTACCAGCGGAGCGCGGGATCCCACCGCAGCTGTACGCCGCCGCGTTCGAGGTCGCGCTGGAAGTCGTCGAGCCGGCGCGCGTCGGAGCGCACCGCGGACGGCTCCAGGCCGTGTTCGAGGCAGTACGAGGCGAGGGCTCCAACGGCCTCGCCGATGGACCACTCGACGGGCTGCAACCGGTAGCTGCCGTTCGAGATGTGCGTGGTGCCGATGTTCTTCGCGGCGGGCAGCAGGTTCCGTACGCGCCGGGGCAGAAGGGCGCCGAGCGGGATCTCGAACGGCTCCGGCAGGCCGCCGCCGCCCGCGCTGCCCCCGGTCGTGGAGTGCCGGTCGATCCAGTAGTAGTGACCGACGCCCACCGTGTCGGGATAGCGCTCGGCGCCCCGGCCGTCGCGGAAGTCCCGGTCGAAGTCCTGCTCCAGGATCGTCCGTTCCGCCCGGATACGGCGTGACTCCCGGAAGTACGGCATCATCGCGAAACCGTCCGGCGTCCCCGTGACGCGCGGCACGGTGCGGAGTCCGGGCCAGCCGGCGCCGCCGTCGGGGCGCGGCGCCTCCGTCTGGAGCCAGTAGAGCAGCGAGCGGCTCAGCGCCTTCGACCGGTCCCAGTGGACCGCCGCGTCGTCGCCGCCGAACAACGTACCGCCGACGTAGTCGTTCATCGGCCAGTTCACGATGACTATGTCGCTCTCGTACGCGCCGTCCTCGAACTGGCGCCGCGCCGCGACGCGTCGGTAGTTCCACAGCTCGGGGGCCTTGCCCATGTTGCGGTGGTCCACGTCGATGGCGAACGGGTCGTCGTCGTCGTTCACGCGCAGGGTGTACTCCCTGGCGATCGATCCGTCGTGGGCGGCGCGGCGGAACCCGAGCATCTTCTCGCCGTCGAGCTGCGGCGGGCGCCAGTCGCGGAAGAAGCCGTAGTCGTCGGGCCGGTCGATGGTGTGGTCCTGGCCGGCGAGGTGCTCGATCGCGAAGCACCACGTGACGCTCTGCATGTCGAGGGGATCGCCGGTCTCCGGTGCGCCGGGCTCGCCGGTCTCGCCGCGGGACTCGCGGCCGGTGACGAACTCGACTCCGCCGAGTTCCAGGAGGTCGCCCAGTTCGGTGGCGTCCAGCACGAACGGCGCGGCGAGGTCGTGCTCGACTCCCTCGCGGTCGCGCACCGTCACCGCGGTGACGCGGTCGCCGTCGGTGTGGACGGCGGCGGGCGAGGTCTCCAGCAGGAGCGTGAGCCGTCCGGACGCCTCGTACGGGCGCAGCATGCCGTGGATCACCGCGAGGATGGCCTTGGGCTCGACGCTGAGCGGGCTGACCCATGCCGCGCCGGGGTTGAGGTGCTCGTGGGCTCGCGCGGCCGCGGTGAGCGGGTAGTAGGTGCGGTAGTGCTCGCGTACCAGCTCGCGGAACTGGGCGTAGCTGCGGTTGCGGCCGGTGGTCTCGATGCGCCGGTGCTCGTCGCTGGGCACCAGCTGAGCCGTCAGCTGTCCGCCCAGCCATGGTGTCTGCTCGGTCATGATCACTGATCTGCCGCGGCGCAGAGCCGCGAGCGCGGCGGAGACGCCGCCGACGCCACCACCGACGATGAGAAGGTCGGCCTGCTGTCGTGTCACGGGAGAACCCCTTTCTTTCCCGAGAACTCTCGATAAGTTTCTCGATCATACTTAAGCAAAATCTCTCTGGGTGACGTCGTTCGCCGTAGACTTCCAGAACTCAAAGTGATCGAAGGGATACTCATGCGCGAGAAGGAGCGTCGACCGTCGCTCGCCGAGGTGGCGGGCGAGGCGGGTGTTTCGGTCTCCACCGTCTCGAAGGTCGTGAACGGGGCGCCGGACGTCGCCGCCGACACCCGGGTGCGGGTGGAGTCCGTGCTGCGCGACAAGCAGTACCTGTCGCCGAAGCAGCGCTCCCGGCGCGATCTGGCGACGGTGGTGGTGGTGCTCGCGAGTTCGAGCATGTCGTCGCCGCTGACCGTGGAGATTCTGCGCGGTGCCATGCGCGCGGCCCACGAGACAGGGCTTGAGCTGGTCCTTCTCGATCTTCCCGACGGGGTGCCGGCCGCGGGGTGGATCGAGCGGACGAAGCGGAACGGGCCGGTGGCCGTGATCGCGGTGAAGTCCCGGCTGAGGACGGAGGAGCGGGCGAAGCTCGCGAAGAACGGAGTGCCGCTCGTCGAGGTCGACACCTACCGGTTGCCCGACAGCGACTCGTACTCTGTCGGCGCGACGAACTTCGCCGGCGGTATGGCGGCCACCCAGCATCTGCTGTCGCTCGGGCACACGCGTATCGGCTTCCTCGGTGGTGTGTCCGACACACAGGCGTCGATCGCGCGCAAGCACGGGCATCTGGCCGCGCTCGCCTCCGCGGGCATCCAGCCCGGCGACGGCATTGTCGAGGAGGGCGACTTCACGTACGAATCGGGGCTGCTGGCCGCGGAGTCCCTCCTGGAGCGGCCGGGCCGCGTCACGGCGATCTTCGCGGCGAGCGACGCCCAGGCGGCCGGGGTGCTGGAGGCGGCGCGGCGGGCCGGTATCTCCGTCCCGCGCGACCTCAGCGTCATCGGGTTCGACGATCAGCCCGTCGCGCGGATGACGGCGCCGCGGCTGACGACCATCCGACAGCCGTCGGAGGCGATGGGCTCGTACGCCGTGGACGTCGCGCACAAGCTGCTCCTCGGGGGAGCGCCGCCCGTCTTCCACACCGATCTGGCGACAGAGCTGATCGTTCGCGACTCGACAACGGTTCCGCAAGTTCTCGAAAATATGGCTTGATTTTCTCGGTAGCGCTGGTACTTTACTTTCCGCGGAGCGCTACGAGGCGCGGAATGTACGAAGGAGTACTTCATGCGAGCTACCCGATCCCGAAGAGCCGCCATCGCGCTCACCGGAGTCCTGGCCCTGTTCCTCAGCGCGTGCAGCGGCGGGGACACCGGTGAGTCAGGTCCCGCCGACCTGAAGATGGCGCTCTGGTCGTCCAACAAGGATCACCTGGCACTGCTGAAGAAGGTCGGCGACGCCTATGTCGCGGAGCACGGCGACACGGTCAAGTCGATCACGTTCGAGCCCGTCACGAACCCGGACTACATCGCCGGGCTGACAACGCAGATCGCCGGCGGCGACATCCCCGACCTGGCCTGGATACCCGAGGCGAGCGGCCCCGAGTTCGTCGACGCGGGCGTCCTGCACGACGTCCGCGACACACTGAAGGGCACCGACGGCTACAAACTCGACGACATCCTCCCCGCCGCGCTCGCTCCGTGGCAGGACGACAAGGGCGGCGTCTACGCGTACCCGTTCTCCAACTCGCCCTTCGCGCTCTACGTCAACGAAGACCTCCTGAAGACCGCCGGCCAGCCCGATGTGGCAGCGCTGGTCGGGACCCCGGACTACACGTGGCAGAAGATCAGCGACATCGCCGCGGCGACGCACGGCAAGACAAAGGCCGTGGGGCTGAACATCCCGACGTTCAACCCCACGAACTGGAGCGCGGTGACCATGCTCGCCGGCGGATGGGGTGCCACTCCGTGGTCCGAGGACGGCAGCACCTGCGAGTTCGCGTCGCCGGAGATGACCGAGTACCTCACCTGGTACCAGAAGCAGATCAGCCGCGGCGCCATCCCCGCCGTCTCGGGGAACGCGGAGCCCGCGGCGTTCGCGAGCGGCGACGTGGCCTTCAGCATCGCGCAGCTCAGCCAGTCGGGCAGCCTCGACGACAGCTTCAAGTGGTCGTTCCTGCCCCTCCCGGCGGGCCCGAAGGGCTACCACCCCATCGTCGGACAGGCGGGGGTGAGCGTGCTCGAACGCGGCACCCACAAGGAGCAGGCGGCCGATTTCCTCGCCTACCTGACGAACCCCACGAACGCCGAGCTGCTCGCGCAGTTCTTCCCGCCGCCCCGTAAGTCGCTCCTCAATGTGGAGACGCTCGCCAAGGCCGCGCCGAAGCTCTCGCCCGAGGCCATCCAGTCGGCGATCATCGATGTGGTCCCCGAGGCCAAGGTGAAGTCGCAGCACCGGGTGCTCTCACAGTTCTCCGACAAGGTCCGCGCGGGCCTCGACTCGGTGTGGTCGGGAGGCGACGTGAAGGCCGCCGTCACCGGCATATGCGAACAGATCTCGCCGACGCTCAAGGGCTGAACCCAGTGACCGCACGTACCTCCGCACCGGACGGCCGAAGAGTCGTGCCGAACCCGCGCCCCCGTCCTGACCGGGACCGCTGGCTCGGCGTGGCCTTCGTCGCGCCCCAGGTCCTCGGCGTCATCGTCCTCGGCGTCGTACCCTTCCTTTTTGTCATCTGGTACAGCCTCAACGAGTGGCGGCCGCTCACCGGCGAGATGGAGTTCACCGGACTCGGCAACTACTCCCGGCTCTTCGCCGATCCGACCTTCTCCGCCTCGGTCGTCGCGAGTCTGTTCTTCAGCGCGGGCGTCCTCGTGCTGAACCTCGTGATCGCCATCAGCCTCGCCGTTCTCCTCAACCGGCGGATGAAGGGCATCACCGCGTTCCGTACGATCTTCTTCTCGCCGGTCGTGGTGTCGGTGGTCGCCTGGTCCGTGACCTGGGGCTTCCTCCTCGCCCCCAACGGAGGCATCAACGGCGCGCTCAAGGTCCTCGGCATCGACGGCCCCAGCTGGCTCGCCGACTCCTCGACCGCGCTCATCTCCCTCGTCGTCGTCCAGGTGTTCAAGGGCGTCGGCATGAACATGGTGCTCTTCCTCGCCGCTCTCCAGAGCGTCCCGGAGGAGATCCGGGAGGCCGCCCAGCTGGACGGCGCGACGCCGTGGAAATCGTTCTGGTCGATCACCGTCCCGATGATCGCGCCGACGATCCTCCTCACCGGGATCCTCACCACCATCGGCTCGCTCGAAGTCTTC
Organism: Streptomyces paludis; assembly: GCF_003344965.1. Lineage (NCBI taxonomy): Bacteria > Bacillati > Actinomycetota > Actinomycetes > Kitasatosporales > Streptomycetaceae > Streptomyces > Streptomyces paludis. Next base: position 617,812 of record NZ_CP031194.1, on the reverse strand, counting down.
GCTCCCGTACAGCTGCTCACCGACGGCGGGCCGGGAAACGCCACCAACGTCCTGCCGTTCTTCCTCTACCGCACGGCCTTCGTCAGCCAGCAGTTCGGATACGCCAGCGCCATCGGCGTGGTGCTCTTCGCCATCATCCTGGCCCTGACGATGCTCCAGTGGACCTCCCGCCGGAAGTGGGTGCACGATGAGGTCTGATCCGTCGAGCGCGGCACGCAGCCGCTCACGGGTGACGACCGTCACGCTGTATGTGCTGCTCGTGGTCGCGTCCCTCCCGTTCCTCTATCCGACGCTGTGGATGATCTTCTCGTCGTTCAAGCCGGCGAACGAGATCTTCCTCCAGCCGCCCACACTGCTCCCCAAGGAGTGGACGCTGGACGGGTTCGCGCAGGTCTTCACCGCGCAGCCGTTCCTGCGGCAGTACGGCAACTCGATGTACATCGCGGTGGTCGTCACCCTGGCATCGATTCTGCTGTCGGCGATGGCGGGCTACGCGTTCGCCCGTATCCGCTTCCCCCTGCGCAACGCGGCGTTCACGCTCATGCTCGCCACGATGATGGTGCCGACCGAGGTGACGATCATCCCGATCTTCACCGCGGTCCGGGCGATGGGCCTCACCAACACACACTGGCCGCTCATCATCCTGCCGATCTTCGGGCCCACGGCGGTCGTCTCCGTGTTCATCTTCCGGCAGCACTTCCTCAGCTTCCCGAAGGAGTACGAGGAGGCCGCACGGCTGGACGGTGTGTCACGCGCCGGGGTGTTCTTCCGGATCGCCCTCCCGCTGGCGACGCCGGCGGTCGCGGCGGTCGGGATCATGGCGTTCCTGCGCTCGTTCAACATGTACTTCGAAGCGCTCATCTTCCTGCGCACCCCCGAGAACTTCACGCTCGGGCTCGCGATCACGCGCTATCAGGACTTCTACGGCGAGCAGATGTGGAACACACAGCTCGGCGCCGCGTCCCTGACCGTCGTCCCGATCCTCGTGGTGTTCCTCATCGCGCAGAAGCAGTTCGTCCAGGGCCTCGCCCAGACCGGGCTCAAGGGATGAGCCGACCCGGGACGATCTGACCCGGGATGAGCCGATCCACCACAGCGACGACGAGGACCGGACGCCGCCGCTGACCTCATCGCCCCGGTCGCACGACAAAGGAGTCGAGATGACGCATGAGGATCAGACACGCCCACCGATGCTTCCGCCGCTCAGCCGACGGAACTTCCTGGTCGGCGTCGGCACCGCCGCGGCGGTCATAGGCATGGGGAGCGCGGGAGCGGCGCCCGCGCTGGCGACCTCGGACGGCACCGTGCTGCCGCTCGTCGCCCCGCTCCCGGCCGGGCGGCCGGTACGCACGCAGTTCGCGCCCAACGAGCAGGTACTCGCCGCGTACCTGATGATCGTCGCTCCGCTCGCCAACAGCATCCGGGACGTCGCGCCGAACTACGGGTGGATGGAGGACGGCTGGCAGCGCACGCCCAACCAGCCCTACAACTCCCGGATCATGGAGCATGTCGCCACCCTCTCGTGGTTCTACGCCAACGACCGGCCGTGGAACCCGTACTACCGCGACCCCGCGCTCCTCGCGCGCCTGGACGCCGCCCTCGGTTTCTACCTCTCCTTGCAGCACTCCGACGGGTCGTACCCGGAGTACTCGCCGACCGAGCACCACCTCTCCCCGACCGGGTTCGGCACCGTCGCCCTCTCCGCCGTCCTCCGGGACCTCCGCGCCGCCGGTGAGCTGTACGACCGCCGGCTCCAGATCCGCGACGCCATCCGCGCCAGCTCGGCGTGGCTCGTCGACACCTCCCGTCCGCACTGGAACCGCCCGGTCCAGTACGCCAACCAGGTCGTCGCGGGGCTCTCCGGTGTCGTCGAAGCGGCGCACATCCTCGGCGAACCGGCCGTCAGCGCCTCCGTACCGAACCGGCTTCAGATCATCCTCAAGGACGGACAGGCACCCGCCGGGTTCTTCCACGAGCCCGTCGCACCGGACGCCGGGTACAACTTCGACGTGATGCTTCCCGATCTCGGCGCGCTGTACAAGCGGCTGCCGGACCCGGCGATCATCCAGCTGGCCGAGCGGTTCGCCGCCTGGTTCGGATACATCGTCGTCATGGAACCCGGACGCAACGAGGGCTTCATCCTCTCCGGGACGAGCGCGCGCAACATCGTCGCCACGTTCGTCACCACCCCGGTGGACGACCTGGACCGCAGCGCGCTCGCCCGGACCCTGGTGCCCCATGTGCCCGCGCTGGGCGCGTTCTTCGCCAGCGCGGAGGAGAAGACCCAGGCGCGCAACGCCTGGAGCGCCTCCACGGCGCCGGTCTCCCCCCGGCAGAAGCAGGACTCGTCGCCGCGGCTGCACATGCATGTCCCGCAGGCCCCGACCGGGATCCCCGGAGCCCAGCGCGACGCACAGGTCGCCGCCCTGCGCTATCTGCGCGAGTCCACGTTCACCGAACTCCGCAAGGGCACCCTCGACCAGCAGTACGTGTTCGTCCGCCGCCCCGGGTACTACACCGCCGCCCTCTACGGCGTACGGCAGAACTCGCTCCAGCGGACGGGGACGAACGCGTTCTGGCACCCCGTCGCGGGCATGCTCGCCCTCACCGTCAACAGCACGGGTCCGGACGACTGGACGACCGTCGCCGACACCGTCGGCACCGCCTCCTCCCGAGGCCCGGTGAACGCGACGCACCACGCCGGGTCGACAGCGTCCGGCGCCGTCATCCCTGCGGACTCGCTGACCGGATACACGGGCGTGTTCACCACGAGATACGTCACCACGGACGGCGCCGTGACCACGGACGTGACGCACCGCTCCGACGGCATCAGGCGGGTGCTCACCACACCGGGAGCCTCCCGCGAACGCATCCCCCTCATCATCGGCACCGCGGACCGCGTGGCCTTCGCGAACGGCACCGCGGCGCCCTACGGACAGGAGACCATCACCGTCACCCGCGGCCTCACCGTCACCCGCGGAAACCTCCGGTTCGTCATCGACTGGGGAGTGGACCGCGAAGCGAAGTACGCGCCGATGGACCGGTCGTACCTGGGCAATCGCACACATCGCATCCTCACCATCAGCTTCTCCGGGACACTCTCCGTGGACCTCCGCGTCGAGCCGGCGACCTGATCCCACCGGTCCGCGCCGGCACCGGCCAGCCCCCGGCGCCGGCGCGAACCCCTCACCCGTGATCACCCTCGGTTCGGGGACCGCTCTTTACCGCCGTGGTCTCGTTTGTGACGGTCGAGGTCACTTCGTTCGAAACCTGACGGGGCGGCGTCCGTAGCCGGACGGAGGTGCCCGGTTCCTCCCGCGGAGGACATCCGCCGTGCCGCGCAGCGCGCGGCGCTGTGGATGACCGCGTCGGTCAGGCGGCCAGTGGCGTGTGCGTGCCGGACCAGGCCGATCCGCTCCGTCTCCCGTGCGATGGCGGTGAGACGAGGAGAGGGTCCATGGGGAAGTGCGGGGCCTGGTCATCGAGATCCACGTCAAGGACCGGGGTGTCAGCGATGAACAGCAGTTGGATCGCGCTCGGCGGCCTGCGCGTAGCGCACGAACTGGTCCATGTCCGTGTAGCCGGACAGGTTCACCCCGGGCAGGCGCCACGCGCCGGGCTCGGCCCCGTAACCGCTGGTGAACTGCATGCCCAGGAGCATCTGTCGGCTTGTCATGGTCGCTCCTCAGGGCACGGCGAAAGAAAAACGGAGAATGCATCCGCTTTCCTTTCCGGCAATACGGAGACATCCTCCGCATCGCAAGCGTGCGGGGTGTGGCGCTCCGCCTCGGCGGCGAGCTCGATGCACAGGAAGCCGGAGGAGGCGGCGGCCAGGGACAGTGTGGCGGTGTCAGTTGTTGGGGCCGGCGAGGATCAGGCCCTTGCCGTTGATCTTGCGGCCCTTCTCCAGACCGGCGATCAGGCCGATGGCGTCCTCAAGGCGGACGGTTTCGCCGATGGACATACGGATGCCCCCGGCGGCGGCCCGGTCGGCGGCGGCGGTGAGGGTCTTGGTGTCGGGCTTGCAGAAGAAGATCTTGTGGCGGCGGATGACGGCGGCGTGCGCGAATTTGGCGGGGGTGGCGTTGATGTCGAGGTAGACGCCGCTCTTGTTCAGCAGCCGCGTCGCGGTCTTGACCGGTAGGAAGCCGTTGGTGTCGTAGACGACGTCGAACGCACCCTGTAGCTCGCTCTGGCCGGCAGGGTCGACGGCGGTGTAGTCGTAGACGCGGTCGAGGCCGATGGCCCGGTGTTGTGAGGTGGGGCCGCTGGTGCCGCTGACGGTGGCGCCGAGGGAGCGGGCGAGCTGGACGACGGCTTCGCCGACGCCGCCGGTCGCCCCGTTGACGAAGACCCGTTGCCCGGCTTGGAGGCGGGCGCGGTCGACGAGCCCGGCGAAGGCCATGACCGCCGGGGTGGCGAGCGCGGCGGCTTGTTCGAAGGAGAGGCCGGCGGGCTTGAGCGCCAGATGGGACGCGGGGGCGATGACGGCCTCGGCGAAGGCCCCGCTGGGCTTGAGAGGAGTGATCCCGTACACCTCGTCGCCGGGCTTCAGGCCGGTGACACCGGGGCCGACCGCGGTGACCGTCCCGGCGAAGTCCGAGCCCATCGCGCGGGGGAAGGACCGGCCGGTCATCATCTTCAGCTCGCCCTGGCGGACCTTCCAGTCGATCGGGTTGACCGCGGCCGCGACGACGGAGACCGCGACCTCTCCTTCCCGCGGCGAGGGCAGGACGAAGTCCTGGAGTCGCATCGTGTCCGGGGCGCCGTAGCGGTGGTACTGAATCCTGCGCATGAGAGGTGTTCCTTCGAGGAGATCCGCGCGGCTGGGCGGAGGAGGGGTACTGGGGCTCAGGTCGCGCCGTGGTTTCCGGGGCGGGCGGCGGTCGCCCTCAGGAGCGGAACCGGCCGGTGAGGTCGCGGTGGCGCGCGACGCGGACGCCGGTCGTATCGAGGCGGAAGTTGACCTGCCAGATCTCGACACCGTCCTGCACGGCTTGGGCGACGGACGCCCGGACCTCGTCGTGGTGGCTGCTGGGGCGGACCTGGAAGCCGGGGTTGTCGTAGAGGAAGCAGACGAGCAGGACGGCGCGCTGATGGGCTTTCAGGCCGCGGCCTAGTTCCCCGATGTGCTTGACCAGCCGGTCGGTGGAGGCCAGCGGCGGGCTGGGGCGGGTGCGGACGTGATCGCCCAGGGCGACCTGGAGGTTGTCCAGCGGGGTCTTCACCTCGACATAGGTGTCGTCGTCGACGAGGAAGTCGAGGCGGGAGCTGCCGAGGGGCTGTTCGCGCAGCACGGTGTGCGCGGTGACGATCTTCGGCAGCAGATGGTGGACCAGGGCCTGTTCGACATACCGGTTGACGGCGCTCTGGTTGATCCCGATCCAGGCCGGACGGCCGGTGCCGGGCGCGTCGACGCTGACGGCTTCCACGGTGTACGGGGTCTTGCGGGCGGGATTGCGGCTGCGTGAGAGCAGGCAGTCGAGTCCGTCCAGGACCAGGTTGCCGATGCGGCCGGTGGTCGGGCAGTGGCAGGCGGTCTCGTTTCCGGTCCCGTCGACGTCGGCGTCGATGATGAACCGGTTCGGACGCCGGACGATCCTGGCCCGGATCAGCGGCTCGGGGAAGACGATCGTGTCGCCTTGGGTGGTGAGCGCGGCGGTGCTCATGCTGCCTTCGATCATGTGCCGTAGTGGGCTACGGGGTACCGCGCCCGGGGCCGGCGGGTTGTGGCGTACCGGCCCGGGCACGTGGGGGTCAGTGCTGGGGGTTGCCGCCGGCCTGGATGAGCGGGGACAGGTCGAAGTGGCTGAGGACCTCGGTGACCCGGCCGTCCTTGACGGTGACGTAGTCCATGCCGGGGAAGTCGCTCTTGAACGGGGCGTCCAGGGTGTAGACGACGGCGGCGTGGGTGGCGTCGCCCAGGACGTCGATGAGGGTGGCGCCGTTCAGCGAGCCGGCGAAGGGCCCGATGAACCGCTGGAAGCCGTCCTTGCCCTCGAACGTGCCGTTCGGCGCCTTGCAGACCGCGTCGTTCGCGACATAGGCCAGCGCCTTGTCGACGTCGCCGTTCATCCACGCCTCGGTGTACGCCCGGGCGATCTCCTGCGCGGATGCGGTGGTGGAAGTCATGGGATGCACCTTTCCTTCTCGTTCGCTCCAGTACATCCGGCAGACCGCCGGCCTGCCTGTCAGGAGCGTCCGGTCCGCCCCGGCGGCGGCCCGATGACTGCATCCTCCCCGCCATATATGACACCTTTGGTCATATACGTGAGGGATTTTTGGAGCCATGAAATCCGACCGACTGCTCTCGATCATGCTGCTGCTGCAGACCCACCAGCAGCTGCCCGCCTCCGAGCTGGCCGACCGCCTGGAGGTCTCGGTCCGCACGATCATGCGGGACGTGGAAGCCCTGTCCGCCGCAGGTGTCCCCGTCTACACTGTCCGCGGCCCGCAGGGCGGGATCGCCCTGCTCCCGGGCTTCCGCACCGACGTCACCGGACTGACCGCCGACGAGAGCCGCGCCCTGTTCGTGCTGCTCTCCGGCCCCGCCCACGCCGACCTCGGCCTGGGGCCGGCGCTCGGCTCCGCCTTGCGCAAGGTCATGGCCGCCCTGCCCGCGCCCCACCGCCTTGACGCCGACCTGGTCAGCCGCCGTATCCTCATCGACCCCGTCCGCTGGCGCGGCACCCCCGGCCCCGACCAGCCCGCCACCGACCTGGCCGCGTTCCAGCAGGCCGTGTTCACCGACCGCCGCTTGCGGTTGCGTTACCGCCACGGCCGCGACAACCGCCTGCGGACCTACGCCCTCGATCCCTACGGTCTCGTCAGCAAGGCCGGCGTCTGGTACCTCGTCGCCGACCACGACGGCGAACCCCATCTCTTCCGCACCGACCGCGCCCTGTCCGCCACGGTCCTCGACCAGCCGGCCCGCCGCCGCGACCGGGTGGAACTGGCCGAGGTGTGGGACACCCTGCGCCGCCGCATCGACGACATCCCCGCCCCGCTCGCCGTCACCGTCAAGGTCCGCGACGAGATCCTCGCCAAGTTCCTGCGCATCCATGAACCCGACCTCGCCCCACCCCATCGGACCGGCACGCCGGAGGCCGGGCACGAGCCGGGCTGGACGAGAATCGAGCTGCGCTTCCGCGCCCTCGTGGCCGCCGAGATGCTACTCGCCTTCGGCCCGGACGCGGAGGTCCTCGCCCCCGACGACCTCCGCCAGGCCCTGGCCCGCAAGGCCACCGCGACAGCCGCCCTCTACGCGCCTCGCTCCGTAACCTGACCAGGAGCCTCGGGCGTACCCGCCCGCACAGCGAGGGACAGTCCGCTGTCCCCACGGGCGATTACGTGACGCGGAACCCTGCCCGACCTGGGTGATCGTTCACAGCGCGTACCTCGACGGAAGTCTCACCGTGTGTTCGCGGGCATCTGCCACCCGGATTTCATCAGCGTCGTGAGTGCCTGGGGCGATGAGGTGTCAGCCATGGTGGCACTGGAGCCGGTGATGCCGTGCTCGGCGAAGAACTGCTCCGCGACTTCGAGGATGTGCAAGCGGTTGCGCTGCTTGTCCGTCCGCGGCCGACGCCCGTCCACGCCTGAGACACCCATGCCCTCGCACCTCCCGTTGACCCATGCGGAGGCTGCTTCTGCTTCCGTATGCCCGCCGCACAAAACGGAGACTATTTCCTTATTGATGCTCGGGCCACAGCGCTCTGTGCGACGAGTCCTCGGCGCGCCGCACACAAGGCCGCCGCGCTGCGCCGGGTCCAACCGGGGCGGCGCGACGGCGGAGCGGCAGTCGCGAGCGCTGCGGTCGATCGGCCTCCGTGCCGTGAATTGGGGCCACCCCGGCCTCATCGGCGGCCTACTGTATGGATGCGCCACGCTACCTACCGTGGTCGGACGAGGAGGAGTTCCGTGGAATCGCCCTGTGACCCCCAGTACGCGCCCGCCGGCGATGTGGGCGCGGCACTCATGATGATCGACTCCCGGCTCAAGGCCATCTATGACTCCAGGACCGGGACCGACCCTGAAGAGCAGGCGCTGATCGACCAGTTCGCCGCGTCCTTGGGGCCCAGGCAAGTCGATGACGTGCTGGACGGTACGTGCACGCTCATCTTCATGTTCATGAAGTGGCTGCGCATGGCCTACGAGGATCACGACAAGGACGTCATCGCATGCGTGGTGCCCAACCTCGTGGCCACGATGCGCATGATGCCCAAGAGCGTCCGTCCCGAGGTCATCCCCACGATGGCCGGCCTGCTCGTCGCTGCGGCCAGTGACCTGAGCCCCAGCCTGTGGCGCAAACAGTACGGGTACTGGACCAAGGACGAGATGACCTCCCTGGAAGCCACCACCTTCCTGCTCGCCGAGCACATCAACCGCCTCACCGACGACCGTGACTTCGCCACACGCATGATCAGCGAAGCCCTGTCCAGTTCGGAAGATGCCTGACGTGTACACCCGGTGGGAGAGGCTCTCCCACCGGCCACAAAAATGGAACCGCTGCCGTAGGGATCGGCCCCGAGGGTGCGGGCCACGGCGGCCCTGAAGCGACGGGGAGGGAAGCGCTGCCGAGAGCTTCCGCGGCGACGGGAGCGAGCGCCGCGCGGTAGCTCACGCGGCGGCCGTCCCAAGCCCGTACGGCCCGCTGCTCGGCACGCGGGAGAACGTCGACGCGGATCGATCGCGTCGCCCGGGCGTCTCCCCGTCGTGAGAGGAACCGACATGACCGACGCCGTTGTCCAGCGCAACCTCGACAACACGCTGCTGCTGCTTCAGGACGCGATGCCGAGGGGCGACTTCGACCTCATCCGCTCGCTGGTGACCGTGGATGCCCCGATCCGCCGGGCCGGCTTCGCGGACCTGTACGCGCTCACCGGGGACACGATCCCGCAGAGCGGCAACTTCGTGGAGTGGCTCGAAGCGGGCTGGAAGGTGCTGTCCGGAGCGTTGACCGACCAGAAGGCGGAAGCCCGCGACATCGTGGCCTCCGGCAACACCGTCATGCTCCACTACCGCATGACCGCCCTGCACTCCAGCACGTTCGCCGGCGCTCCGGCCACGGGCAAGCGCGTGGAGTGGGAGGAGATCGGTGTGCTGCACTTCAACGACGAGGGCAGGATCACCGACCTGTGGTTCATGTGCCAGGAACTGAGCCTCGCCGAGCAGATCGGCTGCACGGCGCAGCTGGTCTGACTCACGGCCCCGCCGTCCTGTCCCGGCTTCGCGGTGTTGTCCCCCGGGGCTCCGTGAGCCCCGGGGCGTACGTCCGGTGTCGTACGGGTGGCACCCCTGTGCGTACGGGGGCGCCGCCCGGCCGGGGGGGCCTGCGTCGTCAGTGGGCAGGTGAGCTGTTCTGGAGCAGGGGGAAGCCGCTGAGGATCTGCTGGAGGCGCATGACCTGCCGGGGGATGAACTCGGCGATCGTGAGGCCGACGATGTCCGCGGCTTTGTCGATGTCGGTGACGATGCGTCGTACTTCGCTGCTGGTGAGTCCGCCGGGAACGAACCCGAGTCCGAGGCCGATCTCGCTGCTGTCGATGGTGTCGACGTCGAAGTGGACGGCGACGCGGGTGCAGCCGGTGGCCCTCAGCCAGTCGAGGAGGGGCCCGGTGGTGGCCCGCAGTTGGTCGGGGCTGAAGGGGTGGATGCCCCAGGCGGCGATGTTGGGGAAGTCGTCGTCGGTCCACTCGTGCAGTCCGACGAGGGCGAGGCGGTCCGCGGCCACGGTGGCGGGCAGCAGTTTGCGTATGTCGTTGTCGCCGTGGCCGGTGAGGGCGGTGACGGCCATCGCGTGGTACCCACGGTAGGCGCTGCTGGGGGTCGCGACGTCGGGGTGGGAGTCGATCCAGATGACGGCCAGGTCGTCGCCGTAACGGCGGGCGAGTTCGGCGAAGGGGGCCACGCTGACCGCGCACTCGCCGCCGAGGGTGGTGATCCGTGCCGGATCGTGAGCGCGGATCACATCCAGGGCGCTCGCCAGCTGCTTCAGCACCACCGCTTTGGCCTCGACGCCGTCTCGCTCCTCCAGGCCGTCGTCGCTCATGGTGACGGGGACGGTCGCGGTGGGGCCCTCGTGCGGCGGCAGGATCGCTTCGAGCACCTTGGTGCCGAGCGCGTAACCGCGGCGGGCGATGCCGAGCGGGAACTCGGGTGCCAGCTCCTTGACGGCGGCGGCACCGGCGCCCTGCCACTGGGGCCAGAGAAGACGCAGATGGTCGCCGGGGCCGCGGTACGTGTCGGCGGGGGCGGTGGTGTGGGGCATGGCTTCCTTTCACGGGTACGGGCGACGGGAAGTGAGCGGGAGTGACGAGCCCGCGCGTGCGCGGGCTGCTGCTTGTCGGTCACTCAGGGTGTATCGCGGTGCCGGGCCGGTCGGCCTGGGACGCGCCGTCGCCGCGGACGGCGTCGGGGGCGCTCCAGCTGGCGAGGAGGGCGAGGGCCTGTGCGGAGGCGGTGCCGGGTTCCGCGATGTAGACGCAGATGGTCTGGTCCGGGTCGGCCGGCAGGGCCAGGGTCTCGTGGTTCAGGGTGAGTTCGCCGACCACGGGGTGGTGGAAGTGCTGGGTGCCGTGGGCGCACTGGGCCACCCGGTGGCTGTCCCACCAGGTGCTGAACTCGGGCACCTTGACGACGGCCTCGCCGATCAGCTCGTTGAGCAGGGCGTCGTCGGGGTGGCGTCCGGCTTCGAGGCGCAGGTTGGCCACGACGATCTCCGCGACCTCGTTCCAGTTGCGGTACAGCTCGCGGGCGGCCGGATCGAACAGTACGAAGCGGGCGAAGCCGCGCTCCCGGTAGGGCTTTGCCTGCCAGTCGGTGATCAGGGCCTTGGCCAGCTGGTTGGCGGCGAGCACGTCGCCGCGGTGGTTGGTGACGAAGGCCGGGGAGACGCTGTTGAGGACGTCCAGCATCCGGTGGACCTCGGGGCGCACCCGCTGCACCGGCTGGGGACGGCCGCGTGGACGTGCGGTGCGGGTGCGGGCGAGGTCGAAGAGGTGGGCCCGTTCGTCGTCGTCCAGGCGCAGGGCGCGGGCGACGGAGTCCAGGACGGCCTCGGAGACGTTGGGGTGGCGGCCCTGTTCGAGGCGGGTGTAGTAGTCCGTGCTCACCCCGGCGAGCTGGGCGACCTCCTCGCGGCGCAGCCCCGGGACCCGGCGGGCACCGATGCCCGGGGGCAGTCCCGCCTCGGCCGGGGTCAGGCGGGCCCGGCGGGTGCGGAGGAAGTCGGCCAGCTCAGCGTTCTGCTCCATCTCTCCAGTATTCGCCGGGAGGGCAGTGGCCGCTCCGCTCAGGGTGGCCCAGCTGGACCCAGGTTCGGCTGGGACAGGTTTGGCGGCTGATCGGCTGTGCGGTTGGCGTGAACCTGGATGACGGCGGTCCCGCTCGGCCCGACCGTCTGCCCGCGCGGCACCCCCGCTCGCCCGGCGATGTCCTCTGGAGCACCTCCATCATGCCTTTGATCATCTACGCTCTCGGGTTCGGCACGCTCGCCCAGGGCACCTCGGAGTTCATGCTCTCCGGGCTGCTGCCCCTCCCTTGCCGGGGATCTGGATGTCTCGCTGTACGAGGCGGGGCTGCTGGTCTCGGCCTTCGCGATCGGCATGGTCGTCGGCGCTCCGCTGCTGGCGCCGGCCACCCTGAAGCTGCCCCGCCGCGTGGCGCCGGCCTGCTTTCAGGTGGTGTTCGTCGCGGCCGGGACCGCGCGGGGCACGCTGGGCGGAGCGGTGGACATCGCCGCTTTCAACGCGGTATCGCCGTCGCTCCCTGGATCTCCGGCCTGGTCATCGACGCGGGCCCCGGCCTGGCCGGCATCGGCTGGGTCGGCGCGGCATTCGCCCTGGCAGCCGTCGCGAGCACCATGCTGGACCGGCACCTCACCCGCCGCCACCCGCGCGCCACGCCCGTACACGTCCCGGCGGTCGCCGAGGCACCCGAGCCCGCCTCCGCCTCCCGGTAACGGCTACGGCTCCCGCACGCCCCCTGTCCCACCCCGTCTCGAAAGGACCTTGAATGAGCACCATCGCACTGATCGGCAGCGGACTGATCGGCGGCACCGTCGCACGCCTGACCGTTGCCGCCGGTCACAACGTCGTCCTGAGCAACCGGCGGGGACCCGGGAGCCTGACCGCCCTGGTGGCGGAGCTCGGCCCCCGGGCCCGCGCCGCCACCCCCGCCGAGGCCGCCGCCGCGGGCGACATCGTGGTTGTGACCATCCCCTTGCACGCCTACCGCACGGTCCCCGTGGAACCGCTGCGCGGCAAGGTCGTCATCGACACCAACAACTACTACCCCCAGCGCGACGGCCGTATCGCCGAGCTCGACGCCGAGACCACCACGACCAGCGAACTGCTCCAGGCCCACCTGCCCGAGTCGCGCGTGGTCAAGGCGATGAACAACATCTTCCACGTCCACCTCGGCAATCTCTCCCGGCCCACCGGCCACCCAGAACGCTCAGCCCTGGCCATCGCCGGCGACGATCCGGACGCCAAGAAGACCGTAGAGGCGTTCCTCGACTCCCTCGGCTACGACGCCCTGGACGCCGGCCCCCTCGCCGAGGGCTGGCGCTTCCAGCGCGACACCACCGCCTACAGCGAGCCGTACTTCGGCACCGGCCACAGCCTGACCGCCACCGCCCAGGGCGCCGCCCCCGGCCCGGGACAACCCGTCACCGCGGACACCCTGCGCCCCCTGCTCGCCGCGGCCAAGCGGTACCGCGACATGTGACCCGCCCCGCCGCCACACCAGCGGCCACGGCCGCTCACCCGACCTCGCGCCCATGACCGCACACGCCGACCCGGCCCCCTGCACAAGCCACGCTCTCTCTCCCCCCAGCATTCAGAAACGAGACGTCCGTCATGCCCCAGACCATCGCCTTCATCGGAAGCGGCAACATCGGCCGCACCCTCGCCCGCCTCGCCGTCGACGCCGGCCTCGACGTCGTCCTGAGCAACTCGCGCGGACCCGAGACCCTGGCCGACGCCGTCGCCGAACTCGGCGCCCCCGCCCGCGCCGCCACCCCGGCCCAGGCCGCACAGGCCGCCGCCCTCGTCGTGGTCTCCCTCCCGTTCCACGCCTACGACAAGCTCCCCGCCGATGCCCTCACCGGCAGAACGGTCATCGACACGATGCACTACTTCCCCGAACGCGACGGCCGGATCGACGACCTGGAGGAACGGCGCACCACCAGCAGCGAGCTGCTCCAGCGCCACCTCTCCGGATCACACATCGTCAAGACGTTCGGCAACATGGACTTCCTCCGCCTGTACAGCTCGGCCCGCCCCTCCGGCCACCCCGAACGCAGCACCCTGCCCCTCACCGGCGACAACACAGAGGCCAAGGCCGAGGCCGTCCGGTTCATGGACACCCTCGGCTACGACGCCCTCGACGTCGGCTCACTCGCCGACAGCTGGCGCCACGAGGCCGGCACCCCCATCAACGTCCTGCCCTACGCCGGTGAGCCGCCCACGGGCATGACCCAGGAGCAGGCGCAGGAGTGGATGCTCAACGGACCGTCCGCCGTGGTCAGCGCCGACCGCGTCCAAGAACTCACCGGCCGAGCCACCCGCACCGGCCGCGTCGGCCTCTACCTGGAAGACCTCTTCCCGGCCGGCCGCTGACCCGCCCTGCTCTCCGGTTCACGGGACCGGCGGGCACGATGTGGGACTCCTCCGGAGAGGCGCCTGCGTCCAGCCTCAGATGCTCCGGAGAGCATGGTTGCAGCAGGGTTACATCCTGCAATAGCCCAGGTCGGGCAGCGGGTTGGTCTCGCTGGAGATGTCCTTGTCGCTCATCCAGCCCCACTGACCGTTGTCGGCCTGGGTGTAGATCCACCGGTAGGGGTGAGGGGAGGTCGTACCGTTGTCGTAATTGCCGCCGGCACAGTAGCTGC